>JAWCNZ010000033.1:0-5537 GCA_038848005.1 Bathyarchaeia archaeon | reverse complement strand
TAAACTCAGAGTTTATGTTATAAACTTCCATAATAAATGGAGGATTGCTTTCATCAAACATGAATGGGGCGAAGAGGCTCATTTCTTTCCCTTTTTAACTGTGCAGAATCTTCCATAAAAATTCAACTATTACATATACAAAAAAGGCTATGTATATTATTATCCATAGGCGGTTTTTGCGGTTTCTCCAAGCTTTCCTCCAAAAACTGCGAGTAAAAGCCAAACGCAAATTACGCCTCATGCGGGGTCTCAAATCAGGAATCGCGAGATATATGAAGAGTAAAGCAAAAGGCAAAAACACTAAAAACCCATACCAAAACACCGAAACCGGAGAATAATACCTAAGAAGAAAATCGAAAAGAGAATTAAATAGTAATGTAAAGATAGAGTAGGTGTATATGCCAACCAATGGAATTATTACTGTTGGAAATAGAGTTCTTCCAAGTTTTCTCCAAGAGTTTATTTTCTCGTTTCTTCCCCAAAAAATAGGCGTAAGTACAATTGCAGTTAACCACCAAAATCCGAAAATTATGGCGTAGAGAGGAGCACTTGCCTTAAACCATTCAGCAGGGTTGTTGAGAGCTTCCTTTTTCAATATACCAAAGTATATAGCGATAAAAAAGCCTAAGGGAATTCCAAGTAATGAACTTAAAAGAAATGGTTTCATAAATAACTTTCCTTCTTCTTCGCTGTATTTTACTAGTCCTAGTAGGCGCATTTGCTGTTCACTCACGTTATTAGGTTTACGAATTGGATAAGATATATTACCATTAATGCGAAGTCTATTAGTGAGAAGGCTATGCTTGTTATGTCGAAGAAGTTAAAGCCTCTCGCCCAGAAAGAATTCATAATGTGACTTATTTCGCCAAAAAGTCGCCTGCCAACAGCCGTTAAAAAGCTTTCCACTTTCTTCAACCCATCCTTGAATAATCCAAGAGTGCCGCTTATGGCAGAGCTTACAAAGGCAGCAAGCCAAGCAAATGGATCATTTCCACTATCCATAAACAATTTAATCGTGGCACCAATAGAATAACCCAGATATATTACTATTGCAAGAACAGTTCCCCAAACTGTTTTCCCTAAAAGTAGTGCTGCAACATGTTGTGTGAGTTTGCCGATTATGTAGCCTTTGACGAGTTCTAGGAATATTTCTTTTCCTGTGGCGTAGGCTTGGTTTGCTAGGTCGTTGATTAATTTTGCTGCTACTTCGTTGCATTCGAATGTGTTGCCAAAAGGCAGAGGCGTCCATCCGAAATCCATGTATAATTGTCCTTGAGGCAAAGAACAATTAATTTTAAGATGGCATCTGTACCATGGGTAGAACCAGCTGAACTCGTGCCAAATGCTTAGCCATCCGCTTTGCTCCACCTCCTTTTGTATTTGTTCTGGCGTTTTATTCGCCGTTAAAAGCTCTGTGCTTTGCGGTTCAACGGTTAATGTAGCCGCCGCAGTGGAAGGCTTATAACCGAAATATTGAAGCGTAGTGCATAAGGCGTATTGCGATCCGTCGGGTGCAGTGTCATATAAAGTGAAGTTTAAGGCTTCATCGCCAGTGAATATGGCTTCTATCCTATAGAGCGTGGCGGCGTTATTTACTGGTTTAAGCTTAACCGTTAAGTAATAGGTGCCGTTGCTAAGCGTTGTTACTGCACAAACATCTGAACCGTTAATTTTGAAAGCTATTTGCTTATTCGCAACAGGATTCCCATTGTATAGAAGCCTACCGGAAAACGTGTATTGATTGTTGCCTTCATCCTTCACTTCAAGCGTAAGCTCAGTTTTCCTACCAACAGTCAACATGACAGGACTACTAATAAGCTTCTGTCCATTATAGACTACAGCGTAAACAGCGTAAACACCATTAAACGGATACTGCCACGTAACACTCGCAACACCGTTACCGTCTGTATCGTCCCGGTTAATAAATCCGTAATGGGTTAAATTAGCCCAATAAAAACGCACGTCATAACCTGCCAGAGGCTGATTTGGGTTGGAAGCGTTCAAAACCTTAGCCCTCAAAGTTAATGTATCGCCAGGCTCGAACTCTGAAGGCGAAACCTCAAAAAATACAAAGACATGCTGAACATCAGCGACAAACACAACAAAAGTGACATTCTCAGACTCCCGATAAAAAGCATCACTTTCAAAGCATGGAACAAACTGAAACTGATAAATATATACGCCTTTATTGCGTATGACAACGTCAAGAGAGAAAACTCCATTCTCATCCGTAGAACCCCAACCAACAAGAGTCCCATTAAGATATCCGAAAATAGTTTTGTTGGCAAGAGTCTCTCCAGTATCGCTTCTAACAAGTCTACAACTTAAAGTCTCAAGCTTACCCAAAGAAGTGCGAATAACAGTTTCCCCTAAGGCTTTAAGCATTGTTGGATAACGTGTATCCACAAGCACTTCAGCATAATCAAACAAAGTCCACGGTGTCTCAAAACAAACAGCCTCAATGTAAAACCACGGATAAAGCTTATAGGCATCATAATATTCTCGCGGAACAAAAGACCCAACAATAACACCAGAAGCGTTTGTATTACCATATCCAAGCGGAAGCGTAACCTCCTCGCCATAAACATTTATACCATAAATATAAAAGTTAACACGCATATTTCCAACCGGCCGACCATTGACGCTTTCAGAAACATATGCCATAAAAGTTACCGTGCCATCAAGTGTTGGCTGTTCAGGCGCATAACTCAAAGACACGCTAATGGGCAATTTCCCCACCCATAAAAAGTCAACCAAACTAAGCATAGCACCCACTTGGGTTACATTATAAAAGCTGGAAGCTAAAACATTAAATGTGGAAGGCAAACAAACACGCATAAAATAACAGTCAACATTCCATGTTTTCCATGAAACAGCAACCTCTCCAACATTATTTGTACCAAAAATGCCATAAGTAACATTTTTAAAGAACGTGCATATGCCGCCCACAGGCTGATTGTCAAGGTATAATCCAAACCCTATGGCGCCTCTTGGAATTTCCACACAGCCAGCAAAATCAAGCCAAGCCTCACTCCGCCAACCACCACCAAAAAACACAACACGCACAAGACTATAATCCAAAATTCCAGTATAATTAACAGTTTCCAAAAAGTATATACCACATAATCTAATGTCCCTCATGTCAACTAACAAGTCGAAATTTATATCCGCCCGCCAATCATAGCACGAATCCTGCGGTTCTGTTAAGTAGGCTTCGGCTACTGCTGATATATCCATCATGTCAACAATTCCATCTGGGACCCCATATCTACCAGTTATGTCGCATGCAGCATACGCAGACGTAGAGTTAATATCATAGAGGTTGTACACATGAAGAAACTCTGAACTGCTTGGCACCCGTGCAACTCCGGAACTGTTGGTGCAGTCCCGCTCTACTGGTTTACCAATCAAAACGGAGGTTGGAACGCCCCAAAGCGGCTCATTGAAAAGGTTAACTTCTACTTTAACATGGTTTTCTGCTCCCGCATAAATTCTCCTCTCGCCATTAACGTCCACGCCCACACTGCAATTTAACTGGAAATCGCCGTTGCCAACCCCAACATCCCTAACACTTACCCATGTAAAATTCACAATTTTCTCAACACTTCCGCCTTGGTAAAGAATAGAGGCGTCGTCAACAACACCCTTCAACTTCAAACTGAAATGCCTAACTCCCTCTGGAATCTCTAAAACCAAGTTACCAATTAGCATTCCATATTCATCTGTCAAATCCTCCCATGCCAAAACATCATCAACATAGAACTTAACTGGGATGAACTTAACAGGCTCATCTATAACATAACTCATATTGTTGTATAGGAGCTGCGGCGCCAAGGTAGAGGCAATAAACAAGCCATCACCTTTTGTCTCATAAGGGTTCGGTCTAGGAGCGGAGAAAGAAATTACCACAGGCAAAGTGTTGTTGTACACTGCTTCAGGAATTTGAAGAACAAGTTTTGAGGGGCAACGTTGAATGTTAAGGTTAACATCTCCCTGAGCAATTATGTCCGTGCCATTTAAAATTGCATTTCTAATAGCCTGCATGTAATCACTAACTACAACTCCACCGATAAGTTTGTGAGAACCAGTTACATTTGGACTCCAAGTAATGGAAGCCTCATAAACGTATGGTGGTCCCTCATCCACCAAGTTAAGATTGCTGGCGCCGATAAATCCGGATAGGTTTGTATAATCACAGTAGAAAATCATAAATTTCAAAAAACCCTCAAGGGGCGTATCACTAATGTATTGTGCGGTTGCGTTCATTGGTAAAACAGCATACGGAGAACTACTGCTCACCGTAATAAACACGTTCCCACTATTACCGTTTGAAAAAACATTTTCAATGCATATTCCAGATTGTACATGCTGATTTAAGCTTTCACATGCGAAATAAGACGAAACAGTAATGTTACTGTAGCTTTCAGAAAAACCAAAGTTTCCATCACCCTCATGACAAGCCTTTGCAAAATAGCCATCAAACGGCGTGTTTAAAGCAAAGTTTAATGTTGCCATTCCGCTCGCATTAGTTTTAGCACAACCCACGGGAAGCCACCCGTCCGTAAGCCTTCTTCTGCCGTTCTCAAATTGTAAGTAAAAGCTTACACTTTCATTGGCTATTGGATAACCATCCACATTCGTCAAGTTCGCATACAAACTTAAACTGTGCAATACGCTGTCATATTCACCAGTAAGCTCCAACCGAGTTTCAACACCAACAACCTCAAAAACGTGAACAGCAGAATCCGTATAGTAAGCTCCGGGTATGGGATAATTAAAGACATAAACATAAAGAACCGCCGTGTAAGTATTTCCAGCGTTAAATGCTGGAGGATAAAGCGAAACAAAAACTTCAAGCGAAGAATTGCAAATTTCACCTTTAACCTCAAAAACAACAGAAGAATTCTCGTAAATCTTCAAATCATAGGCGTCAGCCAACCCACATTCAGCCCAAAACACTAAAGTATCACCCATAACAAACCTGCCAGTCGAATTTAAACTCCTAAGGCTGTTCACGCTGAAAGACTCAATAAGTTCATAAACGCCAGAAGCATTCACAATCTGGACAACACTCACATAAAACGAAACAAGCACAACCAAAACAAACATGAAACCAACCAACTTTTTATAACGCCCATGCATAAGCCTACACCCTCAAACCAAATTTGTCTATGGGAGTTATGAAACCACCAACGTGCGGTCGTTTGGTTGAGGAGACGGGTTTCCGGCTCCAACAGCGTCGTGAAATGTTGCTGAACCCACCCGTAAATAGCCACAACTGAGGAAGGCTGACATTGCCTCAGCAACAGCAAGATGAGGATAAATAAAGTAGAGCGCTGCAAGCCATGAGGCATTGTCAATAAGCCACTGCACGTATGCTTCACTAACCCACCACCACATACAATCATACTCATCAAGGAAGACTACATCACCAACCCAAGGTAAAACTGCTGTTATGACTGCACCTACGGCAGCACCTACAATAGTGCCTACTTCACCACCAACCATTAAGCCTATTAATGCCCCTAACGCAGCCC
>JAWCNZ010000032.1:0-6206 GCA_038848005.1 Bathyarchaeia archaeon | reverse complement strand
TGGCGGTTGACGAGGCTATATTAACAGCTAAAATGCAAGGGCTTGCTCCAAACACATTGAGGCTTTATTGTTGGAAGCCATCTGCAGTGTCCATTGGAAAATTTCAAAAAGTTCAAGACGAAGTGCAAATGGAAAATTGTAGGCGATACGGCGTGGACGTTGTTAGGCGCATAACTGGCGGAGGCGCAGTTTACCACGATGCAGAAGGCGAAATCGTCTACAGCGTCGTCGCCGACAAAAAGGAACTGCAAACAGACGACATAAACGAAATTTACAGGCGAATTTACGCTGGGGTGGTTGAAGGCTTAAAGTTTTTGGGCGTAAAAGCCGATTTTGAAGTAAGTAACGCAGAAACAAGCCCAAATTTGACGGTTAACGGCAAAAAAATTTCCGGAAGCGCCCAATCCCACAAGAAAAACGCTGTTCTACAACACGGCACAATCCTTTTGGATGTTAATCCAAAGAAAATGTTCACTTTTCTGAAAAACGTGAAAAACGAAATGACATCAGTAAAAGCCGAAGTTAGAAGACGCATTTCAGCTTTGGAAGCAGCTGAAGCCATAACTGAAGGGTTTGAGAAAACGTTAAACGTTAAATTTGAAAGCGGCGAATTAACGGTTTATGAACATGCGCTTGCGGAAAAACTTTGCATGGAAAAATATGCAACGGCTGACTGGACTCTGCATGGAACAAGTAGTCGTTGAAAAGGAGGCTTCTAACGTCTTTCTATTTTCCATTTTACGCCTTGCGGTGTGTCCTCGATTATTATTCCCATGCTTTTTAGTTGTTCTCGGATTTTGTCAGCTGCCGCCCAGTCTTTGGCTTTTCGCGCTTCTTCCCTTTTTCGGATAAGCTCTTCAGCTTCTTTCGGCAGTTTTTCTCTTTCCTTTTTGATTTCGCCTATTACTCCGAGAACTTTGTCGAATTTCATCATTAAATTGTAGACTTGCTGGGCTTCTTCTTTGCTTAACATGTTTTCGTCCATAAGCTTGTTAACTTCGTTGATGAAGTTGAATATGGCTGATAAAGCCACGCTTATGTTTAAGTCGTCGCTCATCGCATCTTCAAAATCTTTTTTCGTTTTTTCCATAAGCAGTTTTAGTTTTTCTCCGCATTCTTTTCCGTCAGCGTCTAAAAGCCTATAAACAAAGTTTGTTAGGCGGTCAACTGCGCCTTTGGCGGCTTTTAAACCTTCAAACGTGAAGTTTAACTGTTGCCTATAATGTGTTGACAACAGCAAATAGCGAACAGCCTTCGGGTCGTAACCCATCTTTATTAAATCTCTCAATGTGTAGTAGTTGCCGTAACGTTTTGCCATGCGTTTTCCTTCAACAAGCAAATGCTCATTGTGAAGCCAATAATTAACGAATTTTTTGCCTGTTGCAGCTTCGCTTTGGGCAATTTCGTTTTCGTGATGTGGAAAGATTAGGTCAACTCCGCCGCAGTGAATATCCAACGTTTCGCCCAGATACTTCATCGCCATAGTGGAACATTCAATGTGCCAGCCTGGACGCCCCTTGCCGATTTCCGTTTCCCAAAAAACGTCGCTGTCCGCTTCGTCCCAAGCCTTCCACAAAGCGAAATCACGCGCTTCCTCTTTGCCGTATTCGTCAACTTTTACTCTTGCGCCTGGCTTTAACTCTTCAACTTTTATTTTTGAAAGTTTGCCGTAATCCTTAAACTTTGAGATGTCATAGTATATTGAACCGTCTTCTCCACGGTAGGCGTAGCCCTTTTCCATAAGCCTTTTAATAAGCAATACCATTTCGGCGATGTTTTCCGTCGCCCGTGGATTATACTCCACTTTTTCAATGTTTAGTGTGGCTGTGTCTTCAAAGAAGGCTTTTATGTAACGTTCAGTGTATTCCCGAAGCGGTACGCCATGCCTTCTTGAGCCAGCAATTGTTTTGTCGTCCACGTCCGTCAAGTTCATGACTTGCGTAACTTGGAAACCGCAGTATTCAAGCCACCGCCTGAGCAAATCCTCGAAAACGAAAGAGCGGAAATTGCCTATATGCGCAAAATCGTAAACTGTTGGTCCACAAGTGTACATTTTAACCTTACCCTTTTCTATGGGAACAAACCGTTCTTTTTTGCGTGTTAGCGTATTATAGAAATACAAGTTTTTCATCAAGTCGTCCATGATTATCCATCCAAAAATTAAGATTAAAAATTGTTATTTAAGGATTTAAAGCGTTTTATTAGCATTCGCCTTTCAATCGTTAATTTTTTATATTCAGAATTAGAAGTAGAATTTATGTCATTTAACATGAGACGGTTCACGGTTCTTTTTTCAGCTGGTGCAATAATACTTGTTCTTGGGTTTATTTTTCAATGGTATCCTTCATCTGTTATTGGTGGATTGAAGGAACGGCTAAAGGAAGCGGAGTCTTTGGATGAAAGGAATAAGCTTGAAGGGGCGTTAAATTCTTGGAGGGTTTGGCAGATAACAACTTTCCAACCTTTATCAAGCATTTTATTAGCAGTAGGAATCATTGTAATAGTTTACTCAATTATTTCCGCATTATTTTCAATAGCGTTAGACTATAAAATTGTTAAAAAAACAGAAAAAGGATAAACGAACACTTTATTTTATGTAGGTTGGGTTTAGTCGTATTTTTTTATTTTTATCATTTCTTTGTATTGTTGGAGGTCTTTCGCCACGTTTTTTAGGAAGTGCAGTTCTTCCATTGTTTTTCTTAGGTTGAGTAGTTCTTGGCGGATTTTTTGTGTGTAATGTTTGTTTTCTTTCATTGTTTTTGCCTTTTTGTTTGTTTGGGTTTGATGGAGGGCTTTCATTGTTTTTTGGCAAACCCTTTTAGCAACCATTTCCGTCATCGAGGAGAAAGGAGAAGGCTTCAGAAAACGGAAAAACTATTCTTGGTTGCTTGGGTTTTGCCTTCAACCTTTAGCCCTTCCATTAGTCGTAAGACTTAATACGTAAGTCTCATATAAAAGCATTACTCAATAAAACGATTATACAAACACTCAGCCAATAGCCAAAATACCCTCTAAAATATTCCTTTCAGAAACCTCCAACTGCTTCGACAACCAATTCTTCAACAAAGCCGTAGCCTTAGGAAGCTCACCACTATAAGTTATAATCTGATTATTTTTCAAAGCATCAACCTGGAAGGTTTTCTCGGCTTCCCTATAAAGAAAAGACAAAGTCTGCGCCCCACGAGCCAAAGCCTGAAAATCATCCCACTGTTTACAACGCAAAATCACGGGTGGACCCCTCACCTCCCTAGGCTGTAAAGCTTCAGTCTCAGCCTCAACCTTCACTTCTGGTTTTGCCTGCGCCGACACGGAGACTTCACGAGAAGCCGACAAATAAGTGATTAAATTTGCTATTTCATTTTGCAACGTGGTTAACCTTTCCTCAACCTTCTCGATTTTACCGCTTAACTCGCCAGCATCGCCAAGCCTTTCGGTTATGCTGCCCAACTCGTTTATGAGCCTATCCAAATCCTTCTCATGCTCTTTCAAAACGTTAACTATGAAATCCAAAGCCTCGAAAGCCTCATCCTTCGATGGAGACTTCTTCGACATAGCCCTTCCGTTCCTTCAACATATAAATGCCCCCTCTCCATAAATAAACATAGCGAATCCTCAAAACGTATCCATAGGAAGACACAACCATACGTATTGAAAATTAAAACTACCGCCAAATAACAAATTTCCATAGCTAGGAAAACTTAAGTAAAAGATTAAAACCTAAAATAAACCTTGGGCGGGTAGATCAGCCTGGAATGATCGCCACGTTGGCATCGTGGAGGCCGCGGGTTCGAATCCCGCCCCGTCCACCACTTAAAGCCAGCCTTTCAAATGTTGTTGTTACAGAAATTTTGCCCTCAACAACATTTAAACCATTAAAAACAATAAGAAAATATGCTGAAAAGGGCGATTAACCAATGAATGATAAACTTGTTATAGGCGTGGCTGGAATGCCCGGAGCTGGAAAATCCGTTTTTGCCGATGTTGCAAAGGAAAACGGCTACGGCGTTGTTGTTATGGGCGACATCATTAGAGAAGAAGCCCAAAAAAGAAGTTTAGAGCCAACTCCAGAAAATCTTGGAAAAATCATGCTTGAGTTAAGACAAAGCGAAGGCGCAAACGTCATAGCGAAAAAATGCATTTCAAAAATAGAAAACGCTTGTGAAAGCAAAATCATAGTTGACGGCATTAGAAGCCTCGCAGAAGTTGAAGAGCTTAAGCGGTTTTTTCCAAAGTTTACGCTTGTGGCGGTTCACGCCTCGCCTGAAACAAGGTTTAAACGTCTTTATCGCCGCCGAAGAAGCGACGACCCTAAAAACTGGGAAATTTTCCATGAAAGAAACATGCGGGAACTAAGCGTTGGATTAGGCGAAGCCATAGCCATGGCTGAACACTTAATAGTGAACGAAAAAAGCCTAAAGGCTGTTAAAAGGGAAATTAGAAAAGTTCTCGTGAAGGCTGAAGCGAAATGGACGAAGTAAGCATATACGTGGAAGTTGACGTTTACCCAACAGAATCCGAAGAAAAAGTGAAGGGGGCTGTTGAAAACGTTTTCGGTAACATCCAAACCAAAATCCAGCCAACCCATAAAGGAAGCTTACTCACAGCCGAAACAAAGGGTTTAGAAGCGCTTACAAAACTTTACAATTTATTGCGTAGAGAACGCATCCGCGACGCCGCCAGAACAGTCCTACTTGAGGGATTAACTGGAAAAACCATAAGTTTCTGTTTGAACAAGCAAGTTGCCTATGCTGGGCATATCTCCTTCTCCAAAGAAGTTGCAGAATCACCCTTAGGACCGATAAGGGTTAAGATTGAATGTGATAATCCGCGGGAGCTTATTGATTGGCTTGCTCCGAAAACCGTGTAGGATGACGCCAAATTGTTGAAGGCTACGGTAACCAGTAAAGGCGCAATATTGCTTGGAAAAAACGTTGCCTGCGACTCTTTTGAGGAGACCAGACCTTTAAGGGTTGTTACGCACGCGCATGCTGACCACCTTATTGGGCTACGCCAAAGCTTGTCAACATGCGAAAAAGTTTTGATGACAAAAGCCACTAAAGATTTAATCGATGTTATGCGTGGTCCACTTTTTCTTTTAGGCGGTTTTGTGGAAGCTTTGGATTATGGCAAAACACTTCAGTACAACGAGGAACGCATAACCCTTTTCCACGCAGACCACATTTTAGGCGCCGCCCAAGTGCTTGTTGAAGACGCTGAAGGAACAAGAATTGCGTATACGGGCGATTTTAGGGTTGATGGAACACCTGTTTTGGATGCTGATGTCCTCGTCATGGAAGCCACTTATGGAAGCCCCTCATGCAAACGCTGTTTTGACAAGGACGTTAAGGATTTGCTTGTTTCTTTGGTTAAGGAAGGATTGAAAAACGGCGTTGTACACGTTTTTGGTTTTCATGGTAAACTTCAAGAGGTTATGCAGATATTGCGTGATGCTGATGTGAATGTGCCTTTTATAGCGCCTGAAGGGGTATTGCATGTTTCTAGGGTTTGCGAAAGGCATGGCATGCGAATTGGGCGTTTAATGCTTTTGGAAGAGCGGGAAGCCGCTGAGCTGTTGAAGAAAAACCTGCCTTGTATAGTTTTTTATCATATGAACGCGAAAAATAGGGTTGGTGGAGATGCCTTGCGCATTTATGTTAGCGGTTGGGAGTTTGACGTTCCATGTCGTGAAATAGCCGAAAAAGAATATATTATAGCATTAAGCGACCACTCGGATTTTGATGGTTTGATGGAGTATGTTAGGCGTTCGAAGCCTAAATTTGTGGTTGCTGACAATTTCCGTGTTGGTTATGCGGAAACTTTAGCTAAAGAGATTCGTAAACGTTTTGGGGTTTCTGCTGTGGCGCTTCCGAAGAGGTGAAATGTGTTTTTAGAGTGTGTATTGTGTAGTACTACACAATATTTATCTTTTTCTAAGCTTTAGTTTATTGTAGAATTCGGATTCAAATTCCGAATTCACACGACTTAAATAAGAAGAAACCAGACATCTAAGGCGAAACACAATGCCCTCCCCACTACAACCAGAATTCTTCGCACTGTTAGGCATAGACCTCTTCCTAGCAATAAGCCTACTCACATGCCTATTAGACAAACATTTTCCATGGGCACTGCCATATGTTTACCAGTTGGCTGCTTTGGCTGGTTTTGGACAACTGATCGTAAGCAAAGAGTTCATGGCGTTCTTCGGC
>JAWCNZ010000031.1:0-6344 GCA_038848005.1 Bathyarchaeia archaeon | reverse complement strand
ATGACCAGTAATCCGCCAAATGTGAATGGTAAGGTATTGCTTGGTCATTATATAACCATTTATCTTCTAACTGGTAGTCTGGATATTGACTCCACTCTGGAAAGTCATCAGATGTATAACTGTTTGATTTATTCCATAAAGGTGCGAAAAATTCGTTGGTGTATCCAATGCTATCCATTGTTGTTTTAAGTCTATTTGCTCTTTCTAACCATCCAGTATAACCAGTTTCAGCATAGCGGTCTTCGTAATACCATTGCATTAATCTTGTGGCATGTCTTAAATCATAGCTTTGACTGAACCATCCTCGATGTTTAAATGTAGTGTATCCATCATCAAGTTTAGCGTTGTCAATTATTTTTTCGTCTCCTAAGTAAATGTCACATGTATATTGTGGATTGTTTTTAACTGCAATGTGAACCCAAACGTTTTCATTGTCAGAAGATGTATCTTCCACCCACAATATTAAATCATCATAGTCTCCATCGTTGTCACAATCAAATTTATACTAGCGTTCATTGTTATCTCCCGAAACGAAAGCATGTCCAGTTTTTATAGGTTCAATCTTGCATCCGCCCTTAAACTTTGCAATGCTTTGAACGTCTAAACTTTCCTTGCATAACGGCACCCAATGACCTAACGATTCACAATACACTCTTATTGGTATGGATGGATGGCGTTTGCAAACTGCATGTGTACTATTTAATTCATGGTAAGCTCTGTCAAGAAAATCTTGAGCTAAAACAATGGCATCATCTATCGCATCTGCATATGCTTGTGGCATTTGTATAAGCGTTAAGCATATAATCAGCATGATTAGAATGGCAGTTATTTTGTTTTGATTCATGCATTTTCACGTTTCCTCCTGCTTACAACCAGCTTCTTGGTTACAACCATAACCGACAATAACAACATGACCATAAGGCGTTTCACACATCCACAATACACGCACGTTCTCATGCGTCTTAAACAAACGTTTACCCTCTGAACGGGCAACCGCTAAAACATCGCCTAAATCCCAATCGCCTCGATTAGGCGGTTTAACAATCAACGCTTTAACCTTCAAATGAACCTCTCCGCTTTTTTCAGCAGAGCAGTTAACTCTTCATCGCCGATTTTCGCAGCAACACGCAAAGCTCGAGACAAAACTTCCCGCAGCTTGCCAACATAAAAATCTTTGTCGCCTTTACCTTTATCCAACGCATCTAAAACACAGCGCAAATCTTGTTTGACAAGTTTTAACTCTAACATTTGCACTATGTTCACTTCAGCTTTAACGTTAATTTGCGGTTTATAAAAAAGCGTGGTTTGAACAATCATCGGTGAATTTTTGAATTTATCCACAATCATTTGCATGATTCCAGCAATAAAACGACTAATTTCTCTTCTGGGGGCAACTCCAAATTTTTCGGTGACTTTAAGGAATTCATCATAAAGATGTGGGTCTATTCTTATACTGGTTACTGAAAAGTATTTTGTATTTTTATTTTTATTTTTATTGTAGTATTGTAGTATTGTAGTAAATAATTTAGTATCAAAGTCTTTAACGTTAATCTCGTTTTCGTTTTCAACAGTCATTTTTCGTCACCTTCATATAAAAATAAAAACAATAAAGAAATCCGAAAGTGAAACCGATAAGATAACCTAACTGCATTTCTAAGTCTATAAATCCTAATATTACTGCTAATAAAACAGTGATTAACGCAAAAACAAAAATAAAAGGAATTTTAACTTTCAAACTTTCACATCCACGACGCTATTAACTGCGGGTTTTTTTCTAGAAATTTTATCATGGATGAAACTGTTTCGGGCGATATGTAAATCCACATGCGTTCTCGCCATTGGTTGGCGTCTTTGCTGTTGTAGGCGAGTTTTTCCGTGTGGAAAATTCCGCTTACGGCAATGCACAGTTGCAGTTTATCTTTTTCTGGATAGTGAATCCATCGCAATTGAGCTTGCGGGTTCTCATTGCCTTTAAAAATGCTTTGCCTGTCACTAATAAACAAAATTTGACTTCCATCAAGTAAAATCTCATTACTCAAAAATTTTGCGCTATCAATGGGGAAAGCTTCGCTTTTCCAATATTTGACATCATATTTTGGCATTGGAATAAACTCTTGCAAGTTAACAAAGGATGCCTTGAAACTTCCGCATCCACAACTAAGAGTATGTTTCGCGTCGTCCCAAATTAACGGTTTATTGCAGACTGAACAGTTCCATTTACGCACGCGCAAAGTCATTTTTCCGTTTCACCTCTTGTTTTTGATGTTGGAACTAAGTTTCCGAGGGGCATGGCATGATGCAACTCAAAATCTTCGCAAACTTTCGCTTTTTTTGCAAGTTTCACGTTAATTTCAAAACCGTATTTTTCGCATACGCCAACATTTCCACGTCGTTTAAAGAAGCGTTTACATTTTATGCAGACCCGTTTTGGTTTTCTAAGCTTTAAAGGTTCAACTTGCATTTTCCTTTTTCACCCTGCATTCGCATCCTATTTTATGGGAATAGCGGTTTCTCGAATTCTCGCCACAGTAAACCCGTGCCTCTTCAGAGGTTCCACTACGGTTGACAGCTCCTCGCTTTTAACGTCGCCTTCCCATGATTGAAAAGCGCTCCGCAACCATACAGTTGCCTTTACAAAAACGTAATCTTTCCCCACGTCGCTTTCGCTTAATTCATAAAAATCTTCAATGACAAACTCCTTCATTCTTTTCATTCTCCTTTACAATATTTTTTTGATAATCTGAGATTGCTTCTGGTGAAATGCGCTTTCTCCGTTTTGTCTTTGTATTCTCAATGATTAATTCGCCAAAAGTATTGCTTGCTATAATTTTGAAAACTGCTTTATCATCTTTTATCATAGCTCCAACAGGAATTAAAGGGTCAAAAGCTGTGCATCTGATAACTCTTTCGGTAATTGGGTTTGGAAATAAACTGCATAATTGAATAACGTCAAAATGTTGTCTGTCAATGTGGATAACAGCTTTTGCATTTTTGCACCCTTCACAAACAGTCATACTTTCACTTCTCCTAAAAGCGCCAGCAAAACTTTAGCAATTTTCCAGACAACTTCTAACTGGTTTTCTCCCGTCAACTGAAACTTGTCATCGCAGTATTCCACTTCCGCCATGTACTGCCTTACACTTTTAATTCTGCCTTCCTCGTCGCAGAAAACTTCTTTGTATCCCCTTACTTTTAATGGAAAACCGCTGTCTTCAACAAGCTTTGTTTTGCCTTCTAAACACAATGGTGTTTCAACTTTCATTCGGCAGCACTCTCCTTTTCCTTATGTTTTTTAAGAAATTCTTTGATTGCCTCGGCAACTATCTCGCTTTTACTGCGGAACCGCGGCATTCCAAATTCATCTTTCTCGTCTTTAACCAACTTTTCAATTTTAGAAAGTAGTTCCGCGGGAATTCGGACTGTGGTCCATTTTTCCTCGTGTAACACCATGCTCACATCCCAATGTAACATCGCTGTCACAATCGATATTTAAGATTTTGTAACAACATCATCACAAAAATAAATAAACTTTATATTAAGTTTTAACACAAAAATGTTACATGATTGTAACATGACTTATCCTAAAAAGAAAATTTCAAAACATTCAACCGTAAGAATTCCTAAAAGCATGTTATTGGCAATAGAAGAGTTCCTAAAAACAGACGAAGCTAAAAAATTGGGTTTCCTTCACATTACAGATGTAGTTACTGCAGCAGTAAGAGAATTCATGAACAACAGAAGATTTGAACATTTCAATCTGGATGTTGAAAAGGGTATAGTCAGAGTTTTAGACCGCCAACTTGGCGTAATAGCTGACGTTTATTTCAGACGTAAAGACACCGGTCCAGTCATAATTTGCGAATGGGACCGTTCAAGCAAATGCGACCACGTCAAATACGCTTTAACCATCCCAAAAATCAAAGACACACTATACCAAAACGGTTGGATAGTAACAGAAGACTTCAAAATCAAAAGAAAACCCACCTAATCCAAAACTATACCAGCTTATATACAAAGTATTTAAGATGATATACATGAAGAAAATGACAACCATAAGAATAAACCCAGAAATTCTAAAACAAGCACAAGAACTCGGCATAAACATTTCACAGTTCTGTGAAAACGCTTTAAAAATCGGAATACAAGCACTAACAAATTCTTATCAGAAAATAGCACAGAACCAAACCGCAAATGCCGAAAAGGAAGGTATCGGAAACGTAGTTTCTGATAAGGATTGGTGCGGTCGCCGGGATTTGAACCCGGGATCGCAAGCTTGGAAGGCTTGTGTCCTAACCAGACTAGACGACGACCGCTTTTAACCATAATAATTTTCAAATGGATGATGGTAATTAAAATTTCTTTTCTGGTTTGTAAAGTTTCTTTTCATGTTTTGTTTTGGGTTTAAAATTGCTGTGGTATGTGTGTGGGGAGGCTTTTTGTCTTTCTAAATTTTTGAGTCTTGCATAAAGTTTTGAAATTTTTGTTTTTGATGGTTTTTTGCTTTTTGGAATGCGAAGGGGAACTGGTGTGAAAGGCTTTTTTATATTGCCTCTTAAAGTTTTTTTCTTGGGATGTTTTATTTGTGGTTCCTTTATTTTTTTGAAAATCACGTAGCCTTCTTTTAGGTTTGTTTCTTGCACTTGCCATCCAGCGTCAACCCAAGCTTTCGCATGCATGGCAGTTTTATCGTTGTTCCACCAGTTTTCGTTTTGGTATGCTGTTAGGGGCAGATTATCCCTTATTATTCCGTCTATTTCGGCAAGCGAAAGCTTAACAGTGTCTGTGAACGCAGCTCTAAATTTTAGGTGGCGGGTAAGCGCTTCATATTTTGTGGTGGTTTTTGGCGAAACGGTTTTTCTTGCGCAGTGGAGACACAACATTCTTTTTGGGTCGTTTGTTGAAACGTGTGGAACCATGCAGTCACGGCAAAAAAGCCGTTTGCACTTGTAACAGCGTTTTAAGTAAGCGTATGCGAGGATTCTGCCGCATATTCCGCATTGGTCTTTTAGGGGCATGAGGTTAGCCTTTTACCACGGCGATTGGAACCATTCTGGCAACTTTTGTGGCTATTCCAACTTTGTCGCTTACTTCGGCGACTATGTCAACGTTTTTGTAGGCTGGATCCGCTTCTTCGGCTAGGACAACGGCGCTTTCGGATCTAACGTAGATTCCACGTTGTTCCAAAGCTTTTTTTACGTCTCCGCCCCAGAAACGTTTTTTGGCGGCGTTTCTGCTTAGCGTTCTTCCCGCGCCGTGGGCTGTTGAGCCGAAGCTTATTTGCATGGCTTTTTCTGTGCCGACTAAAAGCCAAGAGCTTGTTCCCATGCTTCCCGGTATAAGCACTGGCTGTCCAACCGTGCGGTAGTCTGCGGGGATGTCCGGGTGCCCGGCTGGGAAGGCTCTTGTGGCGCCTTTTCTGTGCACCCAAACTTTGCGTTGTTCGCCGTTGATTTTGTGGTTTTCAATTTTGGCGATGTTGTGCGCCACGTCGTAAACGAGTTTTAAACCGAATTTTTCCGGGTCTTCCTTAAAGACTTGGTGGAAGCTTTCTCTTACCCAGTGGGTTATGGCTTGGCGGTTTGCAAATGCGTAGTTAACGGCGCATGCCATTGCTTGGTAGTAGTCTTCGGCTTCGTTGCTTTTTCCCGGTGCACATGCGAGTTCACGGTCTGGCAAAACGATTTTGTATTTGTGCACGGCTCT
Source organism: Bathyarchaeia archaeon (assembly GCA_038848005.1). GTDB lineage: Archaea > Thermoproteota > Bathyarchaeia > Bathyarchaeales > Bathycorpusculaceae > JAWCNN01. The sequence continues at coordinate 641 of JAWCNZ010000031.1, read as the reverse complement.
TTCCATAACGCGCAGGTAGTCTGAGCATATTTGGTGTCCGAAGCCTCTGGAGCCGCAGTGAATCATTATTGTTATTTGTCCTTCTTGTTCGATTCCGAAGGCTTTAGCTGTTTTTTCGTTGTAGATTTTGTCTATTTTTTGGATTTCGAGGAAGTGGTTGCCGGAGCCTAAAGTGCCTATTTGGGTTACTCCGCGGTTTTTTGCTGTTGTGGAAACCTTGTCTGGGTTTGCGTTGTTCATGCACCCGTGTTCTTCGCAGTGTTCAGCGTCTTCGTTCCAGCCGAGTCCTTGGTCTATTACCCATTGGACGCCTTCTATGGCGAGTCTTTCAAGGTCGTGGGCTGTGGCTTTAAAGTCTTTGCGTCTGCTTCCAAGTCCGCATGGCACGTTTGCGAATATGGCGTCTGTTAACTGTGCAAGTTTTGGTTTTATGTCTTGTTCTGTGAGGTTTGTTGTTAAGAGGCGGACGCCGCAGTTTATGTCGTAGCCCACTCCGCCTGGGCTGATTACGCCTTCTTCGTAGTCTGTTGCGGCTACTCCGCCTATTGGAAAGCCGTAGCCTTCATGCCCGTCTGGAAGTGTTATGGCGTATTTGTATATGCCTGGCAGATGCGCCACGTTTGCGCATTGCCAAAGCGTGC
>JAWCNZ010000030.1:0-6743 GCA_038848005.1 Bathyarchaeia archaeon | reverse complement strand
TTACGCATGACTTGCCAGCGCCAATAGACAACTACTGGTACATATACTACGTAGGCAACTACGCATGGTCTCACTTCGAAGCAAAATAAACACAAACAATAAAAACACCCACATTTTTCTATTTTTCCAACTTAGCTAGTCAAAAATCTTTTAATTTAGAAATTAGATTATGGTTGTTGGGGGCTTAGGTTATCGGTTTCATTTGTGTAAGTAAAAGTGAATTCAGGAAAATGTTGATTATGAGACGAGATTTGGTTGTTGTGGTTGTTCTTTCTTCGGTTTTCTTTTTGGCGGCTGCTTATAACTTGGGTTTGAGGGATGTTCCGGTAACTAGTTGGAGGGCTTCTGAAGGTGAAAGTTTTTATGTTGATTTTGGGCGTTTTGAGAATGTTGGCGCAATTAATTTTTTGGTTAAAAAGGCGGATGCGGTTATTTTAGATGTTTATTATGGTGTTCCTGACAGTTGGAGTGAGCCTGTGTCCATCTACATTGGAGGTGGTTATCCTCTTTATTATTGTTTGGAGAGGAGAACCCTTAACGTTAATTGTGCAGCTCTTAGGTTTGTTTTTAAATCTTCTTGTGAAATAGCTGAAATAGCTATAATGGACGAAGAAGACAAAATGATTCCAGTTGCCGTTGAAAATGTTGTTTTTGAAAACGGCGATTATGAAGCTTTAAAATTGTTTGATGAGCAAGATAAAGTTGTGTATCCCTCAACGTACCTGTCTCAAACGTATTTCGACGAGATTTATTTTGTGAGAACTGCGGAAGAATACATAAGGCTTGAGGAGCCATATGAATGTGTTCATCCACCTCTGGGTAAACTCGTTCTCGCCGCTGGGATTCTAATTTTTGGTTATAGCCCGTTTGGATGGCGAATTACGGGAGTGATATTTGCCACTTTTATGATACCTGCAATGTATGTTTTCGGCAAGATGATGTTTAGAACGTGGATTGCCGCTTTTATAGCGGCTTTTCTTTTGGCTTTTGAGTTTATGCACTTCACCATGGCGAGAATAGCGACCGTGGACACGTTTCTCGTTTTCTTCTCCATTATGTCGCATCTCTTCTTTTTCGCATATTTTAATGGTGTTTTGCAGAAAAAAGCTGATGACCGCCTTTTGTTTTTGGCTGTGCTGTTTTTCGCTTTGGGTTTTTCAACAAAGTGGGTTGTCTTTTCCGGTTTTATTGGGCAAATCCTCATTCTCGTGGCGCTTAGGTTAAGGGAACTTTGGGTGGTTGACGTCTGGTGGAATTTGAAAATTAAAGAGTTTTTTAAGCATCCAGTTTTGCCTATGGTTGTCTTCGTAGCGGTTGCCGCAATAATTTATGTGTTGACGTATATTCCCTATATGATGGTTGGTCATACATTAGAAGATGTTTATAATCAACAGTGGGGCATGTACAATTATCATCGTTGGTTGACGGCTACCCACCCGTTCTCTTCGCCTTGGTGGAGTTGGCCCCTCATTCAAAGACCAGTGTGGTTGCATATTTCCTATCTGCCCAACGGGTTGGTTTCAACCATAACTTGTATGGGAAATCCTGCCATTTGGTGGTTTGGCACGGCTTGTACGGCTTTTCTTGTCATGATGATTTTTGTAAAATTAATTTTGAAGGAAAAAGTGGACTTCGCATGTGTATTTATTGTTACTATCTTTTTCTTTCAGTGGCTTGAGTATGCATTTATTTCAAGATGCGTTTTTCTATACCATTTTTACTTTAATGTTCCCTTTTTGATTTTGGCTATAACCTACTTCTTAAACGAGGTTTGGGAAATCAAGTATGGAAAACTTGCGGTGTTAGCCTACCTAATTATTGTGGTGGTTTTCTTTGCTTTGTTTTATCCTGTTATATCGGGCTATCCAATTTCGTCTGGTTGGAGAGACAGCCTAAGATGGTTTGACAGTTGGATTTTTTAGGGAATGCTGATGAATGAAAAATTTGATGGTCAATTGGAGGTTTCGCTGGTTTTTCCAGCATATAATGAGGCTGGAAGGATAACGTGGGCTGTGGAAAGGGCGATTGAAGCCCTTAAAGAAGTTACGCGTTCTTATGAGATAATAATTGCTGAGGATGGAAGCACTGATGAAACAGACAAAATTGCCTCTAGCCTCTCCAGAAAGTATCCGTTTGTTAGGCATATCCACAACGATAAACGGCTTGGGAAGGGAAAAGCTGTTAGAGAAGCTTCAAAAAAGGCTAAAGGCGAAATTATAGTGTGCATGGATGTTGATTTGGCAACGAACATGAAACATTTGAGAGAGCTCATACAAGCGGTAAGGGATGGATGGGACTTCGCTATAGGTTCTAGGTTGCTTCCCGAAAGCAAAACTGAACGGAGAATTTCCAGAACAATAGCTTCACTAGCCTATAATTTCATGGTGAGGTTATTTTTTAGAACTGGGATTAGCGACCACCAATGCGGATTTAAAGCTTTCAGCAGAAGCGCTTTTCTTTTAATTCTTGATGACTGGAAAAGTGAACATTTGTTTTGGGATACAGAAATTTTGGTTAAAGCGTTGAGGAAGGGTTTTAAGATAAAGGAGATTCCAGTTGAGTGGAGGGAACAGGGCGGCACCAAGGTTAAATTGTTTAAGGACTCTTTTAAAATGGGTTTTCAAGTTTTTAAGCTGTGGTTGGAGTTGAAGCGAAAACGTTGACGGTTAGGCGTCTTTTGCCTATAACACTTTGAATATCACGTAGTTTCTGCCATCAAGCGTTTCATTGTAAATTTCCTCGAAATATCCTGAGTTGCTGAAGAATTCAATGTTTATTGTGAATTGTATTCTTTCGTAATCTGTTACGGAAATGAAGTTCACGCCGTGTTCTTTGATGAGCGTGTAATTTCCATTAAACATTTCTATCACATCTTGCCTAACCCTTTGAATTTGACTTCCATCTATCCCGTGACTCCAAAGCCATCCCTCATAGCCTAAGACTATTTGCCTACCAGCTAACGTAACTATTGGATGATGGAAGTCTGTGCTTGTTAGGAAAATGGATTCTGGAGGTGTGTTTTCCCTTATCCACTGTGCGAAAGTTACGTCAGCTTTAGACCACATCAAATAGTTTTCTTGGAGTACTCTAGTGTGGCTTAGAAATCCCGTGGCTGTGCTGAAAAACAAGATAATGGCGAGAGTTGCAAACCCAACGGTTGCTTTCAAACATGTTTCGAGTTTAGGTATTTTAAAAGCCGATTTCAAGTTTTCAAGTGAAAACTTTGTAATTTCAATTATGCCGTAAGATGCTATTATCACCATGAGGATATACCAATGCAAGAAAATTTTGTAGTTATCCCAATCCCAAGGTTGAAACCTTACGAAATTCCCCAAAAAGAAAAGCATCAAATACGGCAGGCAAAAACGTTTAACTATCTTGTCAGATTTTAGAAATCCAAAAATGAATGGTAAAATGATTAAGCCCAAATTCATAAACCAAAACCAAGTCAAAATTGAGATGCTTTCAAAGGTTGATGAAAAAACACCTAAAGGCGTATTCCAGTCTAAAGCCCTAATTCGCCAAGCGTTTTCTTCAAGCCAACCAAGGGTGAAACCCATAAATCCCCCTTTAACCTGCGTTTGGATAATGAGAATCTGTGGAAGTGCTAGAACAACCGCTGGAACAAAAAGATGTACAAAAAACCTTAAATCCTTTCTAAATAGAATGGGGAGCAGAAACAACACAATTGATACGGCTATAAAGGAATGTGAATGAATGCTTGGGAGAAGACCCGCAAGAACACCAGCTATTATCAGCTCTCTAGTGCTTCCTTCATTTTGAAGTGCATATAACACGAGTATATAGACTATAAGGGAAATTCCTATTCCAAGCATGCTGGGTCTTTGAGGCATAAGCATAACCGTCACTGGGTTTCCGAAGCGCATTCCCGGCAGCGGTGAAACGCCAGAACCTGAATAATCCGTGGGCAAATTTGTTATCCAATTTATGAAGCCGCCATGTTCCGCAATGTCTTCTACAGCGTAGATTATGCCCATGTTCCCAGCGAAAAAGAAAAGCAACGCTGAAAGCACTCCAACAAATTTCCTTTTAACCAGCCTAGTCGCTAAGGAAGCCAACAAACAAAGCGTTGCAGCTTGGAAAAGCACATTCGGAATTATTATGCTACTCCTCAAGTCGAATCCAACCTTCATCAAAATTGCTGACAAAAAGTCCATCAGAGACGGATAATTCATTGGGACATTAGCCATTATCGGATATTGCGGTGGAAAATTATCTCTATAAACAAAGGAGTTGATTACGGAGATATGAAAACTATAATCTGCAAACACAAACCATGAACCATAAAAAGAACCGAACTCCTCCATTAAAACACATTTAAAATTTAAAACGAGAAAAGCCGCAGCCCCAAATAAAACCACAAAAACATTTTCCAAATTTAAATTTTTGTTAACGAACTCTTTAAACGATATCTTTTCACGGTTAACAATGAAAAATGAAGCCAATGCGATAAAAACCATCCCCAAAACAATGCTTAACAAGTCGAGCTTTTCCTGCCAAAGAGAAAGCAAATACACAATTATAGTTGACGCCGCATTCCCAACAAGAACGGAAAAACACAACCTTTCCTCTGAAGTAAAAGCAATTTTAAGAAATGCTGAAACAGCCATGCCGAAAAATGTGCTTAAAACCATGAAAAGAACCCCGATAAGCACACTATTCACCCTTCAAAAGTTATAGCACATTAACCTTATAAAAATTAATAATCCCAGCAAGAATATACCCCCACTAACCTCTCAACATGTAAAGTTTTATTAGAGGAGATTGAATGTAAAATTATCTGGGCGGGAGAAATCATGAACAAACAAAGAGTAATTGTTTTATTATTTTTCTGCCTTTTTACCACAGCTCCATTTTTGCACGTTCCGCAAGTCAAAGCCGCTGTAACCATAACAAGAGAGTTTGTGGGCTCAGCATTTGATGGCTTTATTATAAGGGCGAATTATACAAGCTACGTGGATGCGAGAAATGCAGAAAAAGGTAATGTGGTAACAGATTCTGTGGACACCATCGCCGTTGGACAGACGATATCACCAAAAGGGAATAAAACGGATTGGATAATTTACCGCGGATTTGTCTTTTTCGACACGTCTGCCATACCAAGCAATGCAAATATTACATCTGCAACATTAAGTCTTTGCGCTGGAAGCCCTCCCAGCAACGTTACATTCAACGTTACTATCCAAAACGCACAAGCTACCCACACACCCTTAAAAGTCGAAGATTATAATTATAGCCTTTACAGCGGCAACGGCGGAAACCGAAGCGTCCACGATGAATTCGCTATTAATTCTTATTGGAACATCACACTTAATGCGGAAGGTTTAAATTGGATAGAAAAAGGCGGCTGGACAAAACTTTGCTTAAGAAGTTCACGTGACATAAACAATGTTGCACCAGAACTGGGAAAAAGCGAGTATGTAACTTTCTTCTCGACAGAGCACGGCTGGAAATCCGCTCCGAAACTTTACGTAACCTACACTGTTGAAAAATTCCAGTACATTGTGCATGGACCATACTATGAAGATGGAAACGTAGCCAACTGCACTGTAAATGTCACTTTAAATAGGCAAATGGATAAACCTTACAATTTCAGCTTAGATGGAACGGACGGAATCGCCGACACTTTCCCTATTGACATCGAAAATGGAAGTCGAGGCTTATTTTTAACATGGAATGCAAGCGCTTACTGCTCACGTATTTATTATTTGACAAATGCTGTTTCTGAGGAAATTTGGATTTACGTCTTAGACCCAAACAAGCCTGCTAGTAATTACACGTTTACAGTGACAGACCACGCTGGATTAACAAACGCTTACTTAGAATATACACCAGTAACACTGGGACAAAAACACGTGGTGGAACGATACAACCTTCAAACAGCAAGTTCAGCGGTATTCCTAATGCAAATGGAAAGCCGCTATGACGTGCGTTTAACATGTGACCAAGGAATTTACACATGGGGCGACTTCACACCCTTAACGGAAAAAAGCCAAAACATAATCATCACAGAAAACATGTTTCCACCCGCCCACCCAAGCACAAACATAAATGTTACCGCTACACGCCTAAATGCAACATGGATTCAAATCAACTACATGGATTATAACACCTCAACAGTTTGGGTTAACGTTGAAGTTCAACATTGGCAAAACAATGATTGGGTAACAGCCTACGCCGTCAACAACACCGGAAATATGCACAGAATAGATTGGTATGTGGCTGATGACAAAAAAGACTACACCGTGAAAGTGTCAGCTTACCTTAATGGACAAGTGGAAACATGGAGTTTCACACTTTCAAAACCAGAACCACCCCTTGCCTCGCAAGTAATTGGTTTACTAATTGTTTTAGCCGTTTTTGCAGCGTTCATTTATATACGTCCAGTGGTTGGTTGCGTCTTCAGCGTTTTAACAGCTATAATACTTGCTTGTATCGGATGGTTACAGATAAATTGGACACTAGTGGCTTCAGCCATAGTTATAATCGCTTCTGCAATTCTAAACCAAGCTAAAAAACGAAAATTAAAAAAGTAAACTGAACAGCATTACAAATACATTTATAACATAAAGCAACAATAGAAAAATGTGGGTGTTTTGTGTTTATTTTGCTTCGAAGTGAGACCATGCGTAGTTGCCTACGTAGTATATGTACCAGTAGTTGTCTATTGGCGCTGGCAAGTCATGCGTAAAAGCGTATTTGTTGGTGTAGTCTACGCCGTT
>JAWCNZ010000029.1:0-10428 GCA_038848005.1 Bathyarchaeia archaeon | reverse complement strand
ATAAAGACGGCTTACGCTATCTAAGAGACGGCTCAAGCATCCAACGCTGGCTTTGCCGAAAATGCGGCTACCGCTTCACAGATCCTAACTATAAAGCTAAAACCGGATGGAGGAATCTTCCATCCGGCTTAAATTCGCCTTCTGCCTTATTCTATTCTTGCCAAGGGAACGATGACCCAGACGGGCGAGTACCCTCCGCCACTGAGGCGGTGCAAACCTTGGCCACAGTGGAAAAAGAAAATGGAAAGCGGGCTGCGGGAGCCACAGAGATCAAACCAATGCTTCCATGCATTGAGGGCAAACTAGTGGAATATTTGTGGAAGGCTAAAAAACATGGACTTTCAGAATTAACTATTAAACAGCGCGTTAGTAAACTTAGATGCCTTGTTAAGATGGGCGCAGATCTACTAAACCCTGAGAGCGTTTCAACCGCGTTAGCTATCAGTGAAATAACGCCAATAAATAAAAAGGGCTACATCGTTGCCTACAAAAGTTTCGCCAAAAGTTTTAATTTGCAATGGGAGCCGCCAAGAATAAGTGTGGAAAGAAAAGTTCCCTTTATTCCAACAGAGGCGGAGATTGACGCATTAATAACTGGGTGTGGACGTAGAACAGCTGCTTTCTTACAAGTGCTGAAAGATACTGGTGCAAGAGGAGGGGAAGCTGCGAGACTTAAGTGGACTGATGTAGATGAGAAGACAAACACCTTAAGAATAAATAATCCGTTAAAGGGTAGTTTGGCACGAGTGGTCAAAGTATCACCAAAGACTATTGCTATGCTAAATGCGCTTCCGAAGACTGGCGAATTCATATTCAACACGAACGTCTCGACTGTCCGCAAAAACTTTACTAAGCAGAGAAATAAGCTTGCAGATAAACTGCAAAGTCCACGGTTGAGGCAGATTCACTTGCACACGTTTCGCCATTGGAAAGCAACCATGGAATATCACAAGACGAAGAACATAAAATACGTTCAATACTTGCTTGGACATAAGAAGCTTGAAAACACAGACATCTACACTCACCTAGTGAATTTTGAAAGCGACGAATGGCATGTTGCAACTGCAAGAAACATTGAGGAAGAAAAGAAACTTATAGAGGCTGGATTTGAATTTGTCCGCTATAGCGAAAAAGACGAATTGGCTATATATCGGAAACGAAAGTAGAATATCTCAGTGGGCCGGTAGTCTAGCTCGGTTAGGACATCCGCTTGACGTGCGGAAGGTCACCGGTTCAAATCCGGTCCGGCCCACCAACGCAAAATTAATTTTATAAGGGTTATGCTTTTATTTGTGTTTTAAATGATTGGTAAGGCGTCGTCGATAAGGGTTGATGTGGCTGTATGCACTTATCAGAGTGAAAAATATCTTGATGAATGTTTGACAAGCATTGAAAGAACCATTCCTTTCAGCAAATTAATTGTTGTAGACCGCTACTCAACTGACAGGACGGTTGAGATTGCCATAAAACATAAAGCTGAAATTTATTTTGAAAATGTTAGTTTGGGACATGCACGGCAAGTTGCAATAGAACATAGTGATGCCCCATTTATTTTGTTTGTTGATTCGGATGTTGTTTTTTATGATGATGAGTGGTTTAAGTCTGCTGTTGAATTGTTTAGTGATGAAAAAAGGAGGGTGGGAGCAATAGGAATAGAAACACCCACGAGGTTGACCCCTTGGAGGCAAAAGTATGTTGATTTTTGGTGGAAAACTGTTCCCCAGATTAGGACGCCGAGTTTTTCTAATGTTTATTTTCTGCGTAGGAAAGCCATAGAGGGAATTAGAATACCAAGTCAGCTTGGAGCGTACGAACAAGTTTTTATACGAACTTATGTGGCTAAAAGAGGATGGAAAGTTTATGTTATTCAAGCGAACGGAATGCATTATTGCGATTTTCCCGACTGGAAAAGCGCTTGGCTGGGCGCTGGCTCCAGAATTTTCAGAGATGAAAGAGTTAAGCATTTGCCTAAAATGTTGGCTCGCAGAGTGCTTACCGCATGGTTGAAAGCGATTCCGCCAGCCATAGCCTACAACGACCCGTCAATTATCATCGGAAACACTAGATATTGGTTTAGATATCTGAAGGGTTGGTTGAAACCAGAAGATTACATAGTGCTTAAAAGAGATTAAACCAAAATGCATAAAGCAGAGCGAGGCTAAAGTGATAGAAGGGTGAAAGCCAGAATGCCCTCAGAAATTTTCGATATGGACAAGTTCGTCGAAATCAGCGGACGTGCAGATTACTGCCTTGTGAAAAGGTTAAGGGATGTTGTAAAGCTGAAGCTTCGCACTTCGAAGAGGCTTTACACGTTGAAGGTTGAACCTGCAAAGGCTGAGGAGATCATTAAAAAGCTTCAATGCGAAATCCGTGAAATATAATTTGGGCTATAATGCGCTCATAACGATTTTGGCTAGTCGAACAGAATCCTCAAAACTTTTCATTAATGTATCGGCAACAGTAACCGCCAAGCCCAGTTTTTCTATTCGTGTTTTATGTTGTTCATCAGCTTTGTCGATTATGAAGTGGTCGAGGAAATACGAGTAAAATTTGGCTACGCCATAGGCTGAAGCCTCAAATCCCATGCTAGCCATAACCTTGTCGGCTGGTCCCTTAACAGCTTTTCCACTTATAAGCGGGCTTATGCCTACAATACGAGCCTTTGTCCTTTTCAGTTCATCTTTAATTGGCGATATTGAAAGGATTGGCGCTATACTCAAGATTGGATTGCTTGGGCATATTATTACCCGCTCAGCCTGTCTTATGGCTTCGATTATGCCTGGCGCTGGTTTAGCCTTTTCTGCTCCTTCAAACAAGACGCTTGTAACCGTGTCTTTTGTCTCTCTTTTAACAAAGTATTCTTGAAAGTCGAGGCGTGTTTTGCCAGAAAAAATTTTAGTTTGTACTGGTTCATCGCTCATTGGCATAAGTTTGGCTTTTACCCCCAACATTTTGCACAGTTGAGCTGTTACTTGCGAAAGCGTCATGCCTTCTCTCAACATTTTGGTTCGGATAATGTGCGTTGCGAGGTCACGGTCCCCAAGTTTAAACCATGTTTCAAACCCGAATTTGCCGAGCATTTCAAGGCAGTGGAAAGTGTCGTCGGCGACGCCCCAACCTTTAGATTCATCCACTATTCCAGCCAGCGTGTACATGATTATGTCCAAATCTGGACTTATATGCAATCCATAAAGCTCCAAATCATCGCCAGTATTACCCACAATAACCAAGCGTTCCGGTGGGATAAGCTGCACAAGCCCCCTTAACAGTTTGGCTGCGCCAACTCCGCCGGCAAGAGCCACAACAACGCCCATAAACACCACAAAAGGTAAAGCGTCATTTTGGCTTCATAAAGCTACTTATTGAACATGCAACTTCATACAAGTTGGAAGGTGTAGGGTTTTGGATGTAACGCTGTTGGTTAAGTCGAGAAGAAGCGTTAGACGGTTTAAACCCGCAAAAGTTCCACGTGAAATTGTTAATGCCGTTTTAGATTTGGCCAGGTGGTCGCCTTCAGCTCACAACGCCCAACCATGGCGAATCGTGGTTGTCGACGATGACGAAGCGAAGGAGAGGCTTGCCTCCGAAATGGGTAAGGCATGGCTTTCCGACATGCGTAAGGACGACATTCCGAAAGAGAAAGCTGAAAACATTGTGAAAGTTGAAAGTTGGGAGAGAATCGCGAAAAGTCCAGTTGTCGTGATTGTATGTTTAACCATGGATGACATGCATAAATATCCGGACAAGCGAAGGCGAAAAGCCGAATATGTAATGGCTGTTCAAAGCGTTGCCGCCTACATCCAAACCATGCTGCTTCTAGCCCACAGTATGGGATTAGGCACATGCTGGATTTGCGCGCCGCTTTTCTGCCAAAACGCCGTAAGAAAAGTTCTGGGTTTACCAAAAAACGTTGAGCCACAAGCAATGATTGTTATGGGATATGCAGACGAAACGCCAAAGCCACCGCCGAGAAGAGCGTTGAATGAGATATGCACGTTCAACCGTTGGAGATAACCCCTTTGCTTGTTGAACTGCGTTTTTTTGTTGAGAGTTTAACGAGCAGGTTTAGGGCTGACGCATTCCTTTCAACTGGCTGTGTCTCCAAAACTCCAGTTTTTTCTGCCATTTCAAAGAGTGTTTCGCCGTTTTCGGTGCGTATTACAACGAAACTCCAGCCGTCCAGTCCGAGCCCTCCAACAGATATGTCTGCCAGTTCAGAACTGAAGTCCTCGCAGGATTTGCAACTTTCTCTAGCGTACTGTTTTGCTTCTGCAAGCGATATGCTTTTAACATCTGATTTTGTTGTTATGAATAGTTTGCCTTTAATGTTGACTTTAGCTACGTTATTTGGGTTTACGCCCAGTTTTTGGTGTATAAGCTCGTGCACAAGCCCTTCATAAATGAAGCATTCTGAACACATCAAGCCCACCAAAATTTTTAAGGGTGCAGTGTACTTTTTTAGTCCAGCCATCTGCATCTTCCTAATTGCACGGATTTGGCATGGCGTTCCAACAAAGGATATTTTTGCCCTTTTCTGTTTTATGGCTTCTGTTAAAGCGAGGATGTTCGGCGAATAAGAATAGCGAGTTCCAGCGCTTTCCAGTATTTCTTTTGATGTTGTGGCTAACTTTGGAATTGGACATAAGGGCTTGTCTCTGTTTGTTCCAGAAACAACTGCACAGTCGATAATGCCATTTTCTAAGGCGAAAAGCAAAAGCGCAGTGACAACGCCGCCGTCTTGGCAAACTTTCAACACTTCGTTGTTTTTTGCTCTAGCCACTGCAAGTTTGCGGTAAACCCCAAACACCTCATCTGGTTTTCGCCGTCTACCAAAAACGAAAGTTTCAGCTTTAGGCTGCGACCATTCATTTTGGGGACAAACTTGAGCGCAAATGCCGCAAACTTTGCATTCTTTCGCCAACTTGGGCTTTGCATCCACATATTCTAGGCAATTGAATGGACAAGCAACCACGCATGCGCCACAGCCAACGCACAGCCCAGCGTCAACAACGTTCTTTTTTAAAGATTCTTCGAAGCCTACTTTGTTAAAGCTCATTTTGTTCACATAAAGAAACTGCGCATGCAAGTTTAAAACTTTTGACTTTAACGAAATTAACAAAATTTATTTATTTTTGACATATAGCCTAATTAAGGGCTTAAATATGAAGGACATTGTGTATAATATTCCATTGCCTTTGCGGAGCGCCGTAGCTGAAAAGCTTATTGACGTAATTTTAAAATCCCAAAATACAAGTAAAATGCCAAGCCATCTCGCAAAGGCGATTCTCCTATACTGGCAAAAAGATGAGTTTGCCACCGAAGCGGGATTGCAACATCTTCTAGAGGCTTCTGCTATTCTAGAGCCTGAAAAAACAGTCAGTTCAATGGAAGAGTTGGGGTTGTCAGAAATGGCATTAAAGCTTAAGGAAAAATTGAGGTGAAGGGTTCTGTATGGTTGAGTTTGGAATAGAGTTTGTTCCCATGGATGCTTATTGGAAAACCACTTTTTACGCAATCCAAGCGGAAAAGGTGGGATTTGACTATTTATGGGTTACAGACCACTTCAACAACAGAAACGTTTACGTTTCATTAGCCATGGTAGCCGCATATACTGAAAAAATAAAGTTTGGTCCAGGAGTCACAAACCCCTATTTAGTCCATCCAGTGGTTACAGCCCAAGCAGTAGCCACACTGAACGAAATAGCGCCTGGCAGAGTTATCTGCGGACTTGGCGTGGGAGACAAAACCACTTTGCAAATGCTCGGCGTAGAACAGGTAAAACCATTAACCACGATAAGAGAAACCGTGCACATCATTCGGGAGGTTACGTCTGGAAAAACCGTGGAAATGCAAGGTGAAATTTTCAAGGTTTCCAGGGCGAAACTAAACTTTAAAGCGGCTAATCCCATTCCCATATTCATAGGCGCCCAAGGTCCGAAAATGTTGGCGCTGGCGGCGGAAATTGGCGATGGAGTTTTAATTAATGCTTCCCATCCAAAAGATATTGAAAATGCTGTGAAATTTGTTCATGAAGGCGCTATGACTGCTGGCAAAAAGCTTGAAGCTTTAGGCATAAGCGCTTACACGTCTTTTTCAATAGCGTCTGATCATGAAAAGGCGTTAAAGGCTGTTGTTCCCGTTGTGGCTTTCATAGTTGCTGGCGCCCCAGAAATTGTATTGGAGCGTCATGGAATTTCAACGGAGCTTGCTGGAAAAATTAGGGACGCCCTAATGCGTGCACAATGGAAAGAGGCGTTCTCTTATGTGGACAATAACATGGTGGAGGCTTTTTCAATTTGCGGGGCTCCAGAAACATGCATAGAAAAAATCAGTGAACTCTTTAAGGTTGGAGTTAATCAAGTGGTTGTTGGTTCGCCGATAGGTCCAAACGTGCGAAAGGCAATTGAAATGGTAGCTTCAGAAGTTTTTCCACATTTCAAAATTAGTTAGGAAAGAGCCTCTCATGAATGTTATTCAAATAATTGGGATTGAGGGGTTACCCATCATAAAAATGGGGGATAACATAGCCTCACTAATTTGCGATGCAGCAGAAAAGCAAGGCACTCCAATCCAAAACGGAGACATAATCGTGGTTACACATGTCATTGTTTCTCGTGCTGAAGGCAGAACCGTAAACCTTGATGATGTTGTTCCTTCAGAGTTTGCGAAAACCATAGCTCAAAAATGCGAAAAGGACCATGCTCTAGTTGAAGTTATTTTGCGTGAAGCTAAAGATATTATACGCATGGGCGATGGAAAACTCATTACAGAAACAAAACAGGGATTTGTGTGCGCAAACTCTGGAGTTGACAAATCAAACGTTCCTGGAGAAAACACTGTGGCGTTGCTTCCAGTAAACCCAGACTCCTCAGCGGAAAAAATCAGAAAGGAAATAAAAAGGTTGAGGGGATGCGATGTGGCAGTTATCATTTCCGACACGCACGGTCGCCCATTAAGAGAAGGCGAAATAAATGTGGCTATTGGGGTTGCTGGAATAAAACCCCTAAGAGATAGAAGAGGTGAGAAGGACTTGTTTGGATACACTTTAAAAGTGAAGCAAACCGCAATTGCCGATGAGCTTTGTTCTGCGGCTGAACTTGTTATTGGACAAGCAAACGAGGGAATACCCGCAGCAATAATCCGAGGATACAAATATCAAAAATCCGAATGCGCAAGGGCTACAGAGCTTATAAGACCAAAAGAAAGGGACTTATTCCTCTAGACATGAATAGGTGTTTCGCATCGGCAAGTTGACAGCCATATATGTAATACTGCATACTTTAGTAATGCTTATTATAAGTAAAGCATTTAACTTGTAAGGGAGAATTGATTTCTTACTCGAAAATAACTAAAAAGGGTCAGACAACAATTCCAGTTCAATATAGAAGAAAATATAACATGCGGGAGGGGAACCCTCGTGATTTTTGAAGAGGCTGAGGATGGATTAATTATAAAGCCAGTGCCAGACATCGTTGACTCAGCTGGGAAATTGGCAAAATACGCTAACCCAAGAGAATTAATAGTCGAACTCATAAAAGCCAGAGAGGAAAACTTCCGTTGAAGGAATTATATGATTGTTGCATTTGACACAACATTGTGCTCCATTACTTTTCAAGTGAAGAAAGCGTTTTAGATAAAAACCCAGAAAATTTTAACGCAGTGCAGAAAACTTGGAAATGAAGGCATACTACCAACAAAATCCAGTGGGGAGACTGCATAATAGCAGTCACAGCACTTCTCGAAAAAGCTGAAATCCTATTAACAGAAGACCCTCATTTTAAACAGCTTAAAGAGATAAAAGCACAAACACTCACCGAAACAAAAATTTAGTGGCTGACAACATTCGATTTTTGCTTATTTCTGAAGAAGAGTTTTAATTCCTATATAACATAAACCCTCTTTAATTTTTATGATGAAATGCTACAGTCCAAAACCTTCAGCCTATTACCTACAACTTCATTCTCACCTTTGAAAATGCGGCGAGCTTAAGGGCTAGAAGAAAAGCACATATAAACCACTAAATGTTATTGTTAATTTTCCATTGAAAATAACAACATTTAAACGGTGTCGGTGTCAAAAACCCACAAAAACCGATGACACATAAACCACATTACGCCACAAAAAGAATTAATAGCTGAACTCATAAAAGCCAGTGGGCATACTTCATGAAAGTAGCTGTTTCTGGTAAAGGCGGCGTTGGAAAAACTTTAATCGCCGCCGGTCTTGCATATGCCTTTGCCCGCAAAGGATTTGAAACTATCGCTATTGACGCTGACCCATCACCGAACCTCGCCTTAACTTTGGGCTTATCGCTTGAGGAAGCACGCAAAATACCGCCAATTTCAGAAAACAAAGAGTTAATCGAATCTAAAACTGGAACTGGTTATACGGGCGTTTACCGCCTTTCCTTCACAGTGGATGATGTTATCCGCAATTTTTCTGTGAAAACACCTTTTGGTGTAAACCTTATTGTTATGGGAACTGTCAGGGCTATGGGTTCTGGATGCACCTGTCCAGCAAACGCCGTCATCCGCAATTTACTACGCCATTTGATTGTGGAACGAGACGAAGCAGTTATCCTCGACATGGAAGCAGGCGTTGAACACATGGGCAGAGCGACAGCAAAACATGTAGATGCCATGCTAATTGTTGCAGATGCCAACATGAAAGCGCTTGAAACAGCCAAACGCATCCACGAGTTAGCTTCAACATCAAACATAAAACACATTTGGCTTGTCGGAAACAAAATTGCAGATGAAAGCCAAAAGGAAACAATAAAAGGTCTTGCTGAAAAAACGGGTTTAGAGATTCTGGATTTTGTGCCATTTGACCCAAAAGTTTTAGAGGCTGAAATGCTAGGAGAAACGCCGCTCAAATATGGAGAGTCAAAAGTTATAAACGCCATAGAAAAAATGTGTGAAAAAATCATGGCTAAGAGGGAATAGCGAAATGAAGATTCTTGTGACGATGGGTCGTGGTGGAACGGGAAAAACAAGTTTTGTGGCTTTGATGACTAAATACTTCATTGAAATTGGAGAAAAACCACTGCTTTTGGTGGACGCAGACCCAGACCAAAATTTGGGTGAAATGGTCGGCGTAGACCTAAAAGAAGCAGGTAAAAAAACAATTTCAGAGTTGCTTGTAGAAACATTTCTCGAAGAAGGAGGCACAACAATCGGCGTTCCACCAACCGAACGAATCGAAAGCAAAATTTGGATGTATGGCATGTACGAAAGCGAATATTTCGATTTTATCGCTCTTGGCACAAAATGGGTTGAAGGATGCTACTGCCTCCCAAACGCAGCCCTAAAAGGAGCATTAGAAGCCTTAACAAAAAATTATAGGTATGTGCTTATAGACTCACCAGCTGGCCTAGAACACTTAAACAGGAGAATTACATCAAAAGTGGACGACATATTCGACATTATAGACCCATCTAAAAAATCTTTTGACCATGTCAAACGAGCTTATGGCATAGCAAAAGAAGTTAAAATAGACTTCAAAAATTTTTACGTCGTTGGCGGTTTCAGATTCCCAGAAAAACTGGAAAACCAAGCCAGAAAAACTTTAAACCTCCAGTTCCTCGGCAGAATAGCCCACGATGAAAAAGTTGAGGAGTACGTCCTCGCTGGCAGTTCACTGTTGGATTTGCCTTCAAACTCTTCAGCATACATATCAGTTAAAAAAATAATGGATGAAGCTGGCTACACTAAACCAAATAGTCAAATTTATGTATAATTTTCATACATAAATATTTTTATATTAAAGATTGCTTAACATAATTTTGGAAATAAAAATTTAAAAGAGGAGAGAGGGAAAATGCGCAAGAAATATGTCTACCTTGTAGTTGCTTGCTTAATACTTGTCGTAACATTTGCCAGCGTCTTCAAAATTGTAAATGCCCCAACCACTTACAATTACGGAGAAGCCTTACAAAAGGCAATTTTCTTCTATATGGAACAGCGTTCCGGCGATTTGCCTGATAACAATCCTGTTATTTGGCGTGCTGACTCATGCCTTAAAGATGGTTCCGATGTCGGTAAGGATTTAACTGGCGGCTATTTTGACGCTGGTGACCATGTGAAATTCGGTTTGCCAATGGCTTATAGCGTCGCCATGCTAGGCTGGGCGCTTTACGAATACGGCAGCGCATTCCAAAGCGCTGGACTGACAAACCAAATCAAAGACGCCATTAAATGGGGCGCAGACTATTTCGTTAAGTGCCACACAGCCACAAACGAGTTTTACTATCAGGTTGGCGATGGAGGTCAAGACCATGCGTTCTGGGGTCCAGCAGAAGTGTTAGACGTGAAAATGAGCCGCCCAGCATATAAGGTTACGTCTTCCTCGCCGGGCTCAACGGTTGTTGCCGAAACAGCCGCAGCACTAGCAGTAGCCTACATAATTTTGGGCAACTCAAACTATTTA
>JAWCNZ010000028.1:0-10459 GCA_038848005.1 Bathyarchaeia archaeon | reverse complement strand
ATGACTTGCCAGCGCCAATAGACAACTACTGGTACATATACTACGTAGGCAACTACGCATACAGCCACTTCGAAGCAAAATAAACACAAACAATAAAAACACCAAACACCCACATTTTTCTATCCTTTTAATGTGTAGATGAGTTTGCGAGTATGTTTACGCAAATTATTTATTGGAATTATCTAATAGAGGGAAATTGAAAATTTGGAAGAGGCTAAAGTGTTGTGGCTATATTTGAAGAGAGTGATATGGCATGATTTAGCGGCGATAACTGTTATTTCTTCTATCTTTCTATTGATGGCTGTTTGGAGCTTGGGCGCAACAAATATTCCGTCAACGCTTGTTGAATGTCAAACTCGTGGGGGCGAAGGTTTTTACGTGGACTTGGGAGATGTTAAAAGAATTTACTCATTTTGTATTTTGCTTAAGAAAACAACGGACTTCATCAGTTTTAGGTTGTACACGCATTCTCCAGAAGATTTTTTGTGTGCAATGAAAACGGGGGTTGATGGATGCTTTTACATGCCAAACGTTACAAACAATGTTCTAGGCATAATTCTTAAAATTGAGTTGCTGTTTAACGATGAAAACCTTGTTGGTGATCAGGCTGGTGGCAATCCGCCTTTTTCGACGATGACCGTTTATCCCGATGGAAAAGTGGATTCAATGGACATACAGTTCATTGAACGTTACAGCGGCGGAAATGAAACTGGAGAGTTGTGGGATTACATGGCTGACGTTGTTCCAGACAGGACAATAAATGAAACGGATTTGCGTTCAGCAAACGCCAATCTCGGTAAAAATGGAACATACATTACGGACTTGACGGGAGTTAAAGTTAAATTTGACACTGGCGAGGAAAAAGAGCCGGACATTCACGGTTTCATACCAGTTCCAGCAGGAGCCACAAGCTTTAATGTTACACGCGACGGCAACAAAATAGGGGCTATGGTAACGTTTTGGTATGCCCGACTGGTTTTTGTGGATGGGTATTACTGCTGGAAAGAGGTGGAAGTGAACGCTGAAACCCGTTATATAGGGTTTGTTTTTTACGCCTCTTCGGGCGAGATAGCTGAAATTGCTGTGATAGATGAAGAAGCAAAAATAGTTCAGATAAAATCCATTGAAGGTATAGGCATAAACAATGATATACTAAAAAATTTGGTTGATGAGCAAAATAAGGTTGAGTATCCTCCAACTTACATGTATGAGGCATACTTTGACGAGACAAGCTACTTTGTAAGGGCAGCTGAAGAATATGCTAAACTCGAAAAGCCTTACGGTGTCGTTCATCCACCCCTTGGCAAACTTTTGGTTGCAGTTGGTATTTTGATTTTCGGTTGTAACCCCTTTGGGTGGCGAGTTATGAACGTGGCATTTGCAACGCTTACAATACCAGTTATTTATGTACTAAGCAAAAGAATGTTTAAGACGCGGGTTGCCGCTTTTATAGCGGCTTTTCTTTTGGCTTTTGAGTTTATGCATTTCACCATGGCGAGAATAGCAACCGTTGAAGTGTACGTTATTTTCTTCTCGCTTGCTTCACATCTTTTCTTTTTCGCTTACCTGCAAGGAGTTCTGCAGGGAAAAGCCGATAACCGCCTCCTGTTTTTGGCTGTGCTGTTTTTCGCTTTAGGATTTTCAACAAAATGGATTGCCCTTTTCGGTTTTCTCGGCGACGTCTTTCTACTTTTAGTTTTAAGGTTAAAGAAACTTTTAACGGTTAAGGCTGGATGGAATTTGAAGGTTAAGGAGTTTCTTATACGTACGCTTTTGCCGTTGGTAGGATTTTTAGTCATTGCCGTGGCAATTTACTTTTTAACTTTCCTTCCATTCATGATGGTTGGCTACAGTTTAGGCGATGTTTATAACCTTCAATGGAAAATGTACGATTACCATGCAACGTTAAGGTTTGAGCATCCTTCTTCGTCGCCGTGGTGGAGTTGGCCAATAATTCAAACGCCAGTGTTGCTTTACGTTTCAGCTCTTTTGAACGATATGGTTTCAACCATAGTTTGTATGGGAAACCCAGCTATTTGGTGGTTCGGCACTTTATGTATAATTCTTATAATTGCAAAGGCTTTTTTGGAGAAAAAGAATTTCGTATACACCTATATAGTTACGATATTCCTTTTCCAATGGCTACTTTATGCGCCAATATCGAGACCTCTCTTTCTATATAACTTTTACTCTAATGTGCCATTTTTGATTTTGGCTGTAACCCTCATTCTAAACGAACTTTGGGAAAGCAAAAGCTTTCAGCGGGGAAAACTGGTAGTGCTGGCTTACATGTTTGTGGTTATTATTCTTTTCTTGACGTTTTATCCTGTTATATCTGGGCAACCGTGCCCGAACACGTGGGAGGAAAGTTTAAGGTGGTTTGAAACATGGAATTTTTAGGGCGGGTTTGAAATGGAAAATCAGAAAAATGGGAGGTTATTTTAAAGTTTAACTAGTTATGGGAATGGTTATTGGTGGTAGATGCCAGAAAGTTATTGATTTGATTTGACGTCCCCAAACCATGAAAATGAACTTGTATTGTCCAGGTTTTAAAGTTCCAAGCTTATATATATTTGTGAATTTCGTGACTACTTGGATGCATGGGCCTGTGTACTGCCAGATTTTGGCGTCTGCCCAAAAAACGGAGTTGTTGCTTTGAACTTGTCCCCATTCAAACTTGTAACATGGTGTGCCTAAGGTTACTGTTACGTTGATGTAGGCGATGTCGCCTACTCGCCAGTAGCGCAGTTCCACTTGATTTGGCGAGGGAATGTATGGAAGCCATTCCTCCTCTTGAGATGCGGAAAACGCAACGGCAATGGCGGATACTAGAATCGCCATTGGAAGTGCAACAATAACAAACTTTCTCAACAAATCTTCCCCCTTTCCAGCTTTGTTGTTTTGGTGAATTTTACTTAAATAGTTTGTGTTGGCTTGTTTTGGAGCATGTTCAAAGTGGCTTCACGATTTAAATGTCGTCGTTTTTGCGGGGTTTTTGACGACGACATTTCTGCGTGGTTTTCCTTAAAGGATGTGGAAGGCTTCCGCAAGCAATGCCATAGCTAAAAGGAACAGTACTAGGGCGGTGATTAGTTTCACTTTTCCGATGTGTGTGCGTAAAAATTCGCCTAGTTTTTGTGAGCGCACTCCGAAGCTTGCCAGTTCGAATACTATGAGTAGTGGCAGTATGAACATGATGTTGTAGATGATTAGGTATATGAAGGCTTGGAAGCGCATGTTCGGATTTGAAAGTAAAGCAATTATTGGAAAGTAAACTTGTCCGGTGCATGCAAGCTCGAAGAGGCTGATGGCGAAACCACATGCAAAAGCGAATGGAACAATAAACTTTGTTTCTCTGGTTTTTCTGATTGTTCCGTGAATTTTCGTTTTTAAGGTGTGTGAAAGTTGTAGTTTTATGGCTTCCACGCCTTTCTTCTTGTAAAGGTAATAATCATAAACGTTCATTAAACCCAAAAACGTTGCAAAGCTTGCCACTCCAACTTTTATCGCAAAACTGATTTTAGAGTAAATTTGAAGTTGCCTTATAAACAGCAGTATCCCAACGCCTATTAGAAAGTAAGTGATGAAAACTGCTATTATAAAGGAGATGCCGACTAAAGCAATCTCTTTTCTTTCACGTCCCATATATTCAAGATAGGAAACAAAGAAGACAATAACAGCGAATGCGCATGGGTTTACCCCATCGGCAAGCCCGCCGACGATAACAGCCAAAAGCTGAGGCAAATCCAAAAATCCGCTTCCAGGCTTAACGAGTTTCCAAGGTGGCACTGTGCCCGTGTCTTCGTACTCGGCGATTATTTGGCGGAGGTTCTCCTCTGTTACGTCGTCGCCTAAAAGGACGTAGTCGCCTATGAAAAGCGCTCTGTAAGGCGCCCTAACACGGTAGCCTTGAGGATATTCAATGTCATATACGCCGTACAACTTAAACAGCGCATTTTCCATTTCCATAACACTTTTGTTCATATAATCGAACCATTCAGGAACAAGCCGGGGATATTCGTTTTGTAATCGTTTAACTACTTCCCAGTTGTCTTCGCAGTTTCCGCATCCCTCAGTTCCAAAATAGGCTAGGTAAATGTGTTTCCATAAAGGTTTTGCTCCGGTTTCCAAGTACTTTTCAATTAAACGTCGAAGGTTATTTTCTGTTATGTTGTATGCCAAAAGGTAATCGTCGCCGATGAAGATAGCCGTGCGTGGACTGTTATAAGGGAGGTTATGCACGTTAAACAGCAAGTACTCTTCAAGTGCTTTGTCTTCTTCTTTGTAATAGTCGAATCTCAAGGCTACAAGGCTTGGGTATTCCCTCTCCAAAGCGGTGATGACACTCCATTTTTCATCGCAGTCGCCGCATTTGCTGGTGCCGAAAAATGCTAAACAAACGGCTTCAGAAGTTACATCTGCCTTTCGAGGCTTGGCAAACGCAACAGTTGGAAAAAACATGAAAGTAACGGCAACCGCGACAATAAGCAGATATGCAGTTTTCATGGCGTTTCCGTGTTTATTAGCCGTTTTTGATTTTATAAGTTTTTACCGGCTATTCTATTTTGTTCATGTTGAAGTTTTCCGCCCAGTCGACACCCGCACCGTCCATGTTAAAAGAGAAAATGTAAATGTAGCAGTTATAGCTTGGCAGTTGATAATTTTCCTCGTAAATGCATGTTTCACCTTCATAAAACTTTATAGTGCCATTGACAATTTCTATCATGAAAGTGTTGCTTTCAGCCGCCCACGTTTTTTCTTTTACGGTTCTCCAATTTTTTCCGATGCTTCGGTAAACAAATATTTTCTCAAATGGACCCGCCATGTGTATGGCATAAGTATCTGAAGGTTGAGAGCGAAGAGGATTCTCCGTTGTATCTTTGTTGTTGGAAATCAGCAGACAAAGTCCACCTCTGCCAGCACACGACAAGTAAACGGTTATTCGGCTTTGGTTGAGGTTGCAGCTTTCCTTTGAAACCACGCCAGCACAAGAATCCTCCATTGGAAAATTAAATTCGAACTTGCCGTTCTTTACTGTTACGCTTCCGCCCTCAATCTCGATTTTATCCCATTCTTCAAGGTCACGCTTCAAACTAAACATCACCATTAATAACGCTGAAAAAACCGCTATGAAAATCAGCGTTAACACCACTGCTCGTCTTTTGGTTAGTTTAAACTTCACACAACACCACTCCGCTAGGATTATTCCACTTACCCATTTATTAAAGGCTTAACTTTAAATGGCGCCTTTTTCGATGGTGTTTTCGGCGTTGTTCCGCTTAGGACTTTAAGGACGTAGTGGGGTTGAATAAACGCCCATCCGCTTCCAACCACACAAGTGAAACGTGTAAGCATAGCGAAAACCAAACCCAGTCGAACATCCAGTTGAGTTGCCGAAAAGCCAGCGGCAACCACTAAATCGTAGATTCCAATGTTTGTTGGGATAAAAGGCATTTGCCTAGCTATATCTAAAAGGAAAAAAATGCTGAAACAGAAAAAGAAAAGCTGATTCGAAAGTGGGAATTCCTCCGGGTTGATAGCATGAAAAATGAGCATCCACTCTAAGCTTTTGAGAATCCAAGTTACAATTGACAAGCCGAAAATCACTGCCGCTTCAAATTTTGATGTTGGGATGTCGCTGGAAACAACCTTGCCTAAGGCGTTCCTCAAAAAGGATGGAAGCCTCTTGAGCACGGCGTTTTTGAAGCCTAGAAGCGGCGTGGACGGAACAATCAGCAAAATAAAGCCTACAGCACATGTAAGGAGAATAACAGCGAAAGCTTGTAGATAAACAGCCACGGAAGGGTCAATAAAGCTTCCAATAGTCCACAAACCCAAAAATGCGCCTATAACCGTCAATAGGCTTCCAATGGAATGCAAAAACCCGAAACGGTTAACGCATGTAAGCCTATCCACGCCTGAAGCTTTATGCAACGCTTCAATTTTGAATAGGATAAGCGCCGCTTGATTTATCATGCCGATGAAGGAGCCCCAACAAGTTATCATCAAAGAGTCTATGAAGGCTAGTTTGAAACCGCTTTTTCTGTAAAGCCTATAAAACTGGTAGGAAATGTTAAGCTGAACAATGGCGAATGGGATACAAGCAATTAAAAGCCAAAAAAGGTTGGTGCGAGATAAAACTTCAAAGTAGTTTTCAGCTCCAAAATACCAAATGATTAGGGCGAGAATTGCTATCCCGAAAATAAACTGCAAGACAAACGTTCTTTTCTTGTCCATGCACACTCACCCTAACATTTTCTCAACAGAAACCTAAAAACCTTTAGCATTCTATAGCATACGCCCAAAAAAGCAAACAGCACACAAAATTATTTAAGAATTGCATTGTGTAGTTTACATAGAGGTTTAGCAAGTGGGTTCGCTTCACATCAGCTTGTGCCATCATTTATCACTTTCTTACTGGGGTGGGGGAGAAAAATACCTTGTAACATTAGCAAAGGAACTAAGCAAAAGAGGACATCAAGTTGAAGTTTACGGTTTACCCTTCTTTAAAAAGGGAAAAGGCAAAATAGACCCAAAAGAAATGTTAGGCGAAATACCATACGAAGAAGCGTTAAGGAAACGGGTTTCAGGCGACGTTTGCTATGTGATTTACCGACCGCTTGTGCTATTGCATTTTAAAACCGACGCTCCGAAAATTGCGGGCATCCACTCTGAACTTTTCTGGAAAAAAGAGGTCGGCGCAGGCTATGGACTTACGGCAAACATAATCTACAACTTCAACAAGTTTTACAAATTTTCCGACTTGAAAAAGTTTAACGCTGTCCATTTGGTGACAAACGCCTACCCCATTGAACACCAGCGGGTTTACTTTATTCCAAACTTTGTGGATTCGCAAATGTATTATCCATGCAAAAAGAAAAATGCCAAGTTCACGGTTGCCTACACAAGCCGTAAGGTTTGGCAGAAGGGATGGGACATTTTCCAAGCAGCGACGCAACGCTTAAACAAGGACATACAAGTTAAAATTTCGGGCGGTGTAATCCCAGAAAGCATGATGCCCGCATTTCTTTCCGAGGCGCATGTTACAGTTGTCCCAGCCAGAGTGGACACGTTCGGCTTATCAATCATCGAATCACTCTTGTGCGGAACACCAGTAATCACCACATCGCTTAGAACCCACAAAAGTTTGGATTTACCCCTAATCTACGCTGACTCGCCAGAAGAAATCCACAACCAAATCATGAGGTTAAAGGAGCTATGGGAAACAAAACCCGAAGAATACAAGCGACTTTGCCTATCATGTCGAGAATCAGCCATGAAATACGATAAAACCCTAGTTTTGGATAAACTTGAGAAAATGTTTGAAGAAGCAGCAACAACAAAATTTACGTTTTAAGCTGGGTGGGTCACCCATGGAAAATAGTAAACAAAAAATGCAAAAGTTATGATAAAATGCAGTAATATGCAAATGTTCCTATATTTTCTGTTTATGGGTATTTGACTCCAGAAGTATGGAACACCCATGGCAAGAAACGGTGTCGTCACCAAGAAATAATAGTTGAAAGTCATGCGTTGCACAAACGCTCCGAAAAACAACCATGGAAGATACGTCCCAGAAGTTAAAGCAATAAATAACTTGCTGAAGGCGGTTTCCCTCTTTTTAACGAGGTTATAAATGCATAAACCGTATATTGGCCAGAACATGTAGGCAATGGGATAACTAATCATTGAAACCCACTGTTTACTTATAGGTTCGAATTCGCCGGTTTCTGTTACATATCCAATCATAATATAGCCAGGCGGGTTCCACATGTTAACTGCTGGCAACGTCCAACCCCACGGCGGACGATAATCTTCGGGTTTAGGTTCAATGCTCGGCGTCAAAACAGAATAGTAATCCCACATGAACATTAAATGATGAATAGGGTTGGATATAAATCCCGCTGGGGTGGTTTCTGTTACGGTTGTCCAAGGTTCGCCATACTCGTCAACGTACACAACCACGTCAGACATGCTTTCCGTAGCGGGCTTGTAAATAATTTCGTAAATGTATAATCCTCCCAAGGACACGGCGAGGAAAATAAGCACGAACACAGCGGCAACTTTACCCAATGACTTAGCCTCTAACAGCTTTTGCTGGCTCTTGACAAGTCTCGGTAAAACAGTTAAAAGCGCAAATACGAAAATGCCGAACATAAAGAATAGGACACGTTCAAGACAGAGAAAAGAAACGCCGAAAAAGAGGGCGGACCACTCATATTTTTTGTTTAGGAAAAAATAAATTGCTATGAGGGCGAATAGAATTTCTGGCATGTCAAGTATGGCTATGCTTCCATGAACGAAAAAGAAAATGTCGAAAGTGAGGAAAACCGCTGAAAGTAAAGCGTATCTTTCGGGCAAATAACGTTTAGCAATCAAATACACAACGTATATGCTCGCTACACTTGCAATTACTATTGGCAAACGCACAGCAAAGCTTAAAATGTATTCACCGGAGTTAACCCCGCCGAAAACCCCTATGCTTAAGGCAATAAAAATTTTGGTTAAAGGCGGATGCTCAATATTTGCCGCCTGCAAGTCCAAGGTTTTGAAAGCTGCTGGAACATAATGAGCCTCATCGAAAACCAACCCATCAAAAGCATCACCAAAATAATAATATGGCGAACCATACGGAATTTTTCCCTCATCAACCAACTTTATTAGTTCTGCTTCCGGTTTCAGCCGAATCGGCGGCGTGGCAATAACAAGAAAATGAACTGCAAGTGAAAGAAGCAAAATATGCCAAATGTTAACCCTATATTTCAAAAAATCGCAAAGGCGGCGAATCCACCCCATAATGTTTATTTCTATTTTTATACTCATCTTCAACCGCCCTTGCCTTTTCCATAACCATAAATGTATTTAAGCCTTAAAAACCTTAAAAAAGAGAAAAACCAATTAACATACCTAATGAAGACATAACGCCTCTCCTTCTTAACTTCTTCAAAGGGTTCCTCGCAAATTTTAGCGCCTAAATCCTTCGCCCAAAACAACAATTCAATGTGAATGGCATCCCATGTACTCTTTATTTTTCCCCAAGGAAGCCTCCGCAGCACACTACTTTTCCAAACCGTAAACCCACAAGTTGGATTAGAAACATCATCAAACAAGAATTTCCTCACAAGCTGGTTTGACCATACACGGGAACGTTTCCACCCGCCCAACTCCCTGCCAACAACAACGTCGCATCCGTTAAGTTTTTCAATGAATCTTGCAGCTGCCTCAAAC
Organism: Bathyarchaeia archaeon; assembly: GCA_038848005.1. Taxonomy (GTDB): domain Archaea; phylum Thermoproteota; class Bathyarchaeia; order Bathyarchaeales; family Bathycorpusculaceae; genus JAWCNN01. The sequence goes on along the minus strand of JAWCNZ010000028.1, from coordinate 1,231 downwards.
GGGTGGTCCACGTCAACCGTTACAACAATATCGCAGTCATAAGTGAACCAAGCCAAGCATAAGCCTTCGCAGAGGCTCTTTCCAAAACCCAATTTTTTAGGATGATACGGAACAACAGCACCCAACCTTTTTGCTGTCTCTCCACTTTCCAAATCATCAGCAACCACAATAATTAATGCATCTTCAAAATGTTTTTTAATAAGCGAAATAGCCCTTTCAATGTGTTGTGGCTTCTCCCTGTAAACAGGCAAGACAAAACCTATTTTGGTCATTTTCCAAACCGCCTGTCTCTTTGGGAAAACTCCTTAAGCATGCCAACAAATTCTTCATAGGTAAAGTCTTCAGCAAGAGTTTTTGTGAAGAAAAGTTCGGCATAGCCCAAATACCAAAGCATAAAACCGCTTAACCGAAGCTCCCCGCCAGTGCGTATTAGCATGTCAATTGGTTTTGCATCTGGAAAGTAAAGGTTTTCCACAAACTTTTTATCAACCATATTAGGCGAATCAACAGACTTGTCAAGGCACACTTTTCTGCAAGCCTCCAAAATTTCTTCGTTACCATCATACGCAAGCGGGATATAAAACGTGTAAGCATCATAGCCTTCAGTTGCCCTTTCCAGTTCCGAAATTGCTTTTTGCAAGTAATCTGGAAGCAAATGCAAACTCCCGCCAACTTTAACGCGTATTCTACAACGATGAAAACTCTCATCACCCAAAACCTTATAAATTTCCTCCTCAAAAGCACGGTATATCTCTTCAAGCTCCTCCAAAGGGCGATTACAAACATTATTTAACGTTAAAGCATAAATAGTAAGCTGCTCACATGGAATTACGCCATATTCCTCTTTAAACCTTAAAGTCCAATCCATAATAATTTCTTCAACTTTACGAACACCATAATAAATAGCATATTTCCGAGGAATACCATTTTTATCTGCCCAACGCCTGTTACCATCAAGGATTATTGCAAGATGCCTAGGCAACGCTTCTAAACACATCCTCATTTCTATACAACCACCACTACCTTCTCAAGTTAACCTTTACAATAAAAAGTGGGGTGTTAGTGTTTTTATTGTTTGTGTTTATTTTGCTTCGAAGTGGCTGTATGCGTAGTTGCCTACGTAGTATATGTACCAGTAGTTGTCTATTGGCGCTGGCAAGTCATGCGTAAAAGCGTATTTGTTGGTGTAGTCTACGCCGTTTACGGTTAGCGTTTGCAGGTTCCAGCTGTT
>JAWCNZ010000027.1:0-10669 GCA_038848005.1 Bathyarchaeia archaeon | reverse complement strand
TTCTGAAGGATGTGCAAGCCCATGGCGGCAAAATGACCGTAGAAGACTATTTCGTCTGGGCCTTCAAAAACGGCTCAGTTTTAGGTCGCAAACCACGCAAAATAGGGGAAAGAAAACAATGACAACGGAAGAGCTTGAACGTTTACCTTCAGCTGATCAGCCACATGTAGCACTCGCTGAAATCACCAAACAATTAAGCCAAATAAACACAGCACTGAAGAAACTTTGCGAAATCCTGGAAAACACAATATCCGTTGAGGTGTATCGAGGCGAGCATATTTGAATAAATGGGCATTAAGCATCTCCATGCTTTCTGAAAGCCCATCTCTAAGTTCATGCAGAATGTGATGCCAAAATTGCAAAAGCCATGCGAAGGACACTTGATGGTTGATCTGAAGACTATAGCTGGGCAATACTGGATTGAAGGCTACAACATCGTTTTGCTTAGAGGCAAGGAGCCTCTTCACAGGTGGCAGAAGTGGCAAACTGAAAGGCAAAATGAGCTTGACTTCGAAGCTTTGCCATGGAACGAAGCTGACGGCTTCGCCGTAATCTGCGGACAGCAAATACACAACGAATTATACATTGGCGCCATAGACTTCGACGTCAAAAACTTGCCACTGGACGTTGTTGAAAAAGGCAGAGAGGTTTTGAAGCATCTTCCGACAACGCAGATGGAGCAAACTCCAAGCGGCGGACAACATTGGATATACCTAAGCCACACAAAACCAAAAAGCGTAAGTTCATACCACAATATCTGCGGTTTAGAGCTGCTTGGCGAAGGCAAACTATGCATAATGGCTCCCAGCGTAGGCTATAAAAGGCTTAACGATAACCCACCAACAATCGTCCAAGATTTAGAAGCCATTTTCTACGAAGCCCTCGAGAAGGTTGGAATTAGAACCGAAAAGCCAGCCACAGTCTGGTTTGACAACGAGGATTTAGCCAAACAGCCATATAGGGGTAGGGATCCCCCATGCATTCAAGCCCTGTTAAAAGGCGCCAATGAAGGGTTGCGCAACGAATATGGGATTAGACTCGCATCATACCTCATAAACTTCAAACAGTATAGCCCAAAAACAGTTCGCGAAGACATTTTAAAAAGCTGGAATCGGCTGAACAATCCGGAACTGCCGCCTAAAGAGCTTGACTCCATAGTCAAGTCGGCGGTGCAAGGCAGGTATATTTATGGTTGCGCGGATCCGATTTTAAAGAACCAATGCAACCGCGAAAAATGTCCTATAGCCCCTAAAAATGCAATTAAACTTCTAACACCAGAAGAGCGGGAAAAGGCTGAGAAGCTTCTGGCGGATCCAAAGCTGCTTGACTATGTTGTCAAGTTTGGGAGGCGCCGGCTTATTGGTGAAGACAACGTCCTTCAAACAAATTTCGTTATTATCTGCAGTGGGCAAACCAACTATCCCATAAGCGGCATTTTGTCAGGCTTTAGCGGCAGCGGCAAAAACGAGAGCATTCGGGCTGTTAAGCCGCTAATCCCGCCTGAATGGCTTTTCGAGTTCACAACAAGCACTCCTGAAGCCGTAAAATACATTCCAGAAGAGTTTACTGGAACTCTGATCATCTACGAGATTGCTGGCTTGGAATCTAAGACTGGCACGCTTGGCCTACGAAGCGTCGGCGAAGGAGAATCCATAGAAACCATCTATCCCATGAGGGATGAAGAAACTGGCAAGATGATCTTAGGAAGGGCCAGAACAAACGCCAGAAACTTCCTAACAACCGAATCTGATATTGGCGTCCACCCAGACCTTTATCGCAGGGTTTTAAAGCTAAGCTTGAATCACTCTGACACTCTTACCAGACGGGTGATAGCCAAAAAGCTTAGGGATGCTATGCTTCCTGAAAGCCTACCACAAATATGTCGTCGCAAGCGTTGAAGACCTTGAAAGAGCGCTTAGGATTTTGGCGCCAACAATTCTTGAAACCGTCTGCCGTGTTGAACGAAGACAAGCTGAAGCACTAGAAATCATCGAGAACAGCTCTGAAGAGTATTGGGATAAAAACAAACTGGCAGAGAAATTAGGAGTTTCCACGATTACGGTTGCCAGAATATTAAAAACCTTAGCCAACCTAGGATATCTTAAGGAAATTCAAACTACTCGACCATACTCATATTAGCCCATCCAAGATAGGGAGAAGCCCAAAACCTAGTCCTTCTTGAAAAGATAAGCGAATATAAAGCCTTCTATCAAAAGGAGCTTGAAAACTTTCTAAAACACATCTTATCACCTTATCACAAACTGGTAGTGAGGGGTATATTCACAGAAAAACCTGAAACAAGCATTGTTCCAGAAAATAGGCAAAATACAACTATTCCCACGATAGATGAGGAAAATAAAACACAATTCATGATAGAAAGTCAAGAAATAATTTCTAAAAATGAAACAGAGCTTGATTTCTGCAATTTTGCAAACGCCTCCTCCTCCACTCCTCAGAGACAAGGTGATAAGATGCCATCCGAACAGTTTCTTGGCTTATTAATCAAAAACTGCCAAAAACAGCTTGTAAAAACGGAAAGGACAAGAGAAAATAAGCTGGAAGAAAACTGGATAGCAAGGCAAGATGGAAGCAAAGTCCATCTAAAAACCGGAGAAGTCTGGCATGAATGCACTTATTGTGCGGAACAAGGTAGGTGCTTATTCTTCGTTTCAGAACACGACTTGAACATCCACTTGAAAAGGTTTCACAGCAACACGCCTAACCCTAAAATTAATGGAGAGGCTTTAAGCTAATGCAGTGTCCCCAGTGCGGCTCCCATAGGCTATACAAGGACGGACTACGCTATCTGGCTAACGGAACAAGCATCCAGCGTTGGCTATGCAGAAACTGCGGCTACCGCTTCACAAACCCAAACCACAAAAAACACACCCAATGGAAGAATCCTCCATTCAGCTTAAATCCGCCAAACAGCTCAGACTATAATTGCCAAGGGAACGATGATCCTTGTGGGCGAGATTCCACCGCCCTGGCGGCGGTGCAAACCTTGGCCACAGTAGAAAAACAAAACGAAAAGCGGGACGCGGGAGTCACAACATTAGTGGTCGATAACCTCGCTTCACAAGAGACTACAACAAAAATCGTTGAATATAGTTTTTGGTTGCTAAAACAAGGCTATTCTAAAGCTACTATTGAAGGACGGGTTAAACTACTCAAGCGCCTAGTAAATCTTGGAGCCCACCTCTTTGATCCGGAATCAATTAAAGAGGTAATATCAAAGCAAGAATCCTGGAGCGAAGGAAGAAAAGAGCTTGCCGTAGAAGCTTACAGTAGCTTTCTATTAATGGTTGGCGGAAAGTGGGATCCGCCAAAATACCGCAGAGTTCAAAAGTTACCATTCATACCAACTGAAGAAGAATTAGACCAGCTAATAGCAAGCTGCGGAAAGAAGACAGCAACTTTCCTACAACTTCTTAAGGAGACAGGAATGAGGGCTGGAGAAGCATGGCGACTTAAATGGACGGATGTTGACCTCGTAAACCTAAACGTGAGAGTAACACCCGAAAAAGGCAGTAACCCAAGGATACTAAAAATATCACAGAATCTTGTAGCAATGCTTAATACACTGCATAAAAAATCTGAACTGATCTTTGGAGAATACCCCATAAGGGGCTTTGCAAGATAATACCCGCCAAAGAAAAAGAGCGGCTGAAAAACTTGGGAACCCAAGGCTTTTACAAATAACTTTCCACACGTTTCGCCACTGGAAGGCCACGATGGAATACTATAAAACAAAAGACATCCTCTATGTAATGAGGCTTCTCGGCCACAAAAACATTAAGAATACGCTGGTTTACACGCAGCTGGTGGATTTCAAAAATGAGGACGATTTCGTCTGTAAGGTTGCATCAACCAACGAAGAAATAGCCCAACTAATAGAAGCCGGGTTTGAATATGTATGCGAGCATAATGGAGCTAAATTCTTCAGAAAACGCAAATGAGTTGGCCATTGCAGGCCGGGGGTTCATTCCACCTAGGCCTGGGGTTCATCCAACCAAGCCGGGGGTGGGAGTTGAACCCACATATAGCGGCTCTGCAGGCCGCCGCCTGAACCGTTCGGCCACCCCGGCAGTATAGAATATTTTATGAGCTTTAATAAAAATGTATTCTGTTAAATTCATAGAGGAAAGATGCTAGTATGTTAAGGTTTTAATCCATGGAAGAGTGGCTGAGTTTTTCCATTATTTCTTTGTAAACTTTTAATGCTGTTTTTTCGTCTTTGACGTTTTTTATTAGCATGCGTCCGCCTTTGAAAATGCTTATTTCAAGGTTTTTGTAGTTAAAGATCACGGCGAATTGTGATTTTATGCGTATTTTAAAGTGTTGTTTTATTTTTCCGTACAGTTCGTTAAGGTTTATTTTTAATGGTTTTTCCGGGTTTATGTTGACTGTTTTTCTTCCGCAAAGCCAAACAAGTTTTTCTTGAGGGGTTGTTGTAACTGTGCCTTGACATGTTGGACAATTTTCTTTTTTGAAAATGTCTATTGTGGCGAAGTGCATGTCGCTGAAGTCGCATATCAAAAGTTTACCTTTTAAGGCGGAGCCTATTCCCGCTAAAACTTTTACTGTCTCCATTGCCTGTAATGTTCCAATTATTCCTGGTGTAACTCCTAAAACGCCTCTGACATCGCATGTTAAAAGTTGTCGGTCGTCAATGTTTGGGAAAATGCATTCTAAACATGGGGTTTCTGGCGAATGAAAAACTGAGAGGTTTCCTTCTATTCCTATGGCTGCTCCGAAAATGTAGGGAACTCCCAATTTTGCACATGCACGATTAACCAAATAACGGGTTCGCATATTATCTAAACCGTCAACAACACAGTCCACGTGGGAAAGAAGCTTCTCAACATTGTTTATGTTTAAGTTTTCGGGAACAGCTTCAACTTCTACTAATGGGTTGGCTTTTCTAAGTCTTTTAGCTGAAACTTCAACTTTTGGATAGTGCAAATCGTCTGGAGTATAGAGAATCTGCCTATGCAAATTGTGCATTTCCGCCGTGTCTTGGTCTATTAGGCGTATGTATCCAACTCCCATAAGCGCCAAATAAAGCGATGAGGCAGTGCCTAACCCGCCAAGCCCGACAACGGCAACTCTTGAACTTGCAAGTTTTCTTTGTCCCTTTCTGCCGAGTTCTTTTAAAATGGTTTGGCGACTGTAAAATTCGTTGTAAATGGATTTTCCGCTCATTTAGCCAACTCCGCTTTCAAGGTTTTTCTCTTCAATTTTATATTTACCCTTTTTCAAAAATTGCCTTCCATAAATTTCCCTCACCTTTTGTATGGTGTCCGCTTCTTCAGGGGTTTTGTCCTCTCTTATGCGGTTTATTCTAGCGAAACGCAAAGCCATGCCGCATTTGTACTTTGGGCTTTTCTGAATTTCGTTGTATGCCACTTCAACAACTATTTTTGGAATGACAAAAACCGTTCTAAACTCTTCTTTTATGGTTAACTCCTCAAGGCGCTTTGTCATTTTAAATATTTCAGCGTCTGTCAATCCCTTAAACGTTTTACCCACAATTAAGAACTCGCCAGTTTCGCCGTCCCTAGCCGCCAAATAATAGTCTGAAAGCCACTCGTGCCTGCGACCATAACCATACTCGGCTGCAACAATAACTAAATCTAGTGGTTCAAGCGTCGGCTTTATTTTGAGCCAGCGTTTTCCACGAATCCCAGGCGTGTATGGACTATCCAACTTTTTCGCCATAAGCCCTTCATGTCCAACGTTAACAGCCTCTTTTAGGAATTTTTCTGCTTCTGCAATTTTGTCCGTGACTATTTGTTTGGTTAGTGGTATGTCCCCGACGTTTTCGGAGAGGATTTGCCTTCGTTGGCAGTATGGCTTTGCTATTAGGTTTTCGCCGTTTAGGTATAAAATGTCGAATAGGTATAGTTTCACAGGGATTTTTCGGGCTATGTCCTCCACGGCGTGAATTCTTTTGAACCTACGCATTAAATGTTGGAATGGAACGGCATTGCCAAACTTGTCTATGGCTATGACCTCGCCTTCTAAGATGGCTTCTTTTGCCTTAATGTTTTTTCTGGCTGTTTCCACTATTTCTGGAAGGCTTTCCGTCACGTCCGTCAGCCTACGGCTGAAAATTCGTATTTCATTGCCGGTTTTGTGGATTTGAACTCTGGCGCCGTCCAGCTTATATTCAAAGGCTGTCTTTCCACCGTGTTCTTTTAAGGCTTCGGCAACATCGCTTGCCATCTGAGCCAACATAAGCTTGACAGGTCTAAAAACTTTAAAATCAACTTTTGATATGCCTTCTTTGCCCTCTGTTTTGGCTATAAATGCAACTTCGCCTATATCTCCCAATGTCATGCTTGCCTTCTGCACGGCTTCTAATGGTGTTTGGAAGGCTTTTGAAACTGCTTGTTCCATCAAGCCTTCGTTAAAGCCTGTGCGCATTTCTCCAATGAAAATCTTAACCAAATATTTTGCTTCTAACGGCGAAGCCAAGCTTAAGAGAGCCTCTATTAGGCGTTCCTTCTTTTCCCTTGCGCCGTAACCCGTGGCTTCCGCTATGGCTTCGAAACTGCGTCTAACCTCAATTATGGTTAGGGCTCTTTCAAAAAGGGTTGCTTGCCGCTTAACTTTGCTCTCTTCAAAAACCTTTTTTGTAGCCGAGCCTATGTCGCCAGTCTTGCCAAAAGCTTCCATAAAAACTTTCCATTCAACAGCTGTTACGCGCTTTATTATTTCGCTTAGGGTTGCCCAGCTAACGTCAAGCGTTTGTTGACTCCGTTTTGGAAAGGGTCTTCCAAGAATCATAGAAACGGCTGACTCAACTTCCTCAGCCTCTAAACGCCTTAAAAAATCTGCAACAAAGTCTATCATTAAAAGCCTCTTACGTGTAGCTTCCAATTTCTCACATAGCTCCGCCAAAGCCCTAAACGGCATCTGCATGGCTTTTAACCTTTAAAATTCACCACAAACCAACAATCGCCAAAATGAAAAATAAACGTTTTGCGTTTGTGGAAAAAGGATGGTGTTAGAAGGATGCTTCCAGTTTCGCTTTCACTTCCTTTATTTTCTTTTCAATTTCCTCCACTTTTTCTTTGTTTTTTAAGGCTTTGTAGCAGTCTCTGGCGTATTCTAAAGCGCTGACCCCAAATCTGTCAAAGCCCTTGTTGAAGGATAATTCCGCAGATTTCGTGAAGTAGTCCACGGCTGACTCGTAATCTTTAAGCATGTATGCGCATTCGCCAGCTTTGAAAAGCATGGATGTTGCATCAAAGAAGTTGTTGGCTTTACGATATAATTCTGAAGCTTGCAGAAACTTTTCCATAGCCTCCTTATATTTGCCAGCTTCATAAAGCGTGTTTGCATCCTTATGCAGTTTCACGGGGTCTTCTTTGACTTTTTCACCCATAACCGTCAACCCTTACAATTTGCTATTTTATCAATAGCGTCTCCCTTTTATGTTTTCCCATTCCACAAAATTGATAAGTTCAACGGGTGGATTTTGTTCTGATGGAAAAGCGCAGGTTAAAGTATGAGTCTTAAATGTGTTAGATGCGGCTTGGATTTTCCGTATTCGCCTTTTATGGGCAGATGTGAAAATTGTGGAGGAACGCTTGAATACACGTTTGATTTATCAAGAAAGCGTAGAGTCAAGTTTTCTGGCAGTTTTGGTTTTTGGCGGTATAGGGCTTTGCTTCCGCCCGTGCGGCGGATGATTAGCTTAGGCGAGGGTGGAACACCGCTTCATAGGGCGGATAGGCTCGCCAAAACAGTTGGTTTGCAGAATCTGTATCTGAAAGATGAAACTCGAAATCCTACAAACTCTTTTAGGGATAGAGCCGCTGCGCTTTTAACGTCGAACGCCATAGACCTAGCGTATGACACGTTAATTTGCGCATCAAATGGAAATTTGGGCGCTTCTTTGGCTGCTTACTGCGCAAAGGCTGGGCTTAACTGTCACTTAATTGTGCCGAAGCTTGTGGACGTGGGAAAGCTGGCTCAAATGCTTGTTTACGACGCCACAATTGAGGAGTATGGCGAAATTCTTGACGATTCAATACGCCGAGCCGAAGCCCTAGCGAAGGAGACAAATTGGTATCAAGCAACAGCAGAATTAAACCTGTTGGCGGTTGAAGCCCAAAAAACAATCGCTTATGAAGTCTTTGAGCAGTTTGGAGTTCCAGACTATTTCTTAGTGCCAATGGGAAGCGGAGGAACCATCTATTCAATATGGAAAGGCTTTAAGGAACTTAAACAGCTTGGAATGGCGAAGTCGCTGACGAAAATGGTCGGAGTTCAACCCGAAGGTAGCTCAGCCATAGCCAAAACTTTGTTGGAAGGATTTTCGCAAATAGTTGAGGTTGCAAAGCCTTCCACACATGCGCTTGCCGTTTTGGTTTCAAAGCCGATGCAAGGTGAGCTGGCATTAAAAGCTCTGCGGGAATCTGGTGGCTTAGCCTTAACTGTTTCGGACTCTGAAATTTTCAATGCAGAACTTCAAATAGCCAAACTTGAGGGTATATTCGCTGAACCCGCAAGTTCAGCCACAATAGCCGCTTTAGAGAAAGCGGTTGAAACTGGAAAAATTGATAGAGAGGCTAGCGTTGTATGCCTAATTACTGGAAGCGGATTGAAAGCCACGGATATACTTCATGCTTTGACTAAAAAGCAGAAAACTGCTAGTGTAGGCTTGGAATTAACGACTAAGGAGAAGATATTGCAGATGCTTAGCCGAAGGGACACGTATGGTTATGATTTGTGGAAGAAATTTGGAAAAACCATGACGAGAGCGGCAATATACCAACACTTAAACGAACTCTTAAAAAATGGGTTAATAGTCAGCTACACAAAGGATGGAAAGAAATTCTTTAAGATAACAGAGCGCGGGAAAAAGGTTCTGCGTGCAATAAAAGATTTGAAGTTTTTAATGTAAGGTTTTGTGCGATAAGTTAAAATAGTATAGTTAAAACTAAACTATCTGCGGGATCATGGATGCGTCCGCAAAAGATAAACACCGTCCAGTTAACTACTGCAGTCATCTTTACTGCTCTTGTATGTGTGGCAACTATGATTTTTACGGTTTATGTGCCAAGTACGAAGGGTTTCTTTAATGTTGGTGAAACCATGGTGTACACTGCGGCTTTGCTTTTCGGTCCATTTGTAGGCGCTTTTGCTGGTGGCGTTGGCTCTATGTTTGCAGACGTGCTTCTTGGCTATTACTATTATGCGCCAGCAACCCTAGTTATTAAAGCATTAGAAGGCGGGTTGGTGGGTTTCTTAAGCCGTAAAACAAACAGCCTATCCAAATCCCACACCAAACGTGAATGGAAAATTTTCACTTTTGAAGTGGGCGTGCTTGTTGGAATTTTAATAAGCCTTCTGGGTTTCCTATACTACAGCGGCATAGTGGAATTTTATTCGGGTTTCCCGCCACCAGAAAATTTGGCAGCAATAATTTTTATCCCAATGGAATTTTGGCTGGGACTTGGTGCTTTAACTGCAATATTAATTGCGTGCATCGCTTTTATTTCCGAGCCAGAGTACGGATGGACTGTTATCTCAATAATTTTCGGAGGGTTGTTGATGGTTTTCGGCTATTTTCTCTATGAACAATTCGTTCTTGGAGTTTTGGCAATTGCTGAAATCCCAATAAACATTGGGCAGATGACGATAGGATTAACCGTAGCCACACCACTAGTTAAAGTAGTCCAACGCACATTACCCCAACTTAAAAGCTGATAAACCAGCTATTTTATGTTCTCTAAAATTGCCTTCACAGTTTTTCTTACTGCTTGATGGCTGTTCAGTTTTGGCTTCCATCCCAAACCCTTAATTTTTTCAATGCTTAACAACATCACTTTCACATCTCCCTTCCAACCTCTTCCGCCGTCAACACCACCAGTATAAACATACTCAACATTGCTTAAACCCATTTCTTGACAGACAATGTCCGCTATTTCTTTGACATTCGCTTGGTCTTCCGAACCCACATTGTATATTTCCACTTTGTTTTGGAAGTGGCTAATGCCCATAAGCATGGCGTCTATGCAGTCATCAATATACAAGTAAGATTTTCTTTGAGTCCCATCTCCAAGAATTTCCAGTTTTTTCGGATTTTTCGTTAGTTTTTTTATGAAATCGTATATGACACCATGCTGTGTTCTAGACCCTACAATGTTGGCTAATCTGTAAATTACGGCGTTAAAGCCATAAGTGTAAGCGTAACATGTTATTAGGGCTTCCGAAGCCAGTTTAGCAGCGCCGTAAATGGAAATGGGTTTAAGCGGTGCATATCCTTCTGATGTGGGAATTTTTTCTGCTTCTCCATAAACGGTTGAAGAAGAAGTGAAAACAAAATTTTTAATATGTCCCGCTCTGCGAACCGCCTCTAAAAGGTTGAAGGTTGCAACTATATTCTGCTCATAATGAACTTTTGGGTCTACTACCCCAACCCTAACTTCTGGATTAGCTGCCAAATGAAAAACTGTTTCGCATTCCGGCAAGAAATTAAATATGCCTTTCGGTTTTAAGAGGTCTTCTCGTATAAAATTGAAGTTTTGATTTTTTAGCCAACGCTTTAGGTTTTCAAGTTTTCCAGAGCTAAGGTTATCAACCACAATGACGCTGTTCCCGCTTTCGCATAATCTATCAACCAGATGGCTTCCTATAAACCCCGCTCCTCCAG
>JAWCNZ010000026.1:0-11752 GCA_038848005.1 Bathyarchaeia archaeon | reverse complement strand
ACTTTTCCAGCCACGCCTTTGGATTATCAAACATGGTTTGTTAAGCGTTGTTTAGACGCGGTTATAGGCGGGGAATCTGCCAGTCTTGAAGAGGCTAAGCGTAAAGCGGAAACAAGCAGAATTCGCAATGTTGGCATAACCGTGGAAACCCGTCCAGACTGGGCTAAAGAGGCGCATGTAAACGCCGTGCTAAGCATGGGCGTGACACGCATAGAATTGGGCGTTCAAAATCCAGACGACGAAATTTATCGGCTTGTAGGCAGAAAACACACCGTAGCGGATGTTGTAGAAGCTACACGCATAGCAAAGGACTCTGGACTAAAAATTGTTTATCACATGATGCTTGGACTGCCCGGCTCAAACCCGCATAAAGATTTATGGGCTTTTAAGGAGATTTTTTCGAATTCAAGTTTTAAGCCTGACATGATAAAGATTTATCCATGCCTAGTTTTGAAGGGCACCAAAGCTTATGAATGGTTTTTGAATGGCGAATACAAGCCTTACACGAATGAGGAGGCTGCCCGCTTAATCGTGGAGGTTAAAAGGATTGTTCCGCCTTGGGTTCGTATAATGCGTGTTCAAAGAGACATCCCAGCCCAATTGATTGTTGCCGGCGTTAATAGGAGCAATTTGCGCCAGCTAGTCCAACAGAAACTGCGTGAGCAAGGCATACGATGCCGGTGCATACGTTGTAGGGAAGTTGGACATAGGCTTTTGGCGGACGGCGTAACGCCAAACCCAGAAAAAGTGGAAATTTTAACCACAAAATATGAGGCTTCGGAAGGCGAAGAAATTTTTATTTCAGCCGAAGACGTGGAAAACGACATTTTAATTGGGTATTTGCGTTTGCGAATTCCATCCGCAAAAGCGCACAGACCAGAAATAAAAGCGGAACCATGCAGCATAATACGTGAATTGCACGTTTATGGACCGCTTGTTCCAGTTGGAAAACGCATAGCCAAAGCATGGCAACACAAAGGCTACGGCGCAATACTATTGGCAGAAGCGGAACACATAACAAGCCAAGAGTATGGCTTAAAGAAAATTCTGGTTATAAGCGCTTTGGGAACAAAGCGGTATTACATGCGGTTCGGTTACGGATACGACGGAGTATACATGTCAAAAACGTTAAGCTAACTAACAATGCATAATAAAGGTTAAACATTATAATCGTCTTTTTCAGTTATGTTGGAGAATTAGGCATGAATGAAAAAGAGCGACATTTAGGTTATAAGGGTGAAGCATTAGAAACCATCAAACGGGCTGGTGCGGAAGTTGGCGATGTATTGCGCATAACAAAAGACGGCGTTGTTTATGAGGGTATTCTTATTCCCAGTTCTGAATACGGCGATGAACGGCATATCGTCATAAAATTGAAAAGTGGCTACAACGTTGGCATAAGCATAACATCCACCACCAAAGTGGAAAAGATAGGCGTAGGTGCAAAACCGGCTTTTGCCCCGCCTCCGCCTCCAGAACAAAAGCCCGAACTGCCAAAAGTCACTATAATAAGCACTGGCGGAACAATCGCCAGCCGAGTGGATTATCGCACCGGCGCTGTACGCCCAGCTTTAACGGCAAACGACTTGTACAGTGTAGTTCCAGAGTTGGCGGATATTGCCCGCATAGACGCCCAAATCTTGTTCAGCATTTTCAGCGAGGATTTAACGCCTAAACATTGGACGGTTATGGCTGAAACCGTTGCTAAACACATAAGCGAAGGCGTCAACGGCATAGTCATAGCACACGGCACAGACACCATGGGGTATACGGCTGCAGCCCTAAGCTTTGCACTTCAAAACTTGCCAGTTCCCGTAATCCTCGTAGGTGCGCAGCGCTCCGCAGACCGCCCAAGCTCAGACGCAGCCACAAACCTTACCGGAGCCGTGGCAGCCGCGGCTTATGCGCCGTTTGCCGAAGTCGCCGTAGCAATGCATGAAACGCCTTCGGACACAGCCATAGCCATTCACAGGGGAACAAAAGTGCGGAAATGCCACACAAGCCGCAGAGACGCCTTTAAATCCGTAAACGCCACGCCAATCGCAAAAATAGAAAACCAAAAAGTGATCATGTTAACTGAAGATTACAGAAAACGAGACAACAAAAGAAAATTGGAGTTAAAGCCGAAGTTTGAGGAAAAAGTAGCGCTAATAAAGTTTTATCCAAGCATGAACTCGGCAGTTATTGACTGGCACGTGGATAACGGCTATAAAGGAGTAGTTTTGGAGGGAACAGGTTTAGGACATGTTGGCAGACATTGTTTTAACGCCATAAAAAGGGCTGTGGAAAAAGGCGTTGTAGTTGCAATGGCTTCCCAGTGCGTTTGGGGACGCGTAAACATGAACGTTTACGATTGTGGACGTGACCTGCAGGCTTTAGGCGTAATTCCACTTGAGGATATGCTGGCGGAAACAGCCCTTGTAAAGCTCATGTGGATTTTCGGACAAACCAACAACGTAGAAGAAGCAAAAAAACTCCTAAAAACAAACATTGCAAATGAAGTTTCTCTACGCACCATAGCAGAAGAAGTGGAAGTGAACCCCTGATGGAGATAGACTACGAAAAACTTGGTTTAAAAGTTGGCTTAGAAATCCACCAGCAACTTGACACTTCAGCAAAGCTTTTCTGTAAATGCAAACCAGAACTTTTTAAGGAAACCCCAGAAATCACGTTTCTGCGCCGTTTACGCCCAACACAAAGCGAACTTGGACAGGTGGACCCGGCAGCCTACTTCGAATTTCAGAAAGGCGTAAAAATCCTTTATGAAGCGAACAGGGCAACGTCCTGCCTCGTCGAAATGGACGAGGAGCCTCCGCATCCGTTAAACATGGAGGCTGTTGAAATAGTTTTGACAGCGGCTTTAATGATGAAAGCCACGCCAATAGAGGAAATACACGTTATGCGCAAAACCGTCATAGACGGTTCAAACACAACGGGTTTCCAGCGGACATGTGCCATAGCCCTAAACGGCGAAATAAAAGTTGGAGAAAAAACCATTCCAATACAGCACGTAAGCCTAGAAGAAGACGCTGCACGGAAAACAGGCGAAGAAACAGGCAACATAATACGTTACCGCATAGACCGGCTGGGCATACCGCTAATTGAAGTTGCAACAGCGCCGGTTATAAACTCGCCGAAAGAGGCGGGGGAAGTTGCCTTGGCCATCGGCAGAATTTTGAGGGCTACAGGAAAAGTTAAGCGGGGTTTGGGAACAATCCGCCAAGACCTAAACATTTCAATCACAAACGGCGCATTAACAGAAATTAAAGGCGTACAAGAGCTTGAAATTCTCCCGCTTGTAGTGGAATACGAAGTTCAACGCCAACTAAACCTAATAAAAATAAGCGAAGAACTGCGTGGAAAAGGCGTAAAAGAAGAAGAGTTAAAAGAGGAATTTCATGATGTAACAGACGTTTTTAGGCAGACAAACTGCCGCGTGATACACAAAGCCATAGAAGAAAACGGACGCGTCTTAGCTGTTAAATTGCCAAAGTTCAGCGGCTTCTTAAAGCGGGAACTTATCCCCAACGTTCGCCTCGGAACGGAAATGGCTGACCGCGCAAGGTTTTGGGGAAGAGTTGGCGGAATATTCCACACGGATGAACTGCCAGCTTACGGAATAACAACACAAGAAATTGAAGAGTTAAGGAAAAAGGCAAAAGCTGAAGAACAAGACGCCGTGGTGTTTGTAGCTGACAAACTGGAAAACGCTGTAGACGCCCTAAAAGCCGTCGTGGAAAGGGCGCGTGAAGCCTTAAAAGGCGTTCCAGAAGAAACAAGAGCCGCAAACCCCGATGGAACAACACGTTACATGAGGCCGAGGCCCGGCGCTGCGAGAATGTATCCGGAAACGGATATTCCACCAGTACAGTTAACAGAAGAATACATCAAAAAAATAAGTTTACGTTTACCGGAACTTCCAGAACAAAAACTTAAACGTTTAATGGAAACTTATGGATTGAACCAGAAATTGGCTAGGCAACTTTTAGATTCAGAGCGTGACCAACTGTTCGAGGTTATAGCCAAAGAAAGCGGGGTTTCGCCGACCACCGTGGCGGTTTTCTTAACTGAAACTTTAAAAGCGTTAAAGCGTGAAGGCGTTCAAACTGAAAAAATTTCTGAAAATCACATAAAAGAAATTTTCAAAAGTTTGGGCAAAGGTGAATTAACTAAAGAAGCTTTAGTTGACGTTGTTGTTTGGCTTTCGAAAAATGAAGGAAAAAGCGTGCAAGAAGCAGTTAACAGTCTCGGCTTGAAGACAATTTCAAAAGAGGAAACAGAAAAAATAGTTGACAACATCATCGAAGCCAACAAGGAGCTAGTTGAAAAACGTGGAGCAGACGCTTTTGGTGTTCTTATGGGTTTAGTCATGAAGGAAGTGCGAGGCAAAGCAAACGCAGAAATGGTCAGCAAACTATTAAAAGAAAAGCTAAAACAAAAACGAACAGTTTAAACCGATAATTTCTGGCTGAAATAGAATTATAAGGGACAACGTCATAAAACGTAAATTCTAAAAGGCGTTAAAGCATATCATTGTAGGCGAAGAGGGGAAAGGATGGCTGCTGAACGGTTGGGGAATTTCGTTTTCCGTTTAAGAACAGGCGAATACGAAGTTGAAATTAGCGGAACGCGTGAAGAAGTTTTAAAAACAATTGAGCAACTGCCAAGTTTAGCCGCTGACGTTTACAAAGCCTTTGAAGGGTTAAAGCCTAAAACTGTGGCAACGCTTACAGTGAAAAGCGAAGCTGAAAAAGAAAGAGCCTTCATAGAGAAATACCCAAAAATTTTGCATACAGAGAAATGCGACGAAGCTGTTTTAAGGGTTTTGGAAAGCGACTGGGGAAAATGGCGCCCAAGAACCATAACCGAGCTAAAAGAAGCCTTAAAGGTTAATGGAATGAACTTTTCTGGACGCGTTTTGGCAGGTGTTCTCATGGGACTCGTCAAAAAAGGCGTTGTACGGCGCTGGAAAACCGATGCGGGTTACGTTTATATTTTAGCGGAAAAGGAAGCATTAGCCAAGGAGATGCCAAAATGAAGAGAGTTAAAGTTCGAGTGAAAACGCCTTTCGGCGACATAACCGTTGAAGGAGACACTCCACAAGAAATTTTAGGCATGTTAGAAACTTTTCCAGAAAATTTTATAGAAAAAGTTGGCGGTTACGTTTCAAGCAGGATTGTTCCCTCAACAGCCCAGTTGAAAGGCATAGTGGAATTCACCAATGAAGGACCAGTCATAATTACACGTGAAAAACTTACGCATTATGAGGCTGTAGGCTTGGTTTTGTACGCTTCTGAAGAACGGAAAAACACGGCTGCGCAGGTTCAGAAGCTTTTGGAATCAAGCGGAATAAAATGTATGGTGCCCGCCCGCCTAAACGAAATGACAAAACGCGGCTACGTTTTCAAGCCGGACTTGGCAAAGCCGGAATTCAAGTTAACTGTGCAAGGCGAAAGGTGGATTGAAGATGAAGTTTTAGCGAGGCTTAGAGGGAAAATGAGTTGAGCATAACAGTTCATGTGAAATATGGAGATGTTGAAAAAACTTTTAGTGGCAGTTTAGAAGATGTTTGGCTTTGCATAAACAGGTTTTTCAGCGAGTTTATACCCACCTTTGAAACCGCAAGAAAACTCACGCTTAGAATAGACTTGGAAGGACTTGTTAAAGACTGTGAAGGTTTAATCGGCTTTTCACAGAAAGAAGGCGCGTGTTTGCTAACTCCGAAAAATAGGCTTACGGACAATGAAACTTTGCTTTTGTGGCTTTTGGCGTACCACATCGGTTTTCGCTTGGGTTTTGTTGAAAGCGACGCAGTTTCAAGAGACGAATTACAAGCCAAACTTGGAAAAACAGCCAAAATTACAAGCACAAGACTCAGCGAACTCATCAAAAACGGCTTAACTGCAAAAACCGCCGATGACAAATACCGAATCACAAGCTTCGGCGTAACGCAAATGCAAAAGGAAATCATCCCAAAAATCAAAGCGAAAACAAGCAACCTTTAAAATTATTTATTAGCAACATAACATCAGAAAAGTTTTATTGTTTGATTTGATAAATCATTTAATTGTGAATTTAATGAAAAAATGGAAAAAAATAGCTGCTTTACTGTTTTGTTTGATGTTAACTTTTTCTTTAGGCATTTACAAAGCCGAAGGCAAAACCGTTGTAACCGAAGTTTTTGAAGGTTCGATATTTGACGGTTTCATTGTACGGGCAGGTTCAAACTACACAGATGTGTGGAGTTCAACAAGCGGTGATGCAGTTGTTGACCAAATCGAAACCATCGTGATTGGACAGCATAAAAGCGGAAACAACTACATTGTCTACCGTGGTTTCACTATTTTCGACACGATAACCATTCCAGACACGGCAAATATTACAGCCGCAACATTAAGCCTCTGCGTTGCAAGCAGCCCAAGCCAAGTTAACTTTAACATTACAATCCAAAAAAGCGCAGTTACGGTAAATTGGCAGCCAGAATATCCACACATACCATTAAAGCCTGAGGATTATAACCACAACCAATATGCAGGCAATTGTGGAAGCAGAAGCATTCAAGACGGGTTCACCATTAACGAGTATTGGAACATCACGTTAAATGCAGAAGGCGTAAGCTGGATAAACAAGGTGGACTGGACAAGATTTTGCCTAAGAAGTTCACGTGAAATAGCTGGAACACCGCCAGAACAAGATGAATACGTCGTTTTCTGTTCAGCAGAGCATATTCCACCAAAACTTTACGTTACATACGAAATCATCAGTGAACAGGTTGGAGGCATAATCTTCCCAACAGACAAACTTGGCTTGTTAGCGCCATACATCGCCGCAACCATAGTTTCATGCACAACAATTATAACATTAGCCTACATTAAACGTGCAAAACGCAAAACACACTTTAACTAAGGTTCTACATGCACAATCGCAGCTTCTCCTCAAGGTGGCGGTCTTTTTTGAGCATACTGGTATCTGCGTGGTTTTCCTTCGCGTGTTAGGATTCCGTCTTTTACTAGGTCTATTAGAGCATGGGCTACTGCCGTGCGGTCGTAGTGAAAGCCTCTCCTTGCCATTTCACTGTGGACTTCGCTTAGGCTTTTTGCTGTTGAAAACCAACCTTCTTCCCATAGTTTTTGGATTACGCCTTTGCATGTTTCAGCTCGCGGTGGCAGCGCCGCCGCTCTTTCGCTTATTGGCGCTATTTCTTTTAGTTTGGCTGTTACTGTTGAGAGTATGCGGTCAACAGCCGTTTGCAGTTGGTTTTCTTGACATTCTATTTCGAATTCCATTTCTCCTATTTTCATTTTCACTTTTATTGGTGGTTTTGGCTGGTTTTCTGTCAATTTTTCACCTTGTTGTTTATTGAATTGTACATCTTGCTCATGCACAACATTTATATATGTCCACCTCGCACTTAATTGGCTATTGGTGAATCTTGTTGATTGAACAATACACTATAACAACAACACAAAAATATAATTTTCCACAAACCACAGCCGACGCAACACTACCAAAACGCTTAATACAACTAAGCATCCAAACACTAAACAAGAATCTCCAATTAAACCAACAAGAAAACGCATTCGCCATCCAACCGAAACTTCAACCCATACCCCTAAAACCCAAAAACGAACCAACAATCGTCGCCGCAGTTGACACTTCAAGCATAAAAATAGGCGAAACAAGCCTTGGCATTTTAATAGCCATAAGAGGCGCCAACGTTTGGAAACAAAACAGCTGTTACCGGTACGTTCGCTTTGGACCATTCATATTCCACATAACAGAAGAAAACAAAAAAGAAGTGTACACGGCGCTGCAAAACACTTATTTTGACGCGGCACATAACCCGCAAACCGCGCCGAACATTCAGCAGATGCCGACCAGAATGGCGAATATCCTTGAAAGATGGCTTCAAAAAATGCTCTCAAAAACAATGACTGACAGTTTAATTTTAATAGACGGTTCATTGACTGGGGGAACCCCGGACACGCCGGCGCAAGCCATAAAAGAAATTTTGGAAACCGCCAGAAAAATGGGAAACACAGTTTTAGCCTTTTCAAAAATGACATGCTTAAGGGTTAATGGGCATCTCATAACAGAGGTTTTGCCCATGTATAAGCCGCCTTACATGCTTGAAACCGTCGGTTTCAAGCCGAAACCGCCAACGGTTTTGTTTGGCAGTGTTTATGTGGCTAAGCTTTCAAGGGGAAACTGCGCCTTCAGATTGGACATCGACAAAGAAATCCCCTTTGTAGAGCAGATTGTGGCTGTTGAAAAACTTTTGGGAAACGACTTGTTCAGCCAAAGCTATCCTGAAACCCTACGGCTAGCGCATATACTATGCACTTTCACGGCTAATGAAGTTATAGCCATGCAACGTTTCGTAACACGCAAATGCGGAATAAAAATCGTCAGCAGACCAGACATGCATAAGCTTCTTTTCGGGGTTTATGGAAAAGGCGAAGGCGAAAACACATGAAACTCTACAAAAAAGAAGGCAACATCCTACAAATACTAAGTTTTCCAAACGAAAATTTGGAGAAAGGCGATTACTTGCTAGTTGAGGACGGCGAAGCTGGAAAAGCCCTAATAGCCCAAATAATCGACGTGCAATTTGCAAACGTGCCTGGAATCCTTGAGGAGTTGCTTCGCAGTTTGCCAGATGGTGGCGAGCAAATCCAAGGCGAAGACTTCGACCCGCTGGAAATTGCGCCACACATAACCTACATTCAAGACGCTTGTTTGCTTATCTGCAAGATACGGGCTACAGTGGAAAACGAAATTTTAAGCCCAAGCAGTTCATGGCTTCCCTCACGTTCACAGTCCACGATAAGGAAACTTCCAATTCCAATGTTACTGAAACTAGCCAAAATTGAGGGAAACCTCCCAATACTTTTGGGCTATACAAAAGACGCTTCAGCCTTGGCTATTGACGCTTCAGCTTTGGATGGCAGACTAAACATCATCACTGGAAAGAAGGAAACTGGCAAGTCGCACATGTCTAAGCTTTTAATTTCAAGTTTGGTTGGCTACGGCGCCACTGTCGTAGTTTTCGACTTAAACGGCGAATACGTAAGTTTGGGAATGACGTCCGACGGCAAAAGAAACGCCATCTACGACAAAATTCATGTTTTGACGCCAGCACAAAATTTTAAGGTAGCCTTAAAACAGTTAAACCTCCACGTTTTATTGGATATTCTCATTCATGCACTTCATTTGCCGGGCACGTCAGCCCGCGAGTTTAGGCGCATTTGGCAGTCGCTGAAAGAACGCGACATGCTTAGTTTGCACGAGCTGGGCGAAGCCATACGCAATTGGCATTGCAACCAACATGTACGCGACGCGCTGTTTTCCCGTTATTATGCTTTGGTTAATTCTGGGTTTTTCACGGACAACGTGGCGGAAGCCACACTTTTGGAAGAATGCCTCTTCAAGGCGAAGGAACATGGCGGAGCAATAATAATAAATTTACGGAACACTTCCATGATTGATAGGCAGATTGTTGTGGAGTATTTGCTTGGAAAACTTGTTGAACTTTTGACAAGTTGGAAGCTTAAGGCTGTTTTCTTGTTTGCTGAAGAAGCGCATCTGTATTTGCGTGAAACCTACTGGGACGACATTGTCACACGGATGCGTCATTTTGGCATTTTCACAACTTTCATTACGAATCAGCCTGACACTATTCGCGAGAATATTTATCGGCAAGCGGATAACATTTTTCTTTTTAATTTTACGAATGAGCATGATTTGGAAGTTGTTTCACGAGCGGCGCGTGTTGACGCTGAAACAGTGAAGTCCATAGCCAAGGATTTGCCTCCGCACCATTGCCTAGTGCTTGGAAAAGCCGTTAAAGATTTTCCAATGGTTGTAAAGGTTAAGGCTTTAGACATAAAAACAATGGGAGAAACACGCCTATTCTTTAAGGTATGAAACATTTTACCATAAAAATTAAATAGGGTTTATATAGGCAAGTTTTGTTGAAAGGAGAGGCTAACTTCCTATACGATGTTTGATGGGGTTTTTGTTCTGCCTTTCGGGCGGATGGAAGCCTCAAATGAAGATGTTGTATAGGATTGTGAGGCTTCTTCTTGAAAAATAAGGAGAAGAATGGAGAGAAATGGTGTTTGGAGGGTTTAGGCGCAAAACAGCCTACAGCCTAACAATAACAATACTACTAATCGGAGTTTTAATATCTACAGTTAAAATAGAACCGGTTAGAGCGAGTGGAACTATATATATTAGGGCTGATGGTTCAATAGAACCACCGACAGCACCAATACAAAGAAGCGGAGACATATATACCTTTACGGACAATATTTATGATTCGATTGTTGTAGAAAAGGATGATATCATACTTGATGGGGCCGGCTACATGATTCAAGGAAACGGAAGCGGGACAGGAATAAGAGTGTATGGAGACTATATGGCGGCAAAACCCAGAATCAATGTGACAATCAAAAATGTAATCATCGAAAATTTTGACTTAGGTATTGATGTATACTATTCTATTGACATCCGTATAGTTAGAAACAACATAAAAAACAACTGGAATGGTATTACACTTATACAGTTTTCAAACTATTGCAGCATAGCTGAAAACAACATAACAGCAAATGATTATTCTGGCATCAATCTTTTAAGTTGCTCTTACAACAGCATAATTGAAAACAACATAAGAGTAAACGGCCTATATGGAATTCGTCTATTTGAATCCTCAGACAACGTTATTTATCATAACAACTTCATAGACAACAGCTATCAAACATATGTATATACACCAGGGTATGCAAACGTTTGGGATAATGGATATCCTTTTGGCGGAAACTGGTGGAGCTGGTGGGGCAAAAACACTGATATTGATATATAAAAGCCCGAACCAAGATCAGCATGGAAGTGATGGGATATGCGATGCGCCATATATTATCGATGCAGATAATAGAGATCGCTATCCATTAGCGTATCCCTATGGAAGCGCACCTCCACCCACATGTGCATTAACGATAACAACTACTGCTGGCGGAACAATCAACCCACAGCCAGAAACATACACATACTCCGAAGGACAAAAGGTCCCAGTTCAAGCCACACCAAACAATGGATACGTTTTTGACCATTGGGAACTTGATAACACTAACATAGGATCAGCCAACCCAGTAAACGTTACAATGAACACAAACCACAACTTAAAAGCATACTTCACCTTAGCACCCACGCCCACGCCTACGTCAACCCCAGGTGTTGGTGGTTATGTTATTCCAGTTGACAAGATTGGGCTATTAGCTCCCTACATTGTTTTTGCCTCAATAACAGTAATCGCCCTAACAGCCACAACAATCTACATCAAACGTTTCAAATATAAGAAGCAAAAACAATAAATCATCCAAACCCCCAAAACCTCTCATTTTTCTACAATAAAAGTAGAATGCTGTAAATTGTTATGTGGATTTCCAAGAGCCGCTTTGATATTCATCATAAACCCACTGATACAAAATCTTAGTTTTCTCAGCTATTCTGCCCCAAGTATACTCCTTCAAAACCTTGTCATAGGCATTCGCCCTAAGCCACTTAGCATAGTTCGGGTCAAGCAGTACGCGGGTTATCCCCCAAGCCAGCGAGTCAGAATTGTTCGGGAAAACTTTTACTCCTGTTTTGTCGTGTTCGATGATTTCGGCTAGTCCGCCCGTGTCTGAGGCTACTACTGGCGTTTGCGCCGCCATCGCTTCAAGCGCGGTTATGCCGAAGGGCTCGTAAAGCG
>JAWCNZ010000025.1:0-12082 GCA_038848005.1 Bathyarchaeia archaeon | reverse complement strand
TAATCCGAAACTGTTAAATTTAAACCGTAAATTTCATTTATTGTTTCATCAGCGCCAATAATATCAATTAACGCAGCGTCAACCCCAGCGTTTTTAAGCTTTTCAGCCATAAAAAAGTCAATTATGCCAGTGTGAACGAAAACCGTTAAGCTTAATTCCCGCTTAACCCTTTCAATGGCTTCAACAAACCGTTCAAGCGGAACTGCGCCATTTGGCTGGCATCCACCACTTATTAAACAGCCCAAAGCTCCATCCGCCTTAAGCCTCGAACAAAGCCTAAACAGTTTTTCAGGCGTTGCGGCTGGGTACATTGTTTCTAAAACTTTTCCTCCGCAGTGCTTGCATTTTAATGCACAAGCTTTTCCAGTTACCGATATTGTTGGAAAATCCGTGGGCGAAGAACAAAAATGGCTTGTTTTGTAATGCATAAAACTTGGAGCATAAAAACGAATGAGCCTCACTTTGGAGGAAAGTAAACCCTCATCCAATAAACTTGCAAGTTCGCCTTCACTCATTTGCCAAATGTTTTCGGGTGAAAGTTTTGTCATTAAGCCTCTTTTTTCAAAAATCAACTATTCTTTTAATATTTTTCCCTTTTGCTGCTCCTCTGAGATTGTCGGAATTATATGTGTCGCCTCGTCTAGAATTCTGATTGTATCCATCACTTTTTGTAGGTATTTTTGGAAGTTCAGTGTTTTGAACACGGCTATGCCCTTTTCTGTTATGGCGTAAAGCGTTTTTCTGCCAAAATTTCGTTCTTCGACAAGTCCATTTTTGATTAGGAAGTTTAATCGCTGTTTTAGGATTTCGCAGTGCATATTTGTTTCGTAGGCTATATGGCTAATGGTTAATGGTTTTTTAACCAATGCGCCTAAAATGTCCTCGTAACATTCAAGCTTTGACTTTCGCATCTGCGCACCCAACGGTAATGTTCCAGCCTATTTTGGATAAATTATTTATGAATCCCAAATCTTTAGTGAACTGTTACTTGCGGAAGCGGTTGTAATTGGCTGATGCTGAGGAAACGCCGGAGAAAATTCGTGTTTCTTTAGGCACAGCTATTGTTCTGAAGCTTTTAAGCGGTAGGCTTGACGCTTCGCCGACAACAGCCTACCTAATGACTTATAGGGAGGGCAAATGCCTTGCAAACTGCGGTTTTTGTCCACAAGCCAGAAAAAGCCACGGCAGAACAGACATGCTTTCTAGGGTTTCATGGCCAATTTTTCAAGTGCAGTCTGTTGTGGATGGATTATGCAGGGCGGTTGAAAAGGACTTGATAAGGCGTGTTTGCCTTCAAGCCTTAAACTATCCAGAAGTTTTTTGGCATTTACTCGCCATTGCAAAGGCGATACATGAAAAAGTTGATGTTCCAATTTCGGTTTCATGCCAACCCCTAAAAAGCGAAAATGTAGGATTGCTAATTAAGGCTGGGGTTGAAAGGATAGGCATTCCATTGGATGCCGCTACTGAAAGGCTTTTTAACTTGGTTAAGGGCGAAGCCGTCGGCGGTCCATATAAGTGGGAAAGCCAGTTTAAACTTTTAATGGAGGCTATAGGCATTTTTGGAGTGGGAAGGGTTACTACGCATCTTATTGTTGGGTTGGGCGAAACAGAAAGGGAAATGGTTGAAATCATCCAGCAATGCGTGGATATGGGGGTTCTGCCAGCGCTTTTCGCTTTTACGCCAATAGCTGGAACAGCCCTTGAAAAAAGACTTCAACCATCAATCCAACAGTATAGGCGAATCCAAATAGCCAGATACTTAATAGTAAACAAAATCGTTAGGTGCGGAGATATGCGCTTCGATGAAGAGGAACGCATAGCCGATTTCGGCGTGGAAAAGCAGACTTTGCTACAGATTATCCGAACAGGAGAGCCTTTCCTCACTTCTGGATGCCCAAACTGCAACCGTCCCTACTACAACGAGAAACCAAGCGGTCCAATCTACAACTATCCAAGAAAGCCAACAGAAAAAGAAATCGCAATAATCCAAAAACAATTAGGCTTGTAGGTAAAAAATTTAAACTGTGGAAGCGGTTTTTGTGGGAAGTTTGGGTTTCTTTTTGGTAACTTGCCAGACGATTTCCCATAATTCCTCTTCAGTTAATCCCTTCCGCAAATCCTTCATCAACTTTTTTATTTGGTAAAACGTCATTTGTGTTCCGCCTTTGTCCAAATTTTCCTGCACGTTTCTTATCCGTTTGACTATTTCATCTATCTGCCATGGCGTAGCTTCAATCCCAGCGGTTTTTAAGAGGTTTTCAACCATGTGTTTTCCGCTTTGCTTGCCGATGTAAAAAGTTGTTTGTCTTTCAACGATTTCTGGCGGAAAAGGCTGGTACGTAAGCGGATGCGCTAACATGCCATGCACGTGTTCGTCAACTTCGTAGGCGAAGGCGTTTTCGCCTATTATTGGCTTGTGATACTGTATTGGCAAGGCAAAACTTTTTTCAACCAACTGCGCAAGTCTGTAAAGCTTTTTTAGGTCTACGCCGGTGTCCACGCCGTAAAGAAGCTCTAGAGCTACGGCAACCTCCTCTAGAGGCGCTACGCCTGCTCTTTCGCCGAAACCAGCAACGCATGTGTGCACGTGCGCCACGCCTTCTTCTACAGCCGCAAGCGTGTTCGCCGTTGCCAAACCAAAATCGTTATGGCAATGCACAGCCAACGGAACAGCCTTACCAAACCTTTTTGCAAGTTCGTCCCTAACATGTGAAACCAAATAATGCATTGACAACGGCTTTAAAAATCCAACAGTGTCGGCTATTGCCAACCTTTCAGCTCCAGCCTTCACGGCAACTTCAAAAATTTGCAAAATCTCCTCAAGAGGCGTTCTGGAGGCATCTTCCAAAACAAAGTTTACTGTTACGCCCTGCTTTTTTGCGTATTCAACAGCCTCAACAGTTTTTTCCAAAACCTGCTTTTTAGTCATTTTGAGGCGGTACTGCAAGTTCAATCCGTTAAAAGGTGTGGAAATTTCAATTTCCCTTAAACCACAATCTAGGCAGTCGTCTATATCACTTTTTATTATGCGAGCTGAAGCCACAAGATGCGTCTGCTGAAAATCCTCGTTCGCAATCCTTTTAACATCGTTCTTTTCCTCTGCGGACAAAGCTGGAAACCCAACATTTACAGCGAAAATGCCAGTTTCATCCATCATTTTAACCAGTTTAACCTTCTCAAGATAAGTCAAAAAGACGGTTGGAGTTTGGATGCCCTCTCTTAGGGTTTCGTCCCAAACATAAACCCTTTCTGGAAGTTTGCGTGGCAAATTCTTTCTGTAAAAGTTGTAGTTGGCAATTAGCCCTTGCGCCTCAAGCTTCTTAAATATTGTCTTCCTCATAAGATGCACTTTCCAACGAGACACAAATACCTTTTTAAAACACTCATATTTGCATTTCCAAACAGCGAAATTATTTTAACTCTAAACTGCTATTTGCAGTTTAAGGATGTGAGGCTAATATGGATTTTTTCGAAGTTGTCGAGAAAAGGAGGAGCATTCGAAAGTTTAAGCCTAAGCCCGTACCAACAGAAGATTTGAAAAAGATTTTGGAGGCTGGACGCCTTGCGCCTTCGGCTGGAAACCGCCAACCATGGCATTTCATAGTT
Organism: Bathyarchaeia archaeon; assembly: GCA_038848005.1. Lineage (GTDB taxonomy): Archaea > Thermoproteota > Bathyarchaeia > Bathyarchaeales > Bathycorpusculaceae > JAWCNN01. The sequence goes on along the minus strand of JAWCNZ010000025.1, from coordinate 8,473 downwards.
GTCAGAAACTCCGAAACCAAAAAAGCGTTAAGCGTGGCTGCAAACAATCAAAAGTTTATTGCTGATGCAGACACGATAGTGGTTGCTTTGGGAAATCCGGAAGTTAATGAAAAATGGTATAGGCAAGATGTGATGATAGCGGTTGAGCATATGGTTTTGGCAGCAACCGCCCTTGGATATGGAACATGCTGGATTGGCGCCTTCAACGAAGAAGAAGTTAAAAAAATTTTGAAGGTTCCTGAAGGTTTGGCGGTTATTGCGCTTTTGCCCATAGGCGTTACAGACGAAAAACCGCCTCCGAGACCGAGAAAGGCGTTTAAAGAAATATTTTTCAAAGAAAACTTTGGGGTTCCATTAGAGTTGTGAAGAGCCGCTATTTTTGTTTTCGTTTAATATTACATTTAAAATTTTTTGGAATATTTGCATGTCAGAAACGTTCACTATTGGAATTTGAAGGCTTTTCTCAACTTCGTAAATTTTCTCGTATTTTGGAAATTCTGCATAGCAGATTTGGCTTATGGGAAACTCCCGTTTTTTCAGTTCATGCTCAAAAGACTTTTCATAAACTTCTAGGCATAACAAATAGCCATCAATCCAATAAAGCCTATTTGCGCCGTAAGTTGTGGCGCACCACACGATGTTGCCAACTGAACGCTTATCCAAACCCAAAATGCTAACTTTCCTTGTCGGAGCAATTTCCACATCCATAGGCTTTCACGCCTTAAAAGGAGTACTCAACACTTCTTTAACCTTACTGGTTATTTTCGGTCCAAGCCCATAAACAGTTTTAGACCACTCATCCACATTAAGCAAAGCGTTCAAAGGCGTCTGATAAGCCTTAAGAATGGCTACAGCTTTTTCTCTGCCGATGTTCGGCAAACTCGCCATAAAAAAGATTTGCGCTTCAACAGTTGTTTCGCATTTTTTAATTGGGTGAACCGTTGGAACACGTTTTTCCACAATCTGCTCTTGACGAGCCGCCACATAGAGGAAGTCAACAGTCTCCTTGTAAGATGTTGTGTTTACTATGGCTATGCCGTTTTTGGCTAAGTTAAACATTGCACCCCAAACAGAAACAGGCTGGATACGGCTAAACTTATAGATTATTGGCATGTACCCCTCCAAAAGAATTAGGGATTTAGGATAAACCTCTTTTAGCCTAAACAGTTGCTCAAAAAGGTAACGATGTGTAAGCGTATAAACAAAATCCTTAACAGTTTTACGCTCCACGGCGCATTCATCAGACAAAACATAATCGCCCTTCTCCAAAGCCTCAACCTTAACATTAACGCCACGCTCCCTAAGCCCCTTAACAACTTTAGAAGCAGCATTCGCCTCTCTACTATCAACAATAATTGTTGGCTTCTGTTCGTCGCCCTGCCTTTCCTTCAAATATGGAATTAAAGTTTCACTTCCTTCAGACATAAACTCAACTCTATACGCTGTTGTAACTATGAGAAACTATTTGTTCTTACTGATAAAACTTGGTATAAAACAAATTTCAAAATGTGAAGGCTTGTAAGAACTGATGGAAGGTTATTTGCTCGTTTTCACCATTTTCTTCATATATTGGGCCAGTAGTTCTTGAATCTTGTCAATATCCAAAAAATAAAGATTCCTCCAATTTGTCTTCTCTATTATCTTATCTTTTGCATTTTCAGTAAATCTTCCAGAAATAGCGATAATTATGTCAGAGATATATCTTTTCTCTCTGCTAGTAATGTCAACATAGGGCATTGAAAATGCATCCTCAATCTGTGCGATGATTTTGTCTATTTCCGCCCCTGCTTCTCCTGACAAATCTCCAGCTTTGACTTGAACCCCATAATTTCTTCTTACGCCAAATCTATCTATTTCAGAGAAAGTTATGTCTTTCCCGAATTCACGTTTGCCATGGTTATATTTAACATCAACAAAACCCATATTCCTGAATAATGGCAAAAGCACTTCAAGAGCGAATTTGGTTTCATCATTTAAAATTTCGCTTGAAAGTTCCTCCCCTTCTAAGAGTCTTTCAGTGTGACCTTCTATCTCATGAACTATTTCCCGAAATCTTTGAAATGCCATGTCAATTGGCATGTCTTCGGATAGGAAGATGTCGTAGCGAAAGAAAATATGCGCGCCATCATCTTCAATTTCAATGAATTTTACATCATTGTTAGATTTTCTGCGTATATCAATGGCTCTCTTCATTGCGTTAACATATTGAAGAGCACCAAACTTATGATCCCAATATTTTCGATAAATGTGAATGTTCATGCTGGCGATTCCCGCATATTTTTTACCACTTGAGATTCGCCCTTCAAAGGCAATCGTATTTCCTTCAAGAGGATATAGCCAAAAGCCATTTGGAATTGAACTGATGGTAAAACCCTTGAGGTCATCAATTTGAACTTCGACTAAACCATTTTCATCTGAATAGAATTCTCTATCATTTATTCTGAAACCTATTATATCGCCATCCTCTTTGATGAGCGTGACTTTATCCTTCAAACACATCACACGCATACGTAATATACCCTGACTAGCATCGTTTTAAAACCATATAAAATTGATGTTAACATAAAAATGGAGGAGGAGAGGTTATGGTCCCTTTTTAGAGATTTCCTTCACAACGCCGGCAGCTATTGTTGTGCCCATGTCTCTAACTGCGAACCTTCCAAGCTCTGGAAAGTCAGTGTAAGTTTCAATTGCTATTGGATGTAGCGGCTCCAGCCTAACCATGGCGGCGTCTCCAGTTTTGAGGAAAGTTGGCTTTTCCTCTACGACTTGTCCTGAACGCGGGTCAATTTTCCTTATCAATTCTGTGAATCTACAGGCAACTTGTCCAGTGTGGTAGTGCAGTACTGGCGTGTAGCCCGCTGCAATGGCTGTTGGATGATAAATTACGATTATTTGCCCAATGAATTCTTTGGCTACTGTTGGCGGGTTAGTAACATGTCCACAGACGTCTCCGCGGCGCAGGTCGGTTTTCGCTATGCCTCTAACGTTGAAGCCTATGTTGTCGCCTGGTTCAGCCCTTGGAATTCTTGTGTGGTGCATCTCTATGGATTTCACTTCGCCTTGCTTGTTGGCTGGCATGAAAACGACCATGTCGCCTTCTTTGAGAACTCCAGTTTCAACTCTGCCAACTGGGACTGTGCCAACGCCTGTTATGCTGTACACGTCTTGAACTGGAATGCGCAACGGTTTGTCTAAGGGTTTTGGTGGAACCTCAAAAACATCTAAAGCGTCAAGCAGCGTTGGTCCTTTATACCATGGCATTTTATCGCTTTGTTTAACGAGGTTGTCGCCTGTCCACCCTGAAGTGGGTACAAACGGGATTTTTTCAACTTTATAACCAACCATTTTTAGCATTCTGGAAACTTCATTTTTGATTTCGTTATACCGCTCTTGACTCCAGTTAACCGTTGGATCGTCCATTTTGTTAACAGCCACAACCAACTGGTTAACGCCCAAAGTGAAAGCCAAAAAGGCGTGTTCCCGTGTCTGTCCGCCCGGACCTATACCCGCCTCAAATTCGCCTCTTTTCGCCGAAACAAACAATATAGCGCCGTCGGCTTGGCTTGCGCCTGTAATCATGTTTTTAACGAAGTCTCTGTGTCCCGGAGCGTCAATAACCGTGAAATAGTATTTTTTGGTTTCGAATTTTAGGAATCTGAGGTCGATTGTTAAGCCTCTTTCGCGTTCCTCTTTGAGGTTGTCGAGAATCCATGCGAACTTGAAGGTTTCCTTGCCGAGTTTTCTGGCTTCTTCTTCATAAGCCTTCACTGTTCTGTCATCAACAACTCCAGCCAAATACAGCAGATGCCCAGTTGTTGTTGATTTTCCATGGTCTACATGTCCCATGATTACTAGGTTTAAGTGGGGTTTTTCCGGTCTACTCATTTTCATTCTCCTACCTTTATTCTTGATTCCCTCTAAATTTAGTGAAGTCGTTTACACAACTATTCATTCAATTATTAAAAGTTTATTATTGCACTTTTTCAACGGAATCATTTGACACGCTTTTTCAGAAGAAGTTTGTTTAAATGTCGTCGGCGCAAAATTTCCAAAAACCGACGACATCAAGTTTCCATTTCTGGAATGGAAACAAATATTAAAGTTAACCTTGGAATTCATTAATGGACGCGTTTAAATTATGCCTACGAACTTGCCTGCTGAAGCTAAACGGAAATGGGCTGAAGTTTCAGCGGCGAAAAACCCAGCGGAAAAAATAAGGCTTATGCAGGAATTTTTAAGCTTGGTTCCAAAACATAAGGGTACAGCCAAACTTTGCGCTCAAGTTAAGAAGCAAATGGCTGTTCTCCGAAGGGAAATAGCTGAAAAACGCAGAAAAACCGTTGGGGGTGGACCGCGATTTTTCATAGAAAAAGAGGGGGCAGCCCAAATAGCCCTTATTGGTTTAACAAACAGTGGAAAAAGCAGTTTGCTGATGGCTGTTACAAACGCTAAAGTGGAAGTTTCACCCAGCCCGTACACGACGAGAGAGCCTATACCCGGCATATTGGATTATGAGGATGTTCAGTTTCAGCTTGTGGAAGCCCCAGCCTTAATGGAGGGTTCAGCCGACGGCAAAGCTTGGGGGCTTCAAACTTTGGCTTTAGCCCGCAACGCTGACGGCTTAATTTTGATGGTTGACTTATCCCAAAACCCAGTTGAACAGCTTTCAACTATTCTTGGCGAGTTAGAGAAAGCCAGAATATTGGTTAGTAAACCTTTGGGACGTGTTGAAGTTGAAAGAAAGTTTATGGGTGCTGGTTTACGCATAATTGTTGTTGGAAAACTTTTGGATTGCACAGCCAAGGATGTTGAGGAGCTTTTAAGGAGTTACCGTGTGACAGACGCTGTTGTCAAGGTTTATGGAGAGGCAAGCCTAGACGATGTTGAAGACGCCGTTTTCGAAAGCACAGTTTACAAACCCGCCGTGATAGTTGCGAACAAAATGGACGTGGAAGACGCGGAAGAAAAACTGAAAACGTTGGAGGCTTACGTCAACGGAAAAATTCCAATAATCGCGGTTTCATGCAAAAATCGGCTTAACACCGAAAAACTCGGCGAAACACTATTCAAAACGTTGGACATCATCCGCGTATACACGAAAGAGCCGAACGAAAAGGAGTTTTCGAAAAAGCCTTTCACCCTAAAAAGAGGCGCAACAGTTTATGATTTAGCCAAAAACATCCACAGCGACTTCAAAGAAAAATTCGCCTACGCCAAAGTATGGTCTAAGCGTTTGGTTTTCAGCCCACAAAAAGTCGGCAGTGCATTCACACTTGAAGACGGAGACATAGTCGAAATACACACAAAATAACATTCCAAACAGCAAATTTTCAGTTGTTACTTCAAGTTTTACGTTTTACATGTTTTATGTAAATGGTTGCTGAAAGGATTATAAACAGCATTATTGAAGCCAAACTGACATAATGGGTTAACAAGCCAAACTTGTCTATGGGGATTAGGAAGCCGCCGACAGTCGGGTCATCATTTGGTTGGGGTGATGGGTTTCCAGCTCCAACAGCGTCGTAGAATGTTAGTGAACCTACCCGTAAATAGCCACAATTGAGAAAGCCTAATATTGCTGCATCAACAGCGGTATGAGGACAAATAAACCAGAGGGCTACAAGCCATACGGCGTTATCGGCAAGCCATTGCCCGTATGCTTTACTAATCCACCACCACATACAATCATGCTCATCAAGAACAACCCACCCACCATACACCACCAAGAAACGACAAATGACTGCTCCTGCAATGGCACCTAAAACACCAAGAACAGGATCTCCAGCAACAAGCGTCGTGATGGCGAAGCCAATTGCTGCACCCATAGCATCTAATCCAGCCCCAGCTAACGCTTCTGAGGTTGCTTGGTCGAATTGCCAATGATATAATTTTGTGCCTATTAGATGCTGTTCGCTGAATGGCGAAATCCCATAATAGTCTCTGTCTGGATGTGGATACTTTATGTATTGTCCCTCAACGAAATATATTTTGTCCCACCAATAATTCTGTTTTATTTCCGCCATAATAGACATGTTCATTGTTGATGCCGCTTGGGAGTCGCCCTCTATTCTTGGATAATTAAGCACTTCTGTGCCATTAAAATAAAGTATTACTGAAGAATTGGTGACAACCATTTCAAATTCCGTTTGATTTCCATCTACAATGCATGTAAACCTATAATGCATAGGCGACAACTCCTCAATGATAATCTTTGAATCATCAGTTTCAATAACGAAACACCCATCAGACAACCTATAAACCTTCATGGAAAAATCAACAGCTCTAACACCACGTAAAAAGCCCAACAATAAACAACCTATCAGCAAAACAGCGGAAAACTGTTTTCTCCTCATTTACGTCTACTCCTAATGTGAATTATTATTCCTGCGATAACTGGAGGAACACCTACCACCTCAGAAAAGACAAAAAGAATAGGGTTCCAACGTGCTGGGTAGTAGAAAGCATCAAGTAGAGCAGACAGGGCTATAGCTCCTCCGGCTGCTATTAATCCATTTGCAAAGCGTTGGTCCATCATGGTTTTGTCCATGGTTTTAGGTTTTTTGAACGCTCCTCTCAAGTACGCTGCAACTGCTAAGGAAATGGCGGATAGGCTCCAAAATATTAGAAGGGGAATGGGGCGATAAGCACTTGAAATTATAATTTCTATGGCGAATGGAAACAATAAAAGAATAGCGGCCAAAACAATTAACATGTTCACCTTAGTAAATTTCATGTTAACCCGTTTCTCCATCTTCATTATTATTGGTTAACACAAACCCTTTAAAGTTTTGCTTCTTCGAGATTTGGAAAATACAGTCCAAACGGTTTACGTGCTTTGCCGCAACCATTAGAAAAGGGAAATAAGAGGCTTAAAGGGTTTATCTTGAGGCTTGGGCTATGCGTTCTATTTCGTGGCGTTTTGAAACCGCGTAGCTTTTCATGTCGTGGTTCGCCGCTAAAATAAGTTCTTCGGCTAGGCATTCCTCTATTGAACGTGGATTATGCATAGCCGCCATTCTTGCGCCTTCGCAGATGTGCCTTAAGGCTAAGTCTATTCTCCGCTGGGGGGCAACATCCACGGATAAGTGGTAGACTATACCACCATAGCTGATTCTTGTCGTGTCTTCGCATGGCGCAGAGTTTTCCACGGCGCACACAAGCACTTCGATTGGGTTTCTGCCAGTTCGCAAATAAACTATTTCAAACGCATGTTTCACAATGTTCATGGCTTTGGCTTTTTTACCAGCGTTTTTTCCAGGACGCATCAAATTGTTCACGAGCCTTTCTACAATGTTGACTTTGGCTTTTCCAAAACGTTTATGCTCGTGTCTTCCCATGCTGTGGGGAACAACCATGGGCTTTAGGGAAATATAATTTTGCAAGCCTAAATCGTTCACTTTAACGTCTTTAAAACTCCATTTGCCGAAAAGCTTGATTTCTTTCTCCTCTACTTTTTGGGTTTGACTCAAGGTTTTCACCGTGCCGGTTTCTGTTTTCTTCCATAAACAAGCTCGTTTAGGGATACGCCGTTAACCATTATCACTTTCCATCTTACGCCTGGAATGTCGCCCATGCTTCTGCCACGTGAACCGCCAATGCCTTCAACAACAACCTCGTCATGCTCGTCCACAACGTTTAAAGCGCCGTCTCCGGGGAGAAAAGCCGTTATGACACGTCCGTTCTTTATAAGTTGGGTTCTAACGCATTTGCGTATGGCGCTGTTGGGCTGTTTGCTTTCAACGCCGACTTTCTCTAAAACTATGCCCCTCGCCATTGGTGCGCCTTCAAGCGGGTCGGCTTTCACGTCCAACATTAACATTCGCCTTTTATAGTACATGCTACTCCAACGAAACTTTTTCCGCTTTTCAACAAGCTTTCTCGCAGCGAACTCGCCTCGTGGAGACTTTGAACCCATAGCCCAATTTCCTCTTACCGTTTAATCACACAACTAATATTTAAACAATAACGGCGCAAAACAAGCTTTTTAGGCGTACGCTCCAGTGCGGAGGCTTTCCCACGGAAACTCTTCCCCGCCAATCAGCCTTTGCATTTCAAAATAGGCTTTTAGATACTGTTTTCCCTTTTCTGTGGTGTAATACAACAAATGGGGGTTCCGCCCCCTAAGTTTTTTTCCAGTTTCAACACGCAACAAACCCTTTTCAACAAGCAAGTTTACACATTTAAGCGCTAACTTATACTTTAAATAGCAAACATGGTTTATCTGAGTTATAGTTTTACCTTGAAAACTGCAGAACTTTAGGATTTCTGCGAATATGTCATATTCATTTCTTACACGTTTCTGCGTTGCCGCCAACTCCAACACCAATTTTCAAAAACATTCAATAAATTAAGAAGTTTCTAGATAGATAATCTTTATGTTTTGCAGAAAATTAAAATCGAACTTTCTAAAACCAGCTTGGAGACGATGCGTTAATGAGTGGTTGGCGTTTATTAAGGCTTGAAGCTTATA
>JAWCNZ010000024.1:0-12312 GCA_038848005.1 Bathyarchaeia archaeon | reverse complement strand
AATACGCCATGCCATGTTCTGCCTAAAATTAAATTCCATGTTATGTCGTGCCAAGTTTTTGTTGCCATGTTGAACGTCCAAATTATGTTGTGCCATCCAAGTATTTGTAAGTTGAATGCCCACTGTATTTGATGCCATGCTCGTGTTAGAAGGTTTAATGTCCATGTTGCGGTGTCGTGCCATGCTCGTGTTAAAAGATTGCAACTCCACGTGGCAGTGTCGTGCCATTGCTCAGCGGGTTCCAGACCAATGTATGTGTCGGCGATAACGCAACAGTCAGCATACATATATTCGCCTATTGCCGTTTGCACGGCGCCGACTCGCAACGTGTTAACTGTGCCTGCACCACTCGTGTCAACGTTTGATGCAGTTATTCTTTCCACACCATCAATGTACAGTCGATATTCACCACTCGTGCCTTTTACAAATTTTAATTCAAAACAATACCAAGTGTTAACTTGCGGAGTACTACTCCAAAAAAGGTATGTTGTTGATGGAAACTCATAACGCAACACAAACTGGTATTGTCCAGCAGCACCTTGTCTTATGCCTACTGCAGCTATAATATTGCCTTGAGAATTGTGCAAACTAAAGTAATAATCGTAATCGTAAGTGCTGGGCGGTAAAGCTGTGAAATAAACATAAACACGGACATGCAATGGATTTGTTTCAGTAAAGGTTTTGTAACAATACATTACAGTAGAACCGAAGCGGGCAGCATATGCGCCGTGATGCGTAGGCGACGATACAATAGTAGGCGAACCTACCGTTCCAGTCCAAGCACTAAAATCTCCACTCTCAAAACCGTCCGCAAACAAAACAGTGAAGAATTGCGCTAAATACTCTCTTTGCCAAGCGCTAATCTTAGGGAAAACGTGCTTGTGAACGTAATCTTCAAGGGCTTTAGGGTCTTTAAGGCATTTAGGTGGAACTTTAAGCGGAAAAGGAAACCATTCACCACAGTGCGGACAATTATGGATGTTAGCTTTAACTTCCCTTTTGCATTTTGGACAAATGTAACCCCACATTGGAAGTAAACGTAGTAGCCAATGGGGAAGCTTCAATGTTTATCACCGTTTACGCTGGACGCTGGAACTTCGCTGTATAGTAAACTTTCACCGTGTCGCCACTAACCACGTTTTTAGTTGTAAACGTGTCTCGGCAATACATTGTTCCACCACTGCTGGCATTAAACAACCCGCATTCATTCAAGGCGTAAGTATTCGTTATGTTGAAAGTCGCTGTCAACTTGCATTCGCCTACGTTTGCAAGTTTCTCGTATGTTGCTTGAACACGCATAACCTCATTGCCCAAAGCAGTCTGACTCGCAGAAGGTGTTGTGCCGTCTGTTCCAATAGCACAATAGTTGAACACTGCCGGACGGTTACCGCTGCCATCAAATGCTTGTCCACACAAAGCGTTTAAGCCATTGTCAACCACCAAATCGCCGAAGTCAAGCAATTTCTCGTCCACATCGATTAATTCGTCTTTCCGCCAAACTTCAACACGCCTAACAACACCAACAATTACGCCAGCACGCTTTTCCATATTTTTCCTATTTTTCATACAATTCCTCCTTTTATTGTGGTTTCTCGCATGATTGGGCTTTGCCAATCATGTTCGAGCCACCTCCTTCAAACTGCCATCGGGATTCCAACTAAACGTAAGAGTGAAAAGCAGTTCTGCACTGTCATAAGCCTTTAAAAGGGCTAAAGTACCATCTGCATTCCATGTAAACTCAAGCTTTGTTATTTTTTTCCCACTTGGCGGAGCCATAAGCCCGCTTAAAGCGCTGTGAATCGCCTTAAAAGCCTCTTCATATCGCCCATAAGGAACAGCCAACAGGTTCACCTCGCAATTTTATGTCTGCTTAAATGGTCTGTTTTGCTGCGTAAAGCGTATAGATAATCAGCTAAAAGTGGAGTTTCCCGTCCAAGCTCCAACGTTATTTCAAGCGTTTGGGTTTTTGCGTCCACGTGATATTCAACGGTTTCAATGCGGAAATCAGCGTCTACGCCTTCGTTTGGCAATGTAACATGGATTTTGTCGCCTGGCAGTAAAGGCGTATTGCCATAATCTATTACTGTGCTTTTTATCGTAAGGTGTTCTATTGGATTTTTGTAGTGATCCAACAGGGCTTTAGCCCTTAAAGTGCATTCGTCGTCGCTGTAAAGCTCCTCGTCAACTTCCACAAGCTCCCTTAAGCCATAGGCGTTTTTGCTGTTGGTGTCTTCTTGTGTTGCTTCGCAACGGCGTTTTCCAAAAAACAGCCAATCAACCCATGCGTCACTGGCGACATTATCATGCCAAAAACAAAATCTGATTTTGGCAATTCGGCTCCAGTTAAAGTTTGGGTTGTAATCCCATCCTGGAGCGTCTGATCCCAAAGACAGCACGTGTTGAACCCAAGTGTTAGCTTTCGGCGAATTGTTTATCATGTAATCCACATAATTGCCAGCATCATCGATTAGGCGTATCCACGTTCCACATGCAACTCCAGTACAGTCAACACTGCAACGAACATGAACACGCAATTCCTTGTATTTAGTAGCGTCCAAGTAACTGCCAGTTCTCGCGTAAATATCAAAATAAAAAGCGTTTTTGTAATCGTTTGATGTCATGTGATGTTTTACGCTGTAACTTCCACGTTTTTTATTGGTTGAATCAAGGCTTATTTGTCCACTGCCGCTGTCGCTTGTCCAGTTGCTGGTTGATTCAGTCCAAGCGTCCTCATCGCTTGGCGTTTTCTTAACTGCAGCACCATAAACAGTTATGCGGTTACGTATGCCATGAATGTCCTTGCGGTATTCATATTCCTCAATAAGCTCTGAAAGGCTTACTGGCGATGTTTTGCTATTACGTGGGAAAAACTCGAATACGCCGTCTGGCGCTACACGAAAGTCAAAGCCTACCACGCCGTTTTTGTCAGCGGAATCCGCAATATACTTAATAATATCGAAGACTGGCGTGTTTTCATATTCCAACTTTGCATAAGTGGTATCCGTAGCCTCAACCAAACATCGCCAAACTCTAGCGTATCCAGCAGTATAATCATGCAAAAGATTTTCAGTCATAATTAAAATTTTGTTTTGCGTGTCAATTGCGCCTATACGATTAAGTTCCCATACATCCATATTTTCACATATGCGAACATAATCGCCCACAGCGAAAAATGACACATCATTTACGTAAACGTTTTTTTGTCCAGCAGATGCATTTTGCGTTAGAGGCGTATACTGCCGATAAAAACTCAAGTTTGCATAATCTAACAGCAACGTAAAAAGTATCCATTCCCCCTTCATGTTTTGGAAAGTGCCTGTGAAAACACGGCGAAAGAGGCGTTCACCACCAGCGCACCGCCCACATACACGCACATAATTTTCCGTTGGCGTGCCCTCATACTTGATGCTTTCAATTCGGCAAATGATTATTTGCGGAACATTTGCGCCTCTGCCAATGCATATGTATCCATTCACGCCAACCGCAAGCGGAACAGAACCGTTTGGACTATACTTGCCGTCCCAGTTCTGCAGTAGCAAGTCAAAGCTGCTAACCTCTTTTGTACAGCCCAAATGCACACGACACTCAATTACATCGCCTTGAGGAATCCCATAACCGCCAAAAGCCAATGCCATCTTTGGAATTTCAACGCTCAACGTTCAATACCCCGCCTATACAATTCCTCTTCTCCAGCCCTTGTTATGGAGCGAGTGCGTGTGGGCAGTTCAGCAACTGCAGCATTATACTCCTTGACACTTTCGGTTGCAGCGTTCATTTGACCAGCGAAATACCACATGGCAGCCGCTGCTGCGACGATAACGGCTATTCCAACGCCTGTTAAAGCCAAAAACGTGGCATAACTAATGTTTAAAGCGTTTTGGGCAGCAGTGGCTATCCAGCAAGCAGTAGCATAAACTTTCTGGGCTACGGCTACGCCTAGGCTTGACCGCATAAACATGCCCATAACACTAACAACCATCATAGCGGAATTGAAAACTCGAGCCTGCTCATCATTCAACAAGCCAAACTGATGGGCTATATGCCCAATGGCGGTTCCAGTGGCGCTTAAACCAGCAATGGCAGCGCCGAGGCTTTTAATGCGGACGCTTAAAGTTTCGGCGTCAGTTTGAATCCTTGCAAACTCGTGGCTTGCACGGTTGACAGCACGAATAGTAACGGCAATTTCCCTAAAACTCATGTTAAGCCAGCCTCCGCTTTGGCTTGGTCAATAGCCTCGCAGATTATGGCTTCAAGCTGTGGCAGATATTCCTGAATTGCTGGGTAAAGATGGGGCTGGGCTTGCATGTAACGAGTGCCAAGTTCAACAAATAGTGCATAGGTGGCTTCAGCGCCTATTTCGGCAATCCACTCCTCAATTTTGGCGTAAATGCTGCTGCGTAAATGTCCTGTGCGAACTGGCACGAGCTGTTTTGCTAAGGCTTTAACATCTGCAGCCCAACTTGCCAACTGCCGATGCACATGCCTCTGCATTCCGCTGTCGAACTGTTGCATGGCAGCCTTAAATTCTTCAATGCCTTCAACGTCGCAGGTTATTTCAACCGCCATTTCGCTTCACGCTCCGCCTTAGCTTTTTCCTCCTCCACTTGACGGTCTAACTCGTTGAGAATGACGATGAATTGCTGGATGGTTTTGGCTGGCTGTTTTCTAAGTTGCCTTGGCGTCCAACCGAACTCTTTGCAAAGGCGAAACTCTGTAAGGATTGCATTTGGCTTTTGGCGTCTGATGGCTCTGATAAAAAAGCTGTTTCTTCGAGGCTAACGTTGTTTAGGCGATTCACGATTTGACTGAACAATTCGCCAAGGGCTATTGGAACGCCGTTTTCTTCGTTGAGCAGTTTCTCAAGGGTTACGGGTTTGTTTGGCGGTTGCTCTTTAAGGCTTGCCATTATAGTTTCCGCTTGAATGGCAATGTAATCGCTGCTAACCACCTGTCCAGTGAGCGGACTGTATTTAGTGTATTTTTGGATAATACGGCTACGTTTAGCCCAGCTGATCTCTTGAAAAACATATTTGCCCGCATATTCTTTGCCAAACTCTTCGCCGATTACAACGGTTTCAGTCCGCATTTTAATTCGCCCCTTTTCAGCTTATGGTTACTGGACCTTTAGCCACAAACGATGCTTTGCATGAAACCAAATCTTCAATGCGAGTAGGCGCAGAAGCGTTTTCCCACTTGCAACCGCTAAAGACAGCCTTGTTCGAACCGCCTAAGCCAAACTCCAAATCAAAACTTGCATCGTTTATGACATCGTCAAATTCCTCTTTGCTCTCAAACTCGAAGGTCAATTCACCTGCTAAATTGCGGTGTCTGTAAGGCAAATACTTAAGCAAATGCCCATCCGTCACGCGTATAACGGACACGGCTTTCAAATTATTTTCTATTGAGAATTTCCAGTCTGTCACACGTTCAAGCGTGGTTGCACCCTTTTTCACATAGCTTTCATAAAATGGCACAGCTCCAGCATAGTCCGCATATGTTGCCCCGCTAAGCTTGCTTGCTCCAACAGTCAAGTTTTGCGCAAATAACTCCGCAGTTGCCCTCACAACATCCTCAACACTGCATTCAACAGTTACCTTATGAAATTTGCAGCCCGTGAACAAAAGCGATATTATGTTTGTAGCTGAGGCAAAACTTCCCTTATAATATAACACTTGAATGCTTAATGATTTATTCAATTCTGCTTTAGCGTACTGGAGAAAATTGATTGGCGCATCACTTGGCAATGGATAAACAACCTTTAAGCTTGAACTTCTCAAGCCTTTTTTGATGGCTTGCAGGTCGATGCTGCCAACTCCACGCACTTTTATCAGCGATGGGTCTACGGCTGGGTCAATGTTTTCCGCTGGAACGCTCAGCATATAGGGGTTTGTTGGCGTCTCGCCATACACGGCTTCTTCCACATAATACATACGGGTTTCATGCGCTCCATACGTGTTAACCATTTAACTCGCCCTCAGTTAGATAGAAAAAAGCCATAAATAAACAATTTTCACAATTAAAAGATTAATTTAAAAATGTTTTAGCTGGAAAGGCATAATCATAAAGCAGAATTGGCAAATAACTGTGGATTTTGGTTTTCAGATGTTAGAAAAGAAAGTAGCAGCTCATCACGATAATAATCGTGTTTTGAAATGTGTCCTTCATGTTTGGGGTAAAGAGAAGGGGAAATGAATGTGTTTATTGTTTCTTTTCTATGCTTAACACGTTTGACATAGACTGTTGTTGCAACGGTTGCGACCACGATTGTTGAAGCTAAACCAACATAAGTAGCCAACAAAACAAACCTATCAACAGGAACAACGATGCCACCAACAACACTCATAGGTCTGGCCGTTGCTTTTGCCACTTTGGAATTGTGATACATGCTTCTATTTGTTCAATAAACATTAATACTACGTGAATGTTTCCACTATTTCTAAAATACTCCTCCAATGTCTTCGAAAGACCATGATTTTAACTGAAATTCCGTGCGGTAAATTAAGGGTTTAACATCCACACGGTCGACATCCCGAAAGCTGATAACGTCAAGATAGGTTATGCCATTAACCGTAACCGTGCAACTTACATAATCACAATAAATGATGGCTGCTGTTGAGCCATTGCTCGGGTTTGTTGTCCTCGCAAGAAGCCAAACACAACCGTTAGCGTCCACAAAGTTAACAATATTTAAAGTCAAAGTGATAGTTAACGTTTCATCTGCCCCACCAGTTCCGCTTACAGCATCTTGCCACTGTTGAGCCTCATGATTCCAAACTTTTATTGTTACGCCGTTTCCCGCTGGAGCCATGCCATAACCCTCAAAAGCCAAAACAATTTTTTTAATGGTTTTCTCTCGACTTTCAATTTTGAAGCGGAAAAGCATAAGCGGATATTCGCCGTTGACGTTGTGGCTTTTGCTGTAGCGGTTGTCATCGCTATACCATGCCTTTTCATATTCCACATCTGAAAATTCGTTCCAGCCTGTTTGCTGTGGCGCAAGCTCTGTGGCTGAGCCTGCATGATAAGCCTTATGCGTTCCTGTTGCCTGTCCAACCCCTCTGAAATCATAAAGGGTTTCATTGGGCTTGTTGCGGTTCTGCCTAACAATGCGATTAACCTCTTCAACTATTTTTTGGCGTGTAAGTAAGTCTTGACTCCAAACGTTAACCCTTAAAGTGCCTAAGCGTCTGCGAAGCCTACCGCTAATTTCCATTTTTGTGTCATGGCTTTCAGCTAAGCCAACTGTGATTTGTCCGTCAACGTTTTTGAAAAGCTCACGGTCAACCCATTCTCGGCTGACAACTATGGAGGCAAGCGAACCGTCTTCTCTAACAACTTGCATATTTTTGCTGAGAAGCCTAACAACAGTGTCAATGGGATTCTCCACTTCACTCATGCGCCTACCAGCCTCCTACAGTTAGCCTTAAAATAGGCTGTTTCGCCTTGGAAGTCGAAGGCTTGAACGCCGAGGACCTCGTAGTCTACGCCTTTCCGTCTTATCTTATCATGTTGCCTTAGAGGCGTAAAAGTGTAAACGTTGATGTAGTCATTAATTATGTAGCCGGGTTCTATGAGCACTTCTTCTATGCGTGTGGGCGAAACGATTGCGAGAATATCTGTGCCTTCGCCGTAGGAAACGGTTTCGGCAGCCTCTATGACTGGATAAAGCGTTACGTTCTCGCCTTTTGAGCGCAGGATTTGTGTGAAGCGTGTTTGTGGTTCTTCATAGTTTAGGAATAATTGGGCAAGCCAGCAAACCGATGCCATAGCTTGTTTATTCTCGACATAGCTGTAATCTGAATGCTTAACGCCCCAATACATGAACTCGTTTTGGTGTTTTTCTATGATTTTCATGCTGTAGGCGAAGCTTGGCTTGTCGTGATGCTTGCGAATTCGCCATAGGATTCCAGCAGTCACAGCATCGTAATAGTCGCAGGCTGGAAAACGGCTGACAATGTCTATGTAGCCAGCCCAGCAGATGGCTGGATTATATGCGGGATACTGTGCAGAAGCCCTTATCGAATTAATGACGTTGTAAACTTTTTGGCATGAAAGACTCCAACCCTCATACTCATAAAGTCCAACCAGAGCGTAAGCAAATGGGTCATCATAAATCTCGTTTTCATTTAAGCCGACTCTGTGCCATTCACCGTCTGAAGGGTCAAAGTAAAGCCAAAGCCCTTCGAAACCTTCACGCAGAAAATTAACGGCTTTACTCATCATAACTTCATACGAGCTTGCGTTTACCACATCATACTTTTCAGCAAGCATTTTCAAGCCTATAAGTCCATAAAGACATTCAATGTCTAACTGCAAAAGCCAATTGTCATTTATGTCCACAGCTCTTGCAAATCCGCCGTAGGCTTGTTGGTCTTGCATCGTTTTTAGAAAAGTGTTTCCAGCAAGTTTTGCAGCATTCAAGTAATCAACATTACTTGTCAGTTCATAAGCTTTTAAAAGTGATGGAATAACTCGGCAAGCATCTATACTATAACATTGTGTGCTATTTTCAGTTGATTTGAACCCGCCATAAGCTTTCTTCTGCGGGTTTGTGCATTGTTGGGTTAAAATCCAATTAGCAAGCAAAACAATTTTTTCTTGAATTGCCGTTTTCCGATTTTCAAACTGTTTGGCAAAATAAGCCTCATATAGGAAGTCTATGGCGAAAGCGGCGGCAAAAGCTGCACGTCCCCAAGCGGGGTCTGGAGTGTCTGGCGGAACCACGTAAACGTAAGGCGCACAATCCATAACGAAACTGTAATAGGCTTCTGGAACCATGCCCATGTTATGCTTTCCCCACGTAAGTCCCTTTCAAACCGTTTAGGACGCGCTCAAAATCAGCCTGCAAAATCTCTAAAGGCGGAATCTTGTCCAAAACAGAAACGTTTTGGTCGCCTACGCTGAAGCTTAAGCCAACAGCCGAACCGCCAGTCAAATAGCAAATGGCATATATAGCAGCTAAAACCGTAATAGCCTCTTTTTCTGCTTCTGTGCAATCCGCATGGTTGATTTCTCTGCCAAGCTCCAATTCAAGCGTAACCTCAGCGCGCTTAATCATTTTAGCGATTTTCTCATCTGGAACATCCGCTTGGTTTATGCCCAACACATCACGCACATCATCGAGCGAAACACTTGCCAAACAGCCAAACCTCCAAACCCATAAAAGAAAAAGCCAAATTTAAACAATTTTCACCGTAAAAAAGTATTTTCATTGCTTATTTTCTAAAAAATACTGAGAATAAATGAGTTTACGATAAAGGCTTTTTATCAGCGAAAACGGAAATATAGCCAAAAAACATTAATGCGCTCAGCGGCGCTGTAATGAAGGTAAATGTTTCTTGCAAAGCACGGTGGCAGCTGCCGTTATTATTAGGTTTAAATTGTATTCGGGAATAACCTCTAGCATGTAAAACGTGTGTAAAACGTACGCCAACAAGTTCACTGCCAAGTTAAGCGATTCGCCACATCGATTCTTAAATGTTGAGTTGTTCTAGTCATAGTTTTGATTCATCCATGGGCATGTTAAGTTCCCATCCATGTCGAACGTTGTGTCATACGCAAGCATTAGCGTAGCATTATAGGCGGAAATTTCGCTTAAAATGTCGTCGAATGCTAGGAAACTGTTGAATTTGTGTAGTTGTTTGTCCGGGTATTAACATAACTTTCATAGTTGTTGTGGATGGTTTTGTTTTCGCTTCCCCAGTCGGTTGAGGAATCCATCACATGCGCAAAAACCGCCACATCAACAATATAACGGCTCATAACACCAAGCCTTTTAGCGGCATTAACAAAATCGCCAGCCATGTAAAAAGGCAACAGCAGCCTCATACTCTTGCTGGCTCTAACTGCTGAAGCGTCATCCCGCAGAGAACCATTAGCAAAATAGTAAACGTGATGGTTACCAGTGTCGCCTATACCGTCCACGGCTTGTCCGTTGTCTGGCAATTCCGTACCATACAAATAAACTGCAAGGTTATCCAAAATAAACTGTTGTACACTTGTCTGAGGTGGCTAACATCCTAAAACATGGCATGTCCCTGGAGCAGTTGAGCGACATTATCCTTGGCTTGTTTATGCTTGACAATGTGAAGATAAACGGAGTAAGCAAGGAAGCATATTTTGCTGCAACAGAACTTGGAGACGATTTGAAACTTGACCCCAATGACGCTTTAGCCGTAGATTTTATGAAATTAAATGGCATCAACGAAATTTATTCTTTCAATGAAGATTTTGACAAAGTGGAAGGAATAAAGAGGCTGCCAAAGCTGTAACGCAAGTTAGTCTGGAAGTTCTAGGTTTAACTGTTTCTTTAATGTCTTGTAGCGGTTTCTAACGGTAACTTCTGTAACGCCAGCCGCCTCAGCAATATCCTTCTGAGTCTTTTTCTCATCGCTTTGTAAACAGGCAATGTATAGGGCGGCAGCAGCCAAACCCATTGGGTCTTTGCCCGCTGCAGCTCTTCGCTTGCGTGCTTCTCTTAGGATTTGGATGGCTAATCCCTGAGTTTTTCCGCTTATGCCGGTGCGTTCAGCAATTTTTGAGATGTAGGTTAGTGGGTCAGCGATTGGCATTTGCACATCTAATTCGCGGAGCAAAAGCCTATAGCAACGTGCCACGTCTTTCCTGTCAACTAAGCTTGCTTCGGCTATTTCCCTAAGCGTTCTGGGTGTTCCGCTTCCACGGCAAGCGGCATACAGCGCCGCAGCAGCAATAGCCGCAATAGACCTTCCACGAACTAAACCTTTGTCTAGGGCTTTTCGGTAAATGACAGCTGCCTTTTCCTTTATTGGCGGGGGAATATACACTTTATCTGAGAGTCTGTCTAGTTCTGCCATGGCTTGAGCCAAGTTTCGGTCAATTGAGCTGTGTACTCTAGAGCGGATTTGCCATTTTCTTAGACGCCACATTTGTAGGCGAGTTGAAAGCGGAAGTTTTCTTCCGAAGGCGTCGCGGTCAACTTGGCTTATGGCTGTTGACAAACCCTTGTCATGGACGGAATAGGATGTTGGCACTCCAACTCTGCTTCTAGATGCTTTCTCCTCTTGTGTGAAAGCTCGCCATTCTGGACCTTTATCCATCATTTGCTCATGTAAAACGAGCCCGCAATCGCCGCAGATGGTTTCTCCAGTGTCATAATCGTGGACGAGGTTTCCACTACCGCATTCTGGACATTTATCTATTAGGCGTTGACGGGTTCCGCTTTCCTTTGCGCTCATTTTCCACCGCTCCAATTTCCTTTTAGAACCGTCACCTTCCATATTCCTCATCAATGACTCGGAATTAGAAACAGCACATCCGGCTCGGTAAGGCTAGTTAGATGAAATGTTTTAATATATAAAGTTTGCGGTTTCCAACTATGGTTTTTACTGAATTATTTATATTTTACCATTTTACCCGCTACTTACTCCTGAGAATTTTCCATAAAACTTTGCAAAACTTGGATTGGGCGAGTTCACGCACCTAGGCGGTTTAAATGTTGTCGGAAGGATTTTCCTAAAAACGACAACATTTGAATTAGGTTTATTGGTAATATCTGCCTCGCAAATTTTGAATATTTACAGGGATTATGGATTTATTGTGTAGGCGGTTTATATGATGAGGTTTCCAGAGAAAATGCGGAGAACACTAGAAAGGTTGGTGGCGGAAATGAGGGTTAAAGAAGGCGTTTATGGCATAGCATTGTTTGGAAGTTGGAGCAGAGGTGACGCCGAAACGTCAAGCGACATTGACCTTTTAATTCTTGATAAAAGTAATGTAGATTATGAGTTTGTGGAAAGGCTGGGAATCAACGGTTTACTGATTGACTTGGACTATATTCCAAAAAAGTGGATTCACGAGGATATTCCTCCAGAAATAGACCAGAAACTTTATGAAATGCAAATTCTTTACGACAGAGATTGGTCTTTAACAAACACTAAACTTTTAATGGCTAAAGCTTATGTTTCGCCCGAAAGAATCGCCATCAGGACTGAAGCGCATGTTATAGAATCGGACATTTACCTAAGCCGTGCGACCTCAGCTTTTTCAAGGGAAGACTACCGCAGCGCGCATGTTTTCGCTATTGAAGCCCTAGAAAACATCCTAAAAGTTTTAGTTGAAATAGCTTTGCAACCATTTTCAAACAGTCGATTCATAGAAACGCTTGGAAAATCTACAGTTAAACTGGAAATGCAAAGTTTATTAGGCGAATTCTTAGAGATAACAGGGCTAAAAGAGGCTAAAAGCGAAAATGTCAAGGAAAAACTGAAACTTTTTAAGGCAATTTGGGATGAGACTAAAGCCGCAGTCAAACAAAATCCTCAAGCGCTTGAT
>JAWCNZ010000023.1:0-14081 GCA_038848005.1 Bathyarchaeia archaeon | reverse complement strand
TGAGCGTTATAACCATTAGGGTTGCGAGGGAAATTAAGGAAAAGTTGGAAAAATACAACGTTAACGTAAGCGAGACTGTGAGAAAATTGCTTGAAAAATATCTTGTAGAATTAGAATTGAGGGATCTTGGGGAAAGGTTGGATAGGTTAAAGGAGCGATTGGGCAGCAGAATAGATCCGAAATTGGTTGCCAAGCTTGTACGCGAAGATAGGGAAGCACATTGAAGTATTTACTTGATGCCTCAGCACTATTGCCACTGGTCGTTAGACGTGGCAAACAGCTATTATTTGAGGCTTCTCGTGAAGATTTGGTCACTACTGACCTAGCGCTATATGAAGCATGTAACAGCCTCTGGAAGCTTTCAACATTATTGAAATCAATATCCATAGAGGACGCCATAGACACCGCCACCACAATAAAAGACCTAGCCACAAGAGGCGTGATAAAAACAATAAAATTCACAAAACTAGACTTTTCCAACACACTCCAAATAGCCCACAAAGAAGGGATAACCTTCTACGACGCCTCATACATCGCAACAGCAAGAAACGCGGAAGCCACCCTAGTAACCGAAGACGAAAAACTAAAGAAAACAGCAAGCAAATTCATAAAAACAATAACATATTCAGACCTCGAAAACAAACTAACTCAAACCTAACAGCCAAAATGAAAGCCCGCATCTGAAAAATTGTGATACCATAGATATAAGTTCGGATAGGATTTTTCCTATCCATGCTAGACTACGGGCCCACGAGTAAATGGGTTGTTGATAGTAAAAAGGGTTTATGTGTTTAATTTTTTTCTATTGTTTTTTGTAGGGCGTTTATTACGTTTTGTTTTCCCATTGTGAGGATGTATGGTCCAAGTCTTGGTCCTTGTGGTGTTCCTAGCAGTATTGTGTATAGGGTTTTGAAGAGGTTTGCTGGTTGTATGTTGTGGTTTTTGGCTGTGGTGAATATGGTGTTTTGTATTTTTTCGGCTTCGTTTTCAATTTTTAATTTTTCGATTAATTCTTTTATGGCTTCTTTTTCTTGGGGGGTTAAGCTGATGGCGGTTTCTTTTATTTCTTCGAAATCTCTTATCCAATTGAAGGTGTACTCAATCCGTTTTTTGAGGTTTTCGTCGAGTGTTTGGTTTTTTTGTAGGTAGCCATAACTTCGAAGTTTTTCGGTTATGAATTCTTCTTCACGTCCTTTCGGCGCCATTTTCGCCAAAAAAGTTAGTAGGTTGTAGGGTACGTGAACGCTTGGTTTTGATGGCGGTTTCAGCGTCCAGCAGTATTCGTATAAACCTCGAAGTTTGGCTAGTTCCTTTTCGTCTTTCATCGTTTTCTTTCCGAAGTACACATCCTCTAAATAGTCAAGTTCGTTCATGTAGAAGGGAATGTCCGTAACATCTAATGTGCGGGTTCCAACAAACCTTTTCAGCATAAGCAAAAGCAAAGATTGAGGCGAACCGTAACGGAACCAAACTTGAGGCGTAAAAACGTTTCCAGTTGATTTTGAAATTTTCCGTCCGCTTTTGTCCAAGAACATCTCATACACAGCATGTGAGGGAGGTTCGCAACAGAGTATTTCACGGCATATTCTATCGTTTATTCGGACGGAGTCAGCTATGTCTTTGCCGTAAGCTTCGAATCTTATTTCAAGGGCTTTCCATCTGGCGGCGAATTCGCCTTTCCATGAAAGTTTGCCTTCGCCTTTTCGAATGTTTGCTTCGCCATTGAAACCGCAACCTTCAAGCCACTTGCCCTTAATCTCCATGCCCTCACAAACGTAGAGAACCTTGTCTTCGCTGGGAAGAAACTCTAGGGCTTTGGTTGTATATATGCGCCCGCAGTTTTCGCACACTGGAAAGTAGGGTAAAACTTCTATGTAACGTTCTTGCCCCACTTCTTCCTTGACGATTTCGCCAACTTTTTTAGCGTTTAAAAGCAATGTGCGAACTTCTTCGGTTAACAACCCCTTTTTGTAGCTTTCATTTGCGGACATGTAACGGTATTCTATGTGGCATTTATCCAACGCTTCAAGCAACAGTGAACTCATGTGTTTGCCATAGCTTTCGTGACAGCCAAACGGGTCTGGAATGCTAGAAACTGGAAAACCCAAATATTTTTCTAGCGATTTCGGCAGTCCAGCGGGAACCTTGCGTAAACCGTCTTTGTCATCGCAAAAGGCAATCAACTCTGAATTGTAACCCTGCTCTTTCAAAGCCAAAGTAACAGCATAAGACCGTGCAGCGTCGCCGAGGCTTCCAATATGTGGAAAACCCGAAGCGCCAAGTCCCATCTCGGTTCTTATAAGGTTTAAATTTCTGCCCAGCCTCCGCTCCCTTTCGATTATTTTTGCAGCCATCTTGTCGTACCAAGTTCCACGACCAATTATTTTTTCGTTCATTCCCTTTTTACTCGCCCATAGCATAAACTCAAATTTTAAATAAAAATGTTACAGAAAAGATAGGAGAATGCGGATGCTATTCCATTTTTGCTCCACAGTTGGGACAGAATTTGGCTCCAGCGGGAACGTCAGCCGCGCATTTTGGACATTTCCTCATGGCTTGCAAGGGGTTTCCACAGTTACTGCAGAATTTCGTCCCAGCGGGGTTTATTGCTTGACATTTGGGGCAAGTGATTGTGCCAACAGTTACTTGCATTGGAGTGCCACAGTTGTTACAGAACTTTGCTGTCTGCGGGTTTTGGAAGCCACATTTCGGACATAATATCATAGGCGCCTGTGTTGGTGCTGGTTGAAACACTTGTGGGAGTATGACTGCTCCAGCGCCTACGGCGGCTCCTGGACTTTTAGATAGGCTTTCACTTGATTTCTGCACGGTTTCCATTCGCAGAACTTCTGTTGCGCCGACGCCTGTTCTCACGTAGAATAGGCGGTCTCTCCATTCTGGGGTTGTGTCTATTCCCTCAAATTTTACGTCGATGAGTTCTAAGCCTATGCGTGAGAGGGCGTCGAAAAGAACGTTTTTTACAAGAAGGCTTGTTTCGTCCAGTTTGCCGTAAACATCCACAAGCGAGTACTGGCTTAATGTGTCAATTAGCCGTTCGTTGAAGTAGCCTCTAAGAAAGTTTTGTAGGCTGTCTGTTGTGAAGGTCCCTTGTCCGCCGACCAATTCGTTAACGAAGAGATTCGGCTCTTCAACCCTAAACCAGAAACTTCCGAAGAACTTAAGCGGCGCAAGCTCTTTGGTTTGTCCTTGCGCTCCAAATTTTCCTTGAAACTGTTTTAACGAAACAAAAATCACAGTGGCTCTGAATGGAACTTTGTCGAACCCAGCAATTTTCGAAAACACCTTCGTCAACAATGGAAGATTAGCAGTTGAAAGGACATGACGTCCAGCCCTGAAAACGTCGTAGGCTTTCCCATCTCTGAAAAAAACAGCAGCCTCATACTCGTGGATGATGAGGTTGTCTCCCCATGCAATTTCCTCGTTTGGGTATTTCCACACTATATCGTTTTCTCTTGCGCCAGTCCACTCAATAACTTTAGGCACTCAAACTACACCTCCATTCAAGTTAATCCTCTAAGGATTTCCGACCGTTTATCCACAAGCTTGTCAAGTTCCTCAACTTTTGATGTAAGCTCGTCCATGGTTATCCGCCATTCTTCTCCACCCGGTTCTGCATCAACCAGTTTTTCAACACTAGCCCTTACGGATTCAGCCTTTTCTATCAAATTCAAGTCATGCTCAATTACTGAATTAAGTTTGTCTTCTCTGACTTTAACTGCGTCGAACATTCCAGCGTAGCCTGCTACCGCTCGGTCTATGCGTTGGGTGACACGGTCGATACGGGCGGTGAACATTTCGAATCTGGCGGCATCTTCGCTTGAAAGCTTCTGAACCAACAATGGATTTGCAAATTTTCTTCTAAAAATGGCTTTTGCATCCCTAAGCCTGTTCACAACTTCCATTCGCACAAGACGGTCGCTTTCTCGTCTAAGCTCTTTTTCTTTATATCCCCTATATCCTGGAATATAACTCATAATCCTTTCGAGAGTACCCCTTTCTTTCCGCACTTTTTCTAAATAGTCTTTTAAACTCATTTTTTACTCCTCAAATGTGAAGCTACGGCTATAACAGCAATTACAATTAAAAGTATGCCCAAAACGATTAGGGGGTTCTGCGTTTTGTAAGAGGCTGAGGCTGTGGCGATGGCGAACATTATGACGCCCCAAACTAGGTAATATGTGGATTCTCCGCCGGCTTTAAACGAAAAAATAATTGTGTAAACGCTTAGGGGACCGAGAATCCATGCGGGAAGGTTGAAAGGGTCAAAGGAGAGAAGGTTTGCGCTGTAAACTATAACTGCCAAACCAATGGATACGACGAGGACAGCAAGTGCGCCTACATCGTAACTGGGCATTTTACGTTCAACGTTCATTTTATTTCTCACGTGTGTTATTTTATGCAATTGTGTCTTTTAAGTTTTCGTTAAATAACAACTAAAAACGTGTTGTGGGTATGTCGCCTTTTATGGCTGTGCCAGTTGCCCCATCCATTATTAACATGTAGCTTCTGCCTTTATACTCGTACTTTATAAACCAAACTGGAGCGTGCAAGTAAACCGTCTGGTCAACTTTTATTTCATTTTTTATTTCGATTATTCTGTCCACATCTTGCTGAGCTAAAAATTGATGATGCACTTCGATTTCTTGTTTCGCTTTTTCCACGGCTTCGTCTCGGTCGATTTCGCTGTTAAGCGCTTTAGCATAACCCTCAATCTTCGCAAAATTGTAGGGAATTTTACCTTCCAACGGCACGTCATATTCCCTAGTTGGAAAATTTGTGGCTTTCCTCGCCAAAACAAGCCAATCATACCTTTTCTTAATCCGTCCCTCTTTAACAACTGAAGGCGTTATACGCTCAAACACGCCCCTATAAACTGTTTCCACATCTGCATTTATGACCCAAAAAGGCAAGTAAACCAATGTTTTCTCCACTATTTTCGATTTTCGGGCAAGGTCTGGAGGCTTAAGGAAACCAGAATTCATCCAGTTTTTAACTGGCTCCTCAATTTTTTGCGGGTCATACTTATTCAATAGCATGGAATGCTCAAATGTGAAGGCTTTTCCAGTTTCTATAACAATCGTATAACCACAGTACTTGCATGTCGCTATTATTTCGCCAGGTTCAAAAGATATGGGAGCGCTACAATTTGAACACCTAATCTCCTGAACAACAGACATGCGCTTTCACGCTTTCTCTTTTTCCCGCCGTACGATCTCTCTTGCAACCAAAATGCCAGACGCTGAAGCTTGAACTAACCCTCTGGTCACTCCAGCCCCATCCCCAATGGTGAAAAGATTCCTAATTTTCGTCTCCAAACAATTGTTCAACTGAAGTTTTGAAGAGTAAAACTTCACTTCAACACCGTAGAGGATAGTATCCCTAGAATAAACGCCTGGAGCAATTTTGTCTAAAGCTTGAAGCATCTCCTTTATGTCGGCGAGATACCGATACGGCAAAACAAAACTTAAGTCTCCTGGCGTGGCATTCTTCAACGTCGGATTGATTATGCTTCGTGATATTCTTTCGGGCGTGGACCTTCTTCCCGTGTCTAAATCGCCCAGACGTTGTATTATTACGCCTCCGCTTAGAAGGTTTGAAAGCCTTGCAAGGTATTTTCCGTAGGCTATAGGGTCTTTGAAGGGTTCAGTGAATGATGTGCTGACCAAAATGGCAAAGTTTGTATTTTCTGTTTTCCGCTCAGCATAACTTTGACCGTTAACTGTTAAAACGCCATTGTAGGATTCCGTTATGACTTCTCCATAAGGCGCAACACAAAAAGTGCGAACTTGATCGTCAAAGTTTTTAGAGTAATAAATAAGCTTTGGCTCGTAAAGGGCGTCCGTCAACTCCTCCATGACTGAGGCTAAAACCTCAACTCTTATTCCAACATCAACGGGGTTGTTAAGCGTTTTCAAACCTAAGGCTTGAGCTTCCGACTGAAGCCATTCAGCACCGCTTCGTCCAGGCGCAACAATCACATATTTCCCGAAAAACCTTTCACCGTTTACGGTTTCAACACCTTCAACGACATTATTCTTTACTATGAGTCCTTTAACGTCTTTTTTTGGTTTAAATTCAATTTTGCTGTTTAATTTTTGTCGCATTTTCCTAAGAGTTTGAGCGCATCTTTCCGTTCCCATGTGTCGAATTTTTTGACGAATAAGCTTTAAACCAGCCAGTGAGGCTTTCCGCTCGATTTTCTCCACTTTCTCCATATCTGCTCCATAAACTTGCTCTGAAGCGCCATACTTTAAGTAAATACCATCCACATAATCCACAAGTTCCTCAACTTCTTTAGATGAAATGTATTGGTTAAGCCAGCCGCCAACTTCTGCCGACAATGTTAATTTTCCGTCGCTGAAGGCGCCTGCTCCGCCCCAACCCGACAAAAGAAAGCAAGGTTCACAATGGACGCATTCAAACCCTCGGCTTGCTGGACATTTGCGTTGGTTAATATCTGGACCCCTATCCAACATTAAAATGTTCAAGTTGGTTTTTTCCACAAGCTCCAAAGCCGAGAATATTCCAGCGGGACCCGCACCGACAATTATCACATCATACTTCAACGGTTTGTCTCCCCTTGAAACCCAAAAGTAGATGTAACAACTCACATATATTTTTAGCGAACAACAAACTACCTTTGCACATAAGGCACTAAACAAAGAAATTTCACAGTTTCCATGCCAGTGTTTTTGAATTGATGCTCCTCATTCGGCGGAATAAAAATGACGTCGCCAGGCTTAAACTTGTGTATTTCTCCTCCGCCGTAAACAACGCCTTCGCCTTCTAAAATGAAAACTTCATGTTCCCAAGCATGAGCGTGCCTTGGACTGAAACCGCCAGGCTCCAACTCAAAAAGCCTCATAGCAAAGTGTTGAGCACCCAAATCTTTTGTGATTAGCCATCTAACCTTCAACTTTGAAGCTCCAACTTCCTCTTTTGCTTCAACACTATGATAAGGAAAAATTTTCACCTCGTTTTCCCCGCCATTAAACGAGGTTAAGTGAATTCTGACAGAGTATTAATCTTTTATGGCTTCTAGGAGGCTCATTACGTTCCACAATTTTACTCTTGTGTATGGTGGCATGTTTGGGTCTTGCAGAATCTCGTCTAAAATAGATATGGCGTTTGACGCCCTAACAGCTGGTGTGTACTCTGTTGTCTGCAGAGCATCCATAGAATCTTTAGCGGCTCTCCTAATGTTCCTTGGCGTAGTGTTATCTTCGGAAACAGCTGCTAAAACGGCTAACGCTTGTTTTATCCTTTCCTCATACTCCTCAACCTTTTTCTTTCTAACCATGACTTTGCCACCACCCATAAATGTGCAATACATAAGTTATTATAACTTTTTGCAAAATATTCTATTTGGAGGTTTTAAAGTTTGTCGAAAAACGAGGAAAAACACATCAAACGGATGGTTGACCTATTACGGCAAGGCTCAACACTTACGGATTTGGCTTGTCCAGCGTGTGCGTCTCCAATTTTTAGGTTAAAAACAGGCGATTTGTGGTGTGCAAAATGTGAAAAGAAAGTTATAGTTGTGAAGGAAGGGGAAGAACCGACAAAAATAACAGGTTCCATGGTTCTTGACACGCTTGAGGCTACACTCTTAACGAAGATACAGGAGATACAGAATAAAATGCAAATTGAACAAAACGTGGATGAACTGCAAAAGCTTGGGAAAACGCTTTCTGATTTGCTGGAAAACCTTGAAAAAATAAGAAGAGTTAAAAGGTTTTAATGGTGCTTGGAGTTTACGAAAATTTTCCGCAAAACGTTCACAAGCTGGAGCGCTTCGTCACTTCGGCTTCAAACAGGCGACTGCAACAAGCAATAATACAAGCGCTTTACGAAGTGAACGGAAAAGCCTTTAACATGGAAGAAGTTGCTGTTCCGTCTATTCCGCAGTGTACGGTGATTTTCGAGTTTGGAATAGCCGAAGCTAACGCTTTTAACTACTTAGACAAAGAAGAAACAGATAAGGTGTTAAAGGCTATAAATAATAGGCTGCTTGAAACAATGGATTTCTTTTGTGCAGTGCGTTATTACAAAAGGCAGAACTATAGGAAAACTCCGTTGAGATTTGATTATTACATGATACGCTTTACATTCAACGAAAACATGATGGAAATTCATGTTTTCCACGAAAAAGGACCGCGACACATAACACCAGAAGACATCGCTAACCTAATCATCGACAAAATTAACAAAACCTCTAAAAAGAAGATGCTAAAATCGTTTAAGCTTGTTTAAAATTGGTTTTGCTTAAAAATTCGTAAACTACTTTTAAAATGTCAGTTGCCACAGTTTTTATGGGTTTGTTACCGTCTATTCTGACAAGTTTGCCTTTACTGGCAAAATTAAGGTAGATTTCCCGCACTTTTCTTTGTGTTTCCAAATCTTCCATAACGGATTTTTTGGGTTTTAACCTTTTAACCGCGATTTCTGGTTCAACATCAACAAAAATTGCTAAGTGGGGGCATATGGCATTTTCATTTACTTTTTCAATCCATTCCAGGTTTAGTCCAGCGGCACCTTGATATGCATAGGAAGAGTAAACATAACGGTCGGAAACAACAATTTTTCCTTTTTCTAATGCGGGAGCCACTTCGTCTTCGACATGTTTAAAACGGTCAGCGGCGAAAAGCAAGGCTTCAACAACAGCTGGCAATCTTTCCTTTCCATGTAAACAGTGCCTTCTAATAAATCGCCCAATTTTTCCACGGGTTGGCTCAGCAGTGTAAATAGCGTCATATCCAATCTTCCTTAAATTTCTCACAAGAAGTTTAGTCTGCGTCGTCTTTCCGCAACCATCTAATCCTTCAACACAAATGAAAACTCCTTTCGCCATTCTCAGACGCTCCCTTCAGCGTTAGACATTATAAGAGCAAAAATGCATTAATAACATTTTAAGAGACAGCTGGAGAGAGAACAGAAATGCCGAGAAATTACTGGGGCGAAATAAAAGATCCTGTACATGGATACGTTTACATAACCGAAAGCGAAAAAGAGATTATTGATTCCTTTCCTGTGCAACGGTTGCGTAGGCTTCGGCAGTTGGCTGGAGCGGAATACGTTTATCCTGGAGCAAACCATACACGGTTTGAGCATTCTGTTGGTGTTATGTTTTTGGCTGGAAAGGTTGTTGAAAACCCGAACATCTCGCAGTACATAAGCAAAGAAGAGGTGGAAATGGTTAGGGTTGCGGCTTTGCTTCACGATGTTGGACATGGACCTTTCTCGCATGTTTTTGAACATTTACTTGATAAAGAGTTGGGTAAAACGCATGAGGATATGACATATTGGATAATTACAAACAGCGAATTAAAAGACGTTATTAGAAAGTTCGGGTTTAACCTAGAAGAAGTTGGGAGATTAGCCGTTGGTAGGCTTCACAAACCTAAAAAGGCTTTTCTTGACCAGATAATAAGCAGTGCGGTTGACGTAGACAAGCTTGATTTTGTTGTAAGGGATACACATCACACGGGCGCTGAATATGGGTATGTGGACATTTTTAGGCTTATACAAGCCTTTGACGTTCTCGGGGAGAATTTGGCGGTGGATTTAGGCGCCCTCTCAGCGCTTGAGTCCCTCATAATAGCCAGAATAGAATCTTTCAAAAGCATATATTTTCACCGTGTTGGAAGGGCCGCGCAAATAATGTTGGCTATGGCTATGGAAAGGGCAAATGAAGAGTTGGGGTTAACACGTTTTAGAACGCCTGAAGAGTATTTGGCGATGGATGACTACACTGTTTGGGCTGAACTGAAAAGCTGTAGAAAATCCAGCTGGATAATAAGGAATCTTGAAAGGCGGAAAATGCTTAAATGCGCTTATGAATGGACTTTTTATGAGAAAGACGCTAAAATTTCAAACATTTTCAGCAAAGAAACACATAGAAAACAGCTTCAAACAGATATTGCGAAAACGGCTGGTATTGAAGCCGAAAGCGTAATCATAGACGTGCCAACCGTCCCATCAGTGCCATATCACCATTCAGTGCTCATGGAGCCAATGGAGATTCCCGCCTTTTACAAAACAAGAGAAAACCAAAAAGTTCCACAGCGCCTAAGCGACATTTCAAAAATTTTTGAAGTTCTCAAGGGCTTTATAAACATATTACGTGTTTATACGACAGAGGAAAACCGTGAAAAAGTCAGCAAAGCATCAGCAAAAATTTTAGGTGGAACCCCAACAACAGCAAGAATATCCTATTAGCAAGTGTGTGGAAATGCAGCAGATAACGTTGAAGGGAAGGGTAATCGTTGAGGGAAAATGCAGAGCAGAAGCGCTTGTATCTGCAAAACCCATAAGTTTCTTGGGCGGAGTTGACCCAGCAGACGGAAAAATAATTGAGAAAAACCATGATTTATATGGCAGATGCATAAAGGACAAGGTTTTGTGTTTTCCACATGGACACGGCTCAACAGTTGGCAGTTACGTACTGTACGCCCTAACCAAAAAAAACTGTGCACCAAAAGCAATACTTAACCAAAAAGCCGACCCAGTTGTGGTTGTCGGCGCCATAATCGCAAACATTCCAATGATTGACCAAATAGACATCAAACAAATAAGAAACGGCGATGTCGTTGAAGTTGACGCTTATAACGGTTTCGTCAAGATTTTGGAAAGAAAGGGAGTTAAACAAACATGTATTTGACAAAGGAAGAAGAGCGCATCTACGACGGCGAGTTCGGCTGGGCGTCCCAAACATGCATGAAAATTCTCGTACGTCTAGGCGAACTTTTCAATGCGAAAAGGCTTATACCAATAAGCTCAGCGCATGTTTCAGGAGTTTCATACAAAACATTGGGAGATGCCCCAACAGAATTTTTAGAAGCGCTAGCGAACGCCAATGCAAAAGTGAAAGTGAAAGCCACATTAAACCCGCAAAGTCTCGACTGCGAATATTTGTGCAGAAGGTTTCCATCTGAAATATGCCAGAAACAATTAAAGGTTAGGGAATATTTTGAGAAAATGGGTTTTACACAGTCGTTAACGTGCACGCCGTATTATTTAGGAAAGCCGAGGAAAGGCACCCATTTAGCATGGGCTGAATCCTCAGCGGTAGTTTACGCAAACTCTGTTGTTGGAGCGTGGACAAACCGTGAAGGTGGACCAAGCGCTCTTGCAGCGGCAATAATTGGAAAAACACCAGATTACGGAATGCATCAACCGGAAAATCGGCAACCAAAAGTTTTAGTGAAATTGGAAGGCAAATTGGAAGACGTTGTTGAGTTCGGCGCTTTGGGAATTTTCCTCGGCGAAATTTTAGAAGACAAAATCCCAATTATCCAAGGTTTGCAAAACGCTTCAAAAGACAACCTAAAACAGTTGGGGGCAGCCCTCGCATCTACTGGCATGGCAAACATGTTTTACCACAAAAACGTCAACACAAAAACCAGTGGAGTAGAAGAAAAAATAATTATGCAAACACGAGATATAAAGGATACAGTTGATAAATTAACCACGACGTCAACGGAAAAACCCGACTTGGTTTTTGTCGGTTGCCCCCACTGTTCATTAAACGAGATTAGGCAAATTGCAGATTTAATAGGCAACAAAAAAGCCAAAACGGAATTTTGGGTTTGCACTTCACGTTTCATAAAAGAAAAAGCACGAAAACACGTGGAAAAAATAGAAAAAAGCAGATGCCGTGTTCTCACGGACACATGCGCCGTAGTCACGTGGACTGAAAAACTTGGAATAAAAACGATAATGACAAACTCTGCAAAAACCGCCCATTACGCGCCCACACTAAACAAAGCTGAAATTATACTTGCACCATTAAAAGAATGCCTAAAAACAGCCTTGAAAGAGTAAAGGGCAGTTAGAATTTAATAATAAGTTATTTGTAGTATTTTGGCTAAAAAGGTGATTACCATGAATTTCCCAGACAAATTTTTATGGGGTGCAGCAAGCAGCGGATTCCAATTTGAGATGGGAGACCCAGCTGGAAAGAACATTGACCCCAACACGGACTGGTATGCTTGGGTGCATGACCCAACACTCATACAAAAAGGCATTGTCAGCGGCGACTTACCTGAAAATGGCGTGAACTATTGGGAACTGTACAAGCAAGACCATGCACTTGCCAAAAAGCTGGGCTTGAACGCCTACAGAATAGGGGTTGAATGGAGCAGAATCTTCCCCTCAAACACGTTCGCCGTTGAAGTTGGAGTGGAAAGGGCTTCTGATGGAAAAATCGCCAAAGTAGACATTGACGATTCTGCCATTGAAAAACTTGACGAAAAAGCCAACAAAGACGCCGTAAGCCACTATCGAGCTGTAATAGAAGATTTAAGGGATAAAAACTTGAAAGTTTTTGTTTGCCTAAACCATTTCACCCTGCCGTTATGGATTCACAACCCAATAACAGTTCATAAAACAAAACTGCGCATGGGCCCTAAAGGATGGGTTGACGAAAAAACCATAATCGAATTCACAAAGTACACAGCGTACATGGCTTGGAAAATGGGCGACATAGTTGACAATTGGATAACTTTTAACGAACCCACAGTGGTGCCAGAAGCTGGTTATATGGCATCTCACGCTCAATTCCCACCAGCACTGCAAAACTTCAAAGCCTTTCAAAAAGTGTCCACGCACATAGTTATCGCCCACGCCAGAGCCTACGACAGCATAAAAAAGTTTGACACTGTAAAGGCTGATGACGACAGCAACAGCGCCGCCAATGTCGGATTAATACACAACGTAGTCCCAATAAAACCGTTCTCGCCTGAAAGGGAAGCCGACGTTAAAGCCGCAGAGTTAATGGATAACATGCACAACCACTTTTATATAGCGCCTTTCTGCGACGGCTGGTTAGACGAAAACCTCAACAGCATAAAAGAAAAAGGAGAAATGAAAAACTACCTTGCGCAACGCCTCGACTGGATAGGCATAAACTACTACACAAGAAACGTAGTAAAAGGAAAAACCAAAATTTTAGCCAAAATATTTGTGGGAACATCCACAATTCCAGAACCAGTATACGGTTACGGTTTTCTCTGCCAACCAAACACCAAATCAGCCGACGGACTACCAACATCAGATGTAGGATGGGAAATATACCCACAAGGATTACTTGACTGCCTACATTCAATGAAAAAATATGGAAAACCACTATACATAACAGAAAACGGCATAGCAGACGAAAAAGACACGCATAGACCAAAATTCATAACAGAACACCTAAAAACCCTAGAAAAAGCAATAAACGAAGAAAAAATAAACGTTCACGGATACTTCTACTGGGCTTTAACAGACAACTACGAATGGGCAAAAGGCTTCAAACCAAAATTCGGATTATACGCAGTCGACCCACAAACAAAAACAAGAAAAGCCAGAAAAAGCGCCGAAACATACAAAAAAATAATAAAAGGAGAAAACCCCAACCCATAAAAGATAACCTTTATTCGAACGAACACATACTCTCATGTTGCCCTAACGGAAAAGAAGCTCCGGTAGTATAGCCCGGTCAAGTATTCCGGCCTTTCGAGCCGGAGACGCGGGTTCAAATCCCGCCCGGAGCACTCCAAAACTGCCTGCTTCAGCAAAAAGAAGCCAGAAATGGGCTTCTTTGGTCCCTGGCTTTTGGGACCGTCCCGGGACCGTCCCAAATACATTGCGAGGACCGTCCTATGGCCGGAGACAGGATAAAACAGTTAAAAAGACGGGTTGAGGAGCAAGCTAGGGCTTTGGGTTCTTTAGCTTCAAGCATAGAAGGCGAAGATAGGCTTGGAGAGCTGGTGAGGCGTGTGGAGAAGCCTTGTGAAGCCTTAAGCTCTTTAGCTGCTGGTGGTGTTTCCTTTGAAGGCTTTGTTTTAAGTTGGCCTGAAACGAGGGAGTTGTTTCTGCAGTATGTTGAGTTTAAGCGTTATGAGCCTGCTAATGCAAGGAATATGATTGGCTATTTGGATAGGTTTGTTAAGCAGCCTATAAAAGAGCCTTTGGATGTCATGCGATTGTTTTCGCCTTTATCCGCTGGGCAGAGACATCATTTGAACCGTGCTATGAGGGCTTGGTTTAAATGTCTAGAAATCAACCGTCCAAACGGA
>JAWCNZ010000022.1:0-17423 GCA_038848005.1 Bathyarchaeia archaeon | reverse complement strand
TTCTACAATATCATTGGTTTTCCTTTCCCTCACCCAAAAGCTCGCTTTCATTGGTTGCCCTCCACGCTTCTGAAAATGCATGATGAACAAAAGCAAATTATCAAGCGTCAACTCATAATTTTGTAACTCATACTGAAGTTTTAAGAAAATGGATATTTTGTATTCGTCAAGCCCATCCTTCTCATGCTTCAACACCCAGTGTTTAGCAATCTTCTTAGGAACTCTCACCATTATTAAAGGCATGCTCTCATTCCATCTGGTTAAACAGCGCCTACGCATTTTCTTTTAGGTATTTTTCTATTTCTTTTTCTGCGTTGTCTGCTTTTATGAATATTGGCACGTTTTCTATGCCAGTGGCTATATAACTTGACAGGAGCCATTCGCCGGGTGCGAACTCCAAAGTTTTTTCCAGTATTCCCTTGTCTATCATGAATGTTTCGCTGACGACGCCACGGTCGTATGGGCGTGGCAAAGTGCCAACAAAATACGTGTGAAGCTGTTGTAGGGCGTTTGTGTTTAGGTAGGCGATGCGTTGTGTGGCTATGCAAACGCCTATGCCGTATTTGCGTCCTTGCCTAAGCAGGGTTTCAACATGTGCTGAGCATTTGGCTTCTATGCCAGAAGCGTTACTTGGAATGAACTCTTGTGCTTCGTCGAAAACGAGCAGTATGTAGGGTTTAACTTGGAATCTGCGTTTTCTTCGGACAAGCAAATCTTGGGTTAGGGTTAAAACTAAATCTTTTATTGTAAGCGGGTCTGAAATTGAAATGCAGATAAGCCTTGTTTCGCTGTCCTCTAAAAGTTTTCTGATTTTTTCGGCGGTTAACCCGCCTGTGTCGGTTTCCTCTTTCTTTTCTTGACGTTTTATCCAGTCTAAAAGCATGTTGCGTGTGGTTGCCCAACCGTAAAACGTGCTTTTCTCGTGGACTTTGAACTCTTCCACTTTGGCTCTTGCAACCTCGTCTATGTGACGTACAAAGTCTTCGCTTATCTCTTGGCTTTCCAGAAGCCCGTGTTTTTCCATATAATCCAAAACTGCATCGTGGATTTCGTCAATGGCGTTTATGTAGGTTGGTTTGTCTATTACGCCCTTTCTTTGACCGTTAAGTTCTTCTAGGAATTCACTGTATGTGGGAACTTTATGCCTCGGCTTTTTGTAGTGGGCAAGTTTGCCCTGCTCCATTATTTGGCGCAGTCCAAATTTGATTCTCTCGTCTGTTTCGTATTCTCTCGGTTTAACAACGGAGTTGAAAAATTGTTCTAAAGATTCGATTTTGCTTTCCATTATAACTTTTGCTTGAAACTCCATGTCGGCGAGCAAATCCAAAAGCAAAAACACATATTCACAGCTTATGTCAAAAATTAGAACTTTTGTGTCTTTTGTATGTAGTAAAATACGCCGTAAAATGTTTGACATCAAATTACTTTTTCCACCGCCAGTAAAAGCAAAAACGCCGAAATGATAGCGAATAAGCTTTTCAAAATCCACATAGATTGGAATAACGGTCTCGCTTGCCTGAAACATTTTAATAAGTCCAATCCTCGGGTCAACTCTGGCGTCTTCCACGGTTTTTGATGGGTCAATGCCAAAAGTTTGGGCTATTTTCTGGTTATACATGCAATTTATCATTTCGCTGTTTAAGAGGTAAACGGGACACCCAACAATGGGATAGGAAAAGCCCTTCACAAACTCGAACCCGCAGTTTTCACCCACAACCAAATCATAATTTATTGGAATAGCGTCAATCTGAATCATCATCGTAGATTTGTCATCAGTTTGCCAGTCCACCTCAGACTGCTCAATAATCTCAAACTGCATGGGATAATAACCATGATCGGACAAACCACGTAAACCGAAATGTTCAGGCCAAACACGGCTAATCTCCATAAGCGTGTATCGCTCTTTTCCCTTTTCGCATTGCTTAAAGTTTTTAACAGCTAAAAGCATGCCCTCTTCCAAAAGCCCCATCAAATCCTTTTGATACTCAACCTTAACGCGGCACTGGTATCTGGCGCTTGTTCCAGAAAGCTTCGCTTCTTCGCCGCCAGCGGCAAAATATCTTGGAATAACAGCCGCTAACCTCGCACGGAATCGTCCATCAAAATCCGTGAAATAAAAACTGTTAAACTTATTCTCTTTTTGCTGAGTCAACAGTGCTAGTCCTCCCTTTGAAATATAGTTATAGGAATGTATATTTTAATTAATCAATTGAGATATTAGAAATTGTTGAGCCTTTTCTTTTTACGTTTAACGTAAACTGCTACCGCAATTGTTGTAATGAAGACTGTTGAGATTAAATAAATGTATAGTACCAATAAACCAAACTTATCGCTGGAAAGTGTGATGCCACCGCCTTCGCCTTCGATTGTGTAAATTTGAAGATGGTGCGTGGGGGATTCGAACCCCACAGCATGGAGATTTCTCCCGCGAACCCCCTTTTTCTGTTTTTGGTTTATAGGTGTTTCTCGTGCCTTTTAAGTTTGATTCTGAAGTTCTAGAGTTTCTTAGCTTTTTAAGGTCTGGAAACGCGTAATGTTTATGGTCGAGGTTTGGCGGCTTTTCAAGAGTTTTATTCAAGTTATGGGTCTATAAAGGATTTTTTAGACGCGTGGAACAGGATAGGCTTTTGCCAAGAGGTCAAAGAAGGCGTGTAGTCGTGTTACGCTTAACGGTTTTGTGGTTTGGCTTAAGGATAGGGGTTATTCGCCGAAGACTGTGAGGAGTTATGTTGGTGCGGTTCAAAGCTTGGCTAAATATTATGATATCCCAATAAGTTTACGATATGTGCAATTGCCGCCAGCTCAGTCAGTTAGTAAGAAGCATCCTTGGACTATTGAAGAAGTGGGCGATTTCATAGCCTTAATGGATAAGCCTTTGTATAGGAGCATGGCAGCTTCAATTGTTCAAAGCAGTCTAAGCCTTTCAGATCTTTTAGCCCTAAAATATGGCCACATTGAGGAAGAGTTTGAAAAGAGCATAACGCCCATATGCCTAAACCTAACAAAGAAGAAAACAGGCGTAGCCTTCATAACATTCTTTGGCAGCTGGCAGAAAAATTGAAGATGAAACACCTATTTATAAAGCGTCTTCAAGAGTTGTGCACCTTGCTTCCGTGAAATTGCCCAATGATTCGCAGAAAATTTTAAGGGAAGAAACCCTTATAGCCCTCACTAGTTGATGGTTGCCTTTCGCACCTTCTTAAGCGACCACAAGGTTGACCTACTCTATATAGAGTTTTGGATGGGCCACGCAACTCCAAAACAGCAAATAGTCTACATAAACAAAAGCAAAGCTGGCGCCAAACATACAAAGAACAAGCAGAACCCTAGCTAACACCACCGACATAATGCTAAATCGCGTTCCATTAACAGCGACTAAATGAATAAAATTTCCAAACATAACAAAGCTTTTATTAAAAATCCTAAGGAGGATTAGTTGGAAAGTGCGAGGGGTAATTTTAAAAATCGGTTTAAAATCTTAGAGTTTGGTAAGGAAACTTTGCTTGCAGTAAGTTTTATTACTGCGACTCTGTAAAAGTTTACTTGATAAACTCATGAGTGGCTATATTGTCAAAAAGTTTTGGCATCTTGGCAAGTACTGCTATGTTTTTTATCGTTTTTTACTTGAACAGGTTTGTCAACGGCAATTTAAAAAGCCATGCATGCTACTTGATGCGGGTTGCGGGCGAAATGTATCCAGCCTGTCTTATGTGCCGAATAATGTTTTTGTCATAGGGGTAGATATAAGCCGTTGGAATATTAGTGAGTCGAATCAGAAGGCTAAGAAAAAAGGTTATAAGAACTTCAATTTTGTAGTGGCAAGCCTAAAGGCCTTACCTTTTCGGCAACAAATATTTGACTTGGCTGTTTGTGTTGACGTCCTAGAACATATACCAAACAACCAAGAAGCCATAGACGAGATTTCACGCGTTTGTAAATCTAGGGCTTCATTTATCGGTTCAACCTCCAATATTATGAATCCATTGTTGATGTTTGACTCTTTCGCACCAAAAAGCATGACGAGAATTCTTACAGCAAAATTTGCGGGGATTCATTACGAAAGACATTGCCGATTAAGTTTTAACAAGTTAATTCGAATCCTTAACCATTCTGGTTTTCAAGTTTGTGATGCAAAACTTCTGGGTTTTCCCCCATTCCAACCTTGGCTATATGAATTTTCTGACAGAAAAATACCTTTTTACGCTTACGTGTGGATTGTTTTTAATAAACTAACAGAAAAAAAACCATTAAATCTCTTAAAAGAAACTGTAGTGTTTCACGCAATAAAAAAGGGTTAATCTCTCATGTTTTCTGCATTCCCTTTCCGCTTTCTACTTTTGATGCGCATTTGAATCCTTTTTAGCGCCTTTTCAAGTTTCTCTTACCATCTGCTGTTAGGAGGCACTAAAAGAACAAAACTTTACGGTTACGCAAAAGCAGGCTGCAGCCCAAGGATGGCATGCTTCCTCCAACTACTTAAAGAAACAGGTATGCGACCGGGAGGAGCATGACAACTCCAATGGACAGATATCGATGCAGCCACAAAAACAATCCGCATAACCCCAGAAAAGGGTCAAACCCAAGAATATTCCACATAAGCGCCAAACTCGCAGCCATGCTTGAAAATCTCCCAAGGAAATATGGAAACAGAATATTCTCAGCTTCGGGCATGCGACTTGACCATCACAATGACCATTTCGTGCAGCAGAGAAAAAGAGTGGCTTACAAACTGAAAAATCCCAGAATACTGCAAATAACTTTTAAGACCTTACGCCATTGGACAGCCACAATGGAATATCATAGAACCAAAGACATCCTATATGTTAAGCAGATCCTAGGCCACAGAAACATAAACAACACACTGATTTACATCACATTAGCTGAAGAACTTTTCAAAGACAAACAAGAATACATTTCAAAGGTCGCAAAACGTCAAAGAGGCTGCGCCCTAATAGATAGGCTTCGAATATGTGACAGGAGAATATAACGATGGAGGAAAAATTTTCAGAAAGCCAAAATACGCTTAACATCGCCATTACAAACCTCCAGGCGATTTTCACGTATATAGTGCGGGGGGTGGGATTTGAACCCACGGAGGCCTACGCCAGAGGATCTTAAGTCCTCCCCCTTGTCTTAGGCTGGTCTGCGCCCCTGAACAGCCCATTTAGACCTGGCTCGGGTACCCCCGCGTTGCCATTTCATTTTGAATGTTACTGTATAGTTTAAGTTTTTTGTGTGATAAATGTGCGTTAAGGTTTAAAATGTTCTTTGGTTATTGATTTTGTGGGCGGGTAGCCTAGTATGGATAGGGCGCAAGCCTCCTAAACGCAAGCGAGAAGAAAGCTTGTGGTCGTGGGTTCAAATCCCACCCCGCCCGTTTACGCATAATGCATAATAGATGTGAAATTTAGCCATTTTATTCTTCCTTCTCTTTCTTATGTTTCCCGCATAAAACTAATTTATACCCATGATGGGGAATAGTAATCTTTATTTTGGTAATTTGATATGTGAAAAGTGGGGTTTGCCGTGGTTGATATTGGAAAGAGGATTCGGATTGACCGTATAATGAATCGAAATACGAAGAGAACCGTTATAATTCCTATGGATCATGGGATAACTGTTGGACCTATTAAGGGTTTGTATGACATGCGGAGCATTGTTGACCATGTTGCTGAGGGAGGGGCAAATGCCGTTCTATTGCATAAGGGAATTATAAAGGCGGGCTATAGGGGTTATGGTAAAGATATAGGGTTGATATTGCATCTTTCGGGAAGCACGGTTTTGGGTCCGGACCCTGACGCTAAAGTGCAGGTGGCTGATGTTGTAGAGGCTATTAAGCTTGGCGCTGATGCAGTTTCCATTCACGTAAATGTTGGGTCAAAAACAGAGCCTGAACAGCTTAAGTTTTTGGGTGAAACGGCGAAAATATGCGAAGACTGGGGGATACCGCTTCTTGCAATGATGTATCCACGAGGTGAAAAAATAAAAGACCAGTATAACGTGGATGTGGTTAAGCATGCCGCCCGCATAGGCGCTGAGCTTGGGGCAGACATAATAAAGACTAATTACACTGGAAGTGAAGAAACTTTTAGGGAGGTTGTTAAGGGCTGTCCAGTGCCTGTTGTTATGGCGGGTGGACCCAAAACAAACACTGATGAGGAGTTTTGCCAGATGGTTTATGATTCGGTGCGTGCCGGCGGAGCTGGAGTGGCTGCTGGAAGAAATGTTTTTCAGCATGAAAATCCAACGAAGATGGTTAGGGTTATATGTGGCATCGTCCACGAAGGCTTAGACGTTAAAACAGCCTTAGAAAAATACATGAAATAGAGAAAAGCTAGGCAGCGTTAAACAGTTACTTTCCAAGGTTACTCGTTAAATATTTCATGGCTTCTTCAACACTGTTG
Organism: Bathyarchaeia archaeon; assembly: GCA_038848005.1. Lineage (GTDB taxonomy): Archaea > Thermoproteota > Bathyarchaeia > Bathyarchaeales > Bathycorpusculaceae > JAWCNN01. The sequence continues at coordinate 11,019 of JAWCNZ010000022.1, read as the reverse complement.
AAGCCGTACTCCACCTTGTTGAATTGTTTCTTGAAGGCGATTACCTCTTCTTTGACTTCTTGTGGTTTACGTTTTCCTTTGATGACGCTTAACATTAAATCGCAGAGGTATTTGATGTCGCTTTCTTTGAATCCTCTGCGTGTTACGTCTTGAAAGCCTATTCTAATGCCTGATGGGTTGTCGCGGTTGTTTTGGTCGTCGTATGGCAGCAAATTCTTGTTTAAGATTATGTTTGCTTCTTCCAGGTCTTGGGCAACTTTTTTCCCACCTCCGTATTCGCGGACGTCTACGGCTAATTGATGCGACATGGTGAAGCCTTTATGCTCGCCGAGGACTTTAACGCCGTGTTCGTAGAGATATTGCCCAGCTGTCTGCGCGTTTTTAACGGTTTGCTTTGCTAATTTCTCGCCGAAGATTTTCAGTTCAAGAGCGGCTATTCCTAAGGCTGGCAGCCTAGCCAAGTGCGTGTTTGAAGTGCTTAATGGAAAAACTGCATGTTGAACCCATTTTATGGCATTTTCCATTCTATTGTTTTTTGCGTCTGCAAGTATTAAACCACCTTGTGGACCTGGAAAAGTTTTGTGGGTTGAAGCCGTCACGAAATCTGCGCCTTCTCTAAGCGGGTCTTGGAAGGCTCCGCCAGCAATAAGCCCTAAAACGTGTGCTGCGTCATAAGCGATGTAAGCACCCACCTCGTCGGCGACACTTCGCAATTCTTTAATTGGATGTGGAAAAAGGAACAGGCTTCCGCCGAAAGTTATTATTCCAGGCTTAGCCGCCCTTATTACATCAGCGGATTTATCCGCGTCTATATTCATCTCCTTAATATCATAAGCGTGGTCTATCATTTCTAAACCTAGAACTCTCCCTGCCAAACCAGCATAATCATGGGATATGTGTGCGCCACAGCTCAGCGGCGTCACAACCATTTTTCGATTTTTAGTTGCTAAAGACAAGCCTTTGAATGTAGCCAAATTCGCATGTGTACCCGAAACTAGGCGCACGTCAGTCCAACTACACTTAAACAAGTTTTTGATTATGTCTGCCGCGCAGTTTTCAATTTTTGTTATATATTTTTGACCTTGATAGTACCGAACTTTAACGTGTCCTTCAAGGTCGTTTTCGCCTTCTGCATAGCGACTTTCAAGGTCCATGCAAAGCCTAAGCATTTCTTTCACGGCTGGAGATTTTATGCCCTCGCTTGCTATCAAATTTATACATTCAATATCCCTATATTGTTCGTGGGCTCGGCTGGCTTCAACCAATTCAAGGGCTAAACTGAATATGTCACTCATTTCCAAACCATCTCAGTTTATAGCGTAAATCCCATTCAGTAAATAAAAAGCCATATTTATACTTGTAGGTAGGAATATTTATTGTAAAAAATGTAATATGGCTACTCGGAAGTGCAGCGAATCTCCGCCGACTTTCACTCAATCTGCGATACTTCGTGGATAGAGCCTTCGATGAGGTATCTTATGGCTGTGGAGGATGTTATTAAAGAAACTATTGAATCATTCAAAAACGAAAAATGGTTTAAAGATTTATGTAAAATTTAAAAGAATAACCAACGAATAAATGAACTTATGGTTTTTCCTCTTTGAAAAATGCCTCCAGTTTTCTTGTTTCAGACCTTGTCAAGATTTCTGCACATTTTTTAGGGTTTAAAGCCTTAAATTCCAATCCCAAAGTTGCCAGCAACCTCTGAACGTTTTTTGCTATTGCTGGTGCGGCGAGAATTCCACGTACTTCACGGTTTGCTTTGGCTTTGATTGCATCTATGTATTTGGCAAGTTGAAGCGCCGCTTCTTTTCCAGCTGTTTTGCGTTTAATCTCCACCACAACAAGCCTTCCATTATTATCCACACCATAGACATCTACAAATCCTGGTTCAACCTTTTTCTCGAAGCTTATTGGTTTGAAACCTTCTTCCAAAATTGAGGGTTCTAGTAAAATGGCTTTTTGCATGTCTTCCTCGCTTGCATATAAAGCGAATTCTCCAGTGTCTGTTAGGCTTAAAGTGGAAACCATGTGGATTTTGTCAAAGAAAACGCTTACTGACTCGACTGGTTTGCGTCTTACAGCGCGAATCTCTAAAATGTTATCTTTGGTTTGGACTTGAAAAATGCAGCCTGACGGTTGCCAGTTAACAGGTTCATAACCGACTGAACGATGGACAAGAAGCGAGCCGTCCGCCTTAATTATTAGTAGGCGCTCGCCGGGTTCAAGTTTTGATTTTGCTCTGCCGAAGTAGTGAACCCAACATTTGCCTACGACAATTGTTGTTTTGCGTTTGGAAACAGCCTCTTTGATAGCGTTGGCTACATCCGTAACATTTGGGCTTACTAGGACATTTATGGATTCGTCCACTTCTTCTCGCCAATAAACTTTAGAAAGCCACTTCACACATAAGAGTTGCCATGAATGAATGGAGAAGAAAACGTGTTGTTATGCGCCGGTACGATTTGACTGCTGAAATGTACGATTTGCGTTATGCTGAGGAACAAAAAGCCAAAATCGAGGCGGTGCTGGAAAATTTGGCGGTGGAAAAACCTGCTTTAGTTTTGGATGTTGGATGCGGAACTGGAATATTGTTTAGTTATGTAGCTGAAAAGGCGGATGCCATTGTTGGATTGGACATTTCTAGGAAAATTTTGTTTCAAGCCAAAAAACGCGCAAAAAATTTTGGCAATACACATTTGGTTTTGGCTGACGCTGATAACATGCCATTTAAAGAAAACGTTTTCACTCATGTTTTTGGAGTGACGCTTCTCCAAAACATGCCAAAACCCCTCAAAACTTTAATGGAAATTAGGCGAGCTGCGAGAAAAGACGGAGTGGTTGTGGTTACTGGTTTGAAGAAAGCTTTTGCTTTTGATGAGTTTAAAGGATTAGTGGCGGATGCTGGTTTCATCATTGTCGGTTTGAAGGGTGAAGGCTTAAAGTGTTATGTGGCTGTTTGCCGAATTTCACCATAAAAATCTTGATTTTTTAAAGCTAAATTATTATATTGGAGTTGATGTTAGGCTATATTTCAACCGACACCGCATATCTGTTGGTGTTCTGATGCTGTTGAAAACATTGAAGACGGATACAGCTGAAGCGTTAACGTTAGAGTGGAGGTTGCATGTAAAAAATTACAGGTTAAGTCTTGACAAGAAACTTTGCGTTGGCTGTCAAATTTGCGCTTTGGCATGTCCAAAAGATGCTATTAAAATTGAACGGCAACCCAAAATTCAAGGTGAAAAGACTAAAAAAGCCAAAGTAGATGTTGATTTGGCAAAATGCAATTTTTGCGGCATATGCGACATAGTCTGTCCATTCGGAGCTGTAAAGGTAACCGTTAACGGCGAGCATACACTTTTAGTGATTGAGAAGGAAAGCTTTCCACAGTTGATACGTGAAATTCAAGTTGACACGAGTAAATGCCCAACGAACTGCGTGAAATGCGAAAAAGCATGTCCACTGAACCTAATTAATGTCTCGTGGCAAACAACAGGAAAACCTAAAATCAACATCGAAATAGAACGTTGCCCATGCTGCAGAGTCTGCGAGTTTAAATGTCCAGAAAACGCCATACAAGTGCAAAAGTTTTTCCACGGAAAAATACTGATTCACACGGATAAATGCCCAGAAGGTTGTACTGACTGCCTAAACGTTTGCCCCGTAGCTGGAGCCCTTTATTTTTCCGAGGAGGACAAAAAGGTTCATGTAAACGAGTTGTTTTGTGTTTACTGTGGCGCATGCAAAATTGTCTGTCCAGTTGATGAAGCTTTAGAGCTTAAAAGGACAAAAATAATTCATACACAAGTTCGTTCAGGAGTTTGGAATAAAACTTTGGAGAAGTTGGCTTCGTCGGTTGAGATGACTAAGGAGTTGAAGGCTAAAGGCTCAAGAAAGCTGGTGGAATCCGTGAAAAAAAGGTTTGGATAAACGGGGCGCTTAGCATGAGTGAAGAGCTTAGAATTGGAGTTTTCATTTGTCACTGCGGTTTAAACATAGCTGGAGTTTTAGACATAAAAGAACTTGTCGAATACGCAAAAACTTTGCCCGATGTTGTTTATGTGAAAGACAACCGTTACACGTGCGCTGACCCTGGGCAAGAGGAAATTAGAAAAGCCATAAAAGAGCATGGGCTGAACCGTGTCGTCGTTGCGGCGTGTTCCCCGCGAATGCATGAGCTGACATTTAGAAAATGCGTATCTGAGGCTGGTTTAAACCCTTTCTTCTTTGAAATGGCAAACATCCGCGAATTTTCTTCGTGGTGTCATCCAAGCACTCCGAAAGAGGCAACGGAAAAAGCGAAAGACTTAATAAAAATGGCTGTAGCTAAAGCAAGGCTTTTGCAGCCACTTGAGACCATAGAGGTTCCCGTGACGAATAAGGCGTTGGTTATAGGCGGTGGTATAGCTGGGATAAATGCTGCTTTAGATTTGGCTGAAATGGGTTTTAAGGTGTATTTGCTTGAGAAAAGCGAAAGTATAGGCGGCCACATGGCGCAGTTGGACAAAACTTTTCCAACGCTTGACTGCTCCATTTGCATCGAAGGTCCAAAAATGGTTGAGGTTGGAAGGCATCCCAACATTGAAATTATTGCTTATGCTGATTTGTTAAGCGTTAGTGGTTATGTGGGCAATTTTAGGGTTAGAATCCGCAAGAACCCACGGTATGTGATTGTAGAGAACTGTACTGGTTGTGGTGAATGTAAAGAGGTTTGTCCAATTGAATATCCGAACGAGTGGGATGTTGGGTTAGGCGTTAGAAAAGCCATTTCCATGCCTTTTGATCAAGCTGTTCCACTTGTTTACACCATAAACCGAGATTACTGCATTGAATGTTACAAGTGTGTTGATGCTTGCGGGGCGAGACAAGCCATAAACTTTGACCAGCAACCAGAAGAAATAGAGTTGGAAGTTGGCACAATAATTGTGGCTGTTGGCTATGACGTTTACTTGCCCTATGACGATCCGCTTTATGGATATGGCAAATACTCAAACGTGATTACCTCGCTTGAGTTTGAACGGTTGATTCTTGCGGCTGGTCCAACTGGCGGAAAAGTTGTTAGGACTTCAGATGGAAGGAAACCCCGCAGCGTAGCCTTCATTCAATGTGTCGGTTCAAGAGATGTGAACAAATATCCATACTGTTCAAACTTTTGTTGTATGCACACTTTGAAGCATGTTGTTCAGCTTAAAGAAAAGTACAAGGATGATGTGGAAGTTTATGTTTTTTATATGGATTTGCGGAGCAACTTTAAGGGTTACGAGGAATTTTATCAGCGTGCAAGGGAGTTAGGCGTAAACTTTGTTCGTGGAAGGGTGAGCCGCATACTGGAAGTTTCGGAAACAAAGAATTTGATTATACATGCTGAAGATATGGCTTTGGGTCAGCCAATCGAAGTAGAAACTGAAATGGTTGTTTTGGCGACCGCGTCCATACCCAAAAAGGGCGCGGATGAAATAGCTCGTATACTCAACCTAACAAGGGGTGCAGACGGCTTTTTCATGGAAAGCCACCCAAAACTTAAACCGTTAGACGCGCCAACTGACGGAATATTCTTGGCTGGAGCATGTCAAGGACCAAAAGACATACCATACAGCGTTTCGCAAGGCTGCGGTGCAGCAGCGAGAGCCGCAACCATCCTTTCAAAGCCGACGTGGAAAATAGAACCGATAGTTTCCGTTGTTGACTCAGATAGATGCCGAAATGTGACGGTTAAATGTGGCATCTGCGCTGAACGTTGTCCTTACGGCGCAATAAAAGTTGAGGAGAAGAAGCCAGCGCAAGTGATAACAGCTATGTGCCACGGCTGTGGAACATGCGTGGCAGAATGTCCCGCAGATGCAATAACACAGATGCACTTCACAGACGCCCAAATCTTAGCCCAGATTAGAGCGGCGCTTGAAACAAATCCGGAAGACAAGATTTTGGCTTTTCTGTGCAATTGGTGCAGCTACGCAGGCGCAGACTTGGCTGGAACAAGCCGTTTTGAGTATCCGCCGACAATCCGCCCAATAAGGGTTATGTGTTCCGGAAGGGTTGACCGCGACTTTGTTTTGGAAGCTTTTAGGCTTGGTGCTGGAATGGTTCTTATCGCCGCCTGTCATTTACCCTATGATTGCCATTACATAAGTGGAAACTGGAAAATGAAGGCGAGAATGGATGCTTTGGCGCCTATGCTTCACAAGCTTGGCTTAAGCCCTGAAAGATTCCGCGTGGAATATGTTTCCGCTGCGGAAGGCGTGAAATTTGCGGAAATCGTCAAAGAAATGACCGAGCAAATGCATATTTTGGGCAAAGATAGAATCCAAGCTGAAAATGAAAAGTTAAAGCCAATATTGGAGAACATTTTGAAGAGAAAGAAGTATTAGCTTTTGCGGTAAAGTAAATGATGACGTTGCCAAGAAGCTTTTATGAAAGGACGTCGGACACAGTTGCGAAGGAAATGCTTGGAAAAATCTTAGGCGTGTGAACTCTAAAGTTTTGTATGGAAAAATTGTTGAAACTGAAGCCTACTACGGCGAAGACAACCCAGCTTCAAAAGCTTACAAGGGCAAGAAAAAGTTTAACACCCCAATGTTTTAGACGCTGGAAAAACCTTCATTCACATGGTTCATGGAAATTGGCTTCTAAACATTGTTGCGCATCCAAAAGGTGGTGTCGGCGCTGTTCTAATAAGGGCTGTTGAACCGCTTCAGGGTTTGGAAACAATGAAAGAGAATAGAAAAACCAAAAATGTGCACGATTTAACAAGCGGTTCTGGAAAACTGACAAGAGTGTTCGCAATAACGAAAGAGTTAAACGGTGTTGACGTTACGGATAAAAGCCCATTAATGGTGATTGAGAGGGAAAATGAAATTTTTGAAGTTTGTTCTTCCCATCGAGTTGGCGTTAAATCTGATTTGCCCCAAAAACTAAGGTTTTTCATTAAAGGCAGCAGGTTTGTCTCTGAAGTGTGAAATTTTGTATGTATTAAAATTCTTATTTTAGAAATGCGTAATTATGGTTTAGAGATGGATTTAATGAATGGTCAACAGTCTCAAGTGTTTTCTCAGCAACGTGAATATGGCTTTACAAAAATTGTTGGCTTAATATCTGACACGCATATTCCCGTAAGGGCTAGAAAGCTTCCCGTAAAAGTTTTCGAAGTTTTTGAAAAAGTGGATTTTATAGTTCATGCTGGCGATTTGGTGGAAATCTCAGTTATTGATGAGTTGGAACAGTTTGCGCCTGTTTTGGCTGTTTATGGAAACATGGATGGTCCGGAAATCCGTGGGAAACTGCCGAAAATAAATTCATTCAAGGTTTTTGATTGGAAAATTGGGGTTACGCATGACGCTGGAGCTTTGTTCGGAATTGGGAAAATGCGTGAAATAGCCAAACAAAACGGTTTTAACGTGTTGGTTCATGGACACACACATAATTCCAGCGTGAAATGGGAAGGAGAGACCCTATTCATAAACCCTGGAAGTCCAACAAACCCCATTCCACCATTCATAACAAAACCAACAGTGGCTTTACTGAGGATAACAAAGGAAAAGGTAACACCTGAAATAATTCAAATTTGAATTTTCACTTTAACTTATCTCTCTCTCCACTATGCGCTAATGTCGTTTCACCGTTCATTTTAAAAAGCGTATGGCATTCAACCATTATTTGGAGGATATGTTGATGGAACATTGCAAAAATCCATGGGACAAAAAATGTAAGAACAGCGACATTGAAGTTTACATTCTCTTCAAAGGAGAAAAACTGCCAATATGCAAACAATGTTGGGACCAAATAGTCAACAATGATCTGGAGTGGTAAAAATGGAAAAGTTCAGCTTAAACATGGCAAAGTCATTTCTAGGGAAAAACGTAAACCTCCATTTAAAAGATGGTTCAGTAATAGTGAACGTTCATTTACTGGAAATTGTAAAGGACAATTTCAAAAGGGAAGCTTTTGTTAAATGCGTTCCCTACAGAAGCGAAAACGAGTTTAAAATGCCATTAAAAAACATTGCTTGGATGGAAACATTAAACACTTTTTTAACAAACGAAGAAAATTAGAGGTTTACATGAAACCAGCAAATAATCTTAAATATGAAAAGTAAATTCTGGGTTTTCGGAGAAGCAAAATGCCATGCACAGTTGTAGCTGGAGCTTTTTGGGGTGACGAAGGCAAAGGAAAAATAATCTCTTACCTAGCCTTAAAAGACAAAGTGGATGTTTGCGTTAGAACAGGCTCGGTTAATGCTGCACACACCGTTTGGATTGGAGACCAACGTTACGCTTTACATATGGTTCCAGCAGCGTTTGTTTATGAAAAATGTCGTTTGTTAATTGGTGCGGGCGCAAACGTTCACGTTGCAAAATTTCTTGAGGAAATTGAAGCCACAAAAGTTAAAAACCGCATAGGCATAGACCAGCAAGCATCCATAATTGAAGAAAAACATTCAGCCCAAGACAAGACAAGTGCGCATTTGAAGGGGATTGGAACAACAGGTTGGGGTGTTGGACCAGCAGTTGAAGAACGTGTCCGAAGAACGGCGAAACTTGCAAGGGACATTGCGGAATTGCAGCCATACTTGACAGATGTGGCGACTGAAGTAAACGACGCCATAGACGCAAACAAAAAAGTCCTGCTGGAAGGAACCCAAGGGTTCATGCTTTCCCTTTATTATGGAACATACCCTTATGTGACTAGCAGAGACACAAGCGCTTCGGCTATATGCTCAGAAGCAGGTGTAGGACCAACAAAAGTTGACGACGTCCTAATAGTTTTTAAAACGTTTATGACCCGTGTCGGCGCTGGTCCACTGCTTGGAGAATTGCCAAGAGAGGAAGCCATAAAACGCGGATGGTTTGAAATTGCAGCTGGAACTGGACGTGAAAGGCGGTCTGCCCCGTTCAATTTTGAATTAGCCAAAAAAGCCGTGAAAATTAACGGTGCAACACAGGCGGCGCTTACAAAACTTGATGTTGTATATCCAAAATGTAAAGGTGCGAAAACATATGATGAAATGCCGAAAGAGGCAAAGGAATTCATAAAAGAAATTGAAAGACAAACTGGGGTTCCAGTTGTTTTGGTTGGCACAGGACCCGAAGCCCTTGACATAATTGATAGAAGATAGCTAAGATTCTCTTTCGCCCAAAATTAAATCAATTAAATGTTCTGTGTTGTCACGTTTAACTATTAAGCTTACAGTGTCTCCTGGGCTTTTGTATCTTTCCAAGTATATGATTAAATCGTCTGCGCATGTTATGGTTAGGTTACCAGTTTCCTCTATAACCCCCACTATTACATCTTCTTCCATTAAACCAGCTTTGTCTGCTGGACCATTTGGTTTGATATAGGTTATGAGCATTCCGCCTATGTAGTTCCCATCGTATGCCACACCCATGTAAGGATGCTTGTATGTTCCATTTTCGATTATGGCTTGGACAACACGTTCAAGTATGACTGATGGAATGGCATAGCCTATGCCAATAAAGGCTGGAGTTTCGCCTGCAGTTTCTATGGCGAATGTTACGCCGACAACCATGCCAATTCCATTAAGCAACGGACCGCCAGAATTGCCCGGGTTAACTGCAGCGTCGAATTGTATTATGTCGGCTAAGGCGTATTTTCCCCATGGTTCGGGTATGTCAAATTCGCTTAGTGGTATTACTCTGCCAAGTTGGCTTACTATTCCGGCGGTCATCGAACCTCTAAGTCCAAATGGATTTCCAATGGCGTAAACGGGTTCTCCAACCATGAGCGTGGTTGAATTGCCGATTAACAGTGGACGGGCTTGTTCTGGTAGCCAATCCACTTTTATCACCGCTAAGTCGCTATAAATGTCGCATCCCACAAGCTGCGCCGGGACGGTTGTACCATTGTAAAATGTAACGTTGATTGTTGTTGCATTTTGTATTTCGTCGGAAATTACTTTTGTCACTACGTGGCTGTTTGTGATTATGTATCCGTTTTGATTGTAAATGAAGCCTGAACCTTGAACTTTATCGGAGCCGTCGGCGAACGTGCACGTTATTAGTACTACTGAATGTTTTGTTAGGTTGTATATTTGGACGGCTGTTAGGTTGACTATTCTATCATAATATTCAGATTCTATCAGGCTTATCAACTGTTGAAGTTGTTGTGCTTGCCTTAATAAGCCTTGAAGATTTTCGTAGTTGTTTTTTAAGTCGTCATAATCCCTTTTTAGGGTTTCGAAGTTTCTTTTTAGGTCTAGGTATATGAAAGCAAAGCTCCCGCCTAAAGCTAAGCAAACAAGAATCAACGTGGCAACAAACTTTTTGTCAATTAATGGAGTGGGTGCTTTTTCCATTTGGTTTTTCACCTTTATTGTTGTTGGTGTGAACACTTTCATAAATGTTTAGTGGGTTGGTGGTGGGGCTGCCCGGATTTGAACCGGGGTCTAGAGAGCCCAAGTCTCCAAGCCTAGACCAAGCTAGCCGACAGCCCCGTGGCTTTTGTTGAGATAAAATTTGAGGGTGGAGTTTAAAAAGTGTTCCTCTAAAATGTTTATTTTCTTTTGATTGTGCATTGTAGTATTTTTGGGCAGATTAGGCATTCGTCTGGTATTGGCATGTTTTTTGGGAGTGTGTTTAGGAATCCTAGGTAGTGGGCGCATTTTGCTGGGGTGTCGAGGACTTTTGGGTATTCTGTTGGTTTGACTTTTATGATTTTCATGTTTTCGACTATTATGTCTAGTTTTGACATGCAGTGGGGACAGGCGTAGTATGTTTGTCTTGGTATTGTTGTGTTGTCTGTTAGGATTGTTGGTTTTTCGAATGTTTTTTCGCATCCTTTGTAGGGGCATTTGAGTTTTTGGTTTGTGTGGGTGTGTATGTGAAGTGGGGGTGGCATGGTTTTTCCTTCGCTTCGATATGTATATAGAATCGTGATATTTAATAAATATTTCTGTTCACGTGCACAACAAAAACACACAAAAACTAGGCTTCCCGTTTTTCACTTTTAAGCTTAGCTATTATTTCTTTGATTTTCTTTTCTTCGTTTGACAGTCCAGTTTGA
>JAWCNZ010000021.1:0-18905 GCA_038848005.1 Bathyarchaeia archaeon | reverse complement strand
ACTTAAGCTGGCAAAAGATAAGATAAAGAAACTGGGGGCTACATCTGAGGAAACAGCAAAAAAGCCAGAGGAACTCGGTATAGAAGAGAGAGTGCTCAAGATATTGGTTAGCGACTGGGGAGTAAAACGTACATCGGATGGTCGCTATTACGTTGAATGTGAAGATGAAAAACACTGTTAAACCATAAAAGTGGTTTGGCTATGGAAGTTTACTGGAACTTTGGTGTCGATAGGGGTTATTATGCTGTTGTTTTTCCAGTGGCAGATATTGAAATAGGAACAAGATTCCCAGTATTCGTAGAGGGATAAAGTTGGACTTACCCGGTTTAGTGTTTGCAGTAATTTTGGGTGGGCTGGGAGGAAGGATCGTAGAGTTACTTTTAGAGCGAGAAGCGGACAAGTCCATCTTCAAACGATTTATGGAGTTGGGAGCAACGTCCCCAGCGATGGCGGTAGAAATTTGCTGCGTGTAGAAGAAGGTGATGTGAATGGCGGAGGTGTGGGCTGGCGGTGCTATTGCAAAAGTAATTACTATACGTAAGATGAAGAAAACTTGAGCCACAAGCGAGGAAAACGCTAAAAGTCCAGAAGAGCTAGGCGTACATAAGAGTTACCTTGACAAATTAGTGAGACTAGGTAGGGTTAAATGTACATATGATGGTCGTTATTATGTTGAGTGTAAAGATGGGAAACACTGTTAATTTCCCTTTTTCTTTCTATCAAAGTTTTTAAGGAATGGGATGGTTGATGTGTACAGAAGGTGTTTGCTGTGGATAAGATGACAATAGTTAGTTTAGCATTGATAACTATTGTGATTGTAGCCTTAGCTCTTTTAACGTGTACTTTTACTTGGAAAATCAACGAAACATTGAAGAACTACATAAAAGAAGAGTGTATGAGGCTCATCTTGCCGCATACAACATTAAATGGAAGCTTCGCTGGTTCGCAGGCGCATATTACGACAAGGCATGTGAGGTGAATGCTACTTTCTGGTATGAAGAAAGTAATGAAACAATAATTCGCATTATAGAGCTTAAATCGAATTATTGCGGTATTGCGCTGAAATATTCTGGGCAGACATAAGGAATAATTTGTATGAATTACGTAGTTTGGCATACAGAGACAAGAACATTATTTTTCTTAATGAAACTGAATTTGACATTGTTTATAACACTATACGTGAATCCCTAGGTCAGATTGATTGGGCAACACGAGGAAAAACAGACGCACAAATACTTAATGAAACACCCAACTTCCTATGGGAACTATATTACCTTTTAGGCCTTAACCAGTGGATAGAGCAATTACCGCCGAGAACCAAATTGATAGGATTAAGCGACTGTTTCGATGAACTAGAAAGCTACTGGGACCAATACGCACGAGAAGGGCGTGTAGATTCATCCAAAACTCCACCTCAAACCGCCCTCGCATGTGCTGTTGAAAAAGCAACAATGTTGCACCAAGAATTAACTCGATGGGACAAATACAACACAATAATCTTCCTACCAGACTAACAAATGACAAAAATATTATCAATTCTAGTTGGTTCCGCTAAATAGCTTGTCATGTTTGCCTTCGTCTATTTCTTTTTGAACCTCCCGTGGGTCTTTTCCTTCAACTGTTACGCCCATGCTTACGCAACTTCCCAAAACCTCTTTAGCGGCTGCCTTCAAATTTTTAGCTAAAAGTTCTGGACGTTTAATCTTGGCTATGCGTACGATTTGCTCCAGAGTGAGGTTTCCAACTTTCTGCGTGCTAGGCGTTCCAGAGCCTTTCTCTATTTTTAGTTCGCTTACGATTAGGGCGGATGTTGTGGGCGTTCCAACAGCCACTTCAAACTCTTTTGTTTCTGGGTCAACCGCCACCTTCACTGGAACTTTCATTCCAGCATAATCCCGTGTAAGCTCATTTATTCTGTTAACGATTGCCATTACATTCACGCCTAACGGGCCTAATGCTGGTCCTAAGGGTGGTCCGGCTGTTGCTTGTCCTCCGCTTACGAGGAGTTCCACGATTTTTTTCTCAGCCATTTATTCGCCTCCTTTAGTTTCTGCTTTTTCCACAAGTTTCACATAATCAGAGTGGACTGTTATCGGCAGTGTAAACGTGGCTTCTAAAAGTTCAAGTGTAACTTCCTCTTTAGCCTTGTCAATTCGTGTTATTTTTGCGCGCATGCCCTTAAACGGTCCGCCGGTCACTTCCACTATGTCGTTTTCATTTAACTCTTCAATTATGGGTTTTCTGACTATGTATTTTTCAATTTCAGAAAAGTTTACAACGCCTGGAATCCTCGACCTTACATGTCTTATGCCAACTATGGCTTGCTCAACCAAATGTGGTCCTTCAGCTTCGACGAAAACATACCCTTTTAAGGTTTCTGGCACAAGAATAGCCTTTACTGGTATATTATTCATTTCGATTTTGGCGGCGATTAGTTTGGCTACGTTTCTCTCTTGTCCAGTTGTTGTTTTTACAGCAAAAATCTTTGTGGAATGTTCCTCTTTTGCTTCTCCCATAAAGTTTCCTTCTAACCTGCTGCTTGGGGCTGCAGAATTGATGATAACAGTTTAATCACGAACCCTATTAATCCAACAGCGCCTATGCCCAGAAAACATATTTTTATTGAAAGCCACAACTCGCTTTTTCCAGGTTTAACCGCAAGTTTTAGGGTTCTTGCAGCTTGAGATAGAAACGACCTCAAACCCATTTTTCATCGCACAACATTTTCTAACCTAAACATAATAAATGTTACTGTGCTGTGGAGTTTAAATGTGGCGTTTGTTTTTGTTTGGGGGATTTTAAATATTCGTGTATGTAATACATTTACGGTGAACGTTTATGCCTGTAAAACCACAGTAGTATTGAAAGATGAAGTTTACCAGTATTTAATTAAGAAGGTTGGAAAGCGTAAAATTTCAGAGGCAGAAGTTTTATACTACCTTTAGATGTTGAAACAGCCCTTTTAGCCGCTGATGTAAAACAGAAGTATGCGCTTCGCACGGTGGACGCAATAATATATGCCACAGTTATATACAAAGGTTTGACTTTGGTAACTGGAGATAAACACTTTAAGGGTTTACCAAACGTCGAAATGATTTAAAATCAAACTTTTTGGATGCCAACGCCGATTTCCTCAAGCATTTCAACAATTTTTGATTTATACTCGCCTTTTATTCCCTTCCAATCCAAAATTGCCAATTTAACCCTTTCTAACGTTTTTTCCACGCATTGTTTAAGGATTTCCGCGTCCACATGTGGAATTGCGTATTTGGGGATTATGTGGCTGAAGGCTACTTCATTTTCTAGTGCCATACGTGTGAATTTTTCGTTGTAGTGGGGTCCGCCTATGCCGATTACAGCCGCAGCCTTAGACTTGCCGAAATTTGAAATTGCATTTATTACTGCATTGGCTACGGCTTCGGCTGCTTTCAAGTCGCTCCATTGTGTAGGTGAGCTTCCCAACTCTGCGAATGCCGTTGGCAAATTCAGTGATGGACCGTGATGGGTGCATTCATAAGAAACCTCGTAGTTGAGTTGCATTTCCTCTTTGAGGCTGTTTAAAGCTTTTAACGTGTCTCTCATGAAGTTTGCGGGTGAAACTGAAACGGTTTTTGGTAGTCCGCCAAGCTCTGCACTGCCCAAATTGCCTGGTGTATGCACAGAAAGTGTTGGCGTTCCGCTTTCGCTGCTATGTCTCGAAATGAAAACTGCAAGTTCCACGTTTGTGAAATAATCTGTTAGGTCTTGGAGGTAAACTGGCTCTTGATTGGAAGTTACAAGTTTAATCTTTCTACCGCTGATGTCAGCTTCATAAACTGGGTTTTCCTGGAATTTTTCGGTTGTTTCTTTGAATGAGTAGTTGTTTAGGATTTGTTTTTGGATGTTAAGGCTTGCAGTGTCCTTATTTGAGGCTATGATTAGGATTATTTTTGTGCCCCTTTCCAAAGTGGACATTTAACGCTATTAAAATGTTGCGACTGCATTTGCCTTGCGAGTTCCCAGTAGACTTATATTCAAGTTATAACTATACTATTGTTGTGGTGAAGATGATTTCGCTTGTCGCCACAGTTTCCAGCCCCAAGGGCTTGCGGCATGAAAAGCTTGAAGAAGTTGATGTGACGCGCGGAACAACCCTTGTGAAACGCGGTTTTGCTCACATGCAAAAGCACGGCGTTGTTATGGATGTTACAAATGTCGAGCAGGCGCAGATAGCCGAAGAAGCTGGCGCTGTTGCAGTTATGGTTTTGGATAAGCTTCCCTATGATGTGCGGAAGGCCGGTGGCGTTGCGAGAACAGCCAGCGTTAAGGCTATTAAAGAAATAATGAACAACGTTTCTATTCCAGTTATGGCGAAGTGCCGCATTGGACATACTTATGAAGCTAGGGTTTTGGAGGCTGCGGGCGTTGACATGATTGACGAATCAGAGGTTTTAACGCCAGCCGACGAGGAGCGGCACATCTGGAAATGGGATTTCACAACGCCTTTTGTTTGCGGTGCTAGGGATTTAGGCGAAGCCCTACGCAGAATTGAAGAAGGCGCGGCGATTATTAGAACTAAAGGTGAGCCTGGAACTGGCAACGTCGCCGAAGCCGTCAAACACGTCAGGCTTGTCAACGCTGAGATTAGACGTTTAAAGGCAATTTACGAAAGCGGAGACCAGCAAGAGCTTATCAAAGCGGCTAGGGAGCTTAAAGTTTCATATGCGCTTGTCGCCGAAACTGGACGTTTGGGAAGACTGCCAGTTGTAAATTTTGCGGCTGGAGGCATAGCAACGCCTGCAGACGCCGCTTTAATGATGACTTTGGGATGCGACGGCATATTTGTCGGCTCGGGAATATTCAAGTCCGAAGACCCGTTGGAAAGGGCTCAAGCCATAGTTTTGGCTACAGCCTTCTTTGACGATCCAGATAAGGTTGCTGAAGCCCAAGAAATGGTTGACGAGAAAAAATCCATGGTTGGTTTCGACATTAAAAATTTGGAGTTGAAAATGCAGGAGCGTGGAATCGCTTGAAAACTCCAGTGATAGGCGTGCTTGCGCTTCAAGGAGCAATCGAAGAACATGTCGCAGCGACAAAACTCGCATTTAAAGAGTTAAACCTTGAAGGTTCAGTTCGCTTGGTTAAGACAGTTGAGGATGTAAAAGCCGTAAACGGCTTAATCGTGCCAGGCGGCGAAAGCACAGTCATCGGAAGACTTTTAAGTGTCAACCAAACTTTACAAGCAGTTAAACAGAGGATTTATGAGGGTATGCCAGTTTTGGGTACATGCGCTGGTCTTGTTTTGTTGGCTGGGAAGGTTTATGACCGTGTTTTGGGTGAAACCAGCCAGCCCACACTTGGCGTTATGGATGTTGTCGTTGAAAGAAACGCTTTTGGAAGGCAAAGAGAATCTTTTGAGGCGGATTTGGAAGTTCC
This sequence comes from Bathyarchaeia archaeon, assembly GCA_038848005.1. GTDB lineage: Archaea > Thermoproteota > Bathyarchaeia > Bathyarchaeales > Bathycorpusculaceae > JAWCNN01. The sequence goes on along the minus strand of JAWCNZ010000021.1, from coordinate 13,490 downwards.
AGTCATAGGCGAAAAGAAGTTTAGGGGTGTGTTTATTAGGGCTCCAGCCATACGGCAATTCGCCTCGCACGTTACGGTTTTGGCTTGGCTGAACGGCATGGCAGTTGCTGTTCAACAACACAACATGGTTGGAACGGCTTTTCATCCCGAACTTACATGGGACACGCGAATACACCAATACTTTGTTAACATGGTTGTTAACGCTTATGCCGACGCTGCTTAAACGGAAAGTGTTGGAAAAATGGTTTTATAATTTGGCGTTGATTGTTAGTTTGGAAAGGCGTGTGAAATGCATTTAATCAATTTTAAAGAGTTAAGCGGTCAACAGCTTATTGAAATTGTTGATAAAGCCATAGAGGTCAAGCATAACCCAGAAAAATATAGGCGGGCTTTGTATGGAAAGTCTTTAGCCCTAATTTTTCAGAAAACTTCCACTCGAACACGGGTTTCTTTTGAGGTTGCAATGACACAGTTAGGCGGTCATGCGCTTTACATTGATTGGCGAACGACAAACTTCACTTTAGCGGACATTTATGACGAAACGCAGTATTTGTCACGTAATGTTGACGGCATAATGGCGAGGCTGCTGCGAAATGCCGATTTACAAGCAATGGCGAAAGCGTCGCTTGTTCCCGTTATTAATGGATGCGACGAGAAATATCATCCAACACAGGCAATAGCCGATTTAATGACCGTTAAAGAGCGGAAGGGCAAACTTAAAGGCGTAAAACTTGTTTACATAGGCGTTCACAACAACGTTTGCAACTCGCTTATTGAAGGATGCACAAAAACAGGCGTAAAAATAACTACGGTAACACCCATATTTAACGAGCCAAGCAGAGATGATGAGCTTCTTGAAAACGCCAGAAAAACGGGTTTGTGGGCAACAACGCTAGACGTTAAAGACGCTGTTAAAGATGCAGATTTCGTTTACACTGACACTTGGGTTGACATGGAACACTTTTCAGACCCCCAGTACGCCGAGGAAAAAGAAAGGCGAATAAAGGCGTTGATGCCATACCAAATAAATAGGGAGTTGCTGAATGGAACAAACGCCTACATAATGCATGACATGCCCATCCACCGCGGATACGAAATAAGCGGTGACGTGGTGGAAAGCCCGAAATCAATAATTTACGAACAAAGCGAAAACAGGCTTTACGCAGCAAAGGCAGTTCTGCTAAAACTTTTGAAAAAGTGATGTGTTTAACAAAAAATTTATATAATTGGATTTTTCGCTGAAAATTTTGAGGATAGAAATCGTCATGTGTTGTTGGCTGAAGGTTTCGTGTGGAAACCCAAATTTCGACGATAATGTTGGGTGTTCGATATGGGCATCCACATTATCGCCGAATTTCGGGGAGTTAACCCCGAAAAAATTTCCCGAGTGGAGAAACTCCGTGTGGTTTTGGATAGGGTAGTCGCTAAATCTGGTCTTCACGTTGTCAGTTCAAGTTTCCACCAGTTTGAGCCTCAAGGGGTTTCCGCCGTTTACCTTTTAAGCGAGTCGCACTTAAGCATTCACACGTGGCCTGAACATTGTTATGCCGCTTTGGACATTTTTACGTGTGGAAGCGGCGACCATGCGGCTTTGCGTGCTTTTCAGTTGTTAGTGGACGAGTTTCAACCTAAAAGCGTCAAAAAAATGATAATTAGGAGGGAAATTTTTGGGGAAAATTGAAAACAAAATTTTGTATGAACTTGCCGTTTCAAGGAAAAGCTTTTGGGAACTTCTTGAAAAATGTAATTATCCCCTAAAAGATTTTGTTTCAGCGTTAAAAGTGCTTCATGGAAAGGGCTTCGTCGCTGTTGATGAAATGGGCTTTTACTTAACTGAGAAGGGCAAGGAGCTGGTTAACCCTAAAAGCCTAAACTTCAAAGTGGAAACTTGCCCGCACTGCCTTGGAAAACGGATAATTCCAGAAGCGAAATTCAAAGATATTTTTGACGAGTTTAAGCGTATATCTGCGAAGAGACCCCGCCCAAACGTGGATTTCTTTCAGGGTTACATGCTGGAGGAAGACGTGGTTGCAAGAGCCGCTTTAATGCATTTTTACGGCGATTTAGATGGGAAAAACGTTGTTTTGATAGGCGACGACGACTTGTTAAGCGTTGTTTTGGCTTTAACTGAACTTCCCTCAAACATAGTTGTTTTGGACGTTGACACGCGAATAGGCGAATTTCTCAAAGAAGTTAACAGAGATTACGGTTTCTCCATAAACTTCCAAAAGTATAATGTGGCTGAACCGTTGCCCGCGGATTTCCATGGAAAATTTGATGTTTTTTCTTCAGAGCCGCTTGAAACACTTTCGGGTTTAAAGGCTTTCGTGTTTAGGGGAGTAACTTGCCTCAAACCAAACGGTGTCGGATACTTCGGCTTGACATTTTACGAGGCTTCACTTAAAAAATGGCTGGCAATCCAGAAATTCCTCGCAAAAATGAACTGCGTCGTTACAGATATAATCCAAGGATTTTCAGTTTATCCAATGAACTATGAAACTGTAAACTACGAAAGCTTCATCCGCAATCTAGGCTTTACAGTTAAAGAAAACACAGGGATAAACTGGTATAAATCTGCGTTGTTTAGGTTTGAAGTTTTTGGAAAAGCTGTTTTGCCGATGAACCCCAACAAGAAGTTAAGGGTGAACCCCATAGATGAAAATGAAGATTTAACCCATCCGACTGTTAGGTTAAGCCTTTGAAATTTGCAGTTGCTTTAACTTCAAAATTTTGGTGGTTGTCGTGCAGCTAAACAGCGAAGAAAAAAGGTTTTTGGCTTTTGAAAATGTAAGGATTAGACAAGCAAACGAAGAAGATTTACAATGTATTGTCGAATTATCTAAAAAACTTGGAAAGGACGAAAGCAACATGGATTCTATGATATCACCTTCGCCAAGCGAATTCCAAAATCCAAAGTGGATTTTAAAGAACATCAAAGGAGAAAACGCTGCAGTTTTTGTGGCGGAAATTAACGGAAAAATTGTTGGCTACTCTCTCGGCTGGTGCAGTCAGCCGTGGGCGTACAAGGGCAGAAGAGGATACATCTGCGACTGTTTCATTGAAAAGTCCTATAGAAGAAAAGGAATAGGCAAATCCCTCATAAAAATGATGATTGAATGGTTTGCCAAAAAAGGAGTAAAATGTGTAGAAGCGGACGTATATTCCAAAAATGTTCCATCCCTAAAACTGTTCAAGACTTTAGGCTTCAAAGAAATTTCTAAGCGGCTACGTCTCACCGTAAACGAAAGCGATAAGCCACGCTTACCTTAAAATCGTTTCCACGAATTTTTCAGGTTTAAATTCCTCTAGGTTTTCGTATCCCTGTCCAGTTCCAACGAACAAAATTGGCTTTTTCGTTACGTATGTTACGCTTAGGGCTGAACCACCTTTAACGTCTGCGTCTACTTTCGTCAGTATTGTCGCGTCTATGCCAACGCTTTTATGAAATTCTTCCGCTTGCATGACTGCGTCGTTTCCCGTAAGCGAATCCACAGTTAAAACGGTTAAGTCTGGTTTTGCCACACGTTTGATTTTGGCAAGTTCATCCATCAAATTCCTATTCGTTTGCATTCGCCCCGCAGTGTCTATTAAAACTACGTTTATGCCATGTGCTTTCGCATGGTTTATGGTGTCATAAGCCACAGCCGCTGGGTCCGAGCCGTACTTGTGCTTTATCATTCGCACGCCTAAACGTTTTGCGTGTTCCTCTAACTGTTCAATTGACCCTGCCCTGTAAGTGTCGCTACAAGCCAAAACAACCGAATAGCCCCTTTTATTGAGGAATCTGGCTACTTTGGCTATTGTTGTTGTTTTTCCAGTGCCATTTATCCCAACAAAAACTATTACGAAAGGCTCGCCTCTTTTCCGTTTTTCCTCCACCGCCCCTAACAAGTCTATTTGGCTGTTTGCTGTCATGGTTTCCAAAAGCACTTCTCGAAGGTTTTTCTCCACGATTTTTCTTCGGTCTTCAAGCCTTTTCACTTGAACGCCGTTTAGGCGCTTTTCCAGTTCATCGCATATTTTTTCAGCCACTGGAAAAGCAACATCGTTTTCCACAAGACTCATTTTAAATTCAGCCAAAAGCGGACGTAAATTTTCAGCTTTAAGCTCTGTAACCGTAATTTTGTTTACAATTCCCTTTAACCCAGACTTAAGCTTTTCAAACATCTTTTACAGCTTTCCTTTCCCTTGCCTCAGCGATTAAGCTTTCAAACTTTTCTCTATCTTCACCGATTTTTTCCGCTATTTGCGCAAGCTGTTGCTGAAGCGAATCCCTCGTTTTTTCTAGGCTTTCCAGACGCTTTTTTATGATTTCTTTTGCTTCTTGCAATGTTTTTTCAATGGAAATTCCAGCGCCCATCCCAACGATTATTTTGTCTGGAGTTTCAAGTTTGGCTTTTATGTAGGAGTTTCCGCCTATTGGAACAAGCAGTTCAGCGTTTTCCTTTTCCTTCTCTAAACCTTCCAGCGTCATGCTTGCGTAGGTTAAGTCGGTTATTATGGCGTTTACAGCGTTGATTCTGGCTTGTATAGCCTCGGCTGTTTGCTCAAGAAAACGCATTTCAACGCTTAACTTGCGAAGTTCCTCTTCGCTTTTACTTGCCAACAGCGCCCTCTCCCAAAACCATTTTCTTCAACAGTGGATTTTCTATTTCTTGCGGTGAAATTTCCTCTACGGCTAAAATTTTTATGTGAAAACGCTTGACACGGTGTCTGCTGCCAAGCTCCGCGTAAACCTTCTCGATGGCGTGTTCGGGCTTTACAGCCAACACTTCCTTTTTGAAAGGAGTTTTCAAGTTTGGCTTATCAATTTCGCCAGTTATCCTAAAAACTTTCACTTTGCTCATCCCCGCCTACAACATCCAATGCATTCCCTATTATAAATATCTCTGGTCCGGTTGTTAATGAACCAACAACAGCCGTATAACTGTTGCCAATTAAGCCCGTACCCACGTAAGGTATTCCACAATTAACCGTGCCCACGTTAACTGGAACTTTCAAAACGCTTTCAAGAATTTTTCGCTCCGAATCCTTCAAAAGCGGATGAGCCAAAACGCCCTTGTTTGTGGCAACAGCCAAAGAACCGACATATGGCAAACCAGCAATTTCGCTGGCTACTGCTTCAACACCCAAAGTTTCAGAAATCCGTTTGACATCAGAAGCCTTTAACCTCGGGTCAACAACAGCGCCATAATCATTTGCCAAAACCATGTTTCCATAAGCGGTTCTCTTAGTCTCCATAACGGTTATGTTCCCATCAAAAACGCTTTTTATGGCTTCAAGCTCCTCTTCCCGAACAAAATGCGGAAGCAAAACCCCATGCGAATTTGCACATGCCAACGCTCCAACAAGAACCGAACCGCCAACATTCGTGTAAACAAGCTTAGCCCTAAGCCAATCCGCCATCCTCTCAGCCTTCTTAAACGGAACAAGCTTCGGAACCACCACAATTTTATCGGTGGCAAGAGCGTAAACGCCTATACTTGCACTTCCAAAAAGACTAGAAAGATAAACAGCCAAAGACTAGTCGCCTTCAGCCAAATAAACTGTGACGTTACCTTCTTTGTCCTTTGCTGCTCTCACACGTATTTTTCTCGGAGGCTTTTCTATGCCTCTACTCCAAATTTTCTCGTTAACCTCATTAGCGATAATAAGCCTTTTAGGTTCTTCCTCCTCTTCCATTTCTCCGCCGCGTTTTTCAAGTTTCATGTGCTTAATCAAGAAACTTTTGAGTATGCGCATGGCTCTTGGCGCTCTTTTGTTTGGCGGTTGAATCCATGCTTTGCTTAGGGGTATAGTGTAAATTCTTTCTTCAACTATTTCTTCTTCTGGCTTTTCTTCACGCTCTAGCGGTTTAGCCTCTTCAACCGTTGATGGAGGCGCTTCTTCTGCTGTTGGAGCTGGCGTTTCTGCTGTTTCAAATTTCGCCTCTGCTTCTTCTTTCTCTTCTTGTTTCTCGCTTGTCTCTTCTTTTTCCATAACCGTTCCCTTTTTAAGCCTTTATTTTCCTAACTCTCCAACCTCTCCTTTTTGGATGTGTCCTAAATTTTCCAGCTGTTTTCGCTATGACCCATGTTGGAACAGCCCTTTTTTGTTTTCCAGCTTTTGCCAGTCTACGTTTTTTGGCTGTTGGTTTGTTTCGAGCCATGCCTATATCCTTCTTATTTTTGTTTCACGTTTTTGACCTTGCAGTTGAATTAGTATTTGCTTTAATTGTGTATCCGTTAATGGTATGGGCAACTTTCCCTGCTGTGCCAATTGGATTAGCTGTAACTCTAAATATTCTGTGAATTCTGGCTTAACCATTTTCAAGTTTGTAAGCCTCTGTCTAGCTTCTGGAGTCAGTATTTTTCTAAGCAATAATTGTTTTTGCTGTTCTATTTGGGCTTGTTTTTGCTCTTCGGCTAGTCTCTGCTGTAACTCTAAAAGTTTTCTTCTTCGAATTTCCTCCAGTTCATCCTCAGACATTCCATTCACCCCTTCAAGTATTTCTCTATTTCAGGAATTTCTTTGACAACTTCCTTACCGACTTCTTCGGCTATTTCATGTAAAAGTTTTCTGCCTTTTGGTGTCACCTTCCTTCCCTGCGGTTTTAAAGTTTCAACTAAACCTGCAGCTTCCAACTGTTGTAAAGCCTTTCTTATTATTGAGCCTCCAGCCTTCACGGCGTGTTCTGGTTTAACGCCGAAATCTTTTCTTCCGCCGTATTCAGCCCTTAACTTTTCTAAGCCGATTGGCCCGTGAACGTAGATTTTCCGCAGTAGCGAGGCGCAGCGGATGTACCACCAATCTGGGTTTTGCGGTTGCCTCTGAACATGAGCGCCAGTTTTCACTATGCCAGCCCATGCTGGCGGATTTACTTCGTCCACATTTTCTTTTAGGTAATTAGCTAATTTTTCAATGAATTTTGATGCTGGAACATCATGAGGTGTTGCCAATTCTGCTATCCTCTGCTTTTCCTTTCAGTAAAACATAAATCTAATATAAAGGCTTTCTGCGACGGCGTTTGTAAAGCATGAATGTGTGTCCTCTAACTTCAACTAGGGACGCCTCTATCCGCTCAGCGATTTTTGAGGCTATCTCTTTCGCTTTATTTCCTTCAAGTGCACTTTTCAAAATTTTAACCTTAACCATCTCATTTTTATCTAACTGCTTATTAATTTCATTCAAAAGTTCCTGCGAAACTCCATTTTTTCCAACCCATATCGTTGGTTTTTCTCCGCTCAGTCTCTTTTTTATTCGCTTTTTAATTCCAACAGTAAGCTTACTCAATTCTATTGCTCCTTTTTCGTTTTTAATGGTATGCGCATGTGTTTCCCACAGTTTAGGCATGTTACCACTACGTGTGGTTCTCTCCGCTGTTTTATGCGTACACGACAATTAACGCCCGGCAAAATAAAGCTTTTACAGTGTCTGCAAACTTGGCGTCTATACTCTTTTGGTAGGCGAAGTTTGGCTGCCATGGCTATTTTTCTAGCCAAATACACGTAACGTTGTGCTAATGCGGGGTCTTCGTGGAAGGTTTCCCTTGCCAGTTTAAAAAGTGTTTGAATGCGCCTTTTAGCAATGCGTTTGGTGGATGGCACCATTTCTTTCACGCTTTTCCCTTTGCCATTGCCCTTTCCACATCCCAACGTTTGAAAATTTCTTCCGCTATCTGCGGTCTCAAAACGAAAATGTCTTGTGGATGCTCCACATACAAGTAAACTATGTAAACACGTTCAAAAGCACCTGACCTAACCAACATGTAACTTGGCTTTTTAGGAAGCATTTGGGCGTAACGTTCAAAAACTTCGTTGAAGATTTCCGAAATTTTCTCTGCGGAAACCGTGTGGTCGAAACCTACCTCAAAAGTGTAACAGTAAAGTGGAATACGCTCATCGCTTTCGTAAGCGTAGTTAGTTATGTCTCTATCCATAATTTGGATGTTACTAATCGAAACCACGTTGTTTCCGATTGTTAGAATCTTTGTGTAGTTGATGGTTATTTCCTGCACTATGCCTTCAACTGTACCTATGCGGACGTAATCGCCAACTCTGAAAGGTCTTGCAACAAAAAGGAAAAGTCCAGCCATGAAATTTCCAATGGTTTTGGTGGATGCGAAGCCTACGGCTGTGCCTCCGAGGGCTGAAAAAGCGATAATCCATTCTGAGGGTAATCCGCCAACTCTGAAAAGGGCAATCACCGCCCCGACCAGTATTAATATTCGGGACGTCAAAACCAAACTGTTTGCCACGTGCGGCGCCAAATGTGTTCGTTTGGCAAACCTTCGCAGATACCGTGTTATAACCCTTTCTAAGATAAGCGCCACGGCACCGACAATAATAATCAATATGATGGTGGATAAGTCAACTCCAAAAAACGTTTGCGACTCTAAAGATTCAAAGAATTGTTGAGCGGTCATGGCTTATTCCGTGTTCTGTTTTGCATGTTAAACGTCCTCTTCTATAAAGCTCTTTGTTCCCCCTTAACCCTTAACAAAATAGTCACCGCAAAAATTTGGAACGCCACAGCGTAAAACACAGCAGCCAATGGTGTTTGAATGTCTATGAATAAACCGAATGCCAAGCCGCTGACAAGCTCGCCTAAACCATACACAACATTGAAAATGCCGTAAGCTGTGCTCCGCGAGGAAACAGGCGTAAGCTCCGAAACCGCTGCGCGGTAAACGGATTCCTGCATTCCCAACACTAAACCCGAAAACGCCAAAGCAACCATAAAAATTGAAAGTTCATTGCCGCCCATGGCGAATAACGCTGGAAAAACCGAAAGTATGAAGGGTAGAACCAAAAATTTTGTTCCAAACTTGTCGTAGGCATATCCAGAAACGAGGGCGGTGGGCGCGTCCACTAATTGAACAAACAAGTACAGCAACGGCGCAATCCACTGTTGCTGTGTCTGTTTTAGAAGCGGCGAAGCTTTGTAAATTATGAGTTTGGCGTTTATGAGCCCAACAGTGTTCATCAACACAGCAAACGTGTAAATATAAAAGAACTTCGGTGGTTTTTCTCCGCCCTTTTCAGCCTTTAACCTTTCAACAGTCATTTTAGCGCCTATCCGTTTGTAAGTGTAGGTTAAAACCGCCAAAAGAATTAGAAATGGCAAAAAGAGAAAACTGAAAGTGTAACCGTAATTGTTGTTGGTTGAAAACATTAAAGCTGATACAACAAGCGGTCCGAGGACAGCGCCAGTTTGGTCTAAAAACTCGTGGATGCCGAAGGCTTTGCCTGCGCCTACATCCCTACTTACAACGGATAAAACTGTGTCTCTGGAAGGCGCTCGAATTGCTTTTCCAAACCTTTCAAGCAAAATTAAAGCCACGATTATTTCTAGGCTTGACGCGAACCCCAAAAGTGGAATTGAAATTATTAGGCTATAGCCCAAAAACATGAACAGCCAATAAGCCCGTGTTGTGTCTGCTAAGAATCCGCTTAGAAGCCTAACGGCGTTTCCGAGAAACTCGCCGAATCCAAACACCAAGCCGGTAATTACTCCAGCAACGCCTAAAAACTCAAAGTAATTTGGGGTTATGCTTGCAGCGCCTTCATAAACCACATCGCCCATCAAACTTACAATTCCCAGCAAAAGAATGCCCACATAGGCGGTTTTACGAGCGTTTAAATTTTGTTTGTTTGTCATTCCATTCGCCTTGTAAACAAGCATATGTTTGTATGGGAAAGCTTTTATTAAAGTTTCATAGTTAGTTGCCAATGTTTTAGGGAATGATGTGCCATGGCTTTGCAAAACGGCGACTTCATACTTGTCGATTACATTGCCAAAGTCAAGGAAACAGGTGAAGTTTTCGACACGACAATAGAGGAAATCGCCAAAAAAGAACATCTCTACAAGGAAGGCGAAATTTACAAGCCTAAACTAATAGTTATAGGCGAGGGCTGGGTTCTCAAGGCTTTAGACGAAAGCCTCACAACATTAGAAGTGGGCAAACCCTCCCTAATCGAGATTCCGCCTGAAAAGGCTTTTGGCTCTAGAGACTCAGAAAAGGTTAAGCGTGTTCCACTAAGATATTTAACCGATAAGGGAATAACTCCCAGCCTTGGAATGCGTGTCGAATACAACGGGAAAATGGCTATTGTGAGGGCTATAGGCGCTGGACGTGTCCTTTTAGATTTCAATCCTCCACTGGCTGGAAAAACGCTAGTCTACGAAGTTACAGTTCAGAAAAAACTTGAAACCACAGACGAAAAAATCTCGGCGCTTATACATCGCAGAATACCAGAGGTTGAAGAAGGCAAATTCAAATTCAACGCTAAACAAAACACTGTAAGTATAGAAATGCCCGAAGAAGCCTTCTATTTGGAGGGCATCCAAGCGAAGAAGAGAGGCATAGTTACAGACATACAAAAATTTTTCCCAGAAATAACCACCGTAAAATTCATTGAAGTTCACCGTAAAACAGGCTAAAATGCTCAGCAAAAGACATGTTCAGATTCGAAGTTGTCGAAAGAATTCGATTTATAGGGGCATCCAAAAAGTTAAGGAAATAGTCCAAAACAATCGGGAAAAGTGGTTTAAGGCTTATATGACTTCTGTTGTCTTTGCAAGCTTCTCATAATCCTCAAGTTTCCAGTTCAACTTGTTGAGGATCGTGTATCTTTCAGGCCTTATTTGCGGAGCTAAGGCTAAAGCTTTTACTATATTTTCTTTTTCCACGTTTAGCCCATCAGCGTTTACAGGCGCCTCCAACTTTTCCAAGGTTTTTCTAATGCTTTTCCAATTCGCCTTATGCAAATAAGCCATCATAATTGCGCCGACGCCACATTGTTCGCCGTGCATGGCATGTTTATCCGCAATCAAATCAAGCGCGTGGCTGAATAGGTGTTCTGAGCCGCTGCATGGACGGCTGCTGCCAGCTATGCTCATTGATACTCCACAGCTTATTAACGCTTCCATTAAAACTCGCAATCCCTCCTCGCTTTTCGACCCGATTAAACTGGCATTTTGCATGACAAGTTTGGCGCTCATTAAGGCTAGACTTGCAGCGTACTCCCCATAATACTCGTTTTTCTCTTTATGGGCTAATTTCCAATCTTTGACAGCTGTGAACTTTGCGATTACGTCTCCGCATCCGCTTACGACGGAGCGCCAAGGCGCCTTCATTATTATGTTTGTGTCTGCTATGATGGCGATTGGCGCCTGCGCCATAACCGAATATGGCTTATCAAAACCCTTAACAGAAGAAAGCGGACTTGCAATTCCATCGTGGGAGGCGGTTGTTGGAACACTGATGAATGGAATTCCTTGCCAAGCTGAACTCAGCTTTGCAACATCTATTTTTGTGCCGCCGCCAACTCCAAAAACAACTTGAGGCTTAAAAACCCTTATTTTATCCTCAATAGCTTTAACATCTTTAATAGTTGCCGATTCCACAAGGAAAACTTCAACGCTTAACCCCTCATCCTCAAGAAGCTCCTTCACAATTTTTCCAGCAACTTCATAAGTTTTTGAACCAGCAACTATAAGCGCAGACCTTTTAAATCCTAACTTTTTAGAAACTTCAACAACAGCCCCTATCGTACCGTTTCCAACAGCCACTTCTCTCGGAAGTTGCATACGGTGATGTTGTAAAGGCAAACTAATCACTGTTCAAGTTTTGTAATGCTCTATAATTCATAGTTATACATGTTTAAACCTTTTGAAAACAGCATTTTAAAAGCGCTATGAAACATTTATCACAAAATTTAAATAACTGAAGTCTAACTTAAAAATAACGGAATTGTAAGGGAGGAAGACTTGTGAATTTAAAATGTCTGCTAGTCCTCACTATGCTGGTGTTCCTACTCGCTGTGTCTGTGGAATCCAATCCCATTCCAATCGAAGCCGTTAGACTAACAGGCGAAGAAATAACCGCTCGGATTTATTGGGACAATCGTTGCATGCGGGCTCAAGTTGATGGAGTATACAACTTCACGTCAGACACACCAGCCGAAACAGTTTTAATGTACTACCCCCTCCCAAAGGGTTCTCAGAACATTTCTGTGAAGATGAATGAAAATCCCCTCACGTGGGTTTGGAACGACACGTATTATCACATAGTTGTTGACAGGTGGTTCTCAACGGACTTTCCATACATAAAATGGGCAGTTCACCCCACAGAAACGTTCACCATAAAAGTACATTATGAACATCCTGTGCCTAACCCACATGATGGTAGGACATACGCCTTCATTTACGCTTTTGGTTCCTATCAAACAATGGGCTGGGCGAAACACTGTCAAGCAGCTTTCACAGTATACGTTAGCAGACAAGTCGCTTGGCGCAAAGAAGACTTAGCCATTTACCTTGTTCATAGACCTTCGGGCGATATGGAACAAGTATATCCAAGCATAATTCAAGCGGACGATTGGTGGAAAATATCCTACAAAGAAGAAATCGCCCTCGGAACAAAGGACTTTCTGGTAACAATAAGAAAAACATCTCCATGTTTGAGGCTTGAAACCGACAAGGCAAAGTATGCCGTAGGCGAAAACATAACAATTAAAGTTAAAAACATAGGCGACATAACAGTGGCTTTTCCAAATATACAGAAAATTGAAGTTTTTGGACCGTTGCCGTCAACAAGCATTGTCTGGCCTGGCATAGTTCTTCCAGCTGTTTCGTATCTTAGCCCTAGTCAGGAAGAAATTTATGTGTGGGACCAAAAAGATTGGCAAGGCAACCAAGTCCCCGATGGCGTTTACGTTGTTAAAACAGTGACAATGCCTGGACAGTTGCCGCAGGAACCTTTTGTTTACTTCCGCATTGGAAATCCGCCTGTTCCTTCTCCGGACGTGAAAGCTGTTTGGGTGAAAACCGACAAAGCCGAATACAGCAGAGGCGACCCAATCGACCTGTGCGCGGTTGAACCCGTGCAGATAAACTTGACGGTAGTTGGCACTTTACCCGTGCAGTTCCTATGCGCGCCGCCCATAAGCATAATCGACGAAAATGGAAACGAAGTTTGGCCAATCGTCCACCTTGACGTAGTTTGGTCGGAAAATCCATGCACCACCTTAACCTACGTTTGGGATCAACGGGACGCACAGTCAAGTCAGCTTGTTCCACGTGGCATCTATAAGGTTGTGGTGCACTGTGAGAATTTAACCTGCAGCGACATTTTGGGTTCACCGTTCACTTGTTTTAGAATTGGTTTCGAAGGGCGTAGATATTTAAGACTTGAAACGGACAAGGCGAAATACAACGTAGGTGAAAGCGTAACCATCCGCGTCAAAAACATAGGCGACATAACCGTTACATTTCCAAATGTACAGAAAATAAGAATAGTTGGACCGTTACCATCAACAAACGAAGTTTGGCCTGGCATTTACCTACCAGCATTTACGTTTCTCAGCCCTGGTCAAGAAGCAATTTATGTGTGGGACCAAAAAGATTGGCAAGGCAACCAAGTCCCCGATGGCGTTTACGTTGTTAAAACAGTGACAATGCCTGGACAGTTGCCGCAGGAACCTTTTGTTTACTTCCGCATTGGAAAT
>JAWCNZ010000020.1:0-21600 GCA_038848005.1 Bathyarchaeia archaeon | reverse complement strand
TCTTTCGTCTATGTGTTTTTTGTTTTTGTCCCAGCGGATTCTCTCGCCGAAATTTACCCTGCTTATGTCAGTATAAACAAATGAGACGTTGCTCAAATCAAAATCGTCAAACACAACTTTTTCGGGATTTTTAAATGAAACAACCTCAAAAAGAATGGCGGGCGCCTCCTTAAGAGAGATAAACGTTGCCTCACCATCAAATGTTGCCCATCTGAAATATGCGGTTTTAAATGTTGCCCATCTGAAATATGCGGTTTCGTTAAATGTTGCCCCTCTGAAATATGCGGTTTTAAATGTTGCCCAGCTGAAATATGTTGGTTTTGGGAATTCTTTTCCGCTTAAATCTATTTTGGGTAGGTTGTATCCTATGCATAGAAGCTTTTCATTGTTTTTTATTGCTTTTTCAACTTTTTCATAAAACTTTTTGGCAACATCTTCTGGTTTTTCCTTCCAATACGTTGGATGATGAAAAACGCAAAAACCATCTTTGACGACTTCCTCCCCACACCTAAACAAAATAATCCGCTCTTCCTCATAATCATAATATTCACGCTCGTATTTGCACATTCCCAACACAACTAAAACATCAAATACGCACAACCATTTTTATTTGTTACCTCCCACCCGTTTTATCCATCAAACGTTGTTGCTCCAAGAAAACCAGCCCCAACAACATTTAAACACGATTTTCCACACTCCAAATGTCGTCGTCCAAAAACCCGCAAAACCGACGACACTCAAAAAACAAAAATACAACCTCACCAACAAACACTCCAAAATAAATTCAGTCAAGGAGGACAAAATGCTCAAAGCCATAATTTTCGGCGCGCCGGGCTCAGGCAAAGGCACATACGCCTCGCAACTACAAGCCAAACTCAACATTGAAGTAATCGCCACAGGCGACATCTTCAGACAAATCACAAAAGAAAACACTCCGCTCAGCGAAAAAGTAAAAGCATACATAGAAAAAGGCTTGCTAGTCCCAGACGACATCACAACAGAAATCCTAAAACAACGCTTAGCAAAAATCCAAAAAGAAAAAGGCTTCATTTTAGACGGTTACCCACGCACAATAGAACAGGCAAAAGCCCTGGAAAAAATAGCAAAAATAGACGTTGTAATCCAACTAATCGTACCCGAACAAGTCATAATCGAACGCTTATCCGCAAGGCGTATATGCCAAAACTGCGGCGCAATCTACAACCTGCGCTTTTTAAAGCCCAAAAAAGACATGAAATGCGACAAATGCGGCGGACAACTCTACCAACGCCCAGACGACACTCCAGAAACAATAAAACAACGAATACAAATCTACGAACAACAAACCCAACCCATCCTCCAATACTACAAAGAAAAAGGCACGCCAATCATACAATCAAAATGCGAAAACGTAAACACGCCGCCCGAAGCCATCATAAAAGAAATCCTTGAAAAACTAAAAAAGCTGGGACTAACATAAAAAGGCTTTACAAGTCAAGAATAAACTTCACAGTAACCTTCCCAACCTCTTTAACTATTTCCATACGATGATACGTAACAGCCTTAACGCCGACCTTCTGCGTATGCCTTTCAGGATTAAATTTTTCTCCCCAAACTTCAGCTTTAAGCCTAAAACCACCCGCAGTCCGCTCCAAACATAAAACCCTAAACTTCGAATAAACCATCCCCTCAACTTCAAACTTTACAAGCAAATTTTCAAGCCAACTATAAAGAAGCCCATACTCATCCTCAGCTGAAACCTCCACTTCCTCTTTAACTGCTGGGTTAACCTTCTCCACTTCAGTCATAACATCAAACATGGCAACCGCTGCGTTCTCAAAAGCCTCAGCTAAGCTTCGCCCGTAAGCGGCAACATAAGCGTCCGCCATATGCTCCAAAAACTCGTAACCTTTTCCACCGCTCATAGGCTCTCAACCACAAACTAAAAACACCATTTAAAAACAGTTTTGCTCTTAACCAAAATATTCAGGAATCTTCCGTATAGCAGCAACCGTCAACTTCACGGCGTTTTCCGCATCTTTCAAACTAAGCAACGAAGCTGGACTGTGAATGTAACGTGTAGGCACCGAAATAACACCGCTTGGCACTCCCTCCCTCGTCAAAGATATGCGAGCAGCATCTGTCGTGCCAGCCAAACCCGTTTCAAGCTGATAAGGAACACCGTTTTCCTCAGCCGCTTCAACCAACAAACGCAAAACCCTCGGATGAGTGAACAAACCCATATCCGCTATTTCTATGGATGGGCCCCTACGCAATTTTATCGGCGCCTCAACCTCTTTCACGCCCGGCACGTCGCCGGCCACGGTCACATCCAAGGCTATGCCAACGTCGGGGTATATGCCAAAAGCAACCGTCGTCGCCCCCCTCAACCCCACTTCTTCCTGCACCGTTCCAACAGCGTAAACCGTACAGTCAATTTTTTCCAGCTTTTTCATCGCCTCAACCATTACGGCGCATCCGACACGGTCATCAAAAGCCTTGCCGACAACAACGTCCTCGCCGACTCTAACGAATTTCACGTCGAAGCTAACTGGGTCACCTATTTTCACGCCCATTTTCTTGGCTTGCTCTTGGCTTTCAGCTCCAATGTCTATGAAAAGCTCGTCACAGCCCAGAACCCTTTTCCGTTCATCCTCTTTTTGTATATGAGGAGGCTTTGAACCTATTATTCCATGCACCATGCCCTTTTCCGTGTAAACAATAACTTTTTGGGCTAGCAATATGCGGTCGTCTATTCCGCCTATTTTCGCAAACTGCAGAAACCCATCTTTCGAAATTGTTTTCACCAACAAGCCTATTTCATCCATGTGGGCGGCAAGCATAACCTTAACCGCGTTTTCACCGCCCCTTTTTATTCCAATAACGTTTCCAAGTTTGTCCTCCCGCACCTCATCCACATAAGGCTTTAAGAACTTCTTCATTAATCCTCTAACTTCGTCTTCTCTGCCAGCAACGCCGCAGGCGTTTGAAAGTTTCTCCAAAGTTTCAACCAACATCGCATCAAACACCTCTTGAGAATGTATTTAGAATTCCAAAAATTTATATTAAACAGTTACTGTAAAATAATGAAGTTTACTCCTTCAACGGTGAAGAGATAACAATTGAGCGAAATTTTCAGTAAACTTTTGGAAAAAGTTAGGGTTTACCTCCACATAACAAAAGCAAGCGGCATAGCCAGAAGATACTTTGTAATGAACGGTTTTGACGGAGCCATGACCGCCTTCGGCATAGTTTTAGGTTCATGGATAGCCGGCGTGTCAAAACCGCAGATAATCGTGTTGGCTTGTTTAGGCGCAAGCTTAGCCATGGGATTTTCAGGGTTTTTCGGAGCTTTTATGGCGGAAAAAGCCGAAAGAGAACGTCACCTAAAAGAAATGGAAGAACAAACAAAAAACCACGTAGACCCAATACATTACAAAGCGGCACGGTTCGTCACATTTTACGTAGCTTTCATTGACGGATTATCACCAGCATTAACAGCCCTAATTTCTCAAATGCCCTTCATACTCGCATTAACGGGATTAATGACCACGGAAAACGCCTACATGGTTTCGCTGGGGCTGTCCCTATCCACGCTTTTCTTGTTAGGCTTGTACCTTGGAAAGGTGGCAAAAGAAAACGGTTGGATTTACGGCGCGGCAATGCTAACCGTGGGCGCCTTCACAGCACTAACAATATTCCTTATACAGCTTTTCTTCAAGGCGTAATGAAGAAAACCACTTCAAAAAGGATAAAACTTTTATTAGGTCTAAGAATAAATGAAAAAATTAAGAACACAAAGTCAACGTTGCCTCTTAAAAGTTTAAGGGAGTTCGAGAAGCATGGATGAGTTGAAGAAGAGAGGTCTTATTCCAATAACAAAGGCGAAGTGCGGCGAATGCACCCTTCTTGAAACTGTAAATTTGAATTTGAGTGGAAAAGCGCTTACTTTTTATCGGTGTCCAAAGAACAAGGGATTACTACAGTATATAGAACCGTGGATTGCCGAGAAATGTGAACTCTTTAAACTCAAAAGCTAACAAGAGAGAAAACATATAGCTGAAAGATCCAACTTAACAGTTTAGATTCCGTTTCCCGCCAAAAAGCAAACAAAATTTTTATACAATTTTCTTTATCAATTATTTGTGGTTTAGATGCGTAAAAGTCTGCAAATAAGTTTGATGGCAATGTTTGCAGCATTACATGCCGTGTTGTATTTTGTTTCATTTGGGCTTTGGCGAAACTGGGGAATATACTTAGAATCCGTTGAAGGAATACTTTTAGGTCCAAAAGTTGGATTTTCCGCTGCCCTTCTTGGAAGCTCAATTGCCCGAATGATTAAGCCAGATGATTTTTGGATGTTCGGCATAATAGCTGAACCCATAAGCGTTTTGATGGCGGGATTTTTAGCTAAAGCCAAATGGAAACCAGTTTTAGCCTTATACATAGTGATGCTTTCAGCATACTTCATTCATCCATTTGGAAGGGGTCTTCCCCTTTGGACAATTTTAGACATTCTATTTGCGTTGTTTCTGATTTATCCCGCTGCGAAGCTTGGCAAACATCTGTTTGGAAGTGACGTGAAACGTTTATCTGTTGCGTTAGTTTTAATTTCTTTTGTTTGCATAGCCACAGACTCGCTTGTAAGAGTTTTCATGCTTGTTCCATGTGGCTTGTACACATTATTTTTCCCAGATTTCGCTACGCTTTATGAAGTATTTGTTGGAGCCGCCGCGGTCTCTTACATTGAAGACTTCATTGCTGTAATTGTTTCATTTCTTGTAGGCGTGCCTCTACTGATAACGGTGTTAAAACTTAAACTTTTAGAGGAGAAAGGCTGAAAAGAAAATGAGGCTTTTTAAAATATTAGTGCGTTGTTGAGGCTGCTGGTTGTTGTTTTCGAAGTTCTAGGTATTCGGTTAATAGGAGTACTCCCTCAATTATGAAGAATAGACCAACGATTAGGTTAAGGGACTCTTGCCAAACAATGACTATTAAGCCGAAGATTATGCATAGTATGGCTAAGGCCGGCTTTGAAATCGTTATGCCGATTTTTTTCAGTCCTTTCTCAACAACTTCTGTCAACACCTTTCACCATTTTCCACGTTTATTAAAGGTTAGATGTCTGTTATCAGTATTTAAAATATTCGGTGATTGCATGGGCAACGGCGATGGCAATTTTTATTTACATTTGAAAAGTAATAATGAAGCGTAAAGAGGGTGTAAGCTTGACGGAACAATTCAAAAAAGTTTTCGTTTTTTTGGATACAGACAAACATGCAAGCCCATTTGACATATTAGCCACAATAGATGTCTTTCCAGAAGCCACAATATTAAAATATGAAAACGTAACAGTCGAAGACGCTGAAAAAATAGTTTATGACGCCATGTTTCCAAGAGGCCCAGAAGGCGCAAAACACACGAAAATTTTCCTTAATGGGCGTGATTTTACAGGGGTAAACGACATTTTAGAGAAAATAAAAAAGTGCATGTTTCCGCCTTTTGAACTTTCAGTAATTGTTGACCCAAGAGGTGCTTACACAACGGCAAGTGCAGCGGTTGCAAAAACCTTGCAGCTTTCACTTAAAAAGGATTTTGGAGGATTGGAGAACAAGACGGTTACGGTTTTAGCTGGAACTGGACCGGTGGGGCAAACAGCAGCGAGGCTCTATGCTTTTGAAAAGGCGAATGTAGTTGTTACTTCACGTGAACTTCAAAAAGCCTCAGCCATAGCAACGAAAATAAACGAGGAAATTAAAGCGGAAAGAGTCAGAGGAGTTGAAGCCAAAACCCCGGATGAGCTTGGAAAAGCTATCGAAGAGGCGGAAATAATTTTGGCTGCTGGAGCTGCTGGAATTCAACTTCTCCCGTTACAGGTGCTTAGGGAATATGGACGAAAATGTAAGGTAGTGGCTGACATCAACGCTGTTCCACCGTTGGGCGTGGAAGGCTTAAAATCAAAGGCTGAAGGTGAAGAGTTCCTGCCAAACATTTTCGGGATTGGCGCGTTAGCCATAGGGAAACTGAAAAACAAAGTTGAAGTTGAAATGATTAAGAAAGCCGCTGAAGAACCAAAAGGAATATTTGATTATAAGATTGCCTATGAAATAGCTAAAAAACTAATAGTTGAAGAGAAAAAGCCAAAAACTGAGCCGGAAAAAACTTGGCTGCCGTAAGAAGGATAACAAGCGTAGGTTACGTAATTCGTTTTTGACTTCTTGACGGGCGGCTATTGTATGGTGGTGTTTGCGGTAAGAACAGCGAAAACTCTTAAGGAGATGCGAAGTTATTAAGATTGGTTTTAAAAATGTCACAGAAATCCACAGAAAACACGCTTCAAATTGTGGAGCACGGCGATAAATGGTTTAGGGTTCAACATCGCCAAACTGGAAACACTTGCACGGTGGTGGACACGTTTGCTGAAATGTTTCCAATGTGGGCTGGACGCATATTAATAACTGCGGACAATGCCGATTGGGCTTTAACAGCGGCAACAGCAGCCACGGGCTTTGCAACAAGCATTATCATGTCGCCAGCCGAAGCGGGCATAGAACGTTTTGTACCAGCAAATGAAACCCCAGACAACCGTGTTGGCATTTTAATCCAAATATACAATCGCAGCAGGCTTGAATTAAAAAATCAGATGATACTTCGCATTGGGCAATGCGTTATGACTTGTCCTACAACAGCGGCTTTTGACGCCTTGCCAAACGCAAAAAGAAAGTTGAAGGTTGGCAGAAGCCTAAGATACTTCGGCGATGGGTTCCAAGGAAAAGGCATTGTTGGAGACAGGAAGGTTTGGAGAATACCAGTTATGGAAGGCGAATTTATAGTGGAAGACTCTTTCGGAGCTGTGGAAGCCGTAGCCGGCGGAAACTTTCTCATTCTAGCCAAAGACAAAAGCGTTGGGCTTAAAGCTGCGGAAGAAGCCGCTCAAGCCATCAAAACAAAAACAAGCGAAGTTATTTTGCCTTTTCCAGGCGGAATTTGCCGTTCAGGCTCAAAGGCTGGTTCATTAAAATATAAGCTTAAGGCTTCAACAAATCATCCCTTTTGTCCAAGCTTAAAAACGCTTGTAAACGATTCGCAGCTGCCAGAAAACGTGAACTGTGTTTATGAAATTGTTATTAATGGTTTGACTGTTGAAGCTGTTAAGAAGGCTATGAGCGTAGGGGTTAAGGCTGCCGCGGGCATTTCGGGTGTTGTTATGATTTCAGCTGGCAATTACGGTGGAAAACTCGGTCCATACAAAGCTTTTTTAAAAGAAGTTTTAGAAATCACTTAGCCACATCCGCTCCTAAACTCTTATTTGAGGCTTCATCATTGTTTAATTAAAATTTCAGAGTGAAAGCTGGTGAGCACTACAAAAAGAACTTCACTGGAACTGTTTAGGCTTAAAAAAGTACTGAGCACGCTGGCTAACAAAGAGGGACGTGGAACAGAACTCATTTCGCTTTATGTTCCGCCTGGAAAGCAGATAAGCGAAGTTATGAATATGCTTAGAGACGAGTATGGCACCGCATCAAACATTAAATCTACAACCACACGCAAAAACGTTCAAGACGCAATCGTAAAGGTTCAACAACGCCTCAAACTGTTTAAGGAGACTCCAGAAAACGGACTTGTAATTTTCTGCGGTGCAATCCCGCAAAACGGCGCTGGAAGCGAAAAAATTGAAACTTACGTTATTACTCCGCCAGAACCAATAAACGTGTACCTTTACAGGTGCGATTCGCGGTTTCACACGGAACACCTACAAGAACTGCTTAGGGAAAAGGAAACTTATGGCATACTCCTCATAGACGCTTCAGCGGCGACACTTGCCACTTTGCAGGGCAGAAGACTTGAAATAGTTAGGGAAGTAACTTCAGGAGTGCCTGGAAAAACACGTGCTGGTGGGCAATCAGCCAGAAGATTTGAAAGACTGCGGGAGATGAGGCTTCAAGAATATTTTAGGCGGGTAGGCGAGCACGCCAACGAAACGTTTTTGGCAATTGAAAACTTGAAGGGCTTAATAATTGCGGGTCCGGGTCCAACAAAATACGATTTTGAAAAGGGCGATTACTTGAATTATATGTTAAAGGAGAAGGTTATTGACGTTATTGACACGGCTTACGTGGATGAGCAAGGCGTGAAAGAAGTTGTGGAGAAAGCTCCAGAAATCATGCGAAAAGTTCGCTACATAGAAGAAAAACAAGTGATGCAACAGTTTTTGTATGAGGTTGGGCATGACACTGGAATGGCAACATACGGCGAAGAAGAGGTCAGAAAGGCTTTGGAGGCTGGAGCCGTCCGTGTTTTGTTGCTTTCTGAAGGTTTAGACATAGTAAGGGTTAAAGTGAGATGTAACGCCTGCGGCTACGAAGAACAGCAAACCATAAAAAGCCAAACACTAATGAGTTTTGAGCAAAGCCTTTATGGAAAGCCTTGTCCAAAATGTAAATCTCCAGCTTTAGCCATAGCCGAAACACAAGAGTTGATAGAAAATTTCGCCAAGTTAGCGGAATACACAAACACTGAAGTTGAAATGATTTCCAGCGAAACCGAAGAGGGACAAATGCTTAAAAACTCCTTCGGCGGAATGGCAGCAATCCTTAGGTTTAAATTGCAAAATGAATGAAGCCGTTACTTTTTCTTTAAGCTATACGCCCTAAGCAGTTTGTTTAAGGCCCAACTGTACTTTTTCCTCAAGGCTTTGGAGTATATTTTGTCGATGGGCGCTTCCACTTCAGCAGCCCATTTCGCATAAACCCTCGGGTCAATATAAGATTTCAGCGAAGTTGTCAAATTATACTCTTTTGTATTCTTCATTAACTCAATGTCCAGCTTGGTTTTCTGGATTCTATTAAGAACCGCATCGGTTTTCTTTCCTTGCCTTTTCTTCTCTTTTAATTCTTGTTCAAGTTGCTTAAGCCTAGCTTCCTTTTTGGCTAGTCTTTCATCAAAGTTGTTTGGAACCTTCCTCTTATGATTGGCAATTTCGGCTCCTTTCAAATTAGCCATTTTCGCATGAAACACCTTAACGTAGTCAGCATCGTCTTTCTTGACCGGGCAATTGTCCAAATACTCCTTAAC
This sequence comes from Bathyarchaeia archaeon, assembly GCA_038848005.1. Taxonomy (GTDB): domain Archaea; phylum Thermoproteota; class Bathyarchaeia; order Bathyarchaeales; family Bathycorpusculaceae; genus JAWCNN01. The sequence continues at coordinate 12,546 of JAWCNZ010000020.1, read as the reverse complement.
AGCTTTTGTGGTTCTCCAAGTCCTAAAAACTTTGGCGGTTAAACCATCCATTTTCTCCGAAAGAAACCTCGCAACTTTTTTAGAGTTTATTCCCTCGAAAAGATATTCTCTGCATGTTTTGGCGTAATGTTCAATGTTTCTGATGACGCTTGGCGGAGCCTTCACTTGTTTAATCCATCGGACACAGTCTTTTCCTAAAAAGTCAAAGTGGATGACGTCGCCTTCTATTTTTATGTGTTCAGGTCTTAATGTGATGGCGCCGACAGTGTCGGCTTCTCCCGGGTCTTTTTCGTCGCCGACTCTCATGTTCACGGCGTGTATAAGCCAACACACAGTGGCTATTTTACGTCTCTCCTCATTTTTAGAATCCAAATTTTTCATTATGTGAGCTTCAATTTTTGGAATTGCCTTCTCAAGTTTTTCAGCTCTTTTGAATTTTTCCTTCTCTTTACTTTGCTTGAGAAAGGCGGAATCTGAAAACCAAACATATTTTATTTTTCCAGTGAGTTTGTCTTGCCATTTGGCTATGTAAAGCTTGTCTGGTTCCCAAACAATGGCTTTCCAGTTTCCCTCCGGTTTTGGGCTGTCAGGAGAAAGGTTTAGGATTATGTCTTCTTCGCTTGGTCCTTCCTTCCATTTCCCCCTTCTCGGATGGTCGCCCCTCCCAGAAAAAATGCATGAGGGTTCGGCTGTCCAGTTGGCTATTTCAACCCGTTTTCCATCAACAATTGCATAACCAAACTTTTTCTTTAGGGCTTCTCTTTGCTTTTTACGCTGTTTTGTAAGCTTTTTCTTTTCCCTTTTACTCATGTTTTCCTTTCTTATTTTTTCTTGCTCTAAATACGCAATAATTTCTGAAAAGTCAACGACGGCGTTTTGAATTGAGAAATCATCTTTTTCTATTTCACGTATGTGCTCGAAAAGAAATTTCTCAAGAAAGTCTAACTGTTTTTTATTTTCTATTTTAAGCTGTTCTATAAAGTCGGTCATGAAGTTTTTGTAGAAAACTTTGTCCGGGGGCGACGCTGACTGTATTTTCTTTACCCAAGCCACAGCCATCTGCTCAGTTTTTGGGCTAAGCTTTATAGTGTGTCCCATAATTTTTATTGAGAATCCTTTGTACTCATAGGGGGGAACGTAAACGCCGTTATGTCGTAAAGTCTTCAATACTCGTTTTGCCGTGGCGCATCCCATTCTGCGTTTTTCTTTTCCATTGTTTAAGTGACTTAAAAACCTTCATCAAAACGGGCAACCCTATCTTTCTTCAGTTTTCTGTAAAGCCTTTCAACTATCTCGTTGTTTATGTAGCCTCTATGGGGGCGGAAACCTCCAGAAAATCCATGAGGAATATGCAACAGTTCATGAATCAAAGTTTTTTCTTTCTGCTCTTCTGATAGTTTATCATAACGTTCGGAAATAACCTCTATTATGTAGTATGGTGGGAGGTTGAGAGTTTCCTGCCAAATTTTGCCTAAACCGTGGATGCGCGCTATTGTCCGCGTGGATTTTGAGCCTTTGCTTCTTACACAAAAAACGAATTGGGGAACAACATGAAACAAGTCAAGTGCTTCCGCAATTTCGTCAACACGTTTTTTCACGTCTAAGGCTTTGAAATATTTTATCGGCATAACTTTAACCTCAAAACACTTAAAACTTAACATTTAAAGCAATTAACATTAACTATCAAAATGAGGCATTGCGGAAGATGTGAAACGTTACAGGGGAAATCCTATCTCGACGGCAAAGTACATAACCTACGAGCTTTCGGAAATTTAATGCCGTGCAGAGCGAGCATGTCCAATGTGTGGCAACGGCGCAGTTAAATGATTTGGTTGACGCTTGCTTCAACAGATAAACTGCTTCGTAAAGCCGCATTTGACATAAATCGTCTAGCAGCATCGTTCAAAGCCTCCTGCGGAGATTTAACTTTCGTTAAGGCTTCGTGAATGGCTTGTTGCAGTTCTTTAGAAAGAATCATGTAATTTGGAATTTTTGGTCTACTAATTAAATGTGAATATTGATATTTCACCACTTCTAGGATGTCGTATATACCATCACGGAAAAACTGTGGAACCTCAAATATTCGCATCCACGTTGGAAAAAGAAATTCGGCGTAGGCTCTTTCTGAATCTAAACCCACCCAAAATTTTGCAAATTCCACCGCTGCATCGACACTTTTACATTTAGGCGATATACCAACGGACATTGCGCCGTTGACGGATACACCTTCTGGCAAAATGTCGCTTCCGGGAACCCGCGCAATTCCGCAGGAACCAGCGAGCATTTGCGGGTAATTCATACATTCATACGAGGAAATCCAAGATAAGGCGAATGCTGCATCGCCCGCGCCGAAAACACGGGACACGTCAACCTCTGTAAAAGCCAAAGACGCCCAACCAGTAAGTTTTGCATCTATGGATTTCACCATCCATTCCAAGGCTTTAACGCCGCCGCCCTCATTAAAAGCTGGTCTTCCATTTTCATTCACAAGCCTGCCGCCGAAAAGCGCTGTCAAAATTGTGTAGTCGCAGATTAGGCATTCCTGTTGTTTCCAACTCCAAACAAGCGGATATTTAATTATGCCCTTCTTTTTTATGGTTAATGCTTGATTCCAAAGTTCATCCAAAGTTTTCGGAGGTTCGTCAAACCCAGCCTTTTTAAGCATAAGCTTATTATAAAACAAGTATTTGGCATCCATAAACCAGGGCCATGCGTAATATTTTCCTGAATTGTCTGGGTACTCTGTCGTTTTTAGAATTTCCAGAAAAACTTTGCGTTTAGTTTCATTTGTTATATTTTTGATTTCTGAGGTTACGTATTCGGTTACATCTGCAAGCCATCCAGCCTCCACGAAATCTGCCACCCAAATATTATCCACTAGAAATAGGTCGCACTCATTTCCCTCTTTAAACACGTTGACGATTTCATCGTACAAACTGCTATAGCCGGCATAAATTAAATCAACGGTGATGTTGGGGTGTGTTTCTTCAAATTTTTGTTTTAGTGAACCTTCAAAATCCGTGGTCCACTCTGGCATAAGACCATACAAGAGCATTTTCAGTCTGATGGTATCTGGCAACATTTACTAGCACGAGCCTTCTTATTTCAATTAACATTTGCATGTGTACCACATTAGAGGTTTTTCTGCGCTTCCTCCTTTGCCTTTTTCACATAATCGATAAACGAGAAGTTGCTTTTTTCCTTGTATTTTAACCCTAGTTTCAAATATAGCTTTTCTATAATAATTTTTTCAAGCACCGAAGCGCCAGCTTTAAATATTTTTTCAAGCCCTTGAGAGAGCGCTTCTGGATTCTTGGCAATTTCATCTTTTCTGAGGGAGAAGTCCTTTTCAAGATAAAAGAAAATCATTTGTTTGCCACTTTCACCCAAAGTTTTTAACCCCTCATCCACAGCCTCAGCGAGAATTTCATCAAAACTTTTAGTTTTCTCCGCCATTTTGCTATTCCCTCCGTTCTAGGGGCATAACTCCCGCTTCAACCATGGTAATTTCTATCGGAGATAATTTAATAATTTGCATTCCATCTTTTCCATAAGATATTTGGTCGCTGAATAGGCTTCTTATATTCGATGTGGTTTGGAGGTCATGGGCTGTTTTGTTCAACAGAAATAGAACCGTGGTTTTTGGTGATGCCATCACTTCAAGGGCGTATTTAAGGAAACTATACGTTTTATCAAAACCCACGGATAATATTAAGTCAGATAAATTGTCAAAAACCACATTAACGACGCTGTAAGGATAAATTCTCAGGGTTTTGTCTAGAATGCCAAGTATAAGCGAAGTGTCTGTTGAAGGTAAGAGCAACTCATTCTCAGAAACCTCCTTTGGAATTGAAAGTTGCTGCGTTAAATAGAAAAACTTTACATTTTTATGTTCACGCAAAACCGAGTGTACAGCGCTTCCTTTCCTTGTGAAAACGAATATTTGTTCATTGTTGGCTACGGCTTCAGCGACGAAGTTCATAATAGCTTTTTCATAATTTGATGCTGGGTCAAATTCCAACAGTACTTTTCTGCCAATCGTTTGTTTATGGTCTAACTTAAGAGTTTTTGAAAAAGCGTATGCCGTGCTTGGTACGGTTGGCACTGTTGAGAAGGCTATTTGAGATATAAATCCCACAAAACAAGCGAGGAATATCATAGACCTGTAAAGCAAATAATGAACTGCGTTGGCTATTTCCATGGAGAAACCCAGCGTTCCAAAAGTTATGGCGAAACCCATCAGAAAAGATTTCATTTTTATGTTCTTTTCCTTTGCAGATTTAAATGCTTTGAAAAATAGGTAGGCTGGATAAAAGGCTAACACGCCAAACAATGTAATAAGAGCTTCTGTTACTGGCGGTCCAATTGGCGGCTTATACAAGCTTGGCAACTCAAATATTGTTATTGCGTCAAGTGTTGTTGCGAGGTCAAAAACCCAAACAAAACACATTACAACGAAAATAGCTGCTGAATACACCATGATGCTTCCTTTTCTGTCTCCATCTTTAGTTGAAACGAGTGCAAAAAAGTTTAAAAACAAGTAGCCAAGCGACACCACAGTAATCATAGTTCGATAAAAGCATTTAAACAAAAACAAGCCATTGCCGGGAGGCGCAAGCTGCGCTATGGCGCCAAAAACTGAGGCTACAGCCCATAAACAACAGGTAGTGCCGAAATAAAAGTCAGATTTGTCTTTGGTTTTGAAATAGCGTCTAGTGATATAAATGCTTATGCCTACAAAAGAAACTATGATTCCAACGATGAGGGCATAAAGCACCTGTATCATTAGCCCTTCACCATCTCCACATTATTTGAGGCGGCAACACCTCCCTTTTTCATTGAAATCGCCACGAGAATAAATGGAGTCATTTTGTCACCGTCAAGTTACAGCGAACGATACGATTTGTATTCCCTTTTCGGTCATGAGCACGTTGTGGTATCTTTTACTGTGGTTTGTTCCACGCATTTTATGTATTAGCAGTCTTGTTTTCAATTCTAAATCGCTAACTACGTTTTCAAGAAATATTAGGGAATCAACTATGAACTCTTCGATGCCAAGCCCAAGCGTTTTAGCACCCAAAGGAACGCTGCACGTCATAATAGTTGTGCAGTCGCGGGTCTTCAATATCTTGTAGATTAAATGCATGATTATTCTGTATTCAAGCTTTTCTGGACATGAAGACAGAAACGCCGTTAAAGAGTCTATAACCAACCTTTTAGCATCTAACTCGTCAATCGCATTCAAAATGCATTCAATGTTAGTGTTTAATCCCTCGCCCTTCAACACTTCAAGGTCTATGAGCTTTATGAGTCCTTCACGTTCTAGTTTTTCAAGGTCAAAGCCGAAGTTCAACATATTCCTTTTTAATGTTCTTGCGTCTTCTTCAAACGTTACGTAAACACCTTTTTCGCCATATTGAACTGCACCGTTATAGATGAACTGCGTTGAAAAGATGGTTTTGCCGCTTCCTGCTCCACCAGCCAAAAGAATAACGCTTCCCCGTGGAAAACCGCCTCCAATTAAATCGTCTAAGCCGTCTATTCCCGTTGGAACACGTTTTTTCATTGCTGTCACACTTAAACTTTCCATATTTAACACCTCCAAATTAATGTGACATGAACCTCCTAGCAGCATCATTCAATGCTTCTTGTGGAGTTTTCGCTTTTGTCAAGGCTTCGTGGATGGCACGTTGCAACTCCTTCGAAAGAAGTGCATATTTTGGAATTCTCGGTCGAGTAATCATGTGCGAATACTGATATTTCACCACATCCAAAATGTCATATATGCCCTCTTGAAACATTTTAGGAGCGTCAAATAACCGCATCCATATCGGAAACAACCATCTAACATAGCTTTTTCCCGAACCCAAACCAGACCAGAACTTTATAAGCTCCACTGCTGCTTCCTTATTTTCGCATTTTGGCGAAACACCAAAAAGCATCGAACCATTAACGGATACGCCTTCCGGCAAAATATCACTTCCCGGAATAGGAGCAATTCCACAGGCGCCAGCAAGCCGTTGTGGACTATTTACCACCTCATATGAAGATAACCATAAGAATGCGAATGCGGAGTCTCCATCGCCGAAAACGCGGGCTACATCTGGCTCTGCAAACGCAAGAGACTCCCAACCTGTGATACGGGTTGATATGGATTCAACCATCCATTCTAAAGCCTTAATGGCGCCACCCTCATTAAACGCTGGTCTTCCATTCTCATCTACAAGTCTACCGCCAAAAAGCGTCGTCAAAATCATAAAGTCACAGATTAGGCATTCTTGTTGCGCCCAACTCCAAACAATCGGATGCTTAACTATGTTAAGCCTTTTTAGGGTTAATGCTTGATTCCAAAGTTCATCCAAAGTTTTCGGAGGTTCCTTAATTCCCGCTTTGCTAAGCATGGTTTTATTATAAAATAGGTATTTCGTGTCTATATACCAAGGCAGCCCGTAATACCTCCCTGAACCCGCGGGGTATTCCGCTGATTTTAAAGCTTCTGGGAAAAAGCTGCTTTTAACTTCGTCAGTTACATAATCAGTTATATCCGCAAGCCAGCCTGCCTCTACAAATTCTGGCACCCAAATATTATCCACTGGAAAAATGTCATAATTTTCCATTCTTTTCATCGCAGCAACAATTTCATCGTACAAACTGTGATATCGCGTATACCTAAGGTTTATTACGGTGTCGCGGTATGTTTCTTCAAACCCTCTTTTCAATGTTTCCAAAAAATCGAGACCAGCCCATTCTGGCGTGAAAGTAACTGAAAGCATTTTTAGTTTGGGGTCCCTATTTGATGAATTTTCAAGCGACATGTCATCACCTTATAATGTCTATTTCAATTGAGTCACGCTCGAAGGAAATATTTTGGAGGGTTTGTATTTAACATATATGAATTAATAGTATTGATTCTCACATAAATATATTGTTTAGTAATACATAAGATAATGTTCCAAATAAGAACCCCAAAAAAGTATAAATGACACTTGCACATACTACACGCAAAAACCCAAAAGGTGCAAAACATGGAGTACGGATACTTTTCACAAGATAATAAGGAATACATAGTTGTTAGACCAGACACTCCAACACCGTGGATAAACTACCTAAGCAACGGCGAATACTGCGCCATAATTTCCAACACTGCTGGCGGATACAGCTTCCACATAGACCCCAGAGACAAGCGAATACTCCGATACAGATATAACAACGTGCCCGTGGACAGACCGGGAAGATACCTTTACATCAGAGACAACAAAACTGGCGAATATTGGTCTCCGACGTGGCAACCTGTGCTTAAACAGCTCAGCAAATACGAATGTAGACATGGACTTGGATATACTAGAATATGCTCTTCCTATTCGGATATTGAGGCTGAAGTTACATATTTTGTGCCTTTAGATGAAAACTTGGAAATTTGGATGTTAACATTGAAAAACGCTTCTAGCAAAGAAAGGGAATTAACCGTTTTTTCGTACGCCGAGTTTTGCCTTTGGCTGGCTGAACAAGACCAAAATGACCTTCAATGGATTCAGTTTAGGGGCATAGCCAAATACGAAGACGGCATAATCTTCCAGCATTTCTTCGACCTTAGCACTGGATACGCCTTTTTCGCCTCCAACGGCATAGTCACGGGATATGACTGCAACAGAGAAAAGTTTATAGGTTTATACCATAGCGAATCAAACCCCTTGGCGGTTGAAAGGGGACAGTGCTTCAATTCGGAAAGCATAGGCGGAAACCCAATAGCAGCAACCAGCAACCTTGTGAAACTCAGTCCAAGAGAAACAAAAACAATAATTTTCGTTTTAGGCGTGGCAAAAGAAAAGTCTGAAGCAAAAAAGTACGTTCAGAAATACAAAGAAAAAGCCAATGTAGACGCTGAATTTCAGAGGTTAATGGAATTTTGGGATGCTTATCTCAGTAATTTCCAAGCGGACACTCCAGACAAAGAGTTTGACACGATGGTTAACGTTTGGAATCCGTACCAATGCAGAACAACTTTTGATTGGTCCAGATATGCCTCGCTTTACGAAACAGGTACTGGAAGGGGAATAGGCTTTCGAGATTGCAACCAAGATTCGTTGGGAATAGTTCACGCTTTGCCGAAAAGAGTTCGCCAACGTATCTTAGACCTTGCCAAACTCCAGTTTGAAGACGGACATGTGTACCACCTGTATTTTCCACTCACTGGAGAAGGGGGCTTTCCATACTACACGAAGAAGGATATGCGGTTCTTCAGCGATGACCATCTTTGGCTGATAATCTCAACATGCGAATACATTAAAGAGACAGGAGACATAAACATCCTAAACGAAAACGTTAAATTCGTTGAAGGCTCAAGCGCAAGCCTATACGAACACTTAAAAAGGTCTATAGAGTTTACGCTTAACCACATGGGCAACCATGGTTTGCCGTTGCTTGGAACAGCAGACTGGAACGACCCGCAACATTTGCCTGGTCCGAACAACGCTGCTGAAAGCGTTTTTTCTGCGATGCTACTCCACAAAGCCCTTTTGGAACTTGTAGACCTCTGCGGAGAATACAGGCGTGAAGATGACGCTAAAAAGTTTGCAGCTATAGCCAATAATGTTAAAACTCGTGTGAACGAGGTGGCGTGGGACGGTGAATGGTACATACGCGCTTTTGACGATTCAGGAAATCCTGTTGGAAGTTCGAAACGTAAAGAGGGAAAAATCTACATTAACGCTCAATCTTGGGCGGTTATTAGCCAAATCGCTCCGAAAGAACGGGCGATAAAATGTATGGATTCAGTGAAGAAACATCTTGATACTCAATATGGGTTGATGCTTCTCGCTCCAGCCTATTCAAGGCATTATCCAGAAATAGGAGATTTAACTGGTTACATCCCTGGGCTGAAGGAAAATGCTTCTATATGGAGCCACGCCAATGCATGGGCAATACTAGCGGAGTGCATGCTTGGGCGGGGAGACCAAGCCTACGAATACTACAAAAAGCTTGCCCCAACAACAAAAAACAAAATAGCAGAAATACACCAAACTGAGCCATACGTTTATGCGCAAACAATTGCTGGCAGAGATCATCCCAACTTTGGAATGGCTCGCAACTCATGGCTTACGGGAACCGCCTCATGGATGATGAAAGTAGCCACAAACTGGATATTGGGCATAAGACCCCAATATCACGGATTGCTAGTAGACCCGTGCATACCGAAAACATGGACAAAATTCACGGTTACACGCCGCTTCAGAAACGCCACCTACGAAATAAAGGTTGAAAATCCAAACCAAGTGTCCAGGGGAGTAGGAGAAGTAACAGCCAACGGCAAAAAACTAAAGGACAACCTAGTACCATCCTTCGCCGACGGAAGAAAGCACACGGTACACGTCATAATGGGATAACCACCAAAAACCTTCCTACATCATAATATATATTTCGACACGGTTTTGTCACCAACTCTATTTCAAATAAAGGTAAATAATTTGGTGGACCGGGGGGGATTTGAACCCCCGACCTCCTGAGTGCAAGTCAGGCGTTCATACCAACTGAACTACCGGCCCGCATTTGCTAATGAGTGCTTGTGTCATGTAATATTTTTAGGTTTTGTTGTTCAAAACCAAAACTGCTTAAATCTTTAAAAGCAAGTGTGTAATATAATTGGCATTTTGGTGTTCAGTAATGCTTGAATTTAAAACTGTAAAAATTGACGTGCCAGAGGGTTGCAATGTCGTTTTTGGAATGGCTCATTTCATCAAAACTGTTGAAGACCTTTATGAGGCTTTGGTGAACAGCGTTCCAAACATAAAATTCGGCTTAGCCTTCTGCGAAAGTTCTGGACCTTGCCTTGTGAGACATGAGGGGAACGATGAAGTGTTAAGTCGTTTGGCGGCTGAAAAGGCCTTGGAAATTGCTTGCGGTCACAGCTTCATAATTTTCATGAAAAACGCTTATCCAATAAACGTTTTAGACAAAATTAAGAAAGCTCCAGAAGTTTGCACAATTTACGCTGCAACTGCGAATCCCTTGGAAATTGTTGTTGTGGAAACTGAGCAGGGCAGAGGCATTGTTGGCGTTGTTGACGGTTTCAAGAGTAAGGGTATAGAAACCGAAGAAGACATAAAGGCAAGAAAGGAGTTTCTGCGGAAAATAGGATATAAACTTGGATAAAATGAGCGAAGCATGGCGGAAATGCCCTGTTCACCGTGGGATGCAAGCTGATTTCGCTTTATTTGCGAGCCAGCAACTCTTGTTTGAACTCAAAAGGAATCTTTTCCCTCATTCTTTCAGAGGCGTAGGCAACCAACCGCTTAAACTGTTTCTCACTAAGCACAAAACGTGCTCTCGACAGAATTTCTAAGCAGATTTCTTTAAAAACGAGGTCGGCGCAACCCATTTTTGCGTCGTCAATTAATTCCTTGCAAGCTTGAAGGATTTGTTCGCTCAAGGCAATTCCACCCTGCAACAAAACACTTTACCACTAAACATTAAAACACTTATGAATTTGAAAACAGAATTCTAAATCAATGTTTAAAGCGAAAATTAATGGATAAAAAGGCGGAACTACTTTCCATTGGAGTTGTTGAGCAAGAAGGCGAACAAGAAGCTAAAATCCGCATTTTTCCCAAGTTCTGTGATGGATTAAAGGGCATAGAAAACTATTCGCATCTTATTATCCTTTACTGGATTCACTTGCGCGACAACGAAAAAATAGGAACACATTGTTGGTTTTCCCCAAAAGACATAAAGTGAACATTAAAACTGGAGTTTTCGCTTGTTGAAGCCCCTCACGCCCAAATCCAATAGGCTTATGCATTGTGGGACTCTTGAAAGTTGAAAAATGCATTTTAACAGTTAAAGGGCTTGACGCTTTAAAGGATTCGCCGATAATTGACATTAAACCGTACAACCCAAAAACAGACGCTGTTCCAAACGCCAAAACCCCAGGATGGACGCAAAACATTAGTTAACTTACACTCGTTACTATATCCTCAAAAATTGCAATGGTGTTCTCTTTTTTCGCTTGCTTCTTTATTGTTTCCACATTTACATCTGTGAATTTTAAAATTGCCTTCACATCTTCTATGTCTTTTAAGGCTCTTTCCCGTGGCACAGTTGCCTTAATCATTCGCAACTTCGCCAGAATTAAATCCTCAGGTGCTTGAAAAAACGTTTTTAAATTTGCTATTTTTCCAACTTTCCTCTCAAATTTTTTATTCGAAAGCACTATGTCAACACTGTAGGGCGTTTTACCGTCCTTAAACGTAGCTATTCGATAGCCCGATTTCAAGGCTTTCTCAATTTCCCCCTCATCAACAATTACCTCCGCCATCCGCAAAGCATCAACAAGTTTGGCTTTACCCTTTTCCACAGAAAACCAAACAATAACATCAACATCCACAGTGGTCCGCGGAACACCATAAAAGCTTGATGCCAAAGCGCCAGTAAAAGCGTAATCCAACTCGGCTTCTTCAAAACCTTTTATAAGACGTTTAACAAAATCGTAAAAAGCTTCCAAAACTTAAACACCACGCTTACGCCAACGTTTACTCCACTCAAGCCTTTCCCTAAGCCGCTCTAAAAGCTCTTCATCACTAACCTTTGGAAACTGCGACTTAATGCCCTCGGCGCAAACACGAACCGCAACATCGCTCATGTCAATCGCCATCAAAACCTTTTCATCCGGAGGCAACCTCCCCAAACGCTTCGTCTCCTCATCCATAACAAACACTTTTAACAAACGACTATAAACCAATTTAAAAGCTTAAAATTTTCGAAAATTCTTCTTCAAAACAACCGTTTAATCATGTGACCCGCCATGCACAAGCCTTTCAAGTGGTTCACCCTGTTGAAATTCGTCCAGACGCCACTTTAGCCCGACACCTCGGGCGGTTGGGAACCGCGGGCTGAACCGGTCGGCCGAAGCCTTCCGGCGTACACCCCGGTTCCATCAAACCCATCTTTTATGGGAGCCCTCGTCCCACGGGCAAAGGGTTGTTGCCAACCCAGCCGTTTCGTGGGATTGGCTGCCTATTTTCGGGAGAGGCTTCGGGCTTAGATGCTTTCAGCCCTTATCCTCAACGGCGTGGCTGCCCGGCGTTTGCCCTGTCGGACAACCGGTTAACTAGAGGCCGCAGCGTCCCGTTCCTCTCGTACTGGGGACCCTTTCCCCTCAGGCAGCCAGCACTCCCAGCAGATAAAGTCCGACCTGTCTCACGACGGTCTAAACCCAGCTCACGTTCCCTTTTAATAGGCGAGCAGCCTCACCCTTGGCCCCTTATGCAGGGCCAGGATAGGAAGAGCCGACATCGAGGTACCAAGCCGCGGGGTCGATGGGGACTCTCGCCCGCGACGAGCCTGTTATCCCTGGGGTAATTTTTCTGACACATCCAGCCCCCACTAAAGGGGACATGGATGATCGCTAAGCCCGGCTTTCGCCCCTGAATCCCTTACTGTGGAGGATTCAGTCAGGCCGGCTTTTGCCTTTGCACTCTACGACGGGTTTCTGTCCCGTCTGAGCCGACCTTTGGGCGTCCTTGATATCTTTTCAAGGACGTGCCGCCCCAG
>JAWCNZ010000019.1:0-24825 GCA_038848005.1 Bathyarchaeia archaeon | reverse complement strand
TGACAGTAAACGGCGTAGACTACACCAACAAGTACGCATTCTTTAGTCAACTACCAACACCAATAAACAACTACTGGTACATATACTACGTAGGCAACTACGCATGGTCTCACTTCGAAGCAAAATAAACACAAAACACCCACATTTTTCTATCATTTTGGATGAAGGTGTTTTCACTTTGGTTGAAGGTTATTCAAAGATGAGGTTGCGTGGTCCAAGTATTTCGTCTATTGCCTTCATCTGACTTGGTTTGAGAGGCCCGTACTCTAAGGCTTTAGCGTTTTCTTCCACTTGTTTTACTGTTTTGAAGCCTGGTATTGGAAGTGTCATTGGGGATTTGGCCCAAATCCAGCCGATTGCGCCTTGCACTAGGGTTCTGCCGTCTTCTGTTAATATTTCTTTTATTTGTTCTAGTTTTTTGGCGAATTCTGGTGTTGCTTTGCCGTTTTTGAAGTAGACTAGCCAGTTCGGCGAGGATTTTCGAACATCGTTTTTAGGTAGGCTGGGCGACTGCGGCGTGTATTTTCCTGAAAGTAGCCCCATTGCTAGTGGTCCACGATTTATGTTTACTAGCTGCTTTTCTTCGCAGAGGCGGATAATTTCAGATGTAACTCTAAAAACGTTTAGTTCGCTTTCGACAGCCACATAATGCTTGCGGTCGGCAAAAGCTTTTGCACGGCTTGTTGAGTCTGTGCTCCAGCCATAGCCGCGGATTACGCCTTCGCTGACCAAATCTTCTAGTGTGTTCATGGTTTCGGCTGCCTTTTCAATTGGGTAGCCCCAGATGTGGAGTAAGTAAATGTCTATGTAATCGGTTTTTAACCGTTTAAGTGAGGCTTCAACTGCCTTGCGAACATATTTTGGAGATCCGTCCTCGCCAGTTTCACGTTTTGTTTTGGAGTCGAAAACTATTCCGAATTTTGTTATGATTATTATTTCTTCACGGTATTCGCCCAAGGCTTTTGCAATAAGTTTTTCGCTGTGTCCGCAGCCGTAAACGTCTGCAGTGTCAAAAACGTTTATGCCAAGTTCAAACGCCCTTTTCAAGGCTTTTACAGCCTCTTCATCGTCTGTTTTACCCCATCCATGAGCGAGTCCATCGGTTCCCGTGAAGGGGCCACCAATAGCCCATGTACCAACTCCTAAAGCGCTTGTTTCAACGTTTAATTTTGGGATTCTACGTTTATACAAGCTAACCATTTTTACTCGTGTCCTTTACATTTCTCACTGCGGTTCTTACAAGCTTATGCCTTCTCACATTTAAAACTATCTTGCAAAAACTGTTTGTGAGAATTGAGAAGGCAGAAATAGGTTTGTGACAAAATAGTAGAAAGGGAAAATAATGGAACATGCACATCACATGCATCACATTCAAGAGTTCAAAAAAAGGTTTTGGTTTTCGCTGGTTCTCACAATTCCCGTTTTGTTGCTTTCTGAAATGGTTCAAAATTGGCTGAACCTTTCTTGGATAAAAATACCGTCCCAAAGAGAAGTTTTGTTTCTCTTAGCGTTGATAATTTATTTTTATGGTGGGTTTCCCTTCATTAAAGGTTTGGTTCGGGAAGTAAGTGAGCGTAAGCCTGGAATGATGACTCTTATAGGCATGGCTATTTCGGTGGCTTTTTTATATTCTGCTGGAACGGTTTTTCTTCCGCTTGGCATGGACTTTTTTGGGGAACTTGCCACTTTAATAGATGTTATGCTTTTGGGACATTGGATAGAAGCCAAAAGCGTCATGGGCGCTTCAATGGCGCTTGAAGAGCTTGTCAAGGTAATGCCTACCACGGCGCATCTCATAAAAAACGGCGATTTCATAGACATCCCAGTTTCACAGTTAAAAGTGGGCGATGTTGTTCTTGTTCGTCCAAGCGAGAAAATGCCGTCTGACGGCGTTGTCGTTGAAGGCGAGTCGCATGTTAACGAGGCGTTGATAACAGGAGAATCAAAACCAATACATAAAAAAGCAGGAGACAAGGTTATAGGCGGTTCGATAAATGGCGATGGCGTTTTGAAAGTGAAAATAGAAAGAACAGGCGAAGAAACCTATTTGTCGCAGGTGATAAGGCTTGTTAAACAGGCTCAAGAAAGCAAATCGAAAACTCAGGATTTAGCGAACAGAGCCGCGGCATTGCTATTTTATGTTGCTGTTTCAGTTGCAGCAATAACATATGTGGTTTGGTTTTTTCTTGGACAACCAACTGTTGCGCTTGAAAGAGCGGTGACTGTGCTTGTTATTGCTTGTCCACATGCGCTTGGTTTGGCGATACCGTTGGTTGTTGCGCTTTCAACTTCTATAACAGCGAAAAGCGGCATTTTAATCCGTGACAGAAAAGCCTTTGAAACTGTCAAGGATGTAAACGCCGTGGTTTTTGATAAGACTGGAACGTTAACGTCTGGCATTTTCGGCGTAAGCGACATAATTGCCTTTATCCCAGAAAATGAATTGTTGAGGCTAACGTCAAGCGTTGAATTGAATTCAGAACACATAATAGCCAAAGCCATTGTGAAATACACAAAAGAAAAAGGTATAGAGATACCTAAAACTAAAGAGTTTAGGGCTTTGCCTGGAAAAGGCGCTTACGGAAAGGTTGGGCAAAGTGAAGTTTATGTTGGAGGCATAAACCTTCTAGGCGAGATGGGAATGAGCGTAAATGACAAGCGGATTAAGGGGTTAATGGAACAGGGAAAAACTGTGGTTTTCACCGTGGTGGATGGGGAACTTGCTGGGGCGTTGGCACTTTCTGACAAAATAAGAGATGAATCTTACGAGGCTGTTAAAACGCTTAAGGAAAGAGGCGTGAAAGTTTTTATGCTTACTGGAGACGCTGAAGATGTAGCCCGTTGGGTTTCAAAAGAACTTGGCATAGACGACTATTTCGCACAGGTTTTACCAGACAAAAAAGCTGAAAAAATAAGGTTTCTACGGGAGAGGGGATATAAGGTTGCCATGGTCGGTGACGGTGTGAACGATGCGCCGGCTCTTGTAACGGCAGATGTTGGTATAGCCATAGGCGCTGGAACAGATGTGGCAATAGAAAGCGCAGACATAATCCTCGTCAAAAACGACCCGAGAGATGTCGCCAAGGTTATAGATTTTTCACGGAAAACATATTCGAAAATGCTTCAGAATTTGTGGTGGGCGGCTGGCTACAACATCATCACCGTACCATTAGCAGCCACTACCGTAAACCTAAACCCAGCAATAGGCGCAATAGTTATGTCTTTAAGCACTGTTATAGTGGCGTTTAACGCCCAAACGTTAAGGAAATATGAACAGGCAAAGGCGAAGCCGATGGCGCAGTTGGTTATAGACCCTGTTTGTGGAATGAAAATCACGCCGGAAACGGCCTACAGCAAAATCGAATATGAGGGACGCATGGTTTATTTCTGTTCAAAACATTGCGAGGAGGAGTTTAAGAAAAATCCAAAGAGGTACAAATTAAAATTTTGACGTATGTCATGACGGTTTTGGGGGAGAAAGGAGAGGGGAATTCTGCCAAAAATTGTCCGTCATGACTTACGTCATAAAACAATATGACTTACGTCATCCTTATATACTTTTCCTCAAATAGAATACAACGAAGCGGTGAAAATTTTGATAATTCCATGCGAAATTGCCGTTAAATCCGTCATACCAGCAATAAAAGCCTTAATGGCGAAAGAACTTGTGGAAAAAGGTTTAAAACAGGACGAAGCCGCTGCAGTTCTGGGGATATCCCAAAGTGCAGTAAGCAAATATAATCGAAAAGTTAGGGGCAACATAATAAAGTTGGATGATGTAAAGGAGATAGAGCCTTTAATAAAGAAAATGGTGGAGTTGCTCCAAAGCAAAACCTACCAAAGGCAACAATTTTTAGAAATATTCTGCCAAACATGTATTGTAATACGGAAAACCGGTATCGTCTGCCAATTTTGCCAAAAAACAGAGCCAAACATAAAAGAATGCGGTTTCTGCCAAACAGCCGAAGTATGTTAAAGTTTTTCACGGTACTTTAGTGAAATGGAGTAAGAAAATGTGAAAAGTTAAGACTCGATTCCAAAACTGAATTTTAAATTCATAAAAACTAAAGTAATGTCCAAATACTATTTAATTTTGATGATATAAGTTGAGAAAAGACTTCTTGCTATGCGGAGCTATATTAATAGTTTTGGGGTTAACCGTCCTATTTATACCTATCCAACTTTCTCCACTAGATTTATTAGCCAAAAACTGGTGGCTTGCAATTCCATTACTGGTTATAGGAATCATAACAATAGGGGCATCTAGAAAAGAACCAATGGAACTCGCAGGGGAAAAAGTAAAGGAAGCATTAGAAAATTTCAAACGACCATTCAAAAATTCAGAGTACGAGGTAGACTATATTATTGCAGACCTTCGACTGGGCTTTCCAAACGTCATTAAAGGTTCGATTCAAGTTAAAATGAACAGACGCAAAGAAAAAGAAGCCAAAGAGGCTAATTTTTAGAAATACGCTTTCCTTGCTAAACAGGTTTGAAAGTTGGCTCTTTTGGTTTAGCCATCAACTCTTTGGGAATGTCAACCGCTCTGACAACATTTTGAGAATTTATTACGTAAATAGGTGTTCCATCAGGATTGTGCTTTTTAAGTCTCCTTACTCCAATGAGAATCAACTTGACCTTGAGGGTTGTCCCGTCTTTTAGCTTATAGACATTCCAGTGTTCTTCTTTCTCCTCAAAGTCAACATCTTCGCCTTCAGCTATGTCCTCGGGTGTTATGGGAGCGTGCATTGCCAATTTATTTACCTCCATCAGAAATGCGTCCAACCCGTTAAAAACATTTTCTGATAAATCTACAAGCAGCACGTAAGAAAACTGGGAAAGATGGCATATCCTTTATATTTTGAGATAATAGGTGATTTAGGGTAAAGGGTGTGGTTTGAATTTGGTTGAAAAAAGCGTTAGCGGTCCAAAAGTTGCCATTGTGGGTGCGGGTTTTGTAGGGACAACATTGGCTTATGCGTTGCTTATTCGTGGAACGGTTTCCAATATTGTGGTGATAGACATTAACCGTGAAAAAGCCGAAGGGGAAGTTATGGATTTAAACCATGGGTTGCCCTTCGCTTATCCAGTGAAAATTTGGGTTGGCAACTACTCCGACTGTGAAAATGCAGATATAGTAGTTATTGCCGTTGACAGAGGGAAGAAAATTGAGGCTTCACGTTTGGAGTTAGCCGAAGGCAACTATGCAATATTGAAGGATGTAATTCCAAAAATTAAAGCTTGCAACAGCAACTGCATTTTGCTGGTTGTAACCAACCCATTAGATGTTATGACTTATGCCGCTTTAAAATTGTCGGGTTTTCCCAAAAACAGAGTAATAGGTTCAGGAACAGTTTTGGACACGGCGAGACTGCGGTATTTGCTTGGCGAACACTTAAAAGTTGACCCGAGAAACGTCCACGCTTATGTTATTGGCGAGCATGGCGACAGCGAAGTGCCAGTGTGGAGTCTCGCAAACGTTGCGGGAATCCGCCTAAAAGACTATTGCCCAATTTGTAAAGTTGCTTATGACCAAGAACACTTTGACAAATTGTTTTTGCAAGTGAAGAATGCGGCGTATGAAATTATAAGGCGTAAGGGACACACGAACTATGCAGTTGCTTTGGGTTTAGCCAAAATTGTTGAAAGCATCATCCGCGACGAAAATACAGTTTTAACTGTCTCATGCCTTCTGGAGGATTATTATGGCATAAGCGACATTTGCTTAAGCGTCCCAGCAATCTTAAACCGAAGCGGAATAAAGGAAATCCTCAAGCTTCCATTGGACGAAAAAGAAATTGAAGCTTTCCAAAAGTCGGCAGCAATAATAAAAAGCGTTGCGAATTCGCTTGGAATTTAAATGGTTGGTGACTTGTTTGGATGTTAAACTTCTTGTTGATGGCGAGGAAATAGCCTTAAACGATTTTGTTAAGAAAATTTTAGGTGGAACAATTGTCGGCGCTGTAACCTCGCTTCGGGGAGTAAAAAGCGACTGGAAAACAATAGAAATAAAAATGACGAAATAGGCGGGTGAAAATTTGCCAATAGACCCAGACTTTCAGAAGCACCGAAAAAATGCTGGTCAACATCAAGGGCATAATGTTTGGGGACTCGTTGAGCCTCCGGCTAAGCTTGGCGTTCACGGAACAAATGTGGCGGTTGACTGGGATTTCTGCATTGGATGTGGCACGTGCATAGAAGTTTGTCCAGCAAACGTTTTCGAGTGGGCAGACGCCCCAAAACATCCCGCTTCTGAAAAGAAATCCGACCCAGCAAGAGAAAAAGATTGCATACAATGTTTGGCATGTGAAGCGTCTTGTCCCGTTCAAACCATAAAAATAACTCTGCCATAAAGTTGATTGCAAAACCAACAAAACCCTTAAATCAAAGGGTTATAGAATATACCAATCCAATTTGTAAGAGGTGATTGTTTAGATGGCAAAAGAAGAGCTTTTGAATATGTTGAATAAGGCTTTAGAGCTAGAACACGCTGCAAGAATACAGTATTTGGCTCATGCAGAAATTGTGGATGGGTTAAATGCTGAACCCATAATAGCAAGGTTGAAGGAAATTGCCGAAGACGAAAAGAAACATGAAGAAATGTTCAGAGAAATCATCGGAAGCTATTTAGGCGGAGCGCCATCAATGAAGATGGCGGAAACGCACTCAGCTAAAACCATAAACGAGATTTTAGCGGTAAACCTCAAAGACGAGATGCACGCGGTTGACGTTTACATGGGAATATTAAACAAAGTGAATGAAATGAAAGAGGAATTGAAATACGAAATATTCCAAATAGAACACAAAATAAGACACATTATAATGGACGAACAAGAGCACATTGCAGAATTGAAGCTGCTAATGGCAAAAAAGTAAACTAAACCAGCATAAAACCACAATCTTTTTTATTATATAAAACGTTAGGCCTTTTGCAGTATTTTTTCGGCGATTTGCCTGCCAAAGTTAAAGCATTTTTCCAACTCATTTTTTGTCGGTGCATATTGAAATTCCAATGTTTGCTCGTAAACTTCAAAATTGGCTTTTTTGGCGGTTTCCACCATCTGCTTTACTGCTCCTCCACCCCACCCGTATGAACCGAAAAAAGCCCAAAGTTTCCCTTTTGGTTTAAGTCCAGTTATATATGTTAAAAATGCGCTTACGGATGGAAACATGGAATTGTTAAGTGTTGAAGAACCAACTATGGCTGCTTTAGCCTCTAAAATTTCATTCACAATTTCGGTGATGTCCGACTCTCGCAATTTAAAGAATTTAACTTCTACGCCTTGGCTGGCTATCCCATCCGATATGGCAAAAGCCATGGCGGTTGTGCTATTCCACATCGTATCGTAAACTATAACCACCTTATTTTTGGTTGCACCTTCGCTCCATTTGATGTATGCATCAACAATTTTCGCTGGGTTGGAACGCCAAATCACTCCGTGACTTGGAGCAATAATCCTCAGCGGAATGCCCATTTGAGTTATTTCCTGAATTTTCCTCGTTATTAAAGGGGCGAACGGCATCAAAATGTTGGCGTAATATTTTGAGGCTTCCTCCATTAAAACGGATTCTTCAATTTGGTCGTCGAAACGCTGCGAGGTGGCGAGGTGTTGACCAAAAGCGTCGTTCGGCATTAAAATTCCATCTTCCATCACATATGTGAACATGCTGTCTGGCCAATGCAACATAGGCGCTTCGATAAACATTAAAGTTCTTTTTCCAATTCGCAGTTTATCGCCGGTCTTTACGGTTTCGACGGGAAGGTTTTCACCATAATATTTGACTAAACCTTCCTTCCCTTTTTGAGAAGATAGAATTTTTGCATTTTTTGCATGTTCAATTATGTGGGGCAAAGCGCTTGAATGGTCCATTTCCACATGATTAATTACGATGTAATCGAGGCTTTCAGAATTTACAATTTCGCTGACGTTTTTACTCAGTTCATCGGCGAACGTATATTTTACAGTGTCAACCAAAACGTTCTGTTCATCCCTTATTAAATAAGCGTTATAGGTTGTTCCACGCTTTGTAGTGTAACCGTGAAAATCCCTTATGTTCCAATCAACTGCGCCAACCCAAAACACATCGTTAGCTAACTCAACTTTAACCATACCTGCCTTAGCCCCCTAAACCTTAAGACAGTAATCATATTTCCAATCAATAAAACAGGAAAAGCACTACTTCAATGCTTCGCTTAACCTTTTATTTGTGGCTTTCCAGTCGACAATGTTCCAGAAGGCTTCTATAAACTTGGCTCTTTCGTTCTTGTAGTCTATGTAATAGGCGTGTTCGAAAACGTCTAAAACCATGAGAATCTGAAAAGCTGGGTAAAGGTTCATGTTATGCTTTTCCACTTGCATTATTAGGAGCCTACCAGTTTTTGGACAGTAAGTTAACGCTGTCCATCCGGAACCTTCAACGCTTACGGCTGCTTGGGTGAACTCTTTCCTAAACCTTTCAAAACTTCCAAATTCGTTTTCGATGGCGTCGCTTAAAGCTCCGCTTGGTTTTCCGCCTCCGCCGCGGTTTGGAGGAGCCAAATTCTCCCAAAACAGCGAATGCAAAACGTGTCCGCCTATGTGGAATGAAAGCTCTTTCAAAGTTGATTTAACGTCTATGTCTGCGCCTTCTCTGCGTGTTTTATCCAGTTTTTGCAATATTGCATTTGCGCTGTTAACGTAGGCTTGATGATGCTTACTGTGGTGAATTCTCAACTGCTCCTCAGACATGTAAGGCGCCAAATCTCCATATGCGTAAGGCAGTTGGGGCAAACTATAAAGTCTAACTTCATTCAACCTTTAATCACCGCAAACCACATTATTGAGTTTACAATTTAACTTTTTGCCACATCACTTTTATATGAGAACAACATAAAGGAATAGTTTCCTTTAAGTGGTGAACAACAGTGGACAAGTGGGAATGCACAATTTGCGGCTACATATACGATCCAGAATTGGGAGACCCAGAACACAACATTAAACCTGGGACTCCTTTTGAGGATTTACCAGAAAATTGGGTGTGTCCTCTTTGCGGAGCATCTAAAGAGCAATTTGTGAAATGGAAAGGATAAACGCCTAAAAGATTCACTTTTATACTGTAACTTTACTATTTTATATGGTTGTGTATGGCTATAGAGAAAATAAAGAAGAGAGACGGAAAAATCGTTAATTTCGATTCTAACCGCATAAAAGATGCTGTTCACAGAGCCTTCATAGCGGTTGAGCTTGGAAACGGAGAAAAAGCTGAAGCAATAACGAAAGAGGTTGTTAAGCTTTTAGAGGAAAGGTTTAGGGAAAAAATTCCGTCGGTTGAGGATGCTCAAGACGTAGTCGTAGAGGTTTTAAGGAGAAGCGGCTACGAAAGGGTTGCGGTTGAATACCAAAATTATAGAAGGAAGAAGGATGAGATAAGGGCGTTAAAGGGTAAACTTGGCATTTTAGAGCCGAAATTGACGGTTAACGCCCTTGAAGTTTTGAATAGGCGTTATCTCTTAAAAGACGAAATGGAAAGGATAGTTGAAACGCCAGCGCAGATGTTCCAAAGAGTGGCGAAAGCCATAGCGAAAGTTGACGCGCAATACGGCGAAAACCCAGCGGAAAGCGAAAAAACATTTTATGAAATGATGGCTAAGCTTGAGTTTATCCCTAACTCGCCAACGCTTTTTAACGCTGGAACAGAACTTGGACAGTTATCCGCCTGTTTTGTTTTGCCGGTTGAAGATTCCCTAGAAAGCATTTTCACCGCCGTGAAAAACATGGCTTTAATAGAAAAAAGCGGCGGCGGAGTTGGATTCGACTTTTCAAAGCTTAGACCAAAAGGAGACATCGTAAAATCAACAAAAGGTGTGGCTTCTGGTCCATTAAGTTTTATGCGTGTTTTTGATGTGGCTACTGAAGTGATAAAGGCTGGAGGCAAAAGAAGAGGCGCAATGATGGGAATTTTGCGCGTTGACCATCCGGACATAATTGAATTTATAACTTCAAAGCAGACGCCAGGTTTTCTTTCAAACTTTAACATTTCAGTTGCCGTAACAGACGAGTTCATGGACAAAGTGGAAAACGACGAGGAATATTGGTTAATTAACCCGAGAAACAACGAGAAGGTTAAAAAGCTAAAAGCAAAAGAGGTTTGGAATTTAATTGCTGAATCAGCGTGGAAAAGCGGAGACCCAGGCGTAATATTCATAGACGAAGTTAATAGGTATAATCCAACTCCGGAAATTGGAAGGATAGAGGCGACAAACCCCTGCGGTGAACAGCCGCTTTTGCCCTATGAAAGTTGTAATTTGGGTTCCATTAACCTTTCACGCATGGTGGAAAACGGAAAAATAAACTGGGACAAACTTAGGGAAACCGTTAGGAACGCTGTTCACTTTCTTGATAACGTTATAGACGCCAACAAATATCCCTTAAAGGAAATAGAAGCCATGACTAGGGCTAATAGGAAGATCGGTTTGGGCGTCATGGGTTTTGCAGACATGCTGATAAAACTTGGGGTTCGCTATGACTCGGAAGAAGCCTTGGCAGTTGCCGAGAAACTTATGCGTTTCATCACGGAGGAAGCCCGCAAAAAATCTGTGGAAATCGGCGAAAAACGGGGTTCTTTTCCAAACTTTGAAAAAAGCGTTTGGAAAGACAAGTACAGCGCTATGAGAAACGCTACTGTAACCACTATAGCGCCGACTGGAAGCATAAGCATAATCGCTGGTTGCTCCTCGGGGATTGAGCCGATATTTGCAGTTTCCTTCATAAGAAACGTTTTAGATGGAACAAGACTTTTTGAAATTAACCCGCTGTTTGAGGCAACAGCCAAAGAAAAAGGCTTTTACAACGCCAAACTTTTGGAGGAAATAGCCAAAACTGGCTCAGTTCAAAAGATTGGCGGTGTACCAGAAGATGTCAAAAAAGTTTTTGTCACAGCCCTTGATATAGCGCCTGAATGGCACGTGCGGATGCAAGCCGCCTTTCAAAAGTACACGGACAACGCCGTTTCAAAAACAGTTAATATGCCAGCTGAGGCAACAGTGGAAGACGTTAAGACAGTTTTTGAGCTTGCTTGGAAACTGAAATGTAAAGGCGTAACTGTTTTCCGTTATGGAAGCAAACCCGAACAAGTCCTATACATAGGAGAGATAAAAGCCAAGGAAAAGCGGTTTATATCCGCAGAATCCGAGTATGCTGGCGGATGCCCAACAAAAACGTGTCCGTTTCCAAGCTAAAGCCGAAAAGCGGGCGCTCAGCTCAGTCTTTTTGTATGATTATTTCTCTGCCTTCAAGTATGGCTTTTATGATTTTTTCTCTTGCGTTTTTGACGAGCCGCCAAACCGTGTTTCTTGAAACTCCCATTTTAACACCGGCTTCTTCAAAACATAGTTTTTCAAGGTCTATAAGCCTTAACGCTTCAAGTTCGGCTGGTTCCAAAAACACTGGTTTTGTGGTTTTTTTGGGTGTGGGTTCAAGTTTTTCTGTTGTGGTTGTGAAGGCTACTGCTACTGGTTTGGGGGGTCTTCCAATTTTTCCATGGCGCCATCTTTTGCGCCAGCAACATTTCCGAGACATAATTTATGGGATACATCACAAAATTTATATGGGTTACTGTTATCCTATTATGTGAAATATCACAAAAAGAGGCGATTAAAATGAGAGGATGGCGTTACCAGCCAAAAGGATGGTGGTGCCCAAGGCATCCATGGCCTCCAGCTTGGGCTCGAACAACACCAACGCTGTACGCTTACCCAGCAGACCCAAAAGAGGAGCTAAGAGCATTAGAAAATTTAAAAAGCGAGTTAGAACTTGAATTGGCAGGAATAACCAAACGCATCGAAGAACTCAAAAGGTTAATTCAAGAGAAAAAGCGACACTCCATGGCAAATCAGCATAATTTAAGAATTGCCATTGCAACAACTGGCGATAAGAAACTTGAAAATACGATTTCACACAAATTCGGACACGCCAAAACCTTCACCATCATGGACATCCAAAACGGACAAATAAAAACTTAGAAGTATACAAAACCCAGCTAAGTCGCCTGGTCACGGCAGAGGACCAGTCGTAGCCAAATACTTGGCAGATATAAAAAGTAAACATTGTTATTTCAGGCGAAGTTGGACCAGGCGCTTCAGTGATACTCAACGAACTTGCAATAAAAATATTAAAGGTTAAGTCTGGAGAGCCAGTGATAAACGTGTTAAGGGCTAAGCCATTTTTATGTTGTAGTTTGCTTTGACCCCTGCTTTTTCGAAGAGCTTTCCAACTGGACAGTTTTCCACTGTTAACTTGAAAATTCTTTGAATCTTATCTTCTGAGGCTTCAGCCTTTACGGTGATGTTGAAATTAGCCTCTGTTATGGTGCCTATTTCATCGGATTTGACGGCTTCCAATTTAACATTCAAGTCTTTCAGTGGAACCCGCATTTTCTTCGCCGTCAAAGCGAAAATTGTGGCGAAACAACCCGCGTAGCTCATTACTGCGCATTCAAGGGCGGTTGGTCCCATGTCTGTGCCAAGCTCTGGCGGAAGGTCAAGGCATACGCTGTGTTTTCTGCCGTTGTCGACGAGTATCCGCAAATTTTCAACCAGTTTAGCGTTAGAAAGAAGTTTCTGTGTCATGTTTTCCCCTTCTTTACAACTTCTTTTTACACAAGAACCAGTCTACGCATTCGTAGCCTTCTTGCAAGCGTTTTTCAGCTTCTTGTTGCGTTGCAGGCGGAGGAACAATAACCGCTTCGCCTGGACGCCAATTGGCTGGACACGCAACCTTGTATTTATCAGCTGTTTGTAAAGCGTCTACAACCCTCAAAATTTCGTCCATGTTTCTTCCAACATTGAGCGGATAATATATCATAGCCCTCAAAGTCATTTCTGGATCTATGAAGAAAACTGCGCGCACAGCCGCAGTGGCGCTCATGCCTGGATGAACCATGTTGAAAAGCGTTGCCACCTTCATGTCTAAGTCCGCTATTATTGGAAATGGAATTTCCACGCCTAACTTCTCTTTTATTCGTCTAACCCATGCAATGTGCGAGTAAATGCTGTCTATGCTTAAGCCGATAAGCTGAACGTTTCGTTTAACGAGTTCGTTGTGGATTTCTGCGAAGGCAACAAACTCTGTTGTGCATACAGGCGTGAAATCCGCTGGATGGGAAAAGAGGATAACCCATTTTCCCTTAAAATCTGAAAGTTTTATTTTGCCATGTGTGGTAACTGCTTCAAAATCTGGAACTGGCTCGCCGAGCCTCAACAAAGGTCTTTTTTCTTCCATTTTCATTCACCCCGTATTCGTTTTTCGGAACAAAAGCTTTTTATTTTCAGACTACTTTATATATTTTTCGTATAAAAAAGGCTGAAAGTCGCATTAAAAACGACGAAAATAGGAGCGGGAAAATGTCGCCGCTGGACGAAATTGACAATAAAATAATTCGGATGTTAGATGAGGATGGGCGAAAGCCCTTTTTGGAGATTGCCGAAAAATTAGGCGTAAGCGAGTCGACCATTAGAAAGCGAATTCAAGCCCTACAAAGAGAAGGCGTAATAAAAGGGTTTACGGTTAAGGTTGACCCTAAAAAACTTGGAATAAACACTATTGCCATAGTTGGTTTGGATGTGGAACCCTCGAAACTTTTGGAAACAGCTCAGAAACTCTGCGGTTTTCCAGAGGCAAAAACCGTTGCAACTTCAACGGGAGACCACATGATAATGGCAGAAGTATGGGCTAAAGACGGAAAAGAACTTGCAAAACTTTTGGCGCAAATCGGCGCATTGGAAGGAGTTAAAAGGCTTTGTCCAGCAATAATACTAGAAAAGTTAAAGGAGTAATGCCGATGAGTTTGATACCAGAAGAACATAAAGGACACATAAAAGCCGAGTTTGAAGCGAAACTGGAAAAACCCGTGAAGATTATAGTGTTCACTCAAGAAATTGAATGTCCATTTTGCGCGCAGGCAAAACAGTTAATCAATGAATTGGCAGCTTTAAGCAATAAAATCGGAGTTGAGGTTTACGATTTTGTTGCAGATTCAGACAAAGCCCGGGAATACGGTGTTGACAAGGTTCCGGCAGTAATCGTTATGGGCGAGAAAGATTATGGAGTAAGGTTTTACGGGTTGCCATACGGCTACGAGTTTCAAACGCTTCTGGAAAGCATAATAAACGTTTCACGTGGAAAAACAGACCTTTCAGAAGAGGTTAAAGGAAGACTTAAAGAAGTTAAGACGTCGGTTCACATTCAAGTCTTTGTAAATTTGACATGCCCATACTGTCCAACAGTGGCAAGCACCGCCCATAAATTCGCCATAGAAAGCGACTTCATAAAAGCGGATGCCATAGACATAGGCGAGTTTCCACATTTAGCCTTTAAATATGCTGTTGTGGGAACGCCGAAAACAGTTATAAACGAAAAAGTGGAGTTTGTCGGAGCTTTACCCGAAGACCTTTTCTTGGAGCATATACTGCTCGCCGCCATTTAAAGTGGATATTAGGTTTTGAACATGGCTGAACCGTTAAGTTTAGTTTTCATTTACAGCGGAGAATTTGCAGAGCGGGTTATAAGAAACTTGATAAACGACCCCAGTTTCTGCAAGTCTTGTGGGCTTTACTGTGATTCTTGTAAATATGGCGTTTACAGTTTTGTCCGCAACATTCGGGCGGCGATACAGCTTCCAAAACCGTCTGAACTGCCCACGTTTATAGACAATCCAGAGGGGTATATGCCAAAGGAAATTCCAAAAGCCAGTTTATGCGTTGCCTCTGGACTGCATAGGGACTTGCTGTTGGAACTGCCAAACCGCATACAAAAGGCTGAAATAAAAGCGTTAATTGTGCCGATAGAAGACTTTAACGAGGTGCCATCCGGCTTAAAAAAGCAGGTGGAGACGCTATGCCGAGAACTCGGCTTGGAAAGTGCTTTTCCAAAACCCTTCTGTTCCCTAGAGCCAACGGAGGACAAACCCGTGATTTCAAGGTTTGTAAACGAGTTTATGGTTGGAAAGCCCCTGCTGGAAATTTCAACTGCGAAACGGGGCAAACGTGAATTTATAGCGTCTGTAGCTGTTAGGCGAAGCGCTCCATGCGGTTCAACATGGTATGTAGCCAGAAAACTTGTCGGCGTAGAAACAAGAAGGGAAACCCTTTACGATGTAATTGCTAAGGCTCATCATAGTTATCCATGCACGGCGACCATGAACGTTGACCCAGAAACGAAAGAGCCAATACTCCATTTGGGCGGTTACATAATACGTGAAGCAGTGGAAAACGCCTTAGGTGTTTCCCGTGCATGAGTGGGCTTTAGCCGAAGCAATAATCGCCGCAGTTTCCCAAACCGTCGAAAAAGAAGGCATCAAAACAGTAACAGAAGTAACAGTGAAAATTGGCGAAATGCAACAAGTAGAAATTGACATATTAGAGTTTGCGCTTTCCCAGCTTAAAACAGCCAAACTTGAAAAGGCAAAATTTAACATAGAAGTTGTAAGGGCAAAGTTGAAATGTCGAGTCTGCGAACACCAATGGTTTTTTAACAGGGAAAAACTAAGCGAAGACGTGGCGGAAGCGATACATGTTGTTCCAGAAATCGCCCATGCATATGTTAAATGCCCAAAATGTGGAAGCCCAGACTTCGAAATAGTTGAGGGACGTGGAGTTTGGCTTGAAAGCATTAAAGGAGAGAAATAAGCTGATGGTTGACTCACGCATCAGCGTAATAAACGAGAGGCTTAAAGAAATACGTCAAATAATTGCTGTTTCAAGCGGTAAAGGCGGGGTTGGCAAAAGCCTTTTGGCGTCTGTGCTTGCGCTGGCACTTGTGGAAAAAGGCTGTAGCGTTGGGCTTTTCGACTTGGATTTTACAAGTCCCTCCACACATTTAATATTAGGCGTCGAAAACACAAAACCAAAAGAAGAGAAAGGCGTAGTTCCACCGCAAGTCCACGGTTTGCGGTACATGTCAATAATTTATTATTCAGGCGAACATGCATCGCCTTTAAGAGGTGCAGATATTTCAAACGCTCTGATTGAACTGCTTTCAATTACAAGATGGGGGGAACTTGATTTTCTGATTGTGGACATGCCGCCTGGCATAGGAGACGCAACATTAGACATGATACGCCTAATAAAAAGCATAAAATTCCTAATTATGACGACTCCTTCGCTTTTGGCTTTTGAAACGGTTAAAAGGCTGATAAACTTGCTGAAGGAACTGAAAATTCCAGTGTTAGGCGTTGTGGAAAACATGAAAGTGGCTGAATCAAAAACCATACGAAAGCAAGTTCAAAATTTAGGTGTAACATTTTTGGCGGAAATTCCATTCGACGACAAAATCGAAGAGTCCATAGGCGAACCAAAAAGGCTTTTAAAAACCGTTTTTGCAGAAAAAGTGAAAGAAATAGCTTCAAAAATCTAGGATTTCCTTTTCTTATTCTTCCCTTTGCTTTCTCTTTTTCCAGAACTACCTTTAAACATTAAAGACTCTTCTAAAGAGTTTGCCTTTCGAAGCTCCTGCATATACCATTGTCTATCACGAGAATAGGATATGCCCGTGGCTATACCGATGACTATTAGGGCGATTCCGCAGATTATCATGGCTAAACCCAAAACTGCGCCAGCGTGCGCATTTGCGTGATATGGTATAAAAAGAAACCATTGGGGCTCTTCGATGATGCTTAAAGTTGCTAGGCTTATGGTTTCTAAGATTCCGCCGACGAAGAACACTACGCCAGCGAGAAACATAAGATACGCTACAGATTCGTTGTGTCTTGACTCTTCAGCTTTTTCATGTAAATAATCTCTAAAGGACATTGCAATCCTATTATGGTTAAAAGCGGCATGTGTACGTAAATCTTATTATGCAAAAATAAACATTGCAAAAATGAATCTATAATAAATAAAAGGGGAGCAGTTGCGCCTTGCCGCAGATTAAAGCAGTAATCTTCGATTTTATCGGCACATTAACAAACGTTAAGGGCTATAGCCAAGAAAAATCCGAAATGAAAATGTATAAGGCCATTGTGGAAAACGGCTTTAAAATTGAAGTTGAAGATTTTTTGGAAGCATACAGCCAAGCCTACGAGAAATATCGTGATATACGCTACCAAAAACTCGTGGAAGTGTCAAACGCTGTTTGGATAGCTGAAGCCCTAAACAATCTAGGATTCAAAATAAGTCCAGAAGACACACGCATAAAAACAGCCGTAAACGCTTTCTTTGAAGACTATTTAAGCTCTTTGGAGCTTAGACCATGCGTAAAAGGATTGTTGAAAAATCTTTCGACAAGATACAGGCTTGGCTTAATTTCAAATTTTACTTATGCACCGGTAATTTACGCTGGGCTTAGAAAATTAGACATAAATAAGTTTTTCAACGCAGTTTTGGTTTCGGAAGCGGTTGGCTGGCGCAAACCCCACATAAAAATTTTTGAAGAAGCCCTAAAAAGGCTCGAAGTAACAGCTTCGGAAACAGTTTATGTTGGAGACAGCCCGTTAGAAGACATTAAAGGAGCAAACGCCTCTGGAATAAAAACAATTTTTGTTCCATCCCAGTTTTACTTGCTTAAAGATTTAGAGGAAAGCCAACAAAAACCAGAAATCATTGCGGACAACATTTGTAAACTTCAAAGCGCCTTAGAAAGGTTAAACAAAAATACAAGTTTAAACTTTAAGTGTTAGTTATGTCCGGAAACCTTGCAGAGACCGCTTTAAACTTGGCACGGGCGGTTGTATCACTTTTTATCATAGTAGATCCCGTAGGCAACCTTCCAATACTCCTAAGTTTAACACAGAACATGCCAGATGATCGCCGAAGAAAAGCCTTCCGTACAGCCACCCTTACAGGGCTGATTCTGCTTTTATCTTTTGCCTCGGTTGGACAGCAAATCCTCGCTTTGTTCGGTGTTTCCCTCCACAACTTCATGGTTGCAGGCGGCATCCTATTACTAATAATAGCCATAAAAATCCTCATAGCTGGAGGCTGGGAAGATGAAGCTACAACACCAGAAAGCGTTGGCGCCGTGCCAATAGCCGTCCCGCTTTTGGTGGGTCCAGGCGCAATAACAACAACCATCATCAACATCCAATCATATGGCTTTCCAGTTACAACAGCTTCAGTGCTAATCACTTTTGCCTTTGTATGGCTCATCTTCAAATTTATAGACTTAATTTACGCATTTCTGGGAAGAACAGGCTCGCTTGTAATCGCAAGAGTCATGGCTTTACTTATAGCAGCAATAGCAATCCGATACATACTGGAAGGCCTAAGCCATTAACAACGAGGTAAAGTTTTCATTTGGTTCTCTGGGCATTTTCGGAAAAGCTTAAAACCATAAACTTATACCCTCTAAGAGATACAATGTTACTAAAGTTGGAGATGGTAAAACGTGCCGAATAAAATGTTGGATAACGAGGTTTTGGAGACAATCCGCAATAGAAGGAATATTCTGCGGTTTGAAGAAACTTCTGTAGAAAATGAAAAGATTCAAGCGATTTTAGAGGCTGGACGTTGGGCGCCTTCTTACATTAACAGTCAACCTTGGAATTTAATAGTTGTAACAGACCAAACCATAAAGGAAAGTATTGCTGAAATCGCACCCACAGTTTATAAAGCAGGTATACGAGCGGCACCAGTTTGCATTGTAGTTTCCGTCGACCCAGAAAAAGACCCATATCACTTCATTGAAGACGGCGCAGCAGCCACACAGAATATGGCTTTGGCTGCATATAGTTTAGGGTTGGGTTCATCGTGGATTGGCATTTTAAGCCTTAAAAACGATAAAGAATCCAGTGAAGAAAAAATAAAAAGGATCCTAAATGTTCCGAAAAATTATAGGGTAATCTCCCTCATGCCCACTGGAGTTCCAAAGTACTGGTATAAAGACACTGGTAGAAAGGAACTTTCACAAATAGTTTCTTATAACAAATTTAAAAGTCAAAACATTTAATCCATAAATTAGTTAACTCCCAGTTTTCTTGAAGGCTTTCTCGCAGAGCTTTTTGCAAGGACGGAACACTCAAGGCTTAACCTTGCGTTTCTACGTTTAATTTAAAATTGGTGCGGTCGCCGGGATTTGAACCCGGGATCGCAAGCTTGGAAGACTCAGAGGTTAAACTCAGAGGTTAAATTTGAAGCGATTGATTGGAATGGGTTTCAAAATTTCATGCTTCAGAGAAGCAGAAGCGAATATGGGAAGTATTGCGTGAATTACGCTCGGAAATATGCTCATTGTCTTTTGAATGGAAACTTTAGCGAAATTCAAACCTTGCCTAAAACTGTGCGTGGCAATGTCATTAGAGCTTTAGCGAACCTTTCAAAATACCTGGGAATTTATCCGCAATTCCAGAATCTAATGCGCAGTCATGCTATTGAGTGGAGCGGCAAGTCAAGCGATCAAATTGTCATTGAAAGATTAACCAAAACCAAAGACGTGAATGAAGTCTTTGAGTGGATTCGACAAGTTAAGAATGCAAGATCTGATTTAGCTTTGTTTATGGATTTCATAACTGTTAGTGGAATGCGTCTTATTGAGGCAATAGCAAGCTATAACTTAATCATTGATTTGGCAAGGAAGCATAAGCTCAGCGATTATTACAATGAAGAGAAGGAAGCGTTAGAGCATTACAAGTTCAAAGACATTTTTCTTAGACGTAGCAAGAAAGTATTCGTGAGCTTCATTCCTAAAGGGTTAATTGAAAAGATAGTTTTGAGTGATCCTTTGCCAGCTTCCAGATATGCAGTTGAAGAGAGAATTAGAAAGAAGGGATTAACGTTAAGGTTCAATGATATTAGAGAATTAACAGCTACGTTCTTAACAAAATATTTACGCAGGGAAGAGATAGATTTCATCCAGGGAAGGGTAAGCTCAAACGTTTTCATGGAACATTATTTTAATCCAGCTTTGATTAGCGATCTCAAAGAAAGAGTGTTCAAAGCAATAACGGAAATTCAAAGCAAAATTAACTAATTTTCCCCTACTCTTTTTCTATAAAAAGACAATATATTGTGATGTGAGAAACGCAAGTTCTAAACGCTTGTGGATTTTTCCATGCCTGTGGAGAGTTTTCGTCACAAAAACCTATGCGCTGTCTCTCACACTCTCTGTGACAAGCACTTCTCTAACAAATTTGCGGACCAATCGGTTAAGCTGTTGCTGATGTATTCCCAACTCGCTACATTTTTTTCCTTCTACGCTCCATGCCCATAAAATTGCCTTGTCAGGGTCGGATAAAATCCAATTGGGACGTGACAAAGGTTCTTTCAGTGTAAATGGTGAAATGTCCTCAGTGTTAAATGGTATGTTTGTTTTAGGTATATCCCAGAAATACCATGTGCCAAATTTAGTATTAAATGAAGCGTCAAATTGGTCGCCACATCTTGTTTTTGTTATAAATGCACCTGTTAATTCGCTGTTTTTCCAATAATCTAAATCTCTGACATCTTGAAGCGCAAAAATGAAATGACCTTTAAATTTTCGTATAACAAAAATTAAATGTCGAATGGCAACATTGATTTGCATTAACGGACGCCTTGTGTCAACGTGTATTCCCGCCTCGTCGAGAAAGAAGCATTTACGTCCTTTAACTGTTTTAAACCAATATTCCGCCCTTTCAAAGCTTGTTATTGTTTCGCCTATACCCTGCGTGTCAACGTTGCTGGCAAAATGGTCCAACACATTTGCGTTTAAAGCTATTTCAACCAGTAACAGTGCGGTATCCGTTTTTCCAGTGTCGGGATTACCGCTAATTACAAAAACGGGATATTTGTATTGATTAAAAAGGCGTTTTACAACGGCGATTAACTCTTCGTCTATATCATTCCTTTGGAATAACTGGGTTTTCTGCATCCTTTTTACCTCGCCTTACAACTATGCCTGAAATTCCAACTCTTAATCCCAAATTTGTCACGGGGTCTGCTTTTGCAATCCATAATGCAGTTCCCAACTCAATAAGTGCTTTTTTAACTTCAAGCAGCACTTCTTTTGTTATTTCCAGTTCCTCGTTTTTAACATGCATTAATATTTTGTTTAACTTATCTAATTCCACATTTATCCTTGCAATTTTTTCTGCGTAAACATTGCACGCATATTCCCTTGCCTTCTCGTCATGCACCGCCCATTTTTGCGCAAGTGACAGTTGCTGTTGGAGTTCACTCATATAAATTCCCGCTACTTTCTTTTGTAACGCCTAAGCTTGCCTATTTTTCAGTTCTTCCGCCTCTAGGTCCCTTAGTTCTTCTTACGCCTACCTTGATGTAATGATGCCCTGGTCGCCCAACATCTTTTGCTCTTATCCGCACATAACGCCTTTTACATCCCATTATTCCACCTCCTGCGCAATTACGACAATGTCAAAACTGAAATTCGAAATTCCAGTTATATCCTCTGAAACCGTCAAGGTTAAAATAATTGGATAAGATTGTCCAGCAGTAATTGGCGTTCCAGGATAATTCCACGATAATGTGATGTAGTTTTCCGCTTGAGGCGGATTCCAATTTTCCGTTGTTAAAATTAATGTTATGGGAGCTGTTCCGTTGTTTACTGCGTAAATATTGCGGGTAGTTATGGAAGCTGGATTTAAAATTCCCCAATCAATTTTTGTTATGACGTTGCCGTTGTCATCTTTTATTTGGATGCCAACTGCTTTAATTGTCCCTGCCGATTGGATTCGGTAAACATAGTTTAATACTGCGCCGACGCCAACTACGCCGAAAAACAAAAGCAAGATTAAAATTGCTGCGGACGTTGAAATTTCAATGTTTTCCATTTTTTCCCTCATCTTTAATTTTTGGTGTTAAAGTGAAACCGAGAAAAACAAAACATAAAGAAAACAAAATAAAACCGCTTTCACTCAAATTCTTCAACTCCCATTTTTTCTTTGCCTTTGCCGAAAATTCGCCTCAAAAACCCAAACCGCGCTTCTTCCCGCCGTTTTTCACTTGCAATAGCTACAATTTGATTGGCACGCCAACCCATAACACTACATCGCAATTTCAACCGTGCATTAACATAATCCTTTAAAAATTGAATGTTATACCTGTTAGCAATTAGCGAAACTATTGCTAATTCCTCGTCTTCCAAAGGGTAAAGATTACTCAGCATCTCAATTTTTTCAACGTCAGTTAAATCGCTTATGCCCTTTGCAATTGCTTCCTCTTTCGTTCCCAACCCTAACATTTTCATAATATTGTCCAAAACTTTCTCTTTTCCGTCTTTTTCCATATTCACACCTTTAAACATTGATTCCGCAAGCACGCAACAGCGTAACTAAAATCGTGTAGAGACCTATACCCGCACCTAACAGCGTTAAAACTGTGCTTAACGCCAACTTGCGCTTTTCAATCACGCTTTTCCAAAAAGCAACATCAATTAAATAGTCAAGTTTAATCGCTTTTTCCATGTCTATCGGATTGTTTGTGTGTATTGTTTGAGACTGTAAAACTTCCGCTGGTTCTTTGACGACTTCCTCTTTTTTCACTCCATCAACAATAATTGTTTTGACACGTTCCATTTCAATACTTTTTCTATTGGTGCTATCAACATAAACAACAAGTTTACGCTTGTTTCTGCGGCAAACTTCCTCGTAAATGTGGTCTGGGTCAACCATAAATTTTAAAGTGTTCTTTTCTCTGAAACCTCTTTTTGCTTCAGCAATTCGGGTTGTCGGGTCGTATTTTGCTTTTAAACTAAAAATTTTGTGTTTATCAATCAATTTTATGTTGACCTTCAATTTTTCCATGACATCACCCCAATGGGTTAATGTAGTCCCAAATGGCGCTTGCAATGTTAACGATGGTTTGGATAACCGCTCTAAGAAAATCGTAAATCGTCATAAAGCAATGTCCTATTGGTTGCAAATTTCCTTCTTGCACGCTCGTCATCATAGCATCTAAAAACCAAAACAACAAAATTAACGGGAAAAACGGCAAACTGGTATGCACTATACAGTATACTATTCCGCCGACAAAAGTGAAGCAAAAAGCTATCCATTCATACAGTTGACCCGCCCATCCAAACATGCTTTGAAATGTTGATGTTATCCCTTGATATGCCGATGTTAATAAATGCCAAAAACCACGCCTTAACAACTCCCAATAATTCATAGTTGATTC
This sequence comes from Bathyarchaeia archaeon, assembly GCA_038848005.1. Lineage (GTDB taxonomy): Archaea > Thermoproteota > Bathyarchaeia > Bathyarchaeales > Bathycorpusculaceae > JAWCNN01. The sequence continues at coordinate 1,742 of JAWCNZ010000019.1, read as the reverse complement.
AATTGATAATTCCCCAATTGTCAATCCATTACACATAAATTGTTCGGTTATAATTTCCCCTTCAATATATCCCTTAGAGTCATCACGTTCCACGCTTACCTCTTGTGTTATTGTTTTGGCGTTGTCTAACCACTCCTGCCCTAACGTATAATTTCTTTGCCATATGCTAATTGCTTCGGTATCTTCTGGACGGTCAAAAACTGCAATTCTAACGGTCATTGTATTGTTATCGCATCGGTATATTTGTAATCTGAAAAGGTCAAAACCCGTAACACCAGAATACACCATTTCAAGTTCTGTCAGATTTTCAATTTTGGAAACAAAAACTTTATCTCCACATATTGAATTTGACCCAACTATCCCTTTTTCATATTTAATGCGGATTTCTAAATCATTGATTTTAAATTTTATGTATTGGCAAACAAGACTATAACTCCCATAAGTTTCGACTAATGCCTTTACTTTTAAATCCCACATCGTAAAAGATAAACTGCTGCTGTAAATATAACAAAATTTGCCTAACGCTTCCCAATTATCACCAGACCGCCAATATGTACGACTTTTAAAGTCCCATGTGCCACTTGGATAACCTTCACCCGTATATTCTTGCCACTCATCCAAAGCAAAAACTGAAGTTAAATTTGAAATTAAAAGCAAACTTAAAAGCAAAAATGAAATTGCAAATGCTTTTTTGTTCATGTGGGTTCACCGTTTTTAATTTTTAAAATTATTGTTGCGATGTAATTGCTGATTTTTCGGTTTTCTTTTTCCGCTTGTTGTTTCACCCAATCCGCCAGTTCTTTAGGCAAGTATATATGTATATGTTTAATCTGATTTGATTTTGACATTATAAGTTTATATTTTGTTGTTTAAATTTAAACTTAATTGTGTATTTCACACAATAAAACTTTTACTTTAAACATTTTAAAACATGATAGGGAATGTGCATGTGGTATGAAAACCCTCAAGCTGTGATAATAATTGCTTTCACATTATTCCTCGGATGCTTCTTTATCAAATTTATATATGACAAAACAGTGAGGTGAAAAAACAAATGAAAAAAGTTTTGTTAATACTGCTGCCGCTGCTGCCGCTGCTGTTTTTAGGATTTTGTCCTAACACGTTAATGCCGACATTGGTTGTTTATGGTTCGCCAGCAGCAGACGAACGGGGCAACGACATAAATTACATAGAAGTTTGGCAATATGACGGTGAAACCTGGATTTTAAGGGCGAATTTCAGTTCAAGCGGTGAATCTGCCGACATAAACGATAATCAGCAGGTGCGGTTTGTGGTTGGAATACGGTTCAACAGTAGTTTAGCATCAAACGAAAATGAAGCGATAAACTACACCAGAGTGTTCATGAATATAACCTACAACGGCAATTACGTTTGGCAAAACATAGAGTTAAACAATACATCATGTGTTTTAAACGGCAATTACTATATTTTGCGTGAAGAAGGCAATTGGACAAGCAATTTGCCACAGCAGGGCGTAACATACCACTGCAACGTGTCATATAAAAGCTACTGGAGATAAACATGCGCAAAGATGTTATGCTTTTCGTTTTCTTAATTGTTCTTTTATTTTTAAATTCTCTTACAACTCCAGCTTACGCTACAATTTTCAGTGACGGTTTTGAGAGTGGAGATTTTAGTGCTTGGACTGGAACGGTAGGTTCGCCTACTATTGTATCGTCGCCTACGCATCACGGCGCATATGCTGCCCGCTTCGGTTCTAC
>JAWCNZ010000018.1:0-27979 GCA_038848005.1 Bathyarchaeia archaeon | reverse complement strand
TTCTTGGGAAGCAACATTCGTAGGAATAGTAGCCTTCGACACATTAGTGGTGGGGTTGGGCACATACGTGTTCTTCAAACCACGATGGTGGTACATAGCCTTGGGCGCAGGCGCAACGATAATCGGCGCAAGCCTATACGCCTTTTACAAGCCTTCGTGGGGAGAGGCAGCCTTCATAACATCAGCCATAGCCCTCACAATAGCCTGCGTCCTAGTTTTGGGCATAAGCATCTACGTGCTCGTAAAAATTTGGATAGAAACCCTAAAAGAAAGAAAAAAGAGAAGGGAGGTGAAAATGTAAAATGAAGATAAACATCAAAAAAAGCCTAAAATTCCTAACACTGCTAATATCAGCGTTGCTCATTGGAACCGCAAGCGCAGCAATATACAACTATATGTACATGTACGCAACGCCAGTCGGGGTGAGAGGTGCCTATGACGTGAATTTCTATGAGGGAGCGGATTTTGTCAATGCTTCAGGGTCGATAACCAACTATCGCCAAACAGTGACTTTCACTGGAATGAAAGGATCAAATGGTACACTTGCCACATACACCGATCCAGTGAGGATTTGCAACAACGGCACAGTAGCACACAATATAAAATTAGAGATTGCAGACTATCAATATAGCACAAACGCTGATGAGAATTTAGATTACATCATAATCACCATATATAACTCTGGCGGCACTAGTGTAGATAGTTTGCGGTTGGATCCACACGGTGACGACGGTGGAAATGACTTGGAAACAGCATTTAATAGTCTTAGTGGCGACCATAATTGGTGGCGTGTGCAGTGGGATATTCTCTGGTTTGGCAATGCCACAACCAGTGATACTGTTGACATAACATTGAAGATAACAGTCGAAAGTTAAACATTCTATCCCTTTTTATTTCTCTATGTTCTAACTCCTACGTTACTTTGCATAGACATATAATTATGCACAACCGCACCAACAACACCAACAAAAACTAACATAAGAAATATACACAGTAACAATTTCCTGTTATTTATTATTTCCCGCATAAATCTTTTCGTGATTTCCAAAATGCCATTTAAAGGCATTTAACCGCTCCCTTTAATTTCAGTTCTGATTTGGACTACCAAAAACACTAAAAGATTATGAATTTAAAATTCTGATTAAAATTAAACATTTAATAATACATTTAAAGGACGTTATTAGGATTTGAGGGATATTCGTGGATAAATCATCTTTGGTTTCAGGTTTCTATAAACTAAGCCCTAGAGAACGTTTACAGTTTGTTAAGGAATTCGCAGACTTAACAGACGAAGAAGCCGCTTTGTTGCAGAACACTGGCAGTTTACCTTTAGATTTGGCTGATCGCATGATAGAAAACGTTGTCGGCGCCATTCCAGTGCCATTGGGCATAGCCGTCAACTTCCTCATAAACGGGCGTGATTATTTGGTTCCAATGGCTATTGAAGAACCATCCGTAGTGGCTGCAGCCAGCTATGCAGCTAAAATGGCACGGGAAGGCGGAGGCTTCCATACAAGCAGCACACCACCAATAATGATTGGACAAATCCAAACCGTCGACATAAAAGACCCTTATGCGGCTAAAATGCGGATACTACAAGCCAAAGAGGAAATTTTAAAGAAAGCCAACGAGCAAGACCCTGTGCTTGTTTCAGTCGGCGGCGGAGCCAAAGACTTGGAGGCAAAGGTTATCCAAACAACGCTGGGACCAATGGTTATAGCGGAATTACATGTGGACTGCCGTGATGCTATGGGCGCTAATGCTGTAAACACCATGTGCGAGGCAGTTGCCCCCCTAATAGAGCGAATAACGGGTGGACGTGTTTATTTGCGAATTATCTCAAACTTAGCTACAAAACGCCTTGCAAGAGCCTGGTGCACCGTGCCTAAAGAGGCTGTTGGCGGAGAAGAGGTTGTAGACGGCATTGTAAACGCTTGGGCTTTCGCCGCTGCAGACCCGTATCGGGCGGCAACCCACAACAAGGGCATAATGAATGGCATAATAGCCGTTGTAATCGCAACATGCAACGACCACCGCGCCGTGGAAGCGGGCGCTCATGCTTACGCAGCTAGAAACGGCTGTTACACGACGCTTTCAACATGGGAGAAAAACGAAAACGGAAATTTAGTCGGTTCAATTGAATTACCAATGGCTGTTGGGCTTATAGGCGGAGCGGTGCGAACCCATCCAATAGCAAAAATATGCCTAAAAATTTTAGGGGTAAAAACAGCAAACGAACTCGCCGAAGTTTTGGCGGCGGTTGGCTTAGCGCAAAACTTGGCTGCTTTAAGGGCTTTAGCCCACGAAGGCATACAACGTGGACACATGTCGCTCCACGCAAGAAACATAGCCATAGCCGCAGGCGCAACAGGCGAATTAATAGATTTGGTTGCTGAAAAAATGGTTGAAGAAAGAAAAATACGCATGGACAGAGCAAAAGAACTAATAAAACAGTTCAGCTCTAAACGTAACAGCATTTAAAACGGCGAGAGATAAATGAAGATAATTCCCGGACCAGCTTCGAAGGAGCTTGCCATAAAAACAGCTGAGCTTTTAGGAATGGAAGTTGTACCTGTTGTTTTCAAAACTTTTCCAGACGGTGAATCCTACATCCGCTTTAACGTGGATTCGCTGGAAGGCGAAGAAGTGGCAATAATACAAACCACAAGTCCACCCCAAGAGCAAAGGCTTATCCAACTTTTGCTTATGGCTGACAACGCCAAAGACTTAAAAGCAAAAAGCATAACAGCCATAGTGCCCTATTTGGCTTACAGCCGCCAAGACAAACGGTTTTTGCCCGGGGAAGCCTTCAGTATAAAAACAATTGTGAAGTTGTTGGAGAAATGTGGTGCGGATAGGCTTATAACAGTGAATGCGCACAGCCCATCAGCGTTAAAAGCCTTTAACATTTCAGTTGAAGATTTGTCGGCTATTCCGCTTTTGGCAGAATATTTCAAAACTGAAGGGTTAGTGGAAAATCCAGTTTCGCTTTCAATGGGTAAAAAAGCGCTTAATGTGGCTGCTGAAGCCGACAGCATCTTAAAGGGTGGGTTTGATTACATTGCGACGAAAAGGGATGTTGCAACTGGAAATGTTACGCTTGATGAGAAGGCTTTACAAGTTAATGGTAGAGACGTGATAATTTTTGATGACATTATTAGCAGCGGCGGGACAATGGCGAAAGCCGTCAAATACGCAAAAGAGCAAGGCGCAAGAAAGGTTTATGCGGCTTGTGTGCATCCGCTTTTGATGGGAGACGCCCAAAAAAAGATTTTGGAAAGCGGAGCCGAAGCCATAATCGGCACGGACACCGTTCCATCCGTAGTAAGCGTTGTTTCCATTGCACCCTTAATAAGCAAAGCCCTAACCCAAAAAGGAGCGTAAAAGTGACTAAACTTTTCTTTTTGCTTTCAGGAGAACATGAAACACTACCGATTGCCGAGTTAAAAGCCATTTTAGAAGCGGAAAACCACCCGTTTAGGATATGTGAGAAACTTGACCAAACATTAAGGCTTGAAGCGGAATTAAACTGTGTAGAAACCATAAAACGCAGAGCAGCATTCACTAGGCTTTGCGGGCTGGAACTTTTCACTTGTAAAGCGGAAATAAACGAGATAGTTAAAGCTGCAAACGCCATAAACTCAAACGAATTTTTGAAAAACGGCGAAAGCTTCGCAGTTCGTGTAAAACACGTAAAAAATCACTGCGCACACATTGACAGTATGGCAATTGAAAGAAAACTCGGCGAAATAATCATCAATAAAAAAGAAAAGGCAAAAGTAAACCTTAAAAATCCAGATAAAACCTTCTTTGGGATTTTAACTGATGGAAAGTTTGTTTTCGGCGTGAAAATTGCGGAGTTTCCGCCGAAGCAGTTCGTTGAGAGACGCCCCAAAAAGAAGCCCTTTTTCCACCCGTCGGCTATGCCAGCCAAACTTGCAAGGTGCATGGTGAACTTAGCTAAACCAAAAACTGGCGGGTTAGTTTTCGACCCGTTTTGCGGAACGGGAAGCATACTCATAGAAGCCGCGCTTATGGGCTGTCGCATTTTAGGGTTGGACATTCAAAAGCGCATGGTTAAGGGAACAATCAAAAACATGAAATATTTTGGCGTCAACCCAGAAGGCGTTGTAGTTGCAGACGCTGCAAAACCGCCAATAACGAAAGTGGACTGCGTCGTTGCAGACCCGCCTTATGGGAGAAGCGCATCCACCATGAAACGAACCACAAAACAAATAGTTGAAACGTTTTTAGAGGCTGTTCATGAAACGCTCAACAGCGGAAAACGTGTTTGCGTAGCCGCTCCAAAAACGTTAAACATTACAAGCCTAGCCGCAAAATTTGGTTATAGGCATTTGGAATCGCATTTCGTTTATATTCACAGAAGCCTAACACGGGAAATCGCAGTGTTCGAAAAAGCCTAAAGCCTCAAAGAAGCCTCTTTATACACGGGGTCTAGAAACCTATAATCCTTTATTATGCTTAAATTTTCTAGGCTGTTAAGGGCGTTTAATAAAATGCTGGATGACAATGTTGTTCCCTCTTTTTCTTCAACGTACCTTTTAACTCTGCTCCAGCTGTTTTCTCCAGTTGCAACTGCCTTCAGCACGGTGGCACACCTTCTCCCCCTTTCCTTGACTAAATGGTTTAATTCTTCTAACGCCACGTTTACGGCGATTTCTTTGATTTGCTCAAACTTTTTCCTTCCTCTACAAAATTCATTGCCAAAAAAGGCTAGCCATCCAGGTATTCCATCGAAAAATTTAACGGCACAATTCAAAACTTCTTCGTCTATATCTAAGCCATACTCCTTAAAACCAGCTCTTAAAAAACTTTCAGCAACATCATTGGTGAACCTTTCAACATTTAAAGTGTAGTGGTATCTGCCGTAAAGTGGAGAACCCCCCTTTTCCACACCGAGGAAATCATAGAGCAAGCCAACTTCAGACCCTGTGAAAATGAAAGTTAAGTTTTTATCGTAGTCATATGCATGTGCCAACGCATTCAATATTTCATTAGACCTTGGACCTCTTAGTTTTTGGGCTTCGTCAAAGGCAATTATAACCCTCTTTTTATTTAAAGAATCAAATAGGGATGATAGTGTTATTGCGCCCCTTCCCTTCCATTTTATTTCCACTTCGTTTCCGAGTATTTTTATTGAGGAGATACCCTTAAGCAAATCGACGAATTTATCCAATTTTGAGGATAACGCCCTCTCAATAATTTCGTATAAAAGTCTGTTGCCATAGTTTTTAGGCAGACTCCTTAAATCGAGAACCACACTGGCAATATCAACTTCATTCAGGAATCCGTTTAATATTGATGTTTTGCCTACTCTTCTAACTCCACTAATAACGATTAATGGCAGGTCAATGTTTCTTTCTAATTCTTTAAACTCTTTTTCTCTGTTGAATATTTCTTCTCTTTTGGTTTTGGGTCTTGGGTCAAATAACAACTTCTACCCCAGAACTATAGTTCTACCCCAGAACTAATAAACTTTGCCACAACCTTTTAAGTTTTAGCGATAATAAAAATAAGAGGAAAACATCATGAGTTTGCATGTGATTTTTTTGGGCACTGCTGGAAGCATCCCAACACCGAAAAGGAGTTTGCCAGCCATACTCATACAACGAAAAGGCGAACATTTAATGTTTGACTGCGGCGAAGGCGTGCAGAGGCAAATGATAAGGGCTAAGGTTGGCTTTCACAAGAAAATGAAGATTTTTATTACGCACATGCACGGCGACCACGTTTTAGGCTTGCCAGGGCTTTTACAAACAATGGCTTTGCTTGACAGAAAACAGAAACTTGACATTTACGGGCCATCTGGAATAAAACGTTTTTTGGAAGGCATCAGAGAAACTGTGCAGTTCGCCTTGACGTTTCGGGTTGAAGTTCACGAAATATACGAGGCGGGCGTTGTATGCGACGAAGAGGAATATTTTGTTGAGGCTGTTTGGGCTAACCATGTAATTCCAAGTTTGGCATACGCCCTAACAGAAAAGCCCCGTCCAGGAAGATTTTATCCGGAAAAGGCGAAAGCCATGGGCGTTCCAGAAGGCCCATTGTGGTCGAAACTTCAACATGGACAAGAGGTTAGGCTGTCTAATGGACGAGTTATTAAACCCGAGGATGTCACTGGACCGCTTAGGCCGGGAAGGAAAATTGTTTATACTGGTGATACGAGACCGTTTAGAGGGTTTGTGAAGTTTGCGGCGAATGCGGATTTGCTTATTCACGATGCCACTTTAGATGATTCTTTGATTGAGAGAGCCGAAATGGATGGGCATTCTACGGCGGAGCAAGCGGCTGAAATCGCCAGAAAAGCAAAGGTTAAACAGCTTGTTTTGATGCATATAAGTGCTAGATATGAAGATGCAAGTGTACTTTTGGAACAAGCTCAGAAAATTTTTAGAAACACTTGTGTAGCTGAAGACTTTATGAAAATTGAAATTCCGCTTTTGGAAGGTTAAGGGAACATTTCCTTTAGCTTTTGTATACTTTCTTCAACATGCATAACAGATTCGACAACAACAACTTTATCGTAGCCTATTTCCTTCAGCAAGCTTTCAAAATTTTTCCAGTTGACTGTGCCGTAGCCTACGCCTAAATGCTGGTCGCTTCGCTCATCGTTGTCGTGGGCGTGTATATGCACAATTTTTTTTGAAAAAGTTTTAATGAAAAGAGCTGTTTGTCCATTCAAGTTTGCGTGTCCAACATCCAAAACCAAGCCCACTTCTTCGTTGCCTATTTCATTGTAAAACTTGGCGAATTGCTCCACATTTTTCATTAGGAACGGGTATGGTTCTGGCACGTTTTCTATGGCTATTTTAACGCCGTAATCCTCCGCAGTTTTCAGTAGTTGCCCAACAGACTTTAGGTTTTGAAGCCAATCCATTCCTGGATAAAACATGCTGATGCCAGTGGCTAATCCAGGATGGAAAACCCAAATGTAAGCGTTTAGGGTGTTTGCATTAGCAATTGACCGCTCTAATCTATTAAGCATAGCCTTTAACATGGATTTTGAGGGCGAGGCAATGTTTATGTCTGCAAAGGGCGCATGCACCGAATATTTTAAGCCGTAAGACACGCCGATGTTTTTAAGTGTTAAAACTCTTTGTTTGTTCAAAGCGTGAAAGCCGTCGTCGACAATTTCTATGTAGGATGTTTGTGTTTCAGTGAGGTGTTTGGTCATTTTCTTGAATGGTTCGCCGAGGCAGTAAAGCATAGACAAACCAATTTGGGGCTTAGCCATACTTAACCCTTCCGTGGGTATTTCCATAGGTTTTAGCGGGTTTTATAAGTGTTTGTTGGAAAAGGTTTATTTTGCCCTTTTAATGCATTGAATCAAGCGTTGGCGGATAAAAGCGTCCGCTGGAATGTAGCCTTTAAAGGCTGAACCATAAACAAGCGTGGAGGTGAAAAGGTTTGGCGTACAAGTATATTGCCGAAGCATGGGCTGTTCCAGAAAAATCCTATGTGGATGAGTTGATGCGTGAGAGACTCATAGAATGGCGTAGGCAACCAGCTATAACACGTATTGAAAAGCCAACTCGCCTTGACAGAGCCAGAAAGTTGGGTTATAAGGCTAAGCAAGGCTTTGTTGTTGTCCGTGTCCGCGTCAGGCGTGGCGGATTAAGGAAACAGCGACCACAGGCGGGTAGAAGACCGAAACGCATGGGCGTTAAAAAGTTTAAGCCAGCTAAAAGTTTGAGGCTCATAGCCGAGGAAAGAGCCGCTAGAAAGTTTCCAAACCTTGAAGTTTTAAACTCCTATTGGGTTGGCGAAGACGGACGCTCAAAATGGTTTGAAGTCATAATGGTTGACCCAAACCATCCAGCGATAAAAGCCGACAAAGACATAAACTGGGTATGCCAAAAACAACATCGTGGAAGAGTTTTTCGAGGTTTAACAAGCGCAGGCAAAAAAGTTAGGGGTTTAAGGCGTAAGGGACGGGGAGCGGAAAAAGTTAGACCAAGCAAGAAAGCCAACATAGGAGAAAAGTAGTTTGATGATGACTGTTAAGCCCAAAGTCATTAAGAAAGGTGGAAAACAAAGGTTTGGACGGGGCTTCAGCCGTGAAGAGCTAAAAAAAGCGGGAATAAGCCTAAAAGAAGCTTTGAAACTTGGCGTTCCAGTGGATTCCAGACGTAAAACAGCCCATCAAGAAAACATTGAAACCCTCAAAGCGTTTTTGGAATCAAAACGTGAAAAGGAAAAACCTAAAAGCCAACAATAAACATTGTTTTGGTAAGGGCATTGGCTGTGTCTTCTAAAATTCCAGTGGGCTATATAGACATACGTGTGTTCGCCCACGCCACAGAAGACCCCGACAAAGTTTTAATGGCTGTTCGAAATGTTTTGCCAACGGAACTCGCCGAAAACATCGCTTTTAAAAAAACAAGCCTAACTGGACATTATGGAAATCCAATTTTGCTTTTTGAAACAAGGATTAAGGATAAAAAATTTTTTCAAGCGGCTTTTGAAAAGTTGTCAGCTGGGTTGAACGCTTTGGACAGAGAAACGCTTAGCAACGAAATTGAAAGACATGTTGAAAATGGAAACCTATACATTAGATTGAATAAGCAGTCAGCCTACCACGGCGAGGTTAGGCTTTCAAATATTGACCCAATCCACCTCAAAATACATTTTAAGAAACACGGCGTGAAAGAGATAGTTGAAATCTGTAGAAAGCTTGGGTTAATCCGATGACAAAAGCCTATGCCGATCTTCACCTGCTTCCAAACGTTAAAGATGATGAAAAAGTTTTAGGGATGATTAAAAAGGCTTCCGAGTTAGGCTATCGCATAATCGCCCTAACTTTTCCTCAAAACTTTTTTGAGGAGGACATTCAGCGACTGCGGATGAAATGTAGAGAATACGCTGTGGATTTGGTTTCTCGTGTGGATTTAAACCCTAAAACTCCGAAGGAGCTAATCCGCAGTTTGAGGGCTTATAGGCGAAAGTTTGAGGTTTTAGCTGTTTTATGCGAATCTAAAAGCGTTGCAAGACAAGCAGCGAAGGACCGCCGTGTAGACCTACTAAATTTTCCAGCGTTTCACCCTGCAAAAAGATTTTTCGACATAGCTGAGGCTGAGTTGGCATCAAAAAGCCTAGCCAACCTAGAAATAGACATGAATCCCATATTCCGTTTGGAGGGTATGGCGAGGATAAAGCTTCTTTTAAGTTTGCGAAGAGAAGCATTAATCGCAAAGCGGTTCCATGTTCCAATAGTTATTTCAAGTGGAGTTTCGGATGTGCGGCTGATGCGGAAGCCAAGGGAGCAAGCGGCTTTAGCTTCGCTTTTCGATTTAGACGAGGCTTCGGCTATACAGGCAGTTTCAAAAAATCCAGTGGCAATAGTTAAGCGAAACCGTGAAAAGCTTAATCCGAAATTTGTTGCGCCTGGAATACGCATAATCCGTTGGGGAAAGGACTGTTGAAAAGGGTTAAAAGGCGCTACCTAGCCTTAAAAATAGATTCAAATGAAAATTTCAGCCAAAAAGAGATTTTGGAAGCCGTTTGGAACGCCATATTAAAGCTTTTTGGAGAGTACGGCGCAAGCCAAACTGGTTTAAGGCTTATTGATTATGATGTAGAAAGGAAAATAGCCATAATATACACGGCGCACACAGCCCTTAACATGGTTAGGGCGGCAATAGCCACAATCACACATATAGGCAATAAACCGTTAGCCCTACACGTGACAGCGGTTTCAGGAACAATAAAAGCGCTGCACAAAAAATTAGAAGGCTTAACATTTTAACAATAACCATTTAAGAGTGAACAGCGCCTTTATCTTTTGGGGATGATGTAGCCGCTCCAGTCTGATTAACAAGATGAGGAGCTCATGACGAACAGACCCTTTTTACAAGCGGAAATGCCTTTCCAACGCCTTTTTCATTTCCAACCCAAAAATCAAAGCTAAAAACATACCCGTCAAGAAACCGCCTATATGCGCCCAATAGGCAATTCCGCCGCCAATATCAAACATCCCAAAAATCCATTGCATAATAAACCAGTAACCCAGAAAAATGAAGGCGGGTATGGGCAGTATAAAATACGAAACAAGCGTGAGTATTCTTGATTTTGGATAAAGCACGAAGTATGCACCTAAAACCCCTGATATTGCTCCTGAAGCACCGACAACACCAGTAGCCAAGTCTGAAGTGCCAGTTCCATCTATAAAAATGGGTAGGTAAATTATGCTTATTATGTGGGCGAAAGCCGCAGCCACACCGCAAATAAGGTAGAAGATTAAGTAGCCAACATGCCCAAAAACATCTTCCACGTTATCGCCGAAAATGAACAGGAAAAGCATGTTCCCAAAAAGGTGAAGCCAATCAGCATGCATAAACATGGAAGTAAAAAGCGTGTAAAGCCTTTGCCCATTAATTATGTCAATTGGCACCATAACAAATTTGCCTGGAACAACCTCATTTCCTTCAATTGTTTCTGCAATTTTCGGGTTAAAGTAAATGTTATTTTTTGAAAGCCAATAAACCGCAAAAATGATTATGTTTGCAGTTAGAATTAGACGGTTTACATGTGGCGTTTTTAGGGGTTTATTTAAATCTTTAAGTGGAAGCACGTATTAATCACTGAAACGGAATAAAGCTACACGTCATATTTATGTTTAATGAATTAGGCATTCAACCATTTTTTCACATGTTAGGCATTCGTCTGGAATCGGCGTGTTCTTCGGACGCTTCTTCAAATACCCCAGAAAATGACTGCATTTCACGTCGCCTTCTTCCGCCGCAATTGCCCTTTTAACCTTTTCTACGAGAGGTGAATCTTCCTCTTCGCTTTTTGAACTTCTTTTTTCAGCCACTTTTGTTAAGCATCGTGGACACGCGTAATATGTTTGGACTTGACCGCTGGATGAAAGCGTTGCCAAAATCGGTTTTGAAAAGGTTTCGTCGCATTCGCTGCATCTAAACATAGCGTGGTTTTCCTCTTCCTCTTGACTGTTCCATTTAAGTATGATTGGGGATTTCTCCATTTTTTCACCAGCAGAATATAGTGTGTATTAATATTTAATAAACCTTTTTCCGTACATGTCCAACAAAAAGACACACCAACAAAATGGGCCCGGGGCGATTTGAACGCCCGACCAACAGGTTATGAGCCTGTCGCTCTAACCTAGCTGAGCTACGGGCCCGCCCTTTTCCATTAATAGTATGCTGTTTCCAAGTTAATTTAAACATTTTGCGTTTGGTTGATGTGTAAAGATTTATAAAAAGAGTTTTCTGTTAAAGGTTGTTTTAGGCGGGAGAGGAAACCTTATGGAGTTAAAGATTTTTACCTTGCCTACTTGTGCAAGTTGTCCATTGGCTAAACGGATTGCGAGGGAGGTTGCTGAAAAATTCGGCATTGCCTTTAGAGAGGTGAATTTGGCATCCGAGGAGGGATTCCGTGAAGGTTCAGCCTACAATATTGTCAGCACTCCAAGTATAGTGTTGGATGACGAGGTTATAACGCGCGGTCAACTTCTTTCTAGGGAAAGGCTTGAAATGGAAATTGCCAAAAGAATTGAAAAGTGGAGGAAACGCGCCGCTAACGAGTAGCGTTCACCCTTTCATAATGGTAAAGGTATTCTTGAGCGTAGCCTGCGTATTCCCCAAAATATTTTCTTCCAAAAAGGTTTAATTGCCTGTACTCCGCCGGCGACGGCGACTTCCTACTTGAAATTTTCGCTGTAAACTCCTTTTGGAAATGGCTTGTATAATGCTTCAAAACGGCACGTTTTATCCACACGTCAACTGGAAAAGCCTCAAACTTTTCTAAAGAGAAAAGCAAAACGCAATCAGCAACCTTCAAGCCTACACCCAAAAACTTCAGTAGTTCTTTTCTTGCTTTTTCGTATGGCATACACCTCAAACTTTCAACATCAAAACCGCTTTCGTGAATACTCTTCGCTGTTTCGAAAACGTATTTGGCCCTATAACCGAGACCGCAACTGGCAAGCCCCTCAACCTTAGCCTTTACAAGGCTTTCTGGTGTTGGAAAAGTGTAAAACGTGCAACCGTCAAAGCTTATTGTCTCTCCGAATTTTCTTGAAATGTTGAGAAGTATTTGCCTAACTGCTGAAATGTTTTTGTTTGTGGCGCAAATGTAGGAGATTAGGCATTCCCAAGGGTTTTGGCGGATAATCCTCAAACCATTAAAGGCTTTAATGGCGCCTTTGATATGTGCGTCTCTGCCTATCAGCGAAAAAATTCGTGGCAAATCATCGTTCAAACCAAAATATTTTCGAACAAAACCATCATCCACATTCTCAAATTCCAACTCACCGCCAATTTGACGCACCTTAAAGGCTTTTTCGCCTACTACGCCGTACCACCACACGCCACGTTTTTCCCACCTAAAAACTTGCCCGCAACAAAGAGTGACATCCAAACTAAACGGGTTTGAAACATCTAACTGAATTTTCATCTTGCCCTTTTCACCTCAAAATAATATTTTCAAAATTTAATCCTACACACTTTATGTTACATGCTACATTCTATACCAACCTTTATTTTGTTCTTAGTCCATGAATTCTTCTGGTTTGGGAATTTTCGGCGGCAAGCCCCTTCTGGCTCGTATTTGCCTTATAACCTCAGCGGCGACGTTTTCTGGGGTTTTGTCCCAATGGCTGAAAGTGCACTGCCAAAAGGCGCTTCCAGAAGTTGCAGAGCGCATTTCCGAGGCTAACCCTAAAGTTTCTGAAACTGGAATGTAACCCAAAACCATTGTTAATGCACCCCTGTTTTCCACAGCATTGATTTTCCCACGTCTACGAGTTATAATGTTTATGCATGCGCCAAACCATTGGGTTGGAACGGAAATCTCCATTTTATAAACTGGTTCGAGGAGTACGGGCTTGGCTGTTAAAGCTGAACCCAAAACGGCTCGGCTTATAGCCCGCATAATCTGCGCTGGCTCACGCATTTTCGGGTTTTCATGAAGTTGCGCCTTTACCAACTTGACTTTAACGCCTCTTAGCGGTTCCTCACAGAGCGGTCCGTGGTTGCATGCCCATTGAAAACCCAAAACAACGCTGTCTTTTATTTCTGCGATTTCTCCAGCAGAGTTTAGGAGGATGTTGCCATGCGTGTTGAAAGCGCAAATACTTTTCGCTTCAGCCTTTGAATATCCAGCCTTTAAATGTAAAATTTCGCTTATCTGCCCCAGCGCCATTCCCTCTGCAATTTCGCCTTTTTCCGCCAACTCCAAAACCGCGTTTTCCAACGGTTCAACTTGCACCCAAAACACATTCTGCCCATTAGACGTTTTAGTTGCAACAACACTGCCAATTTCCGAAACAGTTTCTCTGTAGGCAATCACAGGATTAGACAATATAAGGTCTATTCCTCGGCTGTACTGCCTCAACGATTTTATGGCAATTTCCAAATGAAGCTCACCAATCCCGCTTAACAAGTACTCACCCGTTTCTCTATCCACTACAACATTCAAGTTTGGGTCTTCTATGCAAAGTCTATCCATAGCCTCAACCAAAAACGACAAATCCACGGGGTTTTTCGGTTCTACAACAATGGTCATCACAGGCTCTGAAAAGTACTTAACGCTTTCAAACGGAACGGCAGCCGCCCTGCTTTTTGCGGTAACAACTGTTTCGCCAGCCCTTGCCAGTTCAAGACCTGTTAGGGCGGCTATGTTGCCAGCGGAAATTTCGTTGACGATTTCCCTAAAAGCGCCCAAATACATGGAAACTTGCTTAACAACGCATTCTTTTCCAGCATTAACCAAATAAACCATGTCTCCAGCTTTTACTGAGCCAGAAAAAAGCCTTCCAGTTGAAACTAAACCGGCTGTGGCGTCTGGTTGAACGTTTGTTATACACATGACCAACGGGCCGTCGCTGTCGCAGTTCAGTATTGCTCGTCCAATTTCAGAGTTTAAGTCGCCTTTCCAAATTTTTGGTATGCGATACTTCTGAGCTTCAATTGGGTTTGGAATGTTTTTGATTATCATGTTAAATATTGCCTTGTGTAGTGGAACAAGCCTTGACAGTTTCTCGTGTTCGCCTTTCCCATAAGCCTTAACCACATCGCTGAATTTTATTCCTTTTTCATCAGCAATTTTAGCCGTTAAACCCCAATTGTGAAGCGCTGAGCCGAAAGCAACGCTTTCGCTTTTTGGGTTAACTTTCCACTCATCTTTAAACTCGTTTTCTCCGTAAACCTCGATTAGGCTGTTGACTCCTTCAATTATCCGAGTAAATTTGTCTTGAATTTCGTTTTCGGAAAGTTTTATCTCCCTAATTAGGCGGTCAACCTTGTTTATAAAAAGCACTGGCTTAACTCTCTCTGCAAGGGCTTGTCTAAGCACGGTTTCTGTTTGAGCCATAATCTCCTCAACAGCGTCAACCACAACAACAGCGCCATCTATAGCACGCAAAGCCCTTGCAACCCTACCAGTAAAATCCACATGACCTGGAGTGTCAACCAAGTTTACAACGTATGGGCGGTTATGCACTTCACATAGCAATGAAATGTTTGCTGTTTTTATTGTTATTCCACGCTTTTGCTCCTCTTCAAGATAATCGAGGGCTCTGCGCCCAACCATTTTTGGCGGTAGTAGTCCAGCCTCAGCCATTAAAGCGTCAGCCACCGTTGTTTTTCCATGGTCTATGTGGGCAATCACGCCTATGTTTCGTATGGTTTCCTTCCTAGCCATCAACTCTAAAATTTCGCTTGTTCGCCTAAACTTTCGCATGATTTATTCCTTTGTATTTAATGGCATTTCGCAGTAAATATAAGGGCTATCCCACACTAGAAAGATAGGATGAAAATACTAATCGAAGAACTTGAAAAAACTGCTTATGCACAGGTAATCTGTTATCCAAAACCAACAAAAAAAGAATTGAAAAAACGCTTAAGGGAGCTGTTGCGGTTGGGCGTTAAAGCCATAGAGTTTACAGGTGAAAAAACAGCCTTTAACATGCCAGTTTTAGGCAAAGGATGCGTTGGCATAGTTGTTATAGCTTACATAAACGGTGAAAAGAAAGCTTTAAAAATTCGCAGAGTTGACGCCGACCGCACCGAAATGGAAAGGGAAGCGAAAATGCTCAAAAAGGCAAATTCAGTCAATGTTGGACCGAAGCTTTTGGCTTTTAGCCAAAACTTCCTTTTAACGCAGTTCATCGACGGCGAACTACTCCCGAAGTGGCTGGAAAAACACAAGGAAAAAACAATGATAAAACGAGTTTTACGTGACATTTTGGAACAGTGTTACCGCCTAGACAAAGCGGGTTTAGACCATGGAGAATTAAGCCACGCTCCAAAACACATAATCGTCAACAGCAAAAACGTGCCTTTCATAGTTGATTTTGAAACTGCAAGCCTAACTAGGCGACCGTCAAACGTCACGGCTGTCTGCCAATTCCTATTCATAAGCGGAGCAGTAGCCGAAAAAATTTCTGAAAAGCTTGGAGAGAAGGATAAAAAGACGATAATTGAGGCTTTAAGGCGCTATAAAATTGATAAGACACGTGAAAATTTTGAAAATGTTTTGAGGGCTTGCGCTTTCTAAACTATATAGATTGGTTTGGGACTGGTTTCTTTTTTGGTTTCAATTTGCCGTTCTATTCCAAGTTCTTTAACAAGCATGGAAAGGTCAAGCCAAGCTTCAACTTGAAGTTGCCTTGCAACCCTGCGCTTTTCATAAAGCAAAGGAACAAAATCCACAAACAACCAACCGCAAGCATCAGTCATACCGCCTTTCTCCTCTAATAAATGAAAGCTCTTCCATGACTTATAACCATGTATGTAAAAAGAAAATAGAGGAAAATTCTAGAGGCAAACTTCTTTACATGTTTTAATTTTTGTGTGAAAAAGATTTAAAACTATGTGTTTAGATTCTTTAGCCGAAACTGGTGATGTTTATGGTCATCAGCAGAGGGGAAATGCAGGAAATTGTTAAGCGATATAAAGAGCCCATAGGCTTAAATTTGGGTTCTCATTCAGCCCTAGACGCTTGGCAGGGACAACGCAATTACGCCCTAAGAAGCATAATTTACACGACGCCTGGCAGAGCGCGCATTTACCTTCAAAATCCAATGGTTGGCAAACCAGACGAGA
The DNA here is from genome assembly GCA_038848005.1 of Bathyarchaeia archaeon. GTDB lineage: Archaea > Thermoproteota > Bathyarchaeia > Bathyarchaeales > Bathycorpusculaceae > JAWCNN01. The sequence continues at coordinate 11,891 of JAWCNZ010000018.1, read as the reverse complement.
CTGTTGAGGACTTGCCAGGTCTTGTGCGGAGAGACCTACGCATCGTAAACGACTTGAAGGATATAAAGAAAAGCGGCGATTGGAAAAGCGTCATAGTAATTCTTGACAAGTATTCTGACATAGTCAAATATGTTGATGAACTCGTTGATTTGGAATGTTTGCAAATTCCAAACAGGGCTTTCGCCGTTTACGTCGGCGGAGACGAAAAATGCAGCACAATCGAAAATGAGTTTGCGGTTCCAATAGTTGGTTCCAGAACGCTTCTGAAAATAGAGAATAGGGGCGAAATTGAAAAGGACTATTACTGGTTTGCGGAAAAAGCGGGCATCCCATGTCCGAAATCCTATGAATATGAGGTTTATGAGCGTGGAATAAGGTTTAAGAAGCCAGTTGACGAGCCGTTGCTTCTTAAGGCTGAGCATGCCCACAGAGCCTTTGAAAGAGAGTTCATTTTCGCCGCTGACTCGCATGATTTGGAGGAGAAGGTTGAAAGGGAAGTTGAAGCTGGAAACTTGAATAGGGAATCCCTAGAAAACGCTCGTGTTGAGCAGATAGTTCTTGGACCTCATGCGAACTTTAACTTTTTCTTTTCGCCTTTAGATGCAAAAAGCGAGTGGGGAGACGTGGACGACTGGTTTGCCAAACTATACAACGTAAGCCTAGAAGAGGCGCGGATATGCCTAGCAAACCAGTTCCTCTCCATAGACGAGCGCAGAGAAACCATACTTGACGGTTTAAAACGGCTTCCAGCCGACGTACAAGAAAAAATTAAGAGAGTTCCATCCTTTGAAGTGACAGCCCACGCCATTTTAAGCCTAAGAGAATCCCTATTGAAGGATGTGCACCGCTACGCAGACCGCTTTTTGCTGACATGCCGAGAACACGCTTATCCGGGAATCGTCGGCGCATGGTGTTTACAGACGCTTATCACTTGGGACCGCATATCCAAATACGAGCTTAAACCCACAGTTAAATTGGACTTTACAAGCGGCGTGGAAGCCAAAACAGCAGCCGACTACGGCTTATATGACGTGCCAGAAAAGCGCGACCCGTACATGCACATTCCAGTCACGCAGGACGTAGCTTTAAGGCATGGCGGAGGAACAAACGTTCACATGGGATTGGGTTCACAGTACGCCAACGCCAAATATAAGAGGCGCATGAGCACAGGAGACCGCATAGCGCTTGAAATTCGACGTGCATGGAAAACAAACCAACTGCACGAAATAGTAACATAAGTTTCACTTGGCAATTCCCTCTAATATTTTCTCGTTTTTATTTTCTATTATGGAAAATGTTATATCGTTGGTTTTCGAAAGTTGGGAAGCTGGTTGTCTGGTTTGGTTAAGGCTCGAATTGTTGTTGACGGTGTTGTTCAAGGTGTCGGCTACAGAGCCTTAGTGAAACAAGTTGCACGTCAGCTGGGCTTAAAAGGGCTTGTTAGAAATTTGGAGGATACAAAAGTTGAAATTTTCTGTGAGGGAGAAAAGGAGAGAATCGCTGAGTTTTTAAGGAAAATTGACGTGAAAGCTGAACCAACGGATTTTTTAAGCATTAACGTTTCAGAAATTAGGTGCTATTTTGAAGGAAACCCGAATTATAAACCTGCATGGAAACCATACAAAGAGTTTGAAATGGACTACGGCGTAGAAGAGCTTTCGGTTTTTGAGAAGGCGACGCTTGAAGACCACGAGTTCGGCAAACTGTACTTTATTGGTTTTAGAGATGAAATGAAAGGGTTTAGGGGGTGAGATGAAAGGCTTTAGGGACGAATTGAAAGGTTTTAGGCAGGATACAAATGTAAGTTTTAAGGAGATGACGGAAAAATATGAGGATTTATCGAAGGAATTGAGGGGGTTTAGGGAGGATACAAACAGAAATTTTGGGGGAATGGCGGAAAAATACGAACATACATCGAAGGAACTGAAGAGTTTTGGGGAGGAGTTAAGGGGTTTTAGAGAGGATACGAATAGAAATTTTAGGGAAATGGCTGAAAAATATGGTGACATATCAAAAGAACTAAAAGAGTTTAGAAAAACGGTAAAAGAATTTTTGGAAACATTCCTAACAGAATACCAAAAAAGAACAACCAACCAATAAAATTGATTTATTCAGAGTAAAGTGTTTAAGCATATATTTCCTTTGTTTCCTTAATCTCTTTTTGTTTCTTCTTTATTTCTTCAAATTCCTTTTTCATGATACTAAAAACCTCAACTATGACAAATAAACCTACAAATAAAAATAAAATGTTAGAAATGGTAAACAGTATAATTATTAACGCTTCAATATCGAGTGTTCGGCTAAGGGGATTCGCAAGCCATCCAGAAGCAGAAATTAGAGAAAACATATATGATAAGGATGTCACTATTACGTCTATTCCTAAATGTCTTGGAAAATTTTAATTTTCTCTATTTCCACTTTTAACCTCTTTAAATTGTCGATGTCCGTCTTAGAGCTTTCTGGTGTAATGTGGCTTCGCAGTTCTTCAAATTCTTGTATTTTCCTTTCCAGTATTCTTGCTCTTTCTTCAGAAATTCTTCTTGACAGCGGTGTAACTAAGGCATAAATAGCCAAAATTAATCCCGCTCCTGTAATACTTATTTGAGCAATTGTAGAAACACAACCTTCGTTAAGCATATTTAAATCACCTATGTGTTTAGTTTAAAGTATTTTTGGTATTCCTTAATTATGTTTGTGAGTTTTGGGACGTCGAATATTCTTTTTCCGGTTATTTCGTTTGTTGTTGCCATGTACATTTGGCTTATTAGCATTTTCAGTTTTGGGTTTAGTTTTGGCGGTTCTGTTTTCACAAGGCTTTTCCAGTTTTTTACGCCTTGTTTTTTTGCTTTTTCCACTTCTCTCGCCCATTCTGTTCGCCTATAGTATATGCGTGCTATTTCCTTGCTTACATGCAACCCCTCATAAGTGAATCTGCACTCGTCCAACGTGCCAACAACATCCACAACCATAAGCCTCCGTTGCGGGTCAAAAGCCAACTCAATTTTGCCATCCTCATTCACTAAGCCTGCTTTTGAGGCTATTTCCGTAATTGTTTCATCAACTTTTAAAAGTATACGCCTAACTTCTTCAAGTTCTTTGTCTGTTAAACCCGCAATTTGCTGTGCTTCTTTCCAGCTTATGTATCGGTCGCCCTCCTCCAATTTCGTGCTTACGTCAAAAATTGGTTTTGAAAGGCGTTCGCCAGCCTTTGGATAATGGTTTAAGCCCAACTCTTCAAGCGTGGTTAAACCCTGCTCAAGCCGTTTAAAAACTGAGGAGCCTTCTGGCAAACCGTTACGATAAATTATTTCCAGCGGAATCAGAAAGTTTGTTAGTTTTGGCATGTAAACGCTGTAGTCGTATTTGATTTTGCCGTTTTCCACGTAGGCTTTAGGCTTATAAACGTTTACGAGGTTAATCTCCATAACGTTCGTCGGCTCTTTTAACTCGTCGAAACGCAAAAGGCGTCCGCTTTTGTTAACCAACCCGCGATAATGCGTTTTTACGCCTTTCTCTTCAAGCCTTTCGAAGCAATATGCGCCCATAAGGCACAAAGCCTTTCCTTTCCCGTCTATGCGATCAGGCATTTCACCCCAATCAAAAACCGAATAGCGGTCTGAAAAATGGAATCGTCCAACACCCATTTCCGTAGGCGTCGGCTTGCGGATTATTTCCAAATCTTTAACGCTTCCCATGTTAAACGCCTAAACCCCTAACGGATTCATCCGCCCTTTCAATCTCCCTTTTCTTTGCAATTTGATACTCCCTTACGCGTTTGGCTAATTCCCCATCGGCAACAGCCAAAATTTTCGCTGCGGCTACGGCTGCGCCTTCAGGCTCTATAGTTAAGATGGAGCCTATTCCGCTTGGAACCCTAAGCGAAGAGTAAATGTCTGCTCCACCATACTTTTCGGAGTAGGGCGGACAAGCAATCACAGGTTTTGTAGTGTTTGCATCAACAAAAGCGCTTAGAGCATTTGATTTTCCAGCAACAGTTATGTAAACAACCATTTCACCCTCAAATTCACGCAGAATTGCTAAAACCTTTTCTGGAGTTTTGTGGGCGGAAGCAACACGGAACACACAGTCGATACTGAAAGCCTTTAAATGCTTGGCTATTTCACGACAAAAATCCAAATCTTTGCCAGAAGCCATCAACACAACGACTTTACCCGTCATAGCCTTTCACCGCCATAAGCATAAACCTCTTACTATTAATTAAGTTTTTAAGTTAGAAAATTTCCATTTTGATTGATGGGAGGAACGCCCGTGTCCTTCCAGAAAAAACGTAAAAGAAGCATTATAGACGATTTGTTTGGCGGTTCAATATTCGAGGAGATGGAAACATTTTTCGATGAAATTCCAGAAAGCGGATACTCAATAAGTGTTGTGCAAACGCCTGAAGGTACCAAAGTCAAAGCGAAAGTTGGAAAAGACACGGATGTAAACGCACTTAAACGAAAGCTTCAACAGCAATATCCAAATGCGAAAATAGAAATTGAAGGCGGTAAAAAAGAACCGCTTATAAGAGAAATATCAACAAAAAACCTCAAGGAAGAAAACCAAAAAACCTAGAGAGACCCCTATCCCTATTGGCAACACGGCAATCCAAAAAATCCTTTGTCTTTTTGAGTTTTCCAATGAGGAATGGTGCAATTATTTGTGTGGTGTTTAATGTTGAGGATATTGCTGAAAGGATTATTTCGGTTGTGAGCGGTGTTTCTGTCCATAGGAAGGGTCTGTTGAAGAACATTTGGCTGAAGTGGTATCTTAAAGGGCTTAAAATGTTGCCTTTAGCGTGATGGTAGAAGTAGGCTAGGAAAAGTCCTGCGTGAAGGATTGAAAAACGTAGGCTGTTTGAAATAGCGTTTCCAGAGGACTGAAGTTTAGAGCTAACCTAATGTAGTTGATGTGGTATAGCCCAAACAGCATGGATGAGAAAAATATTGATGTTAAAGCCTTATGTTTTTGAAGGAGCCCTCTAAGGATGCAGCCGCGAGACACTCCTTCTTCTGAAATGCTTATGAGCAGGTAAAATGCGAAGTAAACGGGAATGTGAACATATGCTGGAAGCATATAGCCACGCTTAACTTTAAAGATAAACATTGAAATGGCAAGGTAGACTGCGTTATGGAAAATGGCAAAAATAAAGCCTGTCATGCAGTTAGTCTTCCATATCTCCGATTTTTTAAATCCCAAATCAGAGAAAGAAGCGTTCCTTACAACTTTCACATAAAAATTAGAGTAAAAAGAACTCGGCAATATAGAAAAAGATGTGACCAACAAAACCATAAGGATAATACGTACAAAACTGGGAAAAACATTTGAGCAAAATAATAAAGCTGCAGAAGACAAGACAAAACAAAGAAAAGAACCAAAGAATCACAAAGCTCATGAGAAAACAAAAAATCCCCAATAAAACAACCCTACTTCACCATAATAGCCCGATATTTATTTTTAAGCTTATAACAATTTTTTTCCATTAAATAACGCCTAATTGAAAGTTGGCAAGGAAGCAACTTATAAAAGCCGACTTATACGTAACAGAAATAAACGACATCAAACTTTTTAGAAAACGTAAATAGTCAGGGTAACCGTCCGTTATATGGGGTAGTCGTCTAGCTTGGTCAAGGATACCAGCCTGGGGCGCTGGCGGTCCTGGGTTCAAATCCCAGCTACCCCACCACAAAATCCAGCGTCCCCATTCTTGAATAAGCCTATTTGCGTTTCCTGAACACTTTGTAGTCATTGTAGCCTTCCAGAACAGCCTATACCAGAAACCAACACTACACGGTGAGGCTCAAGTCCAAGTTCAGCCAAAGCCATCTGCAAAGCCACTAATATGTCAAAGTTTCCGCACTTGGACACCAGTCTACGAAAACCTCTGTTTTGAAATCTGTCCACTTAAGAGCCATAAGTTAACACTTGCCTTTTAGGCGCTTTATCTAAAAGCACAAGCTTTAGAGCGTCATAAACTTCGGTTGTTGTCATAGGTCTACCATTATACTTTAAAATTTGAAAATTCATGGGGATCAGAAGGAGTCCCTGTATGGATGGCTATGATAAAACCCTAAAACATCCAAGCTCTGAAGCTCTGCCTACCCAAAAACTTTCAATTGTTCTATCGGATCAATCTGTTATGCGGAAGAAGAGCAACCAGATTTTGTGCGATAGACTTTCTCAACAATCTTTTCCTCTCCCTTCACATTGCCGACCAAAATTCCACAAGCTTCTATAGGGTGGCACTTCCTAGCAAACTCGAATATTTCATCTAAATGCTCCTTCTTAATCTTCAAGACCATAAATTACCTCCAGATACCAAACAGAATGCGCTCATTTTAATTTACGCTTCAAAACTCATTCTATGTTTAATTTTTCGGTTAAGGACATTAAAAGAATACAGCAATTTTTCAAAAAGATATGAGGAGGAGTATATGTTTGGTTGTCCTGCACTGTCGTTGAGCCTTAGTTGTCACGATCATTGTGAAATTCGTGAAATTTTCCATAATAAAGCTGATAAAGGACAGTCATGGTCTGTATCCGACTAGAATTACTAAGGCTAAGGCCGCGGCAATTATGTCTGCTGTTGTTCCCGGATTTAGTAGGCTGTCTGAATTTCTAAGCATCAAATCAAAGTTGCGCAGTTTTTCTTTGCCAGCTTCGGTTTTTAGCCCTCCTAAATTGAGGGTTTCACGCGCCATCAGCGAAACTTCACGGGCTTTTTCTATGCCGACTTTTCGAGCTATGAAAGAGTCAGGGTATTCAGCTAAAACTTTAAGAAACGTATGTGTTATGGCTATGTCTAAATTTCCAGTTTCTTTAATCTGCCTTTTCAAGTGTGGATAGGCAAAGTCAAAAGTTATTGGGTAATTGTTGACCCATTCGGAACAGACATTATCATAGCTTGCAGCTATTTTGAAAATTTGAAAAAGCGAAATTCTCTCTGTGAGTATTCTGTTTACTGAGTTTGGGTCGTTGACGTCAAGTTCTGGAGCTTTTCCAAGACCAGATGGCTTAGCAATTTTTATTGCCTCGTAAAGGTTCACGGCATCTTCGGGCGTTGTGGATTCTACAACCATTTTTAAGTTTCGCCTCAACTCGGCAATGTCGAAAGCATTGTCTCCTTTTTGAGGCGTCGCTCCAGCAGCAACAGCCACTGGCATAAAAAGTATTATCGTTCCAAGAAGGGTGTTGCCGCCGTTCTGCCAGGAATTAATTGCTGAAACACAATCCTTTATGAGTTGCCCCACATTCACATCCTTAATGCTCATTTCACTTCTAGAAAAAGCCAAACCCCTCTCTGCCGCAACTTCAAAATAGGGCGAGGCAGCAACAGCTGAAGCGAAAAAATGTGCGTGGTTTGTACCCTCAAAACCCACGATCAAATTCACGTTTCCAGGCTTATCAGCGCCAACTTCAAAGAGAATGGCTAGTTCAAGACACTGTGAAACAAATTTCGCCTTTTCATATATGTGCGGCTGCAACTTCCATCTTCATAGACATGGATGGAAAGGCTTATTAATGTTGCGTAAAAAATTACACAGTAAAGTAATAAATTACATAGGATGGTCTAAATGAAAATTTCAAGTCGTCATGTGGCGTTAGTAGCTGTTTTTGCCGCACTTTACTATGTTTTGTCGTTGATATCGCCGCATATACCCGCAGTTGGGCTTTCGGATTTGAAGATTCAACTTGAAGCTTTAATTGCATCAATTTTCGGATTTATTTTAGGACCATATTTGGGAGCGTCCGCCGCTTTTTTAGGAGCTTTCATAACGTGGATGTTGCCTCCTGGAAGTTTTAGTCCCTACGGTGCGCCTTTCCTGCTTTCTCCACCATTAAATGCTTTAGTGGTTGGTCTCATTTTTTATAGAAGGTGGAAGTGGGCTTTTGCTTTGTTCAGCTTGTTGATTTTAGCCTTCTTGTTTTCGCCACCGTCTCAGCCTATAACAGGCTACGGTAAAGTGTTCAATCCTTACAATCCAAGTGAAACTTTTGAAATGCCAACTTATTATGTGCCAGCAGCCGTGTTATGGGATAAAGTCATTGCGCTTTTTCTGATTGTACCCAGCGTCAAATTTGCCAAAAGACTTTCCACTTCAAAGAACATTCCAATTTTATTTTTCTTGTTGGCTTTCATTGGAAACCAAGCAGATAATATGTGGGGATGTAACGTTTTCGCCCTACCAATAGTTTATGAGTCCATTTTTGGCATTTCTGTTGAAGGTGTTCGTTTCCTTTTTGTCATAAGCCCATTTGTTTATCCAGCAATAAGACTCATTCAAGCTGTGTTGGCGACAATCATCGCCGTCCCGCTGATTAGAAGTCTTAAAAATACGGAATGGATTATAACCGAGAAGTCTATAATAGAAGACAAAATAGAGAAATCGGCATCATAAAGCAAGGAAAACTATGCAGTTAAGAGAAGGAGACCTAATAGAATCCATCGAAAACATAATATTCGATGTGAAAGGTTTAGTTCATCCTTCAAATGGGGTAATCGCCTTTCCACGTTTTATTCCAGATTTGAATGGTTCTCGTCAGCACAGAGGTGTTAGATATAGGAAGATTTATGGTATGAGTGAACGTTTCGAGTTTTTAAAGAAAAATTTTCCAAGATATGTTGTTTACAACGATGTTTTTGATGAAGAACTTTGCATAATACCGTTAAAAAGAGTGCGGCAAGTTTACAGTCCAGTTAATCGCCTAAAAGAGCTTAGGAACAGCCAAACCCTTGACGGGTTAGAGACGGCGGCTTTGCAATGTCTTAAAATTTTAAAAGAAACTGCAAATGTGCCATGGAACAAAATGGGAATTTCAGGTTCAATTTTAGTTAAAATGCACACTCAAAAATCAGACATTGACCCAATAGTTTACGGCTCTGAAAATTGTCGCAAAGTTTACTCGGCGTTGCAGAAACTCATAGAAAGCGATAAAACACCTTTCAAGCGTTACAGTCTAGGGGATTTACGTGTGTTGTTTGATTTTCGTTCAAGGGACACGCTTATGAATTTCAAAGATTTTGTCACGTTGGAGTCTAGAAAAGTTTTGCAGGGCAAGTTTATGGGAATAGACTATTTCATCCGCTTTGTTAGGGACTGGAATGAAATAAACGAAAAATATGGCGATGTATGCTATAGGAATTGTGGCTATGCAAAGATTGAGGCGGTAGTTGTTGATGATTCAGAAGCGATTTTTACACCGTGCAAATACAAAATCCAAAACGTAAAAATCATCGAAGGACCCAAAATTGACTCAATAAGAGAGATAGTCTCTTTTCGAGGAAGATTCTGTGAACAAGCCAGAAAAGGCGAAAAAGTGGTTGCACAAGGAAAAATTGAGAAAGTACTGGATTACAGGGGAAGTCAAGAATATTTTAGGTTGCTTCTTGGAAACAAACCCTCAGATTACATGATTTTGAGGAAGCAATAGCCTATTTTACAACTTTGAGAACTTGTTCGTAATATTTTGGTCCATAAGTTAATGTTATTTGGTGGAAACTTCCATTTTGAGTTTCAATTTTTTCAAGATTTCCCTCAACATAAACAGTTTCGTCTTTCCACGCTTGCATTCTAAACTCTTCAAGATAAGAAACGACTCTCGTGATGTCTTCAACTTTTGGTCCATATAGGAGCTCTAGTGTTTCCACGCCATAAATAGATGGCATGAAAAGGTTGTCGCCGTCGTCTTTTACGTACAGAATAGCCCCAACCCATCCACATTGCATCACTTTTTCAACTTCGCCATTTTCATTTCGAATTTCGCTCCACTCCTTGACAGGTTCAAACTCAACCTTTATCTTTCGCTTTGAGTTTTCATCCTTGAAAACTCCATAAATCGTTTTCCTCTTTTGATGCCAAATAAACTCTTGTGGGGTTATGTTTTTAAAACGCCAGTTCTTTCCACTTATGGATTCGCCAGTTTCAAACTCATTTTGCAAATGAGAAGTGGAATCCATATACAAATCGTTTAAAACTGTGCGTAAACGCTCGGTGTTTCGTCGTCCATAAACGATTAGGTCTATATCAGAAAATTTTGGATGATGAAAACCGTGAAGCATTGACCCAAAAACTCCAAAATTTGTTTTGGATAAACCAGAACACGCCGTCACTGTTTCAATAACCCTTTGTAAAGCCATTGACAGTTCGTCTTTCAACTCTTTTCCAAGAAGTTCAATAAGCTTTTCCTCTGGCTTTCTTATTTCGGCTATGTCTGGCTTTTTAACGCCCAAAACTTTTTTGCCCAATTGTTCGTGAACAATCATGTATTTTGGAAATTTCCCTTCAATAAAACGCCAACCCTCATTCCCATAAAACTTGTAGAAAATACTTTTTCCATCAGTTCTAAAGGCTTTTGGATTTTCAGATTTGAAAACCTCCGCTGGCGCATATTCTAAATCGCATACATACCCCTCAAGCGGATGCGTGTAACCATAAACCCTAAAGATTAAGCCTTCCCTCGTTATTATGGCGTCTCTGTCTCTAAGCTTTGAACTGGCCAAATATACTCTTCCTCGCTTTTCGCTGTTCCCACAACAACTTGATACGAAATCTCATGTGTGTCGACTTTTTCCACTCGTTCAAGCATTCCAGAAACTTCAATTTTGTCGCCTTTTCTGGCAATGTTTCTGTAGCATCCAATCATCGAAACAACGGCTGTTGGGAAAACATCTTTCTGAATAGCGAAGCCCACGTTTTTCAGCTGGCAGTTCCCAATCTCGTAGATGGCTGGGCGAAACATTGCTTCACCGTCATCTTTAACAGTGCAACAGAGTTTTATAGGCGCTATTGGCGTGTAACTGTATTCTCCATATTTTGAGTTAACTTCTTCCAGCTTGCGAACGGCATTATACATGAAAATCTTATCCATATAGCGCCCCTTGTAGCGTCTTGCAACGTCCAAACGGTTGTTGAAAACGTAGGTTAATGTTTTCTCATCTACAAGCTTTTTTATGGCTGCTTCGACCTTTCGGAAGTTCTGTCCTCCATAAACAACGATGTCGATGTCCGATCCCGCTGTGTGCATGTTTAAGGCTATAGAACCATGAACGCCAAAATCTTCGATAGCGACTTTCGATTCATCTGAAATCAAATTGATAAGGTCTAAAGTTAACTTCTGCAATCCATCTTTCCGTTCATACCTTCTTAAAGCATCAAGACACTCTTTTGGAACATACACTCGTTTAATATGACTTAAAGGAACACTGATAACTTCTTTTTTTCTGAAAGGACAAAAATACACGTAATCTGAAAAGTTTTCTCGGAAAACTTCAAGAAAAGTCTCGTAGTTTCCCGCTGTATAAAGTTTTTCAGCTCTAAAAAGTTCAAGTTCACCGTAACGCCACATCCTCTCTAAAAAGGGAACGTTAAAAAGTTCCTTAAAACGTGATGGAACATACTTTAGAAAGGAGAAAACCCGTTCCTTCGGATGTTCATACCCGAAAACGTTAAATACGAAGCCATCTAGCGTTACAAATGTGTCACCGTCCATTGGAACCCAATTTTCTTGAACCTCAGCGTGAAACATCTTGATAGAATCTCACTCGCTATGTTAAAAGCTTAACGTTGAAAAATAAGGCAACACTTTTAAAAATAAACTGTTAAAAACACTTAAAGAATGAAAATGAATTCACCAGCATATCCATACATAATTTTCTTCAGCCGGAACAAAAAGCAAAATATTAAGTGCGCTGGTTTTGCGCCCTTCCCAACTCTTGAGTAGTTGGGCTCAGACTTCTTGGGCATTAGATAGAGCCCTTGCTTCACCTTCCTCTGGAAAGGGGATACTTTCATCAACATTTTCAAAGCCCCAAACCATTCCACACTTAACGCAGACAACTTCGCCCTCCACCCTAACAAGAGAACCCCCACATTCCAAACACATGCCCAAAG
>JAWCNZ010000017.1:0-29987 GCA_038848005.1 Bathyarchaeia archaeon | reverse complement strand
TAATAGTAGTAGTCCTAGTACTCGTCCTAGTACTAGTAACCGTAGTAGTCCTAGTACTAGTAACAACACCAGTAACAGTAGCCGTAGGCGTAGCAGTCGGCGTAGGAGTAGGCGTAGGAGTGGGTGTAGGAGTAGGCGTTGGCGTCGGAGTTGGGGTGGCTCCTCCATAGTATTGTACTACGTTGGTTCCGTTCTTTCCAAGCACTGCCACATGGTCCAGCGATACGAATTTGCCGTTGGCGTCTTGCCACAGTGTCTTTTTAATTATGTTGTATTTGGTTTGGTCTACGGTTTTCCAGTCGTCGAGTACTATGCCGCCGGTATCACCCGAATTGGGATTAAAACACCAAAATGTGTGGTGAAGATTCTTTTCCTGTATGAAAGAAGATAACGCTTCAAGCCATGTTTTAGTGTCGCCTTCTACTCTGCCTCCCCATTCGCCTATTAACAGTGGACTGATGCCGTTTTCCACAATGTAATACCAATTAGGTCGCCAACAATCATTGTAGAGGGTGTCTTTGTTGAAGCCCGAGTAAAACCATGGTTGGTTATATACGCTTGGTCCATAATCGTGAGGTGAATAAACAAGCTTGTTTTGTTTCGATCCTAAATTGATTGGGCGGTCTGCGACGCCTCTTAGGTTTCCGCCCCACCAATTGTAGTAGTAGTCATCTGGATTTTTTGAAGTCCAATTTGCTCCAGGTTTCGGATAAGCTTGTATTCCTTCGGCTAATATTAGGACGTCTGGGTTTCTTGCGTGTATAACTGCCGCTACTTCCTCAACTGCTTTGGGCCAATTGTTCATGTCGTTTGAGTTGTCCCATTTGGCAAAGCTTCCTTCCGCTTCCTGCGCTGGATTGCCATGCGGCTCGTTAAACACGTCCATTGCAATAACGGCGTCGTTGCCTGCGTATCGGCTGGCAAGCCACGCCCAGCAATCCAACCAGTCTTGCTTTGTATAACTGCTGTAATACCAAAGGTTTGTCATTTGCGTGTTCACAACTCTATGCATGTCAAGAATAACTTTCAAACCGATTGAGTTGCAATAGTTTATTGCTCTATCAAGGAGGTCGAGGCTGCTGATTCCCACAAGTTCTGGGTTTACTTGTGAATTTATGCTTTGAACTTTCGCAGAGTAGTCACCTTGAGTCCATGGTTTTACAAGTTGGACGCATAAAGGAATCCGCAGGACATTAAATCCGAGGCTGGCAATTAAATCTAAACTTTCTTCCAAATTAACTTGCCACAGCCCATCAAAGCCTTGAGTTGATGTTTCAAACCCAAACCAATTTATGCCCGTCAAACGTACTACTCTGCCCTGAGCGTCTTTTATCAAAGTTCCTTCGACATGTAACCAATCGTCGTTTGTAGGAAGCGAAGCCGCTTTACTTGGAATATTAATGAAAACAGAGAATGACACAGCAAGCAGCAGAAAAACAATCATGGCACTAACATATTTTTTGTGCATTACCTTTCTCCCCTATTTTCCAAATTCAACAAGATAAAAATGCCTTTGATTCTATATAAGAATTTATGTTTTGTTGCTGGTGTATTCAGTTGCGGGAAATGTCGAATATTCTGCAAAAAGCTGAATGAAATTTGAAGAGGGCATATCCGCAAGTTTGATTTAAATGTGTTTTATTAATAGATAAGAAGCATTTACCTAGTGGAGGTGGAAATATGGATTTACTGGATATATACCTGTTAAATCTCGCCGTTACCATAGGCATGTTTGTCGTCTTAATTTTTAGGGCTTGGATTGAACAGAAACATTACCGTATGATGTGGCAGGAGCTTGAATGGCGAAGAACATACCAAACCATGGGACGCTTGCTCAGAGCGGAAAAAGACTTATTTTTAAGAGTGGAGGGCGGTGAGGAACTTTATCAAATGCTATGCGAAATCTTCAAGGCAAATGAAAACAAAAAGTCTTAAAGAGGAAATGCCAACTTACGGAAATCCAAAGTTCTAAAAACGGTGAACTTTACATGAGAGTTTAAAGTTACAATTGATGTAGGAATTTTTGTGTTCATTGACATCGTAACCGCAATTTTTATACCATTAAAGAGCTCATAAAATTTTGTGAGTCATTTACTCCTTTCAGCATTGGTGGTGTAAGATAGTCCATGGGAATTTCACTCACTCACGTTTCGTTACTGCTACTTTATGGCTCTGTTATCATCTTTGCATTTTGGTTAAGTTGGAAAAAGGGGTATGCAAGATTTAGGAGTGGTCATTATCCTGAAACTTTTGGGGCGGTTATTCGTAGTGCTTTTTTAAACTCTCTAGTGGTTGCTATTGGATTTGCTGCTGGAACAGGGTTTTTCTCAGTTATAGCAAATATATTCCACGATAAGCCTTTGGAAACAGCCTTCTTGTTGCCGCCAATAGCATTTATACTTGGTTTCATCGTCTTTCTTCCAGTTTTGATAATTTCGTTTATATCTAGAAAAAGATGGATGGAGCTGTGAGAAATAATTGAGGAACATCTTAAGAATCGCTGTGATGGCCATAATAATGTGGCTTGTTGCTTTTATTGCAGGTGCTATGACAGACCTGCTTGTATGGAAGGAAATAAAACTTCTTCAAGTCTTAGCTTTAGCAACAACAGTATCTTTGATAATATTGCTATTTGTCATTTATGGACAGCGCACTAAGACAGGAAGATGTTTCTAGAGTGGGTGCCACAAATTGACCCAAGCAATTTTACCACAAAATTTAAATATGTAAAGGAGGGGAAAGAAGCTTCGGGTTGTATAAAATGGTTGAAGCTATGTTGAAAAGAAAAACATCTACTGTGGCTGCTGCGTTTGTGAGCCTTTCATTAATTGTCATTACCTTAATAATGCCTTCCACGAACATTAGTCCAAGTGCAGAAACTACTTTTCATCAAGTCACGGTTAATGTGATTAACGGGGAGGTCTCGTTGAGTGTAGAGCCCTGGGTAACAGCGTTACAATCATTCAAAAATGACACTGGATGCAAAGTTTGCGGGGGATCATTTAACAGTGACGGGTCTCACGCATCCAAGTTTTCCATAGAACCGTTAAGCCTTAGCGTTTTGGCGGACACGAAGGACCAAAAAGTGATGCTTCTTACTTATAAAATGAATGGAACAACTCATGAGATGATTATTTCAATAAACAACTTGTGGAGATATTTCGAGATTGACAATCAATTTAGTAGAAGTACTTCTCTCATTAAGTTCGAGCTTACTTCTGAACAAAACTCCATGCAAGGGTACATGCTGAACTACAGGGTCGAGCACTCTGAATGGACAGTATCGCTTTTTCACGATTCTCACTCCGTTAATTTCAGGAATATACAACAATTCCTATACGGGTGTGAGTTATGTGCCTTCTAATAAACCAGAAATCACATCAGCAGAGTTTGTAAGCTTCAATCAGAGCATTATACTATCCGAGCACTATTTGGTATTGAGCAGAGTTGCTAGGGAAATTGGTTCGCTTTATGGAAACAGTCAAAATACGACAATTCAACAACTTGCTAACGTATACTATACAATGGAAAAAGAAATCACTCATTTGTCTGAAATTGTGAAGATGAAGTTACAAAACTATGACAACGAAATCCGCAAAGCGGAAGCAATTCTGACCGATGTGGATTGCGGTCTCCTTTGTGATATGGTTATAGGAGGAGTATGCAGCCTTATTTGTGCCGCCGTATGTGGATGCCCCGCCAATCTAGCATGTTGTGTTTTCTGTGCTGCAACTTGCCCCGTTATCACGGCTATTATTTGTGGTTACATTTGTGGCGATGTACCAACTTTATGTGCGTTGGGCTGTGCTGCCACATGTGGTGCGGCTTCCTCACTTTGCGGGTCTTTGAGCGGTCTTTGCGATGCCGTGTGCAATGCTGGCTGTCTTCAGCTCATCGGGCCTCTCTGTGAGGGAAAAGTAACCGAAGTTCGTTATATGCGTGGAGACCAGCATACGGTTAACGGCTTGACAGCCTATAAACTTGAAACCTCACAATCTGATATTGCAAAAAGCATCAGCCAAGGATACACGGGCCTTTGCACGTTTACTTGTTCCATTAATGTTGCAGTTAGACACGCTGATGGTTCGGAAACTTCAATAGCGAATGGCGTTGCCGCAGTTGGTAGAGGGTCAAGCGGGCCGGGAACATGGGAGGGAATACAAAGTGCAACATGGGACTGTCCATCTGTTCCGCTTGAACCAACAGATGCCATAAAAATTACAGTAAACGTGATATGTGGGCCCTCATGGCATGTTTCAACAGCGACTTTTATAACGGAGCCGTTAGGCGCAACAGGCTTGGTTCCATCAACATGGACTGTTTACTACTACACAAAACTTGTAGCCAGTACTTATCCTTATTACCCATACGCTTCCACATCGGGCTTCTTCCTTTGGGGAACAGCAGCTTACAACAGCAGAATAGAAGGATTCACGTATATAAAATAATAAACCAAGCTTTTTCGCTGAAACTCTAAAATTCCCATTTTTCTGTTTGATAAACGGAAACGAAAGTTAGGGATAATGCCAGCAATCAACCAGCTTTACAATGGATTTATCATGTTTTTCCATTCCATAACGCCTAAAAGGTTTGGTTAAATGCCTCTGAGACCTAACTGATGTTATGTATAATCCTTTTCCAATTTCTCTTTTCATTTTAACCTCAATTTTTCCAATGTTAGTGTATTTTAAACCGCATTTTTCACATTTGAAACCCTTACCCTTTCCCATGGACTTCAATCGTTTACCACATTTAGGGCAAATTGGGTTCTGGTAAACAATTTTTTGTGCAAGTTTCAGCAACCTAATTTTTTCAAGATTTATTGTTAAGGGCTTGTCATTTGATGGTGGACGAACACCGCCGTAAACTTCAACGTAATCGCCTACAATCAATTTTCTGGCTATGTTACGTAGAAAACCCGTAGGCTCGTAGGCTGCACAGTCAACTCGTGCGCTTTCATCTTTAATAGTGAAGATTACGTGTCTTCGAGGAATTATTTTCGGGTTTGCGGCTACAATTCCCCTTGCAATCACGGGATGGTACGGCTTAACATCGCTTAGTTTGGCAACTCTTTTCAGGTGGGCGTCTGTTCCATGGTTTGTGCGGAATATAACCCACCGTTCTATCGGCTCAAAAGCCTTAACCATCATAAACGCCTTCTTCACAATTTCTGGGGTTTCACCTCTAATTCCAAAAAGCACGGGGTCTGGTCCTCTAGGCGTAATGATTATTCTATGCTTTTCTGGGTCAACATTGTTAAACGTGTATGGCGCTGTAACCCTATCCATCTCAAAAATTGAGGTTGGGTCAACTTTTCTTTTTAGTCCATAATTTTCTGGGGTGCGATACGCAATTATCTCGTAAGTGTGGTCGCCATCTAGAGTTTCGCCGACCGCAGCCAAACCGCCAATTATTCCTCTGCCCTTTTTGAATCCAACAGCTTCCGCTTCAAACTTTTTTATGAGTTTTAAAGCTTCTTTTAGGTTTATCACCCCGCTAATTGTGTTTTTGGCAAACGCTTTAACTTCTTTTGGAATATTTGCCCTTTTAAAGAAGACTATGCCAGGTTCTGTGCCTTTAAATTCCAAGTCTGCCTGTTCTTCCACTGTGCTTGTGACGGTTTCTTTAATTTCGTTTTCCACATCCCCGCTGTATTCCACTCTTAGGCATAGGGCGCCGTTTCCCCTTGTTTTCCACGGAACGTTTGGGTTTAACCTAACCAAGTTTGGGTAATCAATGAATTTAACGTTTAGTTTTTGTAGTTTTTCCACTAAGAGAGCAGCTACGTAAGTGGTGCATCCTTTTCTTGTCGAATCTGTGTCGTCGAATCCTATATGCATAGTTTCCTTCATTTATGCTGTCCCGTTTTCTGATTTAGTTGTGTGAAAAATGGAAATTTTAGGTTTAACTGGATAAAAAGGAAAGGGTGTGCAGCGTTACTTTTTTTCTTCGATAACTATCATTGTTAATGTTGACCTAACTTTGTCAAGTCTTCTTATGTGTAAAGTTACAATTTCCTTGAGTTTATCCATGTTTTCTGCTCTAACCCTTGCAACTATGTCGTATACACCGTAAACGGCGAAAGCCTCATCTACTCCATCAACTTTTTTCAACTCTTTCAGCACATCTGTTTCTGAACCTATTTCTGTATTAATCAACACAAAGGCTGTTGGCATTTGAACCTCCTCATCTAAATGTTTTACATTCATAATTAAAATATTTTACTACTCCAAAATCAAATTATTTTTGGCGGCTTCCACAACTTTTATTTGAATACCAGAGTCAATAAGAAATTTTGAGGCTGTAAAAATGGCGTATGTTGGTGGGGAAAGAGAAGCCCTTTACTCTCAGCTTCGCTCAATAGAGTCTGAGCTTTCAAGTGCTTCTGGAGTTATAAGTGATGTAGAACGCAAATTAGCGCTTATAGAGGGGGCTATGGGTTCTCTTCCAAGTAGGCTTGCAACGGTGCGGGGACGAGGATATGCAGCTATGGGGTATCTTGAGAAAAGCATTGAATTGTTAACTACAAAATGGAAGGATTCGGCTCCAATTCTTAAACAAGCTTTCCTTAACAACGTTCAACCCTTAACAACGCAAATTCGCATGCTAGAAACTGAAGCAAGGCGCTTGCGAACCGAAATAGACCGTGGCAACGTCATTTACAGTCAATCTTTAGCAGCGCGCCTACTCGTAGAAGCATCTTCTTTGAGGGCAAGAGCTGTTTCTGAAGCAAGCAAGGTTAACGCTTCGTTAAATGAGTTGATGGCAAGCATCACCGCCATAGACAGAGACCTAAAAATAGCTGAAAAAACAGTTCAACTGTTTTCTCAAGCGTCTTTCCCATTAAAACAGGAAGAATGCCCCATTTTAGCTGTTGAAGGAAAAATTATGGTTGGCGAAAAAAGTGAGGGAACACTTTATTTTACAAACCAACGGTTTATTTTTGAAGGAAAACGCGAGGTTGTGTTAGAAAAGAAGCTTTTCATAGCTACGAAAAAGAAGGTTGAACGGGTAGTTTTGGTGGAACAGCCTATCGGCGCATTACAAGAAATATCCAAAGGAAGGGTGGGTTTAGTTGCGTGGACTGGAGTTTACATTCGCTTTAAGCCTGAACGTGGTTTGGCGGAAACGCCTTTCGACGTGAAGGATTGGGAAGCCGACGTGATAACAAGGTTTTTCAACTACATAATCGGCGGAGAAGCTGACAGAGACATAGCCACCATAAGAGGTGTAACAGCCAAGGAAGCCCCAGCCATCCAGATTGTTCGATGTCTTAACTGCGGCGCTCCATATACACGCGAGATTTATAAGGGACAAACAACAGTGCAATGCGAGTACTGTGGAGCCTCAATACAAATCCGTTAAAAGAAAGAGGGAATAATCTTATTTTCTATTTCGAGAATATACGCTATTAGGTTTGAATATGCTGGGAGAAAATTTTATCACTAGCCGTGAAATGCGGGCTTTAGAGATTAACTCGGAATATTTTGGCGTTTCACGACTTCAGTTGATGGAGAACGCTGGACGTAACGTTGCTTTAGAAATCGCCTCAAGATTTAAACCAGAAAAGCCCATTGCGGTTTTCTGCGGTTTGGGCGGAAACGGCGGCGACGGATTTGTTGCAGCAAGGCACCTCGCTTCTTTAGGCTTCAAAGTTACGGTTATACTCGCTGGAAAAGCCAAAGAAATTATGGATAAAGAGGCTTTAGAAAACTGGAAAGCACTACAATTTTTAAAGAAAACAATCCTAATACACGAAGTTTACGACAGTTCCCTCATGCCAGAAATCAAAGCTGAAATCATAATTGATGCCCTACTTGGGACAGGCGCTAAAGGAAGGTTAAAACCGCCAATTTCACAACTTGTCCAAAAAATAAACGCCATGAACGCCATCAAAGTTGCTGTTGACGTGCCAACCGGAGTGGATGCAGATACTGGAGAAATTTTAGGCGAAGCGGTGAAAGCCAACTTGACAATAACTTTTCACAAAACAAAAATTGGACTTGAAAAGGCAAGGGAATATGTTGGCGAATTAGTTGTGATGGACATAGGCTTACCAAAAGAATTCGAAAATTTTGCAGGTCCAGGCAATGTTTTGCTTGTTGCGAAACCTCGTCCGCCAGAAGCCCACAAAGGAGATTTTGGACGTTTACTAGTCATCGGCGGAAGCGAAACCTTCTCAGGCGCTCCAGCCTTTGTGGCTTTAGCCGCTTTGCGTACAGGCGTTGACTTGGCTTATGTTGCCGCTCCGGAAAAAACCGCTTATGCGATTGCGTCTATGTCGCCGGACATAATCACCATAAAGCTTGAGGGAAGACACCTAAACATGGGCAACATACCAGCATTGAAAAGTTACATGGAAATGGCAAGCGCTGTCGTTTTGGGTCCGGGGCTTGGGTTGCATGTGGAAACCAGAGAAGCCGTAAAAGCAGTTGTTGAGGCTGTTGAAAGATTAGGTAAGCCGTTGCTTTTGGATGCGGATGGTTTAAAGGCTTTTGCCGAGTTTAAGCGAAAATTAAATGTGCCTTTGGTTTTGACCCCTCATGCTGGCGAATATGCTATATTAACTGGTAAGAGGCTTCCAGAAGATTTAAGGGAAAGGGCATTGGAAGTGCAGAAAACAGCAGCAGACTTAAGCGCAGTAATACTGCTTAAAGGTCGGGTTGACATAATCTCTGATGGGAGACGTTTCAAGCTTAATTTTACTGGTAATCCAGGCATGACTGTTGGCGGGACAGGCGATGTGCTTTCGGGAATTGTCGGCGCTTTTCTTGCTCAAGGCGCAGACCCGTTTGAAAGCGCTGTTGCTGGCGCTTTCGTGAACGGCGCTGCTGGAGACTTTGTTTTTGAAGAGAAAGGCGCTCACATGATTTCTACAGACCTTTTACGATGGATTCCCCGTGTTCTAAATGACCCGATGAGCCATTTAAGGGTGCGAAAAACAGTTGCCTAATCAAGTTAAGATTGTGGTTTATCATGCTGGGCAATGTGACCCTAAAAAGTGCACGGCTTTAAAGCTTAAACGTCACGGGCTGATTAGGCTTGTAAGCCAAATAAGGCTTTTGCCGAAAAGGGCTGTTGTACTCAATCCTTTTTCTGAAGTTGCTTTTTCCCCAGCCGACAGAAAGCGCATCGAAAATTTTGGTTTGGTTGGTTTGGACTGCAGTTGGGAATACGCCGAAAAAGTTTTGCTTAAACATGCTAGGGGAACATCAAGATGCCTACCCTTCCTCATCGCTGGCAATCCCGTCAACTTCGGAAAACCAACAAAGCTTTCCACTGTCGAAGCTTTAGCTGCAGCGCTTTACATAGCTAACTTCAAAGAAGAAGCCGCAAAACTGCTTTCGATTTTTAAGTGGGGACACACTTTTCTGGAAATAAACAAGGAAAGACTTGAAGCTTATGCAGAAGCCAAGGACAGCACAGCCATAATAGAAATGCAAAAACAATTCATTAAGGCATTAAGTTGACGGAGAGTGGCGAAAATGGAGTTTCTCATAGATTTCATTTTTTTCTTGCTTTCGGTTGTTTTAACATCGCTTTCTGGAGTTATGATGCCTGGACCAGTTTTCGCTGTGACGGTGACACATGGATACAAAAGTAAGGTTGCTGGCGCCATCGTTGCTTTGGGACACGGCGCAATAGAGTTTCCACTTATGTTCCTAATATTTTTCGGCTTTGAAAAATTCTTTACTGAGAGTCCCATCCGTAGTGTTATGGGTTTTGTGGAGGATTAATCCTCATTTACATGGGCTTACAAATTTTCAAGATGAAAGAAAAGACAAATAGCGAACATGGGTTTTCATGGCGTGGGAATGGCTCTTTTACTGCTGGCATTCTCACAACCGCCACAAACCCTTACTTTTTCTTTGGTGGGCAACCATCGGTGCAACGCTTGTGGTAAACTCCTACGCCTTTGGCTTTATTGGCTTTTTATTGTTCACCATAACCCATTGGTTATGCGATTTAGCATGGTACACGTTTGTTTCCCACACGGTTTTTAAGTCACGGCGTTTCTGGACGGCGAAAGTGCGCAAAATAGTTTTCGGCTTTTGCTTCATAATCCTAGTGAGTTTCGGCGCATGGTTTATTATTTCCGCATTACTCTCATAGAAAAATGGAGTGTGTGAAAAGTGACTGAAGAATTCACCGTTGGAAAAGCAAAAATATGCCTAATTCAAGGCGACATAACTGACTTGGGTACGGATGCCATAGTAAACGCCGCTAACTCATCCCTCATGGGCGGCGGAGGCGTAGACGGAGCAATTCACCGCAAGGGTGGACCAAAAATACTTGAAGAATGCAAGCGTATAAGGGCTACGGAATACCCCAACGGGCTTCCAACGGGAAAAGCAGTCATCACCACCGGAGGCAATTTAAAGGCTAAATACGTTATTCACACAGTTGGACCAGTTTGGCATGGCGGAACACAAGGCGAACCACAACTTTTAGCTGAAGCCTATCGCAACTCGCTGAAACTTGCAGTTTCAAAAGGACTAAAAACCATAGCTTTCCCGTCGATAAGCACAGGCGCTTACGGCTACCCAATTGAAAAGGCGAGTCCCATAGCCATATCAACGGTTAAAGAGTTTTTGGAAAGGGAGGACAAACTCGAAAAAGTTGTGTTTGTGTTGTTTTCGAAGCGTGACTTTGAAATTTATAGAAAAACAGCAGAAGAACTCCTATAACCATCAAACTGCAACGCCCTTCAAGTAATCCACCATTTCCTTCATAAAATCTCTAAAATCGTATCCAATTCATCATTAAGAATAATAATCTGCTAATTAACGAATTTGGGAAGCGCCTACTTCTGTTTAGCTATCATAACTTCTGTTGCTTTTATCACCGCTTCAACTTGATCATTTACTTCGATGTTTAGGTCCTCTGCAGCCTCGGTTGATATGAGTGCGGTTATTGTTGTTGGAACTGTGATTTCCACTTTGACCTTGGTCACAACATCGCCTTTCTCTACGCTTTTAACAACGCCTTTTAATCTATTTCTTGCACTTATCTTCAATCCAACCGCCTCCCAATATTCTTCATCACCCAGAACCTCGCCCACATAATTCTCAATTCTGCAATACTCTTTAAGAAGATATTCGCCCAACAAAGTGAGTTTAGCCCCGCCTCCCCCTGTTTTCCCGCCTTTAAATGTCTCTACTACGGGCTCGCCCAAAGCTTTTTTAACCCTAGTCAAATAGTTCCAAACATAACGATATGACATTCCAAGTTTTTCCGCCGCCTTTGAAATGGATTTCTCCTCTTTAATTGCTTGCAGTATTGCAGCGCCACCGCTGCCCAAGATTGGTATTCCTCTGTATTCGAGCCAAATTTTTGCAGTGGGCTTTGCTTTGTTCTGTGTGGGCATACAAGTAAATATTTGACCGTTATGCTTATAAATGCATAGCGGTATCGATATATACGACGAAACATAACGGTGTTAAGGTGAAGCCGTCAAAAATCTTGGTCGCCACCATAACATTGGCTGTTGCCGTTGTTGGCGTGTTTGCTTATGAACAGTACATGCACTCTCAGAAGTCGATAATTGTGCTGGCGACAACCACAAGCACCTATGACTCCGGACTACTGGACTATTTAATGCCCATCTTCCAAGAAAAACATGCCGCTGAGGTTCACATAATTTCGGTTGGCACTGGTCAAGCCATAGAAACTGCTAAGAGGGGTGATGCAGACCTCGTCCTAGTGCATTCTAGACAGCTTGAGCTTGAATTTGTAAACAGCACTTATGGCGTTCACAGAGTTGGCGTAATGTATAACGACTTCATAATAATTGGTCCGGCAAATGATCCAGCCGGAATAGGCGGCTTAACAAACGCCACGGAAACATTCCGCAAAATTGCAGAAGAAGGCGCTAAAGGCAACGCCCAATTCATATCGCGTGCAGACAAGTCAGGCACTCACATGTTGGAGTTAAACATATGGAAAAGGCTGGGTTTGACGTCCTCAAACAAGACTCAAATATGGTATGTGGAAGCTGGAGCTGGAATGGGAACTGTGTTGCGGATGGCTAATGAGAAAAAGGCTTATACATTAACGGATAGGGCTACTTGGCTGTCGTTTAAAAGTCAGCTTGCGAATTTGAAGGTTCTAGTCGAAGGCGATGTGGCGCTGTTGAACCCCTACGCAGTAATCCTTGTTAACCCCGAAAAATATCCTCAAAGAAATTATAAGGGAGCGCTTATGCTGGTTAAATGGATGATTTCAGAAGAGGGACAAAACCTCATAGCAAACTTCAAAAAAGAGGGTGAAACCCTGTTCAAACCTATAGCGCGGAAAATTGAACTGGCGCACATGTTGGGTTTTCCAGAGCAAGAAAAAGAGCTGGTATGGTATGATGCTCAAAATCCCTAAAAATTCAGTCTCCCTTTTCTTTTTAAGCTTGAAATGTCTTGGCTGGTGGTTGCGCAGTGTTTGAGAATACTTTTTGGCAGGAAATTTTGAACATAACTTTACTGTCCTTAATGGTTTCGGGAACAGCTGTTCTGATAGGTGCGTTGATAGGCATACCTGTTGGAACACTTCTAGGGCTTAGGCAGTTTAAGGGGAAACGAACCGTGATGCGTTTCGTTGATGTCATGTTGAAAAGCGTTGTAAACACTTTCATGGGTTTGCCGCCTGTTGTGGTGGGGCTTGTAGTTTACCTTTTATCGACCGCCTCTGGGCCCCTCGGCTGGCTGGGGCTATTATATACGCCTACAGCCATGATAATAACACAGCTCATAATGGTTATTCCAATTATTATTGGCGTTACCATGTCTGCTGTTGGGAGTGTTGAAAAATCGATTAGAGAGAAAGCCCTATCGCTTGGTGCAACAGAAACCCAGGCGGCATGGCTGGTGCTAAGAGAAGCCCGCATGGGCGTTTTAACCTCAATTATCGCGGCTTTTGGCGCCGCAATTTCGGAAGTGGGCGGCATAATGATAACTGGAGGCAACATTAGAGGGTGGACACGGACGCTGACAACAGCCATCGTCATCGAAACAGAGCTAGGCGACTTCACAATGGCTTTAACCCTTGGAGGCATTTTGCTTTCTATGGCTTTTATGATAAACCTGGCATTAACCATTGTCCAGCTTAAGGGGGCGAGGAGGTAATGCCAAAAGTTGAGGTGCAAAACCTCTTCAAGGAATACTCTGGAAGACAAGTTTTAAAGGACATAACTTTCAGCGTTCAAAGCGGAGAGCTTTTCGTCCTAGTGGGGCCAAACGGGGCTGGAAAAACCACGCTCCTCAGAATTCTCGACCTGCTCGAGCAACCGACAAGCGGGAAAGTATTGTTCAACGGAGAGCTTGTAGATTATTCTGCAAAAAAAGAAAGGGCGGCTTTGCGTAGAAAAATCGGGATGGTTTTCCAGCAGACAGTTCTCTTCAGCATGAGCGTCTTTGATAATGTGGCTTATCCATTAAAAGTTAGGGGCGAGTGCAATATCGAACAAAAAGTGAAAGCAGTGCTTGAACTTGTTCAGCTAAAAGGATTTGAATACAAAAATGCCTTGAGGTTGTCAGGGGGAGAAGCCCAAAGAGTAGCCATAGCCCAAGCGTTGGTAACCGAACCTGAACTACTGCTTCTCGACGAGCCCACTGCAAACCTAGACCCGAGAAACACCTCCATAGTTGAAGAAATAATTTCCCACATCAATAGGGAATTGAGAACAACAATAATTATGACGACTCATAACATGTTTCAAGCGGAAAATCTGGCGGATAGACTGGCTTTTCTTAATGAGGGGAAAATAGAGCTGTTAGGCACATTTCAGGAGATTTTCGGCAAACAATCACAACCCGTCAAAAGCTTCGCCAGGCTGGAGAACGTTTTCCACGGCGTTTCAAAAATAACAGCTGAAGGCACATCAATTGTAGACATCGGCAACGGATTACAGATCGAAGCGGCATTCAAAAAAACTGGAAATGTAACACTACACATCCCGCCCGAAGACATTATATTATCAACACGCCCGCTTATTTCAAGCGCAAGAAACACCTTTGAAGGCAAAATAACACAAATATCCAACATGGGGCATGTGGTAAAGTTAAAAGTTAATGTCGGAACAAACAAAAACTTCACAGTACAAATAACCAAACGATCATTCAATGAAATGCAACTCAACATAGACTCTAAAGTTCACATAGCGTTCAAAGCCTCATCAGTTCAAACAAACTGAAACACCTTCTGTTAGTAACGTTTAACGGAATATGCCTTCTGTGTTGTTTGTTTGCTGAGTGGTTGAGGCGGTTTGTAGCCTTATTTCTTCGAGTTTGTTTTCTATTGCTTTTTTCTTTTTGCCTGTTTCAAGCAATGTTATGAATAGGTGTGCGCTGGTTTTGCGCCCTTCCCAACTCTTGAGTAGTTGGGCTCCGACTTCTTGGGCATTAGATAGAGCCCTTGCTTCACCTTCCTCTGGAAAAGGAATAGCCTCCTCAACATTTTCAAAGCCCCAAACCATTCCACACTTAACGCAGACAACTTCGCCCTCCACCCTAACAAGAGAACCCCCACATTCCAAACACATGCCCAAAGCCAAACACAACTCCCCAAGCTGCTCAGAAGAAAGCCTACGCCGCAAAAAATCAGCGCTAATCAGAAGCATAACTCACTCCAAAAGAAAAATACCTTCAAAACAAGCTCTAAAACAGAAAAAGGGGATTTTGCTGGAGATTTCGCCACGCTGTAGCGGGTTCAAATCCAGCTACCCCACCACTACGGCGTTAACAACACCAGTACAGCGGTCAAGGGCGCTGGTGCTTTGCAAGTTAAAGACTGAAAGCCGCCATGGAGTGCTGTCTGTCAAATGTTATTGTTAATTTTTTCAAGGAAACAACAACATTTACACGGTGTCGGTGTCCAAAATCCGCAAAAACCGACGACACTTAAACCAAAATCGTTAACAGAAGCTAAAAGGCAAAATATAATAAAGCTAGGATGCATCCAAAATGAGTGAAAAACGCATATACGTAATTCAGAAACATGCGGCTACACATTTACATTATGACTTACGCTTAGAAATAGACGGCGTATTAAAAAGTTGGGCAATCCCTAAAGAACCGCCAACCGCAGCGGGCGTTCGAAGATTGGCTGTTCAAGTGGAAGACCACCCAGTGGAATATGCAAGTTTTGAAGGTGAAATTCCAGAGGGCATGTACGGCGCTGGAAAAGTCGAAATATGGGATAAGGGAACATACCGCCTAATAGAACGGAAAGAAAATAAACTCATCGTGGAAATAAAAGGCAGTAAGCTGAAAGGCGTTTATGCGCTTATTCGGTTTAAAGGCGACAAAAACTGGCTTTTCTTCAAGAAAAAGTAGCCTTTACTTGACAACTTCAGCTTCTGCAAACCTTCTGCTTATCCTCGTTATCCTAATTTTCACGTGGTCGCCAACCTTAGTTTTGGGTATAAACGTTACTAAACCTTGTATCCGCGCTATGCCTTCCCCTCGACGGCTCATCTCTTGAATGTCAACTTCATATTCCCTTCCAAGCTCAACTGGTTTCGGAGGAAAACCGTCTGTTCTGGCTTTAAATCCCCTTCTCTGACCTCTTCTTTCGCCCATTTTCCTTTTCACCTCTCCATACATTTAATAAAGTTCCGCTTTTTCACACGACAGTTAGTTTCCCATATTTTCCAATGTTTAATTGGATTTCCCCTCTGAAACTTGTGATGTAGCCGTTTTCCACCCTAACAGTGTCGTCCACATTCACTTGGTTAATCTGCTCATTCCATAGGGTTAATTTTATTTTGCCTGTTTCGTCGGCGATTATGGCTGCTGCAACCTTGTAGGTTTCATCCTTAAACCTTGACAAAACCTCGTAAGCTTCAGTTTTCTCTATAACTTTCGCTTCAACGCTTACATTCTTCATTCCGTTTCGCAAATCCTTAATTTTCAAATTTTATCCTCTCTTTTGCCTACGCTATTTTTTCCGCAACCGCAAACTTTTCCCGAACCGACACTATCCTAACTTTAACGCGCTCGCCCATTTTGCTACGTGGAACAAAAATTAAATAGCCCTGTATTCTAGCTATTCCATCGCCTCTGCTTCCAATGTCGTCAATGACGACCTCCAATTCTTGGTTTTCCTTAACTGGAGCCGCTTGGAAAAACGGTCTCGCTGAGCGGAACCTACTTTGGCTTCCATGTCTTCTAGGTTTTCTCTGTGCATTTCTTGTTTTTTCTGGCAACCTTCTCGGCATATTACGTTTTCGTCCTATCCGCGGAACCAGCCTTTAACCACAAACCAACATGCCTTTAGGCACTGGTTTTGGCAACGGCTGTTACATGAAAAAGCCCATCAAACATATAAACATTGCTAACTGTTTATTCATAGCGTAATGCTTCTACTGGGTTTAGTTTTGCCGCTTTTCTTGCGGGGTATAAACCAAATATTATGCAGATGAGTATGGCGAATATAAAGGCGATTATTGTCCATTCTGGAGAGAAAACAGCTGTTAATTGGATTCTTTGGGCTTCAAGCATTTGAGTTGGCTGTGTTTCTTGGTGTTGCTGGATAAAACCTGATAGAATTTGTGCTAAAACATGCGAAAGCCCATAACCAGTGAACATGCCTATTAAACCGCCCATGACGCCTATTAAAACAGCCTCAGCCAAAAACATTCCCAAAACCGTTCGGCTTTTCATTCCAATAGCCTTCAAAATTCCAATTTCACGGGTTCGCTCCATAACAGCAACAGTCATAATATTCATTATGCCAACTCCCGCAACCAAAAGCGAAATTGAGCCGATAGCCACCAAAAACATCTGAACAATATTTAAAATGTTATCAACCTGACGCATCAAAGCAGAAGGCACAAAAACCGAAATTGCATATGGCGGAAAAAGCGCCTCAATTTTTTTGGCAACAAGCTCTGAACTTTTCGAGTCGGAAACCTTCACGAGGAGAATCTGGTATGGATTCGGCTTATTTTTGAACTGTGGCATTTCAAGGGCGGTTTCAATTGGAATAAAAGCCCAATAATCAAAGTTTGTTATTCCAGAGGTCCCGCCTTTCTCCAAAACGCCAGCAACCGTAAAATTACAAGTGTAAACACCCAACGAAAATGACACAGTGTCTCCAACGTCTGCAACCACTGTGCCATTAACTATGCTTGCCTTATAGCCAAGAACAATCGAATTATTTTCGCCGTGTTTGGGAAAAGTTCCGTTTAAAAGGCGAAATCTTAAGGGAAGCATATCGCTCATTTCCGTAAAGTTTACAGCGCCAACCGTGAAAGCGCCGAGTTTTTCGCCTGTTTCCGCATTAGTTAGGTTCGCCGTAGGCATTGTTATTAATGGTGTTACAAGCGTTACGTTTTCTATGTTTCTGATTTCGGTTATTGTTGAACTGCTGAAGCCGAAACCCTCCATAACACCAGTTATGAAACTGCCTGGAAAAACTATTAAAACTTCAAGTTCAAAGCCTTGTTCCAGACGTTCTCGGATGTTTCCCCTGAAGCCTTCAGATAACGAAGCAATGGCAACTATCGTTGTGATTCCGATTATGACGCCCAAAGTTGTAAGCGAAGTTCGAAGTTTTCTCTGCCTTAGGTTTTCCCAAGCCATACTCCACATTTCGCCAACCTTCATGGTTTGTTCCTCCGCGGCGCCTCTTTTATTCCCTCGATTAAGCCGTCTTTCAAGTGGATTATGCGGTCAGCTGTTTCCGCAATATGCGGGTCATGCGTAACAACAACAAAAGTTTGCCCCTTCTCCTCGTTTAACCGCCTCATTAACTGGACAATTTCCCAACCGGTTTTCGTGTCTAAATTGCCAGTGGGCTCGTCTGCCAAAACAATTTTTGGATTGTTAATTAAGGCTCTTGCTATGGCTACACGTTGCTGCTCTCCACCGCTCATTTCCGAAGGGCGATGGTTCAAGCGGTTTTCCAAACCCACAAGCCTCAACATTTCCCCAGCCTTTTCCGCAGCTTCTTTTTCAGAAACGCCAGCAATAATCAAAGGAAGTTCTACATTTCGCAGAGCCGTTAACCTCGGCAATAAATTAAAAAATTGGAAGACAAAACCTATCTTTGAAAGTCGAAGCTCAGCTAACCCATCATCGCCAAGCTTAAGAACATTAACACTGTCAATCAGTATTTCGCCTTCGTCTGGACGGTCTAAACATCCAATAATGTGCAGTAAAGTTGATTTTCCACTGCCAGAAGGACCAAAAATGGTTAGGAACTCGCCTTCCTCAACGTTGAAGCTTACTCCTCGCAAGGCTGGAACAACAACCTTGCCCATGCGATAGCTTTTTTTGACATTGCGGAGTTCAAGCAAAGCGTTCATTTTAAATCAGTAAAAACTGAACATGGCTATTGCCTATTTAACTTTATCTTGCACGCCAATGTCAACTTAATTCTAGTGCTAAGTGAATGCTTTGCTATAATCTACTCTTTTAGTTGGATTTATTTTCCATGGTTCTTCGGCTGAGTATAGGACCAGAAATCATACACACAGCCACTACAAAAAGGATTACTATTAACTCCCACTCAAAAAGAAAAATAACTGCTCCTTGAACAAGTAACCAAAGCAATAGCACATAAAGCAGATAAGACGGAACAGCCACAAGGAAACTTTTCAGCCAAGAAATCTCAAACGTAAATTTAAACGCTACAGCGCACAAGGCAATAATCCACACCCACACAACTCTGTCAACAACCCAAAGAATAGTAACTAATGACATAAGATTCTGCAAATAAGCCTCTTCAGTTTCTCCTGGAACCTTGCCCAGGGTTTTAAGGGAAATGTAGAGATTAGACCATGAAAAATGTATTGCCGTGAAAATTATTTGCTGTATGACAACAGCTATGAGAGCGAAACCTGCAACTATTAACCATGGTTTCCAAACAGTTTTCACTTTGAAAATTTTAGGAACAACATATAATGTACAACCGAGTATAAACCATTGGATTATAAACTGCATAACAGCGCTAATGGGGAAAATAAATAAATATGCACCGTCCGTTTCAATTAGAGACTTATAAACACCATGGAAGAAAAGCCCGTCAACCAGCAAAGTTATATTTGATTCATTTTGCCAAGTGAAATCCAACCTTAAGCCTGTTATGTTGCTCCAGTCAGCGTTGACGGTGTTGTTTTTCCATCCTTGACTTTCTGGACCAATAGCGACCGTTATGTTCTTCCAAACGTTAACTGCGTCAAATTGACTTGTTAGGTTATAGTAGAAGTTGTCTTCGGGATTTGTTGAGAATAAATAGAGGCTTACATTTGACGGAGTTTCCACGTCAATTATTTTCATTCTAAAAGTCAAGTTTTGGTAGCTTTCTGTTCCAGAACAGTTTATTGGAGTAGAAGAAATGTTTAGTTGTATCCAAATTTGGGAGCTAGAAACTGCTTGAAATTCTATGCTCTTTTCTCCGTAAATATAATAAACTATACCAAAAATTTCGTAATAGTCACCTTTTATGCAGTCTGTATCATTTTCTATTGGTGACATCCCGTTGGTTTTCCATAAAGTCGCATTTTCCGTCCATTCATCTCGCTTTTCATAAGTCCCTGCTGGCAAAATTTTTTCCACATAAGTTTTGGTCGCAACGGCGCACATGAATCCGCTATTTGCAATAGCAAAAAGAATCAATATCAATATTGGTCCCAAGTATCTGGGGTTTTGGATTATTTCCTTAAACGCTTTATGAGGCGCATATATAACTTTGGCTACTTGGCATATGGACATTTTGAATTTGAACTCCGCTTTTTAGTTATTGCTCGTTGCTGATAAAGTTTGTCACATTCCCAGTTTAAGCCTTCTATAAGTTGTGTAGTCCACGTATTCCAAGAATGGGTTTTCAGCTTGATACCTAACCGTAAGCTTTTGGCGTTTCCGCTTTTCAAGTATTTGATTTGTTGTTATAAAGGAGTAGGCGTCACTTCCAGCTCCTGAACCATAACTAACAATTAAAATGCGTTCTTCGGGCTTGGCAACGTCGAGAACAGCTGCTAAACCAATTGGAGAAGAACCAGAGTATGTGTTGCCGAATTTGGCTACTTGAAGCGAAGGCATATACTGCTCCTCTTTAAACCCAAGTTCTTTGGCGATTTTAACTGGAAACTGAACGTTTGGTTGATGAGCAACAAAATAGTTTATGTCTTTTACTTGCAAGTTAAGCCTATCCATCAATTTTTTTGTTGCCTTTCTGATATGCTTAAAATACGCTGGGTCTCCAGTGAATCTTCCTCCGTGCATGGGAAAGAGTTCGCCGTCTCTGCGCCAAAAATCAGGTGTGTCAGAAGTGCATGAATACCAACCTTCAATTTCCGCTATAACATCATTTTTTCCGAAGATGTAGGCGCATCCGCCGAACCCAACGAAAAAGTCTAGTTCTCCGCCTGGGCAGTCCCTTGGCGCAGATTGGGCGTTGTCTGCGCCTATTACCATGGCGTATTGAACTTTTGATTTCGCATAGCCGACAAGCGAAGCGGCATCCTTAAACATGCTTGTGGCGGCTTTGCAAGCAAATTCCGTGTCCACGGCGTCAACGCCTTGCACGTCTTCGTCTTCTTCGCCGAGCTTTAAAACTTGAGCAACTTTTGAAGCTATGGGCTTCACAGCGTAGGGGTTTGATTCTGAACCCACATAAACCTTGCCGATCAACGAGTTGGCAACTCCAGAGTGAATTAAAGCGAGTTTTCCAGATTCCACAGCAGCCGTTATGGAATCCTCATCAATGAAGGGAATGGAACGTTCCATACTGCCATCTTTTATTCTGAACTTTGAAGTGTAAACTCCATAGCCAACTATTCCCGGCGCATCATACTCCTTGTTGGGCTTAGTAACGTTGTATTCTTGGTGTGGATAATATTCGTCTGCGAACGTGAAAGCCAAAGAAATTGTTGGAATAATGTCGCTTTTATCAACAGAGTAACGACGCCTAAACCTTGGAACAACTTCCCTCCCCTCGAAAACTGAAAAGTCTATTTCTTCATTCTCCGTTATTATTCGGTCTGTAAGCCTTCCTGGAACACGTATTTTGCCGTTATGGAATGAAACTATGCCGTAAATGTAGCTGCCAAGTTTCCTAAACCTGTTTGTCGGTTCGTTAATAAACGTGCATATTTCGAGTTTACCCTTTTCATAGAAAAGGTCTATGTCAACCATTTTTCCAAGGCTTTTTCTCCCGCAGTTTCCACAGTAATCCCTCAACTCAAAATATTCTTTACCACAGATTCCACAGCGTCTACCCCTTAACCTATCGCCTAAATATGAAACTCTCCGCTCTATTGGTTCACTGCTCATTTTCGTTATTCCCTCCCTAAAATGTGAACGTAACCCTTAGTTCCGAAACCTTCAAGCTCCAAAACGCATCCAAACCGCAGTGCTTCGTCGCCTTTAACTTGGCGTTCTCCAGCTTCACCCCTTAACTGTTTGAAAACCTCGAAGATTTGGGCGCCACCAGTGGCCCCCAAAGGGTTTCCATCAGCCTTTAACCCGCCGTTCATGTTTACGAAAAGCCTGCTTCCATCAATTTCGTAATAGCCCCCATAGTCTTGACAACTTTCATATATGATTTTCCAAGCTTCACCTTGCTCGCAGAACCCTAAATCCTCAAGGGAAATCATCTCCATAACAGTGGATTGATCATAAAGTTCTATTATGTGTATGTCCCATAGGTTTATGCCAGCCATTTTCAAAGCATTTTTCATGGCTATTTTGCTTACAAGAAAATGCGTTATGTCCTCTCTGGATGGAAAGGTGAGGTAATCCGTTGCGGATGAGGAACCCAAAATATAAACGGGTTTGTTTGTGAACTTTTTTGCGGTTTCTTCGCTTGCCAGAATAAGCGCGGATGCACCGTCGGAAATCGGCGCAAAATCATAAAGCCCCAAGGGTTTCCTAGCAGTTTTCCTGGCATTTAAAACTTGTTCAACGGTTATTTGCCTCTGAAACTGTGCATACTCATTTTTTGTTGCGTGTAAGTGGTTTTTAACTGAAACTTGCGCTAACGCTATGCTCAGTTTTTCAAGGTCCTCGCCAGTTATCCCATATTTTTTGATGTACGCCCTAAGCATTAGCTCGTGGTTTGCCTCGGGCGTACAACCAGTATAGTAACTCCAAGGGTCTTCCAAAAGCATTAAATCATCGCGGATTTTGTCCCAGCGGTCAGTCATTTTTTCTATGCCGCCAACCAAAACAACATTATATTTTCCAGCCTGGATGGCATTACAAGCATTTATTAAGGCTGAACTGAAGGAACGCGTAACTTCCATTGGAACGTGAAGCTCTGTCAATTCTGAAAGGAAGCCTTCTTCCAGTCCAAGCTTGTTTGTGATTGGCAAGAAATAGTCTGAAAGATAACATGCTTCCAAGTCTCTGCGTTCTATATCCGCCTCTTTAGAAGCTTTAAGCCAAGCCTCCTCAACCAGTTTTTCAGGCTCCTTCTCGTAATGCTCCCCAAATCTTGTACGTCCAACAGCAACTATTGCTGGGCGACTCTGCATTTTACACACTGCACCTAATTCTCAATTTTCCCTTCACAGTAACTTTTAAGCCTTTGCCAACTACAGTTTACAAACGGCGAAAAACATGTACCGCTTGGTTATAAATGTTAAGGAGATAAAGGGCAGATGCTCCGTGTTTAAGGTTGGAGACAAAAAGTCATCGAATCGCCAAGAATAGTTATCAAAGAAACCAGCAACATTTGCATTCACGCTTTTGGATGTACGCTCTCCATGTTATCCCATTAAGCCATGGAATAAGCTTTAAAGAATTTAGGTTTAGCAAAAAACGAAAAAGAGAAAAAGGGCTATATCCAATGCTTAGACCCAGGCAAACCCCACATTAAGGGTGGAATAGTGCTTTTCTAAATAAAACGGGAGAAAGCCTGAAATTTACATTCACAAAACTTTTATTTTTAACAGTTAAAAATAGGGCTAAACACCAAAGGGATTAGAATGATGCCCAAGCATTTGTTAATGTTTATGCTGAGCGTTTGCTCAAAATTTTGGAAGCCATGGTGGGAAGATATTCAAAAGGCAATTGGCACGTTGATAGCAGTGGTTTTCTTTTTAGTCGTTTTCTTTGCCTCACTTTTTGTTTTAACAATTGTTTTTTATGTTGCAGGGTTACTTGTCGTCGGTAAAAAACGTGCTTTAATGTCTGATGCCTTTTTAATTTCGCTTTTAGGAACCGTCCTTTCAACAATTTTCTTCATGTTTATTCCAGGCTGGCTTGCCTTGGTTATCAGTATTCTCACATGGCTTCTTCTCATAAAACGCTTTTACGAGACAGGGTGGCTTGGAGCAATAGCGGTAGGCTTATTGGCAGCCATAATCTACGTGGCATTAATACTCATCATAGCGTTGATTTTTGGCATAATAGAAGTGATAATATCTTTAATAACTCGGTAGGAGCGAACTGAATTTTTGGATGCGAAAAAGAAAACGGCTTTTCTCGGTTTAGCCTTCCTACTCTTTCTATTTTTGGCTTACGTTGAAAACATGTTTTTCTTCAAAATTTTAAACGAAATTCTCAGCAACCATTTACTGGCTGTTCTCATGTTTTTCATGCATAACATCCTCGTGGTTTCACTTATATTGTTAGGTATGACCTTCTACGTTAATTTGGTTCTCCTAAACTTTTTCAAAAGGGAAAAGTATGGAAACATTGTGGTTGAGCATCCACGTCCTTTCGCTGTAACCTTCGCAGTTGTGATAATTTTTATAAGTATTTTAAGGGGTGCAACCCTAATTTACGGCGGAGTAAACATTGAAACTCTGCATTTGATTTTGCTTATAAGCACACCTATAGGCATTGTTGAGGGTTACGGCGTCTATTTAACATTGGAGAAAACCCTAAGCAGAACCATTTCCATGAAAAACTTAGCCTACATTTACGGCATATTCTTCATCGCCGCTTTAATGGAGGTCGCCTTCATAAATGCGCTCAAAATTGTTTATGCCGAGTGAACCCTAAAACGTTTATCCAACCTATTAACACTCATATTCTGGAGAGCGCACTGAAATGAGAATGTTCCATTACGCATCAGACGAAGAAATAAAGAAGGGCGAAACTACAGATATATACTTCGTAAGGACAAAACAAATTATTGAGGCAAAGGGTTTAGATAAAACCCACGTCGTAGCGGACGTTACGCCAGGCAAACTTCCACACAGTTGGGCTTGGGGGATTCTCTGCGGAATTGAGGAAGTTGCCCACTTATTTGAGGGCGTAAAAGTGGATGTTTATGCCATGCCAGAAGGAAGCGTTTTTCGACATGAAGATTGCCGTGGAATTCGCGAACCAGTAATGCGCATAGAAGGTGCTTACGGCGAATTTTGCCTATACGAAACGCCGCTGCTAGGCTTATTGTGTCAAGCGTCTGGTGTGGCAACACGCGCCGCGAGAATGAGGAAAGCGGCTGGCGACAAAACTTTAATATCATTTGGAATTAGGCGTATGCACCCGGCAGTTTCGCCGATGATTGACCGAGCTGCCTACATCGGAGGCTTTGACGGAGTTTCAAGCTTAAGCGGAGCAAAAATTTTAGGTATAAAACCTTTTGGAACAATGCCACATGCATTGATAATCGTTTTCGGAAACCAAGCCGAAGCTTGGAAAGCCTTTGACGAAGTTATATCTCCAGACGTCCCAAGAGTTGCCTTGGTGGACACGTACTCAGACGAGAAAATGGAAGCGATAATGGCTGCTGAAACCCTAAAAGAGCGACTTTACGGTGTTCGCCTTGACACTCCAGCTTCGAGAAAAGGCAACTTCGCGGAGCTTATCCGTGAGGTTAGATGGGAACTGGATATTAGGGGTTATGCACATGTGAAAATTTTTGTTTCTGGAGGATTAAACGAGGAGAGCATAAAAGAGTTAAGCGAGGCTGGAGCTGAAGGCTTCGGCGTTGGCACAGCGTTAAGCAATGCGCCTACGATGGATTTTGCCATGGACATCGTTGAAGTTAACGGTAAACTATGTGCAAAACGTGGAAAAATGAGCGGTAGAAAAGAGGTTTGGAGATGCACGAAATGCCTAACAGACACTGTTCAACCATTAAACAAGCCTCAGCCCAAATGTCCAATTTGCAAAGGAAAAACAGAGCCTATGCTCAAACCATTAATAAAAAATGGGAAAATAGTTGCTGAACTGCCCACCCCAGACAAAATCCGCCAATACGTGCTTAATCAACT
This sequence comes from Bathyarchaeia archaeon, assembly GCA_038848005.1. Taxonomy (GTDB): domain Archaea; phylum Thermoproteota; class Bathyarchaeia; order Bathyarchaeales; family Bathycorpusculaceae; genus JAWCNN01. Next base: position 4,825 of record JAWCNZ010000017.1, on the reverse strand, counting down.
TGAAAAGCTCTCTCTTGAACTGTTCTAATAAATAGATTTAAAAACAGGTTCCTCAATTGCTTTGATAAATGGTGCCAAGCTTATGCTTTCCTACGCTGTAAAGCGAGTGATTCGCTCTTTAGGGCTTTTCGCAGCGCTGTTTTTAGGAGTGGTTTTAGCTTCAACGTTTTTTGCAGGCATCAACATAGGCGCAGACACAACGGCAAAAGCAGCGTTACTCCAACAGTTAAGCCGAGTTCCAGTTGACATCACCGTTTCAGGATATGCTGCAACATCTGAAACGTGGACTATGGCAGTTTCACAAATTGCAGGCATTGAAGACGTAACCGCCGTGGAAGTTATTTCAAACACGATGAGCTACTTGGATTATGGAGTTGTAGGAGTATCCGCCAACTCTCGTGTTCGTGATGGGTTAATAATAACGTCTGGCGCTAACATGCTCAGAGAAAATGAAACTTACGTGTGGGTTGGCTCTAAAGAAGCAGATAAAATAGAGTTGGGCAGTACGATTATGGTTAACTTTACATATTGGCGTGGTTATTCTTCTGAAAACTTGAGTTTACCTCTTAAAGTTGCAGGTTTTGTCAAGTTTGACGAAAAAGCCAACTCCATAATCATGCACGCGCTATATATGAGTAATGAAAATTTGCTTATTGTTGACTGGGAGAACACCATCGCAAAACTTTTAGATGTAAAACTCTACAGCGACTTGTTTACAACCAAAATCTTGGTTTATCTAGACCGTGATAAACTGATTAATCCATGGGATGTTGCTGGTTCCCTTAACGCCATACAGAGAACAACTAGTCAAGTGAATGATAAGGTTGCGGTGTATGGCATGCGCGCCAGCACCAACACCGACCTGCAAGGGTCTCTTACGCAGTACCAGTTCACCAGCACGCTTATGCGATCAATTTTCTTTGCCATGGGGCTTCCCGTTTTCTTCGTGGCTTGGTACGTTGGAACAACTGTTTCAAACGTTTCGTATAACCTGCGGAGACGTGAAATCGGCTTACTCCTAACCAAGGGCTTTTCAAACAGACAACTTTTCAGTTTATTTTTAAGCGAATCCATCATAATAGGAGTGATAGGCGGCTTAATAGGGATAGGCTTAGGTTTTCTATTCGGTCCGATGTTTGCCATGTCCGTTGAGGGTGTGACAGCCACAACCGTGTTAAACCAAGATGTCATCGTCATAACAGTTATTTTCAGCTTAGCCATAACATTGCTTTCCACATTTCGCCCATCAAGGAGAGCCGCAAAGCTTCCGCCAATAGAAGCCCTCAGAGAATACACATACATAGAAGAGGCTAAACCTTATAGGCAAAGGTTGCCGTGGCTGGCTTTAATTTTAGGCACATACAAAATAGCCATGTTTCTTCTGGGCGTTGCCAGCATCACCCAAATATTCGCTGGACCGCCCTTCACAAACATATTCCTTGTCATCCTCTACGGCGTTTGGGTAATGATAGACGGCGCCCTAATTTTTATTGGACCACTGCTTTTCTTTTGGGGCTTCACAAAAATCTTCATTCAAGGTTCCCTAAAGTTTCAGGAGCTTGTCACCCGCGCAGCTAAGTTTTTGGGTGATTTGGGCACTTTAGCCACAAGGAACGTTCAGAGAAACCCGGCGAGAGCCGCTTCCTTAGCCTTCTTAATCGCTTTAATTTTGGGTTTCAGTTTCCAATTTGTCGGTTTGGTTGCAAGTGAACAAGACTACGTAACACGCAAAATTAAATCCGACGTCGGCGCAGACATAAGCGTTCAATTAACATCTGCAACAAACGCCTCTAGAATAGCCGACGCAATAGAAAACCTTACACAAGTGGAGTCAGCAACGGTTGAATATTCCTTTAGCTTTTCCGTTTCCTTTTATTCCATACAAGCTAGGGCTGTTGACCCTGAAAAATGGCTTAAAATCGCCTATTACGAAAATGAATGGTTCAGCGGAAACGACGTTGCAACGGCGTTTCAGCAGATGAAAACTAACACAGGAACCATAATTTTGGAGTGGGACATAGCGAAATATCTAAACAAAAATGTGGGTGCCAGCGTAATTTCGGAGGTTGGAACTTTGACAATAGTTGGATTTTTTGGTCCTGAAGCCCCCGTCTCCCAGCAAACGTACGTTGTCCGGCCAATCCAACCTTATTATAGGGGACGCTTTTGGTCTTACGTGCCATTAAGCCTCTACGAAAACTCGCATATAAGTGCCTCTTCAGTTAGAGTGCTGGTGAAACTTAAGCCGGGAGCTGATGGAAAGGCGGTTGCATCTGACATTTCAGGTTTTGAAGGTGTCTCCAATGTGCAGTGTGTGGCGGAGAAGTTGGAAACTTATCAAAGTGATTTGGTGTTGATGGGTCCGATAAATATTCTGCGTGTGGGCACAGTTTTCTCAGTAGTGGCTGCCTCAGTTGCAACTGCGCTGGTAACCCTAGTTAGCATGCAAGAACGAAGGCGTGAAGCATCCATCATGAGCGCACGTGGACTTGCATTTAAACAGTTGGCAAAGATATTTTTGACGGAAAACTTAGCAATAACGGTCTTTTCAGTTTTTCTAGGCGTTATAGTGGGCTTAATTGCACTGCGAGGGTACATTTCCTCCATTAACATGTCAACGCTAGCCTATTCGCCTGTTACACGCCGCATTGCGTTTCCACCAGACGCAATGCTCCTCCTATCCACATGCATAATCCTAATTTTTGCGTCGGCAATAATCCCTGTAATTCTGCTCGTAAAAAGGTACATTTCAAAAATGGAGAGGATAGTGAGACTTTGAAAGGCGTAAAAGTGATAGTGAAAGATTTGATTCGCGTCTACCGACTTGGAAATGTTGAAGTTCAAGCTCTCAGAGGATTAAGTATGGAAGTGAAAGAAGGCGAAATCGTCTCGGTTATAGGGCCGAGCGGAAGCGGAAAAACCACACTGCTAAACATTATTGGCGGATTAGACCAAGCCACAGGCGGCTACGTCCAAGTCGGCGACACAGTGGTTACTGCCTTACACCCGTCGCAACTCGTTGATTACAGAAGAAGAATTGTTGGACATGTTTTCCAAACTTTAAATTTGATTCCAACTTTAACGGCGGCGGAAAACATTGAACTTCCAATGATCGCCCTCGGCGTTCCAAAAGGGACAAGGACAAAACGGGTACAGGAACTTCTTGAAATCGTGGGCTTAACGGACCGCGCCCATCACAAACCAGAAGAGTTAAGCGGTGGAGAACAGCAACGTGTAGCCATAGCAGCCGCTTTGGCGAATGACGCCCCTCTTCTTTTGGCGGATGAGCCCACTGGCGAGTTAGACACGGTTAACGCAAAAATTGTTGTGGATTACTTGGTTAAAGTGAATAGGGAATTGGGCAAGACAATAATTATGGTGACGCATGACCCGAGCGTTGCAAGGGCAACCGACAGAATACTCCGCATTGAAGATGGCGTAATAAAAATGGCGTTAACCCCATCGGAGGTTATCGCCGAGGAAAAGGCTGTTTCTTACATTGACCAGTTAAGGGCGAGAATAGCCGAAATAAACGCTCAACTGCAACAGTTAGACGAAGACTTTAAGGTGGGCAAAATAGGCGGAGATGAATACGTGCAGAAAAGACAAAGCCTAAGACAAATCATGGAAAGCCTCAAAGAAGAACTGCATAGAATGGGCGTTGTGTCATAACTTTCAATATAGATTGTTAATTTGAAAATCTTATATACTTCCATGATATTGTAGAAATTGAGTGCCATGGCTGAAATTTGTCCAACATGCGGACTTCCCAAAGACTTATGCGTCTGCAGCGAAATAGAACGTGAACAATTAAGGATTCGCATAAGACTTGAAACACGCAAATTCGGCAGACCTACAACCATAATAGACGGTATAAACGACAAAAACATAAACCTAAACGACATAGCCCAAAAGCTTAAAGGTTTCTGCGCTTGTGGAGGAACCGCCAAAAACGGTCAAATTATGCTTCAAGGAGACCACCGCGAAAAGGTTAGGCAATACCTAATAAAGCTTGGATACCCAGAAGAAAACATTGAACTTCAGTAACCGTCACCACTACAGAAAGGAGCAAGCCCAATTGAAACTGCTGGAAGATGTTCGTGAAGTATTCCGAATGCTGAAACACAAAAAACCATCAAAAATTTATTGCCCAAGATGTGGAAGCCCAAAAATGCACTTGTCAAGCATCCTTGACGGTTGGCTTGCCCCCAAAAAGTACGTGTGCGAAGAATGTGGATATATCGGTCCAATAGTTATGGAAATTGAAAAAGAATGTTAAACCTGCAATAGCCGGATAACCTACGCCTTCGCCGTGTCAACCAATTTTTGCAACCAAACAGTGATGGCTGTTGGACCAACCAAAGCCGTGTAAACGTCCAATGTTAAACCTGTAATGTCAAGTCCAAGAGCGCTGAAAACGCTTATAGCGACGGTTCGCAGAAACTTTCGCCAGTTAAAAGGCTTGTCTTGGCTTGCATAGCCCAGAAAAGCATAGATTAAAGCTGCACAAACGCCTAAACCAATGTTTACTCCATTCACCAATTTTCACCTCCTTTTAAGTGTTTATTTCCCGCCTCCACGGAAAACAACGCATTTCCACGAGGGGGAGAAAGGAGAAGGCAAAATCATGTTTGTTGCGCTTCCATGGAGGTTTCGGGTTGAGGGTTTTCCCACAATTCCCAACCGAATTTCATGGCGTTTTTACGGAACTCATCTCGGCTTATCAGCTTAAGTTCCGCGGCTTTCAGCATATCAGCCAATAGAATTCTGGGCGTTTCTGGACTGCCCCAGTTTAGGCGGACTTGAACTTCAGCTGGGTTAAAGC
>JAWCNZ010000016.1:0-39373 GCA_038848005.1 Bathyarchaeia archaeon | reverse complement strand
GTTTTGAGCGTCTTTTACTGTGAATTTTATGTCGGCATAGCCGTTACCGTTAAAGTCGCCTACGGTGACGTTTACGGTTAATGAAGTTTGGGCGAGAATAGGCATGTAAACGGGGGAAAGAAGCAAGAGGCAAAGAAAAATAACTGTTAAGTGGAGTGTTGACTTCTTCAAATTAATTCTCCTCTAACACCTAATTTTGCACTGTGAAATTTTATAAGATTTACTGTAAGAAAATTCTAGAACAGTTTTAGGCGGAAACGATAAACTTTTAAGTTTGACATTTCAAATTTTAAAGTATGAAGTTGGGGTTGCTGGCTCGTCAGGTAGCGGAGTGTTTATTTATCGTTTTTGCTATTGCTGTCACGGTGTATTTGTTAGTATATCCTTTTGGTGTCACATCTAACACTAATCTTTTAGCGGGTTATTATGCTGGGGTTCTTGGTGCAACTTTTACGCTGGAACTATTAGGTAGCCGTTTGTTAGTGTTTGCCATATTGTTTGGCTGTAGGCATATTCTGGTTTTAGGTATATATGGATTGTTGTGGCATCGATTGTTAAGAAGCCACCATCCCAGCCGCCTTCTAAAGCGTCTAAGAAATTGTCTAAATTCTCATGTTGATGGTGGAGCATGAAGCTGTATTTTACGTCTTCAGCCGTTATTTGCCTATACTGTTCAATGATTGTTGCGCTGTCTTGGTTTGAAATTTTCACCCATTTTGCGCCGCTGCGAAGCGTTATTTCTATGCATGTGCTGTTAACCCATTGAATGTTTCGGCCTAACCATTTGATTAGGCTGTTGCTTGCACGGTCAAAGCCGAACAGTGGCTCATACATAATATACGTGTCAAAGCCTTGACCGTAATCCGCCAGTAACGGGTTGAAGCTTGTTGGTGGTGTTGGGGTTGGTGTGGGTTGTGTTTCTAGGGCTTTTCTCGCGTTTATCCTTCCCCAACCATAATATCGGTCGAAACCTGCTTCTCCTAAATCGTCTGCTGTGCGGATTAGGTGAAGTCTAACTTGGTCTCTTGAAAGGTAGGGATATGCGCTCCATACGAGGGCGGCGACACCAGTAATAAAAGAACAAGCCAAAGAAGTGCCATAAAAAGAATCATAAGTTTGATTTAGATTGTATGGATGGTCATTCATGGTTACATGATAAGTGGGCATTGTTGTGAGAAGACAGGCGCCGGGTGCTGCTAACTCAACCCAATCACCATAGTTCGAACCATGTGATGGATTATTCTCATCCACCCATCTCTGGTCAGTTTTGTTTGTTGCTACCACGGCGATAACTTCCTCATATGCAGCTGGATACCGCCTTCCATTTGTGTTGCCGTTTCCAGCACCGGCAATAATAAGCTTTCCGTTTAAGTAGGCAACCTTAACCTCTTCATGTATAATATAGTTGTCAAGGGGTAGGAGGTCTCCGCCGAAGCTTACGTTAATTATGTCTGCACCCATATTATTTGCGTAATAGATTCCATCAGACATCCAGTCCGCAAAGGTGTACGCGTTGCCATCTTGGAATAACCTTGCAATTTTTATTACCATTAAATTCACATTGGCCACCCCAGCTATGCCTATTCCATTGTTTATTGTTGCAGCTATCACGCCAGCGCAAAGAGTCCCATGTCCATACTCGTCTAGCGGGTCATTGTCATATGTGCCACTTTTATACGGGAAAGCACATTGAAACCTTTCGCCTGTGAAGTCAACGCCTAAGTAATCGTCTACAAATCCATTTTGGTCGTCGTCTTTATAGTTGTTGGGTATTTCCCCAGTGTTTCGCCAAATGTTTGAGTCTAGGTCTGGATGCGTATAATCTATGCCCGTGTCTAAAACAGCCACTATTATTGATTTGTTGCCGGTGGTTATGTTCCATGCCCAGTCTATCCCTGTTAGATTAAGTGCCCACTGGTTATTCCATTCTGGGTCGTTTGGAACAGAACACGCTTTATATTTCAAGTTTGGTTCTACGTAACGTACAAACTTTTCGTTGCGTATATCTTCAACAAAAGATAAGACTTTCTCCAGCGGGAGTTCAACAACAAATGCTGTTGGTGGTTGATCGCCGCAGAGTGGAATAGCCCGGACAACTTCTGCTTGGTGGTTGCTGGCTATTTCCTCCAGTTCGTTTAATGTTGAGTTTTCATAGTTCACTCCAACTATAAGCCTTGTTTTGTTGTTCTCTACCCAAGCGAATTCATTCCAGTTACTTGTCTCGTTAAAATATTTCATCCATTTATCGTACCAGCTTAAGGTTGAATTGGATTCTGTTTCTGTAGTGTTTGCTGGGGGGTCACATGCCATCCATAAGGTTTGGTCTCGTGGGGTTAAGTCCCAAGGAGCAGCGTACACTGGAGAAACGTTTAGCAGGTATGTACATAATAATGCTGTAATTAGTAGCGTTGCAAATGTGTGGCTTAAACTTTTGTTAAACGCCACGCGTAAATCTCCTTTCCCAGCGTATAGTTAACAATCAACGTTATTTGTTTATAAAAGTTTTATCTTTATATCAGCATCATTAATTCTGCGGCTCGCTTCGCCATGTTCCTCATTCAGCTTATTATTGTTCGTGAAGTGGTTAGAGTAAGGATAAAAGTTTTATGTAGTATTTTCTATTGGCAACTTTTCTTCTGTACGATTTTCCATAAACTTTTTAAGTGGATACGTGTATTTATATATGTGAGTGTGTATGCGTAGGTTAGTTTATGTTATTATTGCTTTGGTTGTTGTTTTAGGTTTGGTTGTGACTGTTGTTTTTGGTTTAGTTCCAATTTTTAATAATGATGATGGAGGTTCTGAGCGGAAGGTTGAGTATGTTCAGTATGTTCCTAAATGGGTGGATTTTGCTTATTGGAAGGAGAATGGAAACTCGTACATGTATGTTGCAGTGACGTTTCCCGAAGCCCGTTATCATGTTTCTAGTTGGGGGACGCCAGTAAGGAATGGCAATAGTATAGAGGTTAATGCGGAAATGTGGAAGGCTGTTAGAGTGCTTGCTCCACAAATCATAGTTGTTCCACGTTACTCCTATGATTTGGGCAGTTTAGAACCGGGCGACTACACATTCACGCTTAAGGTTTGGAATGAAACAGTAAAAACTGTAGCGTTTACAGTACCTGGTGGCGACTCCGTTGAAGAGTGGATTCAGTATGTTCCCTCCGAGGATGAAGTATGCATCGTTTATAGGAAGGATAATGGACCGCCACATCTCACTGTTACGATAGGGATTGTTTCTGGCGATTTGAATGTTACCAATTGGGGAACATTAACAAGAAACGGAAACAATTTTGAAGTTAACATTGAATTGTGGAAATATACAAAGCCCATAAACTTTATCCCGACTAGGCCTTATAGTCTTCCGTGTGCGTTTAACAACTATTATTTGGGCGATTTAGAGTCTGGCGATTACGTATTCATTTTTAAGGTTTGGGGGCATATCGTGGAAACTGTAACGTTCAATTCTGCTGAGCGGTACCAAGAGTTAGGTTAGCTCGTAATTTTTAAATAATTGTTGCCTTATCATTATTCTGTGTGAGTGCGTATGCGTAGGTTTGTTTACGTGTTTATTCTTGTTGGAATTATAGCGGTAGCGCTTGGATGCGTACTAGCCCTAACACCAAGAAAGAGTTGTTCTGAGGGGGACCAAGTTGAATGGTTTCCCGTGGGCGCCGAAAAATGGGTTAGGGTGGAGCTTATCCACTGGATAGACGAAAACGGAAAGTCATACATCAACGTTACAAAAATTTTTGCTGACTATTCATATAATAATGTTACGTGGGGAAACCCGGTGATAGAGGGAAACAACATAACAGTTAACGTTAAACATTGGAAGACAGGGGGAGGCGCACAAATGATACTTACTTTGCGTCATACTTATGATTTGGGTGTTTTACCGTCTGGCAATTACACTTTCACTTTTAAGGTTTGGGATACCCCAGTAAAATCTATCACCTTCACCGTTCCATAAAATTGGCTGGAGCGTTCGGCTGATAACCGAAAGGTCGCCGGTTCAAATCCGGCCCGGCCCATTACATCCATATTGTTCCGAAGTTTTTCTTTATTTCGAGTATGTCTTGTAGGTCGATTTTTCCGTTGCCCATTACTGGTGTTGTTGGGGCTATGTCGCATGTGAAGTCCCATGTTGGGCTTCCTGGGAAGCCGCCGAAGGCTGTTTTGGCTGTTAGTATGTCTTTTAGTTCTACTTTGTGGTTGTTGTCTATGTCTGCGTATGCGCTTGGCTTTGACGAGCCTAAAGCCAACAGTATAAAGTGCAAGTTGGCTGTTTGGCTGCTTCCACCATAGGGGGCTGCACGGCAAAAACTGATGACTTTGATGCGGCCAACGAACCCAGTATAAGTCGCTGTAGATGTAGGGGTGTGGAGTGTCAGCAATCGGGATTAGTGGTTCGTCGCTTCCTACAATCCATTGAACTTTGTTGGCAATTTCCTGGGTGTTTCCAAGTGAAACTTCCAGTTCCACTTGTACATAATCCGTGGCCAATATTGGCGGGGGATACGTTAATGATAGATATGTCATTGCCATAACATATATTCTGCCATACAAGTCTACGTAGTCGTTGCTTGGCAGTGAAACGCTAATGACAATGTCTTCAGTGGATGGTGGAATTGTGGCTATCGTGTCCCATTGGAGGCTTGTGTTGTTCCAAACCATGAGTTCGCCAGCTGATACTTGGTCAAAACGGTCTATGAAGCCCTCCCATGTTACATTTATTGATACTACCATATCTTTTGTTATGCCAAGTGGCAAAGTAAAATTGAAGACGTCCAAATAATTTCTTCCCTGAGTAGTAACTCTGCAGACATAGAAGCATCAACGCTTACAGGGCAACTGCTCAAAAGCAACACGGCTACAAGAAATGGAATCAACACTATATTTCTGGATTGTCTGCTCATTTTACTTTCTCCCTTACAAGGCGCATATATCAGTATAGTGGTTGAACCATATTGATTTAAAAGGTTTATGGTAAAAAGTGCAAGTCCCAGAAAACATTTATACGCTAAATAACACCTATTCTATTCAAGGGTTTGGGGGAGCTGAGCTGTGACTCGGCTGAGAGGACGGCTGAACGCCGTCGACCCTTAGAACCTGATCCGGGTAATGCCGGCGGAGGGAAAATGGATGAGTGATGGTACGCTTAGAACTTCTTTAAAAGCGAGTTTTTAGCCTTTTTCACAGTTTTGGAGGTTATGTTGAAATATGACGACGCAGATGAGTGCCGCTAAAAATGGGAAAATAACTGAAGAAATGCGTGTGATAGCCAAAGACGAGGGTGTGTCTCCTCGAAGGGTTTGTCGGCGTTTAGCAGAAGGCACAGTCGTTATAACCCGTAATGTTCAACGTGAAAATGTGCATCCTGTTGGTATTGGCAGGGGCTTGCGTGTTAAGATTAATGCGAACGTTGGCACAAGCCCTGACTTGTGCGATTTAAATTTGGAGTTGGAAAAGGCGAAGGTTGCCGTGAAATACGGCGCTGACACCATTATGGATTTGAGCACGGCTGGCAATTTGGACGAGATAAGAAGGGCAATTTTGAAGGCTGTTAATGTGCCTGTTGGCACAGTGCCGATTTATCAAGCAGCCGTAGAAGTTGCCACTAAAAAGGGCGCAATCATACACATGACTGAAGATGATATTTTCAATGTTGTAGAGCGCCACGCCAAAGACGGCGTCGACTTCATGACCGTACATTGCGGGGTTACAATGCAAATCGTTAAACGCTTAGCCAAACATCCACGCCTAATGGGAATTGTAAGCCGAGGAGGAACCTTTTTGGCTGCGTGGATTCTCCACAACGACAAGGAAAACCCGTTATATGCAAATTACGATTATCTTTTAGAGTTAGCGGCAAAATATGATTTCGCCCTAAGCCTCGGAGACGGTTTAAGGCCGGGCTGCATATTCGACTCTACGGATTGGGCGCAAATTCAGGAGTTGCTCACAATTGGGGAGCTTGTTGAAAGAGCCAGAGCCAAAAACGTGCAGGTTATGGTTGAAGGCCCAGGACATTTGCCCTTAAACCATGTGGCGTCTAATGTGCAGCTTGAAAAATCCATTTGTAAAGATGCGCCGTTTTATGTGCTTGGTCCAGTGGTGACTGAAATAGCGCTTGGATACGACCATATTGCGGGGGCTATTGGCGGAGCTTTAGCTGGGCTTGCAGGCGCAGATTTCCTATGTTATTTGACGCCTTCGGAGCATTTGGGCTTGCCAATTTTGGAAGATGTTAGGGAAGGGGTTATAGCCACGAAAATAGCTGCGCACGCCGTTGACGTTGCAAGGCTTGGACGCAAAGCCGCAATGCATGATTTGGCTATGGCAAAGGCTAGGGCAAACCTTGACTGGAAAAGCCAGTTTGAAAATGCCTTAGACCCTGAAAAAGCCGTAAAAATTCACGGTAGAGTGAAACCGAAAAGCGGAACTTGTTCGATGTGTTCAGAATATTGCGCCATAAAAATTTTGAGGGAAACGTTGAAGGCTGAGGAACAATGCCTATGAAAATTCCAGTTGCGTTGACAATTGCTGGAAGCGACTCTGGAGGAGGTGCTGGCGTTCAAGCTGACATCAAAACTTTTGCGGCTTTGGGCGTTCACGGCGCAGCGGCGATAACAGCCATAACAGCCCAAAACACCCTTTCTGTTGAGGCTATACAGCCTTTAAACCCTGAAATTGTTAGGGCGCAGATAAGGGCGGTTGCCGAAGACATTGGCGTAAACGCTGGAAAAACGGGAATGCTTTACACGGCGGAAATTGTTAGAGCGGTTGCCGAAGAGGTTTCGCTGTACGGTTTTCCCTTGGTTGTTGACCCTGTTATGGTTGCTAAGGCTGGTTCGCCGTTGCTGGAGGCTGAAGCCATGAACACATTGAAAAATTTTCTTTTGCCAAAAGCCACTGTTGTTACACCCAACATGTTTGAAGCGGAAAAGCTTGCGAACATGGAAATAAAAAGCCTAGAAGACGCGGAAACAGCAGCTAAGAAAATTTCTGAGTTAGGCGTGAAGGCTGTTGTGGTTAAAGGTGGACACTTTGAAGGTGCAGAGGCTGTTGACATCCTCTATTATGAAGGAAAAATCAAAAGGTTTAGCGCTTCGAGGCTTACAGCTAAAACTACACATGGAACAGGCTGTGTTTTCTCTGCAGCCATCACAGCCCAAATTGCAAAAGGCGATGATATTCCAACAGCTGTTGAAAAGGCAAAAAATTTTGTGGTTTCAGCCATAAAACATGGATTTGCAGTTGGCAAAGGCTATGGACCAGTCAACCCCATGGCACAGCTTCACCGTGAAGCCTCACGATACGGCGTTTTGGCGAATGTTGACGAGGCTGGAAAACTGCTTATGTCCAAGCCTGTTACAGCCAAGCTTGTGCCTGAAGTTGGCATGAACGTGGCTATGAGTGTTCCATACGCTGAAAGCCCAAACGATGTTGCAGCTTTTCCAGGCAGACTGGTGAAAGCGGTTGGTCAAGTAAAGGCTGTGGGTTGTCCATGTTTTGGATGTTCAACGCACCTTGCAAGTTATCTGCTGGAAATTATGAAGCATAACCCAGAAAAAAGGGCGGCGGTTAACCTGAAATTTTCTGAGGAGACGCTTAGGCTTTTGGAAAACAAAAAATTGAAAATCTCATTTTATGACCGGATGGAAGAGCCTATAGAAATTAAGAGGGTTGAGGGGTTAACTGTGCCTTGGGGTGTAAACCAAGCTATAAAAAGGTTCGGAGCTGTTCCAGACGTTATTTATCATAGAGGGGACATCGGAAAAGAACCTATGATAGTGGTTTTCGGTAAAGACGCTGTTTCATTGGCGAAACTTGTGGTGGAAATTGCGGAGGAAATGGAAAATGGCTAGCTTATATTTGGCGTTTAAGCCAGTTTTGATTCCACTTGCGCAAACACGCTTCAGAACAGAAAACATAAAGCTTGTTAACGCAGCATGTTTTCCGTGTGACTGGTTTTCCAGTTATGATTTTTCCACAAACTTGACATCGCATTTTCAATATCAACCAAACAAAGAAACATATTTAGGCAATATAAATTATTTTCCAAAAGCTAAAGGGTGAACAGCCGTGAAAGAGGTTGAAGAGGAAGCCATAACACGGGCAATAATTCGGAAAGCCCTAGAAGACTGGATAAACCTTGCGGAAACAGACGTTGTAGTTGTTGGAGCTGGACCTTCAGGTTTGACTGCGGCTATGCACCTTGCAAAGGCTGGACTGAAAACCGTAGTGTTTGAGAGGAAACTGTCCTTCGGCGGCGGAATAGGCGGAGGCGGAATGCAACTTCACAAAATTGTCGTGCAAGCGCCAGCAGACAAAATTTTGCGGGAAGTCGGCTGCAAACTTGAGCCTTTAGACGACAGCCTATTCATCGTGGACACGGCTGATATGATGGCGAAATTGGCTTGTGGAGCCGTTGACGCTGGCGCAAAGATAATTTTGGGCGTGACTGTTGACGACGTGATTTACCGTGAACAACCCACGCGGATAGTTGGCGTGGTTGTGCAGTGGACGTCGGTGGCGATGGCTGGATTGCACGTTGACCCGTTGGCTGTTAAAGCCAAAGCCGTTGTAGACTGCACGGGACACGACGCCGAAGTGCTTGCAGTAGCTTCAAGAAAAATTCCAGAATTAGGAATTTCTATTCAAGGCGAAAAATCTATGTGGACATCAAAAGCCGAAGAATTGACGGTTAAAAACACGAGGGAAGTTTGCCCCGGACTTTTTGCGGCTGGGATGGCTGTAGCCGCCATAGACCAAACGCCACGCATGGGACCGATATTCGGCGGAATGCTACTAAGCGGCGCAAAAGTAGCCCAACTAGTTACAGAAAAACTGAAAGGCAAAGGCACTTAGTTTTTGTGTTGTTGTCTTGTAAGTTTTTAACAACAAAACTGCAGAGTCATTAAAGTAGGATTTTTTCTGGTGCGTTGTATATGTTTAGTCGTTTTCCACGTGCGAACCCTATTAGTGTTAAGCCTGTTTCTTTTGCGATTGTTATGCCAGAGTCCACCGCTGCGGCTAAAGAAGCCACTATTGGTATGCCGACTCTTGCCGCTTTTAGGGTTATGTCGCCTGTTAATCTTCCGCTTAAGGCGAGAAAACAACTGCCGAAATCCTTTTTGTTTTGGGCTGTTATGCCAATGGCTTTGTCAACTGCGTTGTGGCGGCCAACATCCTCGGCGAAAGCTAAGAGACGCCCATCGCCTGTGTAGGTGGCTGCAGCGTGAACACCACCAGTTCGCCTAAAAGTTTCTGCTTCCGCGTTTAGCCTATCCACACAGTTTAGGATTACTTCAGCCTTCACCTTCAAATTCGAAGTTATTTTTGGAAGCCTTCCCAAATATTGGCGAGGCAACGCTGCGCCGCACGCTGAAGCTATTATGCGTGAAAACGGCTTTGGCTGGTTTAGGCGTTTTTCCACATTAACGCCTCGCCTCAGTTTGACGTTGCAGATGCCCTTTCCATTTATGATTGTTTCCTCAATTTCCTCAATTGACTGCACTATGCCTTCTGAAAGCAAATGTCCAACAACCAACTCTTTCAGGTTTGTCGGCGAACAGAAAATAGTGGCGTAACCCACCTTATTTATGCGTATGCGGAGAGGCTTTTCCTCAGCCACGCAATCCCAAATTTTCCGAACAGCCCTTGCTGAAACATCAACCCTTAAAATTTCAACTTCCCGCACTTCGCCATCATCTACCGCTTTAACTCTGAAAGGAGAAAATCCACAATTTCATCGGCAATGTTAACATTTGCAACTGACTGCAAACCTCTCCATCCAGGTTGGCTGTTAACCTCCACAACAAGCGGTCCTCTTGGGCTTTCTAAGATGTCTACGCCTGCAATTTTGCATCCAATAAGCCTTGCTGATTTGAGGGCTAAATCCTCTAAAGTTTTGTCAAGCTTTATGGGTTGTGGCTTTGCGCCTTGGCTGTAATTGGTTTTCCAATTGTTTGCCACGCGGCGCATAGCCGCCACCACACGGTCGCCGACGACGAAGGCGCGGATGTCCGAAAAGCCATGAGGCACAAACTCTTGAAGGTATATGACACCGTGATAAAAGGTTATAGCCCTAAAAATTGTGTGGGCAACCTCCAAATCGTTAACCCTTGTTGCGCCGATTCCACGCGAGCCGAAAAGCGGTTTCACAACAACATCTCCGCCCAAATCGGTAAAGGCTTTTAAAGCCTCATCAACATTTTCTGTTACAGCCGTGCGTGGCACTGGTACGCCGTTCTCCTCTAAAATCGCCAAAATGTCATATTTGTCAACGCAATGCTCAATAGCCTCAGGCGGATTCAAAACATAAAAGCCCAAACGTTGAAGCCTATAAAGTATATCCATTCGGAAAACCAACTCTTCCAACGAGCCTCTTCCAATTGGACGGATTATTAGGGTGTTTAACTCTTCTAGAATGTTTGTGTTGCCAACTTTTAGGTAAGGCTTATAGCCAACACGTGCAACAAGCCTTGGAAAACTGAAGCAGATATATGGAATATTACGCCTTGTAAGGGCTTCTCGAAGTTGGGTTGAACTCCAAGCGTTTGCGTTTCGGGTTACAATTCCAACTTTCAAAATACAACCCTTCCCCGATAGGGAAAGCTGAAAAGTATACTCTTAAATTTATCGTATAACCTCAGCTTCAAAAGGTGGGTGGAGGCGGAGGAGGCGGAATTTCCCTGGCAACCATGGCATAGTAAAGGTATACCGTTGCAATTGGAAAAATGGGGCTGATAAAGGCAGATATTATGCTTGAAACAAGCGAACCAACTATTGGATGAATTGTGTTTAAAGGTATTGTTGATACGCTGGCAACAACGCCCACAATAACGGTTATTATTCCTAAAATCAACATTAAGGCGAAAATTTTCATCCAGCGATTGCTTACAAGCTTTTTGCTTCTACTTAAACTTTCGAATACACCTCTTTGTTCAATAATTACTGCAGGAAATGTTAACGAAAAAACTATGGCAACAATTATTCCGCCAATAATAAAAAGAAACAGCCCTACCACTACTAAAAGTCCAACGATAAATTGAGCAATTAACAATGAAGGAAACTTGGACATTGCATATTTGAAGCTGATGCTGAGACTTGAAGATTTTTGTTCTATTTGGTCAGAAGCATACTTCACGACAGTGCCTGCGGTTATTGTACCTACAATCCATGATACAAGGAAAAGTAGAGCCATCATGATAATGAAAGTTGAAAGAAAATCAATAATCCATGAAAGCAACTCCTCTTCGGAAGCTCTTGGGCTTGGAGCGGGTGGAAGAGTAAAGAACGATGTTATCGCATAGTTTGATAAGCCCATAATTATTCCTGCAATTAGGAAGGGTAAGAAAAACTGTATGAAATTGGAAAGGTAAAGGTTAAAAGTTGATGAAAGAATTTCGCCTACGGATAATTCACGTGTTGGTTTTCCAGAAATCATTAATACAGTAATGCCCCCGACCATTTTATGGCTCTTTATTTAGAGCATCAAAATTTAACTTTTTTGTTTTAAGTTACTTTTGACGGTAAAGGGACACTAAAATTTTTGGATGTAGGGAATTAGTTGTTTTGTGTTTTCGATTTTTTGTGAAAGTTCAATTTTTAGGTATGCGCCGTAAGCGTTGTAGTATGGCGGTCCCTTCCGTGAAAACAGCGTCAAAACTTTGTCGTTGTGGTTTGTTTTGTAGCCTTCCATGCATGGTTCATGTCCTCTAATGAGGATTTTAACGTTGAACCTTTCGAGAACGGCGTCTGTTATTTTTTCTCCGAAGAGCAAACCAGCGCCTCTCGGCGAAGCGCAAACGCTGTTAACTGTTTCGTTTGGGTCGCTCCAGAGCATTTCCTCCAAAAACTTTTGTTTTGGATGTAAAGCGTGGGCGTATGCCAAATCCTCAATTGTTTTGGCTTGAGCTGGTAAGCCTCCGTGAATCATTAAATAGCGTTCTTCAACAAGCACAGCATTGTATAGGCAATCGAACAATTCTCGAATTTTTGTGTATGCACTTGCCCATTTTTCGCCGAATTTGATTCGAAATTCCATAGGCAAATCATGCGGAGAAGCCAAAATGTCTTCTGGTCCCTCGTGGTTTCCACGCATCAAAACAACCTGCCGTGGAAAGAGAAGCTTAAGCCTTAAAACTGTATAGTAAACTTCTTTTGAGTATTCGCCTCTGTCGCCGTAATCGCCGAGAAAAACGAGTGCGGCGTTGCTGTCGCTGTTCAGTTTTTGTATGAAATTGCTTTCTTTGAGAATGTGAATTAGGCTTTCAAGGTCTCCGTGTAAGTCGCCGATTACCAGCGCTTCGCCTTTCGACTCCAATCTGGCGAGTCTGCCGAGAACATTAAAATTTCCAATTTTTCCGTTTTCTTTGCAAAGCAAACTTTTAACGTCTTCAACAAGCCGAACGAAATCTTCACATTCGATTTCTAATGCTTCCTTAACAATTTCTGTAATGGTTGTCTGCAAACCTTTAAGCCTCAAGTTGGATTTTCTTTCCAGCGAAGTTAAGAATGGCCCTCTCTATTTGGCTTTTGCAACTGCGGATTTTCTCCAGCGTTTCGCTGTAAGTCCGCCCTAAAACGCCTATTCCAGACTCAACGTTTTTTCTACGTTGCTCCAGCCTTTCCACGTGCTCTTGAAGTTTTGTTAATTGGCTTTTGGCTTCAGCCATTTCCGCTGATGCAGAAAGCCTATTCCTCCGAACCGTGGCATCAACGCATTTTTGATGCAAACCCGCAAGCGAATCCCCGTTTAAAATTTCGTTTATGGCTTGCTGAGCCTTACGCATCTTGTCTGGTTTAAGTCTAAGTTTTCCATCAGCCATCACTTGCATTAGCTTTTGGAGAATCTGCTTCAACAGTGGATAGCCCGCTTCCTCCGAAGCGAAAGCCTCAAATGGACTGATCAAATACTGGTTAAGCTTGTTAGTTTCTTCTGGGGTTAAACTGCTTCCTTCACCGTGGACAGCCAAAGCCTGAAGTTTTATGAAGGGTTTTTGAAGGTGACGCAAACTTTTTTTTACCTCATTGTTTAAGGCTTCAATTTCCATGCCTAACTGGTTTAGTTGGCTTATCCCTCCACGGCTTTTCAAATCAGCTATTTTCCGTTGTGCTTCAGCCATTTCACACTCAATTGAAACCTTTTCGCTTTCAAGGTTTTCTATCTGCACATCCAATTTTGTCAGTTGCTCTTCAAGAGTTTGCAAATCGCCTATTAACTGAAAGGTTTCCTCAAGAGTTTTTGTTTTAACATATTCCCTCAAAAGGAAATCATTTAATTCCTTAAGCTGTTCCTTCGCCCTTTCAAAGGCTGTCTGGAATTTCCGCCTATCCAAAATGAAAAAGGGCGAAATCCTTGGAAACCAATTTTTAACGTCAATTTCCGTAACCAAAAAAGCCTTTTGCGTTTCCTGAACGAAACTGCACATGCGCTCATAAGAAACTTTTTCTGGAATTTCAATCTGCTCTATTCTTTCAAGGAAAAGGCGTGAAAGCTTGTTTAGGGCTCTTGCCCTTCCAAAAGTTTTCATGTTCCGCTTTTCAATCTCCCTTCCACTGCTGTCCAGAAGCATTTTGCATGCTTCTTTAAGACTTTCAAGAGTTTTACGCATCTCATCAAGCAACCTTTGAGCCTTCACATGCAATGGAGTAAAAACAGCCTTAGTTTCACTTTCAAGCCAACCCTTAATTTCGCTTATGGAAGAGAATTTTAGGGTCTCAGACAATGCGGTTTCCCAATAGAAATTATACGCCAACCATATTTATTTTTCCAGAAAGCACATACTCATTTTTGAGTAGCTACTCTTAAATAGTGATTAAAAGTAACATGGCAACCGTGTGGTGAAAATGAATTCGAAACAAACAGCATTTATCGCAACCATGAGCGCTTTAGGACTCACATTATCGGCAATTTCAACCAACATGGCGCCATTGTTGGAGGCGGCAGGTGGACAAGGTGGAGCAGCGCTCGACCTTTCTCACGTAGCAACTTTTATAGCAGCCATTTTCGGCGGACCATACATAGGCGCTATTGTTGGATTTTTAGGCGGTATATATGCTGGGTATCATTTTGGCTATGTTGTTGGCACGCTTGGATTGCTTTCACTCATAGGAGTGCCTTTTGGAAAAGCTCTAACTGGATTAACGGCTGGTTTCCTTTATAAAAAATTGAAGGTGAATAACAGCCGTAGACCTTCCACATTAACCGTTCCTATAACGTTGGTCTCCTATATTCCAGAATGCATTTACACGATTATTTACTTTTTATACATGGTCCAGTTTGTCTATGGATTTGGAATGGGTTTTATGGTGTCAATAGTTATTCCGAAGGCGTGGATAGAAATAACCGTAATGAGTTTCCTAATGGGTGCGTTAGCTGGAAATACTGGCTTCAAAGAATTCATCAACAGATTTTATGTTCCACATTTGAAAATTGCCAAATCAGAATCCTAAAGATTTCTTTAATATTTCTACGTTAATTTCTCCGGCTTTAAATACTTTACCAGTTTTCACATTGTTTATTACCAAAACTGCTGGTGCGAACAGGTTTGGGTCTATCTTGTAAAAGTTGTGGTTGGCTTCTTTGAAGATTTCCATGAAGGGTTTCCCATAATCTTTGGATGCTTTAGATGGCGCTTCCGCCACTATTTCCACAAGTTTTTCCTCATCGACGCACTCAACAATGTAATAGGCTGTTCCGCCATATAAAATTGCATCATTTGTCCTTGCCATCGCATTTGCAAATTTTGGGTGAATTGGCGGAATTGGAGCGTATCCCCAAGCATACAAAATCGTTTTTGGGTTCAGCCCCAACATGCCAAGCTTGTGAATACCAGTTTCAACTATTCTTCCAGCGATTTGTGTTGCGCCTGTTAGGCTTGTGGTGGGCGTTAAAATTACGGCGAAATTTTCTGGGGCAACCCTGCAAGCATTTGCCAAGCGTTCCACAAGCTTTTCAGTTGGATGTCTATCAATTTCTAAAACTATAATGGCTTTGTCAAAACTGTCTTTGTACTCAATTTCTTCATAAATTTCCTTAGGCTTTAAGGCTAGGGCTCTTGCTGGTCCCGAGCCAATAGCTGAATAATCGCCTTCGTTTATTTGCCATCCTGCAAACTGTGAGCCTAATGTGGCTATTGCTGGGTGGTCTGTGTAAACAAATATGGATGGAAGCGTTAAATCGCTATAACGCCTAATGGTTATTTTGGCTTTTCCACATCCGCCCATGCAAATTTCAGTTACGACTTTTCCAGCTTGGAACCCGCCTTTTGCTTTTATTCCAGCATCCACAATTGTTGCGCCGAAGCTTGCCCTTTCAACTTTCACGTTGTAAAAATCTGGGTTTTCACATAGTTTTTCTAGGAGTTGCCATGCCAAACGGTTAACGCTTAAAGTTTTCAAGGCTTTTTCTCCTTAAAGAAGCCTTTCATAATGGCTTAGGTGAGTGTTCCACGTTTTTGAAACATAAAGTTTACCTTCGCCTTGTTCCGCAAGGTCTCCAACAAAAAGGTAAAATGGTCCCACAGCGGTTTCGCCCTCTTCAATTTTAACTTTCTCTTTAATGCCTTCTATCGTGAAAGTTGGCAAGACAGACTCTAAAAATCCGCCAATAACTATTTTGCCGCCTGTCATGCATGCGCCAGCCCTTTCGCCACAGTCCTTTTCAACGTAAATGGTTCCGTTATGCATTCGGAAACCCAAAAATTGACCAGCACACCCATAAACTTTTATTATGCCGTTCCGCATATAAGCGCCAGCTTCATTTCCAACACTTCCATAAACAATTATTTTGCCGCCACGCATGCCCTCGCTACTTCCACGGTACGGCGCACCCAAATAAGCGCCTGCGTTTCCGTGAATTTCTATGACTCCGTTCTGCATCATTGAACCAGCCCAGCCGTCAACATTGCCGTAAACTGTTATTTTTCCGCCACGCATTTCCACGCCCAAGTGCATTCCAACATTGCCATAAACCCTTATTTCGCCGCTTTTCATTCCAGCGCCTATTCTCCGAACTTTACCCACATCGCCTTTTATGGTTATGACATCGTTTTCCAAAGGGTTTTCCGCCTCTTCAATTTTGAAGAGTTCTCCAAGCTTTTTCTTTTTGTTCCCCTCCCAAACCGTCAACGCCATTATTTCTTCTGGTGTTTTGCTGTGGAAAACGTTGGGGTTTATGCATTCGGCAGTTACTGGAAACCTAAAAGGCTTTGCTGGATGCAAAATAACCATTTAAACTTTTGCCTCCAAGTTTATTGGCTGAGAAACTGCAAGATAATTTTCCGGCACTGGATAATTTTCCATTTCCACCGTCCAATAATCCCTAAACCGCCTTTTCATTTCCTCGGAAATTTTGGTTTGCCCAGAAGTTTGGATGTTAAGCCATACGGTGGCGCCTTCAAAATGCCTTTGCACCTCGCCGTTTTTAACAACAATTTTTCCACCTTTAATTGTGTAAACTGCCCTTTCAAAGGCTTTTTTTAGGCTTTTGGGTTTTGTGGAGGGGTCTGTTTTTTCTGGGTTAAAGGCGTATATGGCTATGTCGGCGTCTGCTCCCACGCCTAAATGCCCCTTGCCTTTAAGCCCTAAAGCTTTTGTTTGTCCAGCCCTTGTCATTATGGCAATTTCATACAAGCCCAGTTCACGGGTTATGGATGGGAGAAAGCTTCTGCTTTTTGCCCGTGGATTAATTCGTTTAAGGGTTTTTTCTCTGGCTTTCCTACTCATTAACCAAGCAATAATTTGCGGATAGGCGGTGAACGGCCCGCCGTTCGGATGGTCTGTTGTCAAAAAAATTTTCCAAGGGTCTTTCACTAGTAGGGCAAGTTCAAGCCCAATTGACCATTGAATAGCGTGCACATAACTTTTGCGCCTATAACGGAAAGGCACAATTCCAGCGCTTGTTTCCGTTTCCACGTCGTGATTAACCCATTTGTTCCCACTTAACGAATAAAGTGTATACTGAAATGGGCCGTCAGCAGTCATGGTTGTTGTGTCCGTGAAAATTACTTGTCCCATGTCAAGAGTTACATGCGAACGTGCATTCACGTAATTTGCGATTTCCTCAGCGCCCGACTCCAGCCTCCGCCAGTCATCGCCCTTAAAAGCTGAAAATTGACAGTGGGTTATGTGGATGGCTGGTTTGCCTTCAAAGGTTAAATCCTCAACGCAACGCATGGTTTCCAAAGTTGTCTGGTAGTTTCCAGGCTTGCCAAGATTGTTCGTGTGAACGTGAATTGTATGTGGCAAATTTAAAAGCTTATTCACGCGGCATAATCCGCGGATGATTTCACGTGGGGTTATGCCAAAATATGGAATTTGGTCGTTCAAGCTTGTAACGTTGCCGCCGAAACCCCACGCTTCTAACCCGCCTGGATTAACAATTTTTATTGCATAGCCTTTAGTTGATGTTATCATCCAAGCAATATGCCTAGCGCATTCTTCGATTTCGCCTTTCGCTAAATATTCGAGGACGAACCACCAGTCGCCGAGAAGCGGGTAAGTGGCTTTATCCACAATCGGCGTGTCATTTAACTCTTCATGTGTGTGTTTAGCCTCTAAAGGAGGCATTGAGGGATTCATAATTGTTGTGTAGCCCATCCGTGCGTAGCGGTAGCCCGTCGTAAATGTGGATGGAATTGAATAGCCGACTCCAGACCTTGTTTTGGCTGTTTTAGGCTCAAAATCCCAGCAGTGGTCTTCGGGGCGCAAAAGCCTTCCAGTGTTCACTTCCGAACCAGCAATGTGACAATGGATGTCAACTCCGCCGGGCATAACAACCATGCCAGAAGCATCAATCTTCATCGCCTTGCGCTCGTTAACTTCCTCAACAATTTTCCCATTTTTGATGGCTATGTCCATTTTTTCGCCGTTAACACCATTAATCGGGTCGTAAACAAAACCGTTTTTTATCAGAAGCTCCATTAGCGGCTTTCACCTTTTTTACGCTTTATCCTTCTAACTTCCAAAAGGATTCTCCGCAGTATCTCCTCGTCTGACAGCACCATCCTAGGCGGGTTAACAACCTTTTTAAGCGGAAGCGGAACATGGTCCATGCGGTAGGCTGTTCCAGCGGCTTCTATGCCCACAAAAGCCGAAGGCAAAACAACATCAGCCATCTGCGCCGTGGCGTTCATGTGCGGGTCAACAACTATCAACGGATTTTCAACCAAATGTTCAACTGCTTTTCGCGGGAAATTCGCCACGGGGTCTGAAGCCACTATTAAGGCGGCGTCCGATTCCTTGCGCAGCAGCACATCCACAACCGATGTTTCGCCTGGATTATACCGTGGATAACCCATTGAAAAATCCACAGCGTATGGATAGCCAGTTTGCCACGTAAAAACAGCGTTTGCGCCAGTGACATTAAAGTGTCCACGCATTGGCATAATCACAAACTTTGTGCGCATGTTTAAATCTCGAACCAAAGAAAGCGCAGCGTCCACGTTTCGAAGTTTGCCGCTGCTCATTGTTAAGCCCAACCCGAAAAAGAGCGCTCCGAAACGGCAGTTAACCATTAAATCGGCTATTTCCTCCAAACATTCAACTGGAACGCCGGCAACAGCATCCGCTTCGATTTCTTGGTCTCGGATTAAGGCTCTGAGGGCTTGGAGAAGCTCATAATCCATGTTGGGCGCTACTTGAATGAAATAGTCAGCCATTTCCGCAGTTTTTGTCCTCCTAACATCAACAACCACAAGTTTTCTCCATTCCATCGGAAGTGTTGGCGGAGGACCCCTTCTGAAATGAGGCGGAACAAGCGCTTTTTTCGGTATCAACCGTTTAACGACAGCTTCAATTTTCTTTTTAACGGTTGAAGCCTTAATTTTTGTGATGTAGCTTTTCCAAGCGCTTTTGGCAAATTTTCCCTGCGAAAAGGCTGTGTAACGCTCTATGTGGCGTGGATGGGCGCTCCATGGGTCGCATCCCCAATAAATGATTAGGTCTGCCCTGTGCCTAATCTGACCCAAAGTACAAGAGGGTATACCAATGTCTTGAATGCTTAAAATTGATGGCCCATGACAAACAACAGATGTGTTGTCGATTACCCCGCCGATTTCTTCGGCTAACTCTAATCCCACACGGATAGCCTCGCAGCTTGTTGAACTCCAACCGTAAAGGATTGGGTAGTTAGCCTCAGCCAAAATTTCCGCAGCTTTTCGAACGGCTTCTCGAAGCGAAACTTTAACGAATTCGCCGTTTTTACGAATAAGAGGCTTCAAAATTCTATGTTCGCTGTTGTAGCCCAAAAACTTCGCTTCGCACATGGCGCAGCCATTCTTAACCTTAACTATTCGCTCATCCGTAATTGTCAATTCTATGTCGTCGCATAGGCTTCCACAAACAGGACAAGTCACAGCCTTAACAACGACGGTCATTTAAACTCCAACAGTTCCTTAAATTCTTGTTCACTTTTAAATGAAAATGGTTAACCATTAAACCTTTCGGGTTTACCCCAAATTTGGGAAGGCTAGGCTAAGGTGACGTCAACAAGCGCATCACTCCTTTTTAAACTGGCTTTGAAGAAGCTCTTTTAAGCCTAAAACCGGCTTTTCTGGAGCCGGCTCAACCTCGGCTGGAATTCCCTTCAAAGAGGGCATGCCAACACCATGTGTTTCTGGGTCTACAACGGCGTTTGCCCAAGGACCATAAGGGATATAAACCACTCCGGGATGGGGCGCTCTCAAAGATTTTTGGGCTTTAACGACAACTGAGCCGTAGGCTGTGAAAACTTGAACGTTAGCGCCATCCTTTACCTCAAGCCTTTTCATGTCTTGCGGGTCCATGTAACAGACTGAAACACTTTTCGCATACTCCTCTGAACTTTTTCCACGTTCTTTTCCAACGCCTTGCTCAATTGTTCTTCCAGTAAGCAAAGTTACACGCAATTTCGCCTTGTCCATACCGCAGCACACATTTTGAAAGTGAATTGTGTAGTTATTTAATTAACTTTTGTTCTTGCATGTGTATTGGAAAGGTTTTTAAGTGAAGGTAACAGTAGAAGGGTGCTTTAGCGTATGAATTAAAGTTGATGTTTGATGGTTGATGAAGTGGTTATTGAAGTTAAGGGTTTGGTGAAGCATTACGGCGAAGTTAAAGCTTTAGATGACGTTTCCTTAAGCGTTGAAAGAGGGGAAATTTTTGGGCTTCTAGGACCGAACGGAGCTGGAAAAACAACATTAATCGAAATACTTTGCGGTTTAAGAAGGTTTGACAAGGGAGAAATAAAAATTTTAGATTTGGATTTAGCCAAAAACTCCTATAAAATTCGCAGTTTAATTGGCTTTTGCCCCCAAGAAACTCTGCTCTACGACTTGTTAAGTGTTTACGAAAACCTCAGTTTTGCCGCTTCGCTTTATTCATTGCCATCCAAAAAGTTTAAGGAAAGATTAGCGTTCGTTTCAAAAGCTTTTGGTATAGACGAATTCATAAAGAAAAGGGCGAAAGAGCTTTCAGGAGGAATGAAGCGCAAGGCTAATCTTGCAGTTTCGATGATTCACGACCCGCCAATAGTTATTTTGGACGAGCCGACGGTTGGTTTTGACCCCAACGTTAAGAGGGAGTTTTGGGAAACCATAAAAATGCTTAAGCATAACGGAAAAACCGTTTTGCTTTCGACACATGACATGCACGAGGCGGATGCACTCTGCGACAGAGTCGCCATAATGGATAAGGGCAAAATAGTGGCAATAGACAAACCGCAACTGCTCAAGGAAAAACTAGGCGGAAAAGCATCCATATGCATAAGAGTTAAAGAACCTCAAACTGAAAGGGCATTAAAACTATTAAAGCCTTATGGCTACACGTTTAAAGACGGCGAAATACAAATTTTCGCTGAAGACCCGTGGAAAATCATGCCAGAAATATCAAACACGCTGCTCGCCAATAAAGTTCTAACCGAAAAAATTGAGGTTTTAGAACCAACATTAGAAGACGTATTCATAAGGTTGACTGGAAGAAAACTTTTGGAGGAAAATGCTTGAATCCAATAGTTGGAGTAGCCGTAAAAGACGTTAAAACGTTTTTTAGGGAGAAGGGCGCACTTTTCTGGACAATAGCCTTTCCAGTACTTGTCATGCTTTTGTTCTCAGCAATTTTTGGTAGGGAAGTTCCATTCACGGCAAACATAGGCGTAGTAAATTTAGACTCTGCTAATATTATGCAATTATCCACAAACGTGACCGCTGGACTTAACCAAACTGGCGTTTTCCACGTGAAAATTTTTGAAAACGAAACTGAAGCGTCGAAAGCGTTGAACGCCACGGAAATCCGCGCTTTCATAACAATTCCAGAAAACTTTTCAGTCAGCCTCCTATCCAATGGAAAAGCGCAGGTTCTGTTATCCGTAGACGAAACTAACCCCGACATTGCACGAATCATTAGGGACGTCGTTAAAACCTTCTTCACAGAATATTGTAAACATTTGCCAAACGTAAATTTCACCGAGCCAATAACCATCATTGAAGAGCAGAAGGTAAAGGGGGAGGAAATCGGGTATAAGGAGTATATTTTGCCTGGCATGTTGTGTTATCCGCTTTTGTTTTCCAGCATGGTAGCATCCACAGGCGCAATCGTTTACGAAAGGGAAAGGGGCACGCTCAAGCGGATTAGGGCTTCGCCGATTCACCCGTTAAATGTGCTTTTCGGCAAAACACTTGCCGCCCTACTGCAGACAGCCATAACAATACTGATAATAGCGGTTTTAGGCTTTTTAGTGCTTAATCCAAAAGTAAACTGGAACATAAGCGCTTTAACGCCAATACTGTTTTTGGGTTCAATGAACGGCATAGCCATAGGCTTGCTGATCTCATGCATCGGAAGGTCGCCGCAAGAGGCTTCAGGAGCAGCCACAACAATAGGCATAGTACTACAATGGTTCACAGGCATGTACTTCCCAATAGATTACCTACCAGAATATCTACAGCAAATAGGCAGAGTAGTGCCAATGACTTATGCAGCTCAAGCCCTAAGAGACATAATGCTTAGAAACATTGCGTTAAACGAGTTATTCATGCCAATAACAACGCTTGCAGCCTCAGCGATTGGGCTATATGCCATCGGCATTCTGCTGTATAGAAGATGGGTTGAAAAAGAATAAATAGTAACCGTTAAAACGCCCTGCGTGTTATATAGTAAAAGCATGAATCAAAAATTTCATCCTTATGTAGTTTTTCTTCCACCAGAACAAAAAGATAGAATATTAAGTGCAATTTTCGGTTCAAAGGCTTCAGCCGACGTTTTAAAGTTTGCGCTCAGCCAGGGCGTTTCAAACAAAATTTACCAGAAAGACCTTATTAAAGAGCTTGCATACTCAAACAAAACCGTTATTGAAAACTTGAAAGTGTTAACTAAACTTGGAATTTTGGATGAGGAGATGGATAAAGTTAAGCGGGGTGGACGTGCTGTATGGGTTAAGGCTTATCGGCTTTCAGATGTTGGCAAATGGTTCGCCCTACTGCTTGCAAAGGAAAAGGATTTGTCCGAAAAAGAAAAGGCGGAAATCTTGCAGAATATTTTCAGAACCTATATTAGGTGGGTTAGGGATTTATCAGAAAAACTAAACGTAAACAAAAAGGCGTTAGAGGAAATTTTTAGGGAAGAGATGAAATGAAAGAGCCAGTGGTTATCGCTGTTGTTGGAAGCAAAAGCTCTGGAAAAACAACGACAATAGAAGCATTAACCAGAGAATTGACGAAAAGGGGCTTTAGGATTGCGGCGGTGAAGCACATTCCAGAGCCAAACTTTACAATTGACACGGCTGGAAAAGACACTTGGCGGTTTGCCAGTTCAGGCGCTAAAACCGTCATAAGCGTGGCGCAAAACGAAATATCCACCATAGAAAAGGTGAACACAACAAACTTTTCGTTAAAGGAGATTTTGCAGAAATGCAGAAGCCACGACATAGTTTTCCTTGAAGGTTTTAGACTGCTTGTTGGCAAGGACAAGAACATATACAAAATTGTGGTTGTGAAATCCGCTGGAGAAGCCAGTGAGGCCGTTGAAAATTTTGAGCCGATACTAGTTTTCACGGGGCTTCATCCAATAGAAAACATGAATGCGAAAATTCCCTATGTTAGTTTATTGGAAAATGCTGGAAAAATTGTAGATATGATAGAGCGCTTAGCCGTTTAGAGTTGGTTTGTGGAGGTTTGGAGATTTTGTTTTAAGGGGGAGAAAGGAGATTCGTTCAAAAATAGAGTGTGGTTTTCTCCAAACCTTTCCACCCAACTTTTCAACAGCTTTCCGCCTATCACCTCCCGTTTTAGAGAGCCTTGAAAGCTTCAAACCATCTGTTGTATAGGGCTAGCATATCAAGCGAAACGCTTGGTTTACGTTCTTCCAATATTTGTCTGAAATCGTCCATTGTTAAAGCTCTTGGATTAGCCATTTTGTTGGCTGCTTGACCAGACTCGAAGAATTCGCCGATGATGCGCAGTTGTGCGGCTTGGCAAACGTCTCTTATGTCGCTTCCAGAAAATCCTTCCGAAAGCCTAGCCAACTCGTGTAGGTCAACATCCGGCGCAAGCCGTAAGTGGCTTGTGTAAAGCTTAAACATCATCAAACGCGTATGATGGTCTGGAAGCGGCACCAGTATCCGCTTTTGGAATCGTCTAATAAACGCCCAATCCAAATCCCAAGGCTTGTTTGTTGCGCCGATAACGTAAACGTGAATGTTTTTACCCTTATCTATGATGCCGTCCATCTCCTTCAAAAACTGATTGCGAACACGCACTTCACCGCCAACCTCGTTTGAATGCCTCCCCATAAGCGAATCCAGCTCATCAATGAAAACTATGGAGGGTTTCCCATCAGCAGCTGATTTCCTAGCTGAACCAAAAAGTTTGGCAACGTTCTGTTCAGCTTCGCCAAGCCATTTAGACATTATAGAAGCTGCATCAATAGAAATGAAAGTGGCGTTTATTTCCGTGGCAACAGCCGCAGCCAACAAAGTTTTGCCGCAGCCAGGTGGTCCGAAAAGGAGAATACCTCTAGGCCAACCAAGCGGGAAAAGGTCTGGTCTTTGAACTGGGTAAACTATGGCTTCTTTCACGGCTTTTTTGGCGTTTTCAAGTCCAACGACTTCTTCCCATTTCACATTGGGCTTTTCAGTTACTATCAATTCTTCGTAGGTGGATTTCCCCTGACTGCTTTGGACGTTGCCATCGCTGTTTTTAGCTTCTTCCGGCGGCAAAGCCGGCGCGGCTGCTCCTTGCAACGCCTTTATTCTTTCTTGGTAGGCTATTGCCCGCTGTATGTAAACCTTGTTTAGACTGTATTCAGGATATAACTGAACAAGTTTGAGAAGGCTTTCAATGGCTTTCTGATACATTGTTATGGCTAAACCACGTGAACCCT
Organism: Bathyarchaeia archaeon; assembly: GCA_038848005.1. Taxonomy (GTDB): domain Archaea; phylum Thermoproteota; class Bathyarchaeia; order Bathyarchaeales; family Bathycorpusculaceae; genus JAWCNN01. The sequence continues at coordinate 15,004 of JAWCNZ010000016.1, read as the reverse complement.
GCTTGTCCAAGCGAACAGCTTCCAGCGCATAGTTGGTTGCAGCCTTTTCAAGCTCTTGGGAAGCACTCATAAAATGTTCCCATCCTTAACCAGGTTTTAACTCAACCCTTATTTTTCCCTTCGCCCCTAAACTTTCAAGAGCCTTTTCAACCTCTTCATAAGAGGTTTTCAAATCAGTTGAACAACGTTTTAAGTCGATTTCTCCATTACTTTTTTTGATGTACTCAAGAAGCGTGTTTTCCAGTGATGACTTTTCAACTTTAAGGGAAATCTCCCTAATTTCAGCTTTCTTAAAGGAAAGCAAAGTTTGAGATGGATCTTCACCGTATTCCTCAACCGTTTCCTTGGCGATTGTTTGTGAACAGTTAGCCGCTAAAGCCACCATCTCCTTCAACGGAGCCTTTTCGGGCTCTAAAACCTCTAGGGTAGCGGGCGGTTCAGGGAGCTCATCGCTCAGTTTCTGTTCAAGGTATTGTGAAACTTCTTTTAGGATTTCCTCCCCGCCTGGAGTCCGCTTATCCACAGGTATTAGCGATTCATCCGCTGTTATTTTTGTTGAATATAATGTTTCGGTTATGGCTTCATTAACTTTGTTAAGCTCGGAGGAAACGTCGGGTAAAACTTCAAATAGTTGCCGTGAAACGTTTTGAAGAAGTTTTAAGGCGGGTTTGAGGTCGAAAACTATGTCGTTTAATTCCTTTATTGTTTCAAGCCGCAGGATTACACGTTCGATGGCTAATTCGACATTGTAAAGGAATTTTATTAGTTTGCGGATTTCTGCGATTTCGTTGGCGCATATCGCCGCTTTTTCCTTGTTTTTCCTGTTGATGGCGTTTATGCATGTTTGAAATAGTATTTTGTCTCTTTCCTTAAGCCTAAAACTTGCATGTTCAAGTTTACTCTGTTGAACTTTAAGCATTTGAATTGATTTTACAACCACTTCACGGAGTGGAGGGGTTTGATGAGCAAATATTTTTATGGCTTTTCCCTCCGCCCGCCACCGCATTAGCGAATTATATGCTTGCCTTTCCTATCTCTTTCACGTAAACGATTACTGGCGGCTCTGGAAGCTTAGGAGCTTCAGAAGATGGTTTCTCCTTCAAAATTTCCTCTGACACCTTAGCTTTTTCAGTTTTCTCAATTGTTTCGCCCAGCAAGATGTTTCCAAGTTTGTTCTTTATAAGTTCCAAATCGTTTTTTTCAGCATTTACCCGCTTAAGGTTTTCTTGGATTATGGCGAAAGCCGTTCCATAGGATTGATTGTCGATTTTTCCAATTTCATGCTCAATTTCAAGATGCACCAAAGCATAATTTAACTCTCTAATTTCGTTAATGCATCTGTTTGTTTCCTTATCTATGGCTTCAATGAGGGATTGAGCCTCATTTTTAAGTTGTGTCAATGCTCCATCAAAATTGCTGTGAAGTTCCTCGTAGAGTTCAGGCGAAATTTTCTTTTTTTCCAAAAGTTCTTTTAGGGCTTGGTCTTTGCGCCACAAAAGTGGAATTTGGTCGCAAAGGGCATTTACTTCCGATTTAATTCTGGAAATAAGCGTGGCTTCTCCACTGCCGAATTTAAAGTGCTCCATTGGATATTTTAAGAATTTTCCGTTTCCCTGCTCTATAAACACAGCGTCAAATTTTCCGCTTGGAGTTAGGGCAAAAGAGGCTATTTTACCTATTGGACGCCCATATTCGTCTTTAACTTGTTTTCCAATAGAAAGAAAAGGGTTAAAGTCTTGTGACATGCGCTTCTCTCCCCCGTGGGCTATGAGGTTTCAGTTGACGCTTTTTCGCCTATTGGAGCAGCTGGGATTCCGGGCGGCAACTCTGGGAACTTTTCTTTGATTCTTTGCTCTGCAACAGTTGCGGCTTCTGTGAGAATTTTCTGGGCATCTTCGTTCACCGTGTCAAAGTTTAGGGTCATCCCTGAACTTTGTCCAGCCTCAATCATTATACCGCTTAACAAATTGCCTATCTCGCCAAGTTCTGTTTCTGCTTCTGGGAAAATGCTTGCAAGCCCTGTTCTGACAGTTCTTAATACGCCGACTGCTGGTCCAAGTGTGGATACAACATCTCCAAGTTCTGATACAGTGCGTAAACGTAATACTATCTGCTCAAGAGCAAGCCTTGCATTCATAATTAACTTTTCCATTTTGCGAATTTCCGCCAGCTCATTAGCGAAAACGTTTGCACGGGCAGTGTCATGCTTAGTGTAGGCGTCAACTATTCTGGCGAATATTGCCTTGTCCCTTTGACTGAAACGCTCAGACGCTTGGTCTAACTTTTGAATTTGAAGTTCAATACGTCTCACTGCAAAGTCTAAGCGGGGCTTCAACGGACCCGGTGGCTTCACAGCCTCTTTTATGCGTTCCGTGAAGGGCGTGTCTTCCCTTCTACTTTCCCATCTTTTACTGAATCTTTCAGACAAGTTAATTCCTCCGAAAAGAAGGAGAAAGCGCAAAGCCATCTTATACATTGTTAATATGTTGAAAACATGCATGTATATACGTAGGGCTATATGCCAAAACAAAAATTGTTTTAGGCTTTAGTTGGAAAAATAAAAGGTGTTGTTGCTGGTTTTTAAGGGATAAACAAAAAAGTGTAAGTTAGACTAAAAAGAGGCTTTATTCGAATTCTAGGCAAGGTGAACTCGGATGGGTGAAAGGTTAAAGGTATTCGGATTAGTAGCGCTATTAGGATTCATGGCAGGAATCATAGCCCAACTCACAGCCGACTATGTAATTCCAGCACTCCTAGACATACTGCCAGCACTTGTTCAAGTGCGGTTCCTTGTTTCAGGGTTTGCCGGAGCCTGCTTAACAGTTGTCTTAGTAAGCATTTGGGCGTACATCACAGCGTCTCCAGAAAGATAATTCATCAAAACTTTCCTCCCCTCTTTATATTCGCAAATTCTAGCTTGTATGCCAATTTTGGACTCGGGAGCGGAAAAAGCAATCACCCGCTCGGGCGTCAGTGTACCTCGATTTCCTCATTGTCCATGTTTAATCTAACCATCAAAAGGTTATTTGCGTTTCGCAAAGTTTGGCTGATACGTTTTGGTTACATCTACAATTTCCATGTTTGTTAATGCGTAAACCAAGTTTACATCTTTGTTCCATTCAGTGGCGTACATCAACGGTTGGTTTATTCTTTTTTCGGTTGGGTCAACATGAACCCAATGGTTATTGATGAAAATTTCAACCCAAACATGGTCTCCAGCGGCTTTCTTTGTTTTGTCCTTGAGGGTTGAGCAGTCAATTACTAAACGGCTTTTGTAACCATTTGCCAAAAGCAAACCGTTATATAACAAAGCGAATTCGCCGCATCGCCCTTTTGATTGACGGATTATTTGTACTGGCAGTTCAGCGCGGGGCGTCGGCAGTTCTTCCCTAGTATATTTGAGGTGTCTATGCACCCAATCCACCAGTTCCTTCCAATCCAAATTTTCAATGGGGTCGTGCAAAACATTTTTTGCAAAATTTATAAGTTCAGCAATGTATTCGGATTTTGCCATTTCCCCGTAACGCTTACCATAAACTTTCACTACACTAGGATAGCCACAATTTCCCATTCCATTTCACTTTTTAACAATTTTGTCCAGTTTATCTGAAAAGCTTTAGTTTAAAATTTGAAATACATCAAATCCAGAATGGTGTGTTCATGAACAGCGAAAAAGCTAAGCGGTCCGTTTTTAAGCCGACTTTAAGTTTGTTTGACGCTACAGCAATAAACGTTGGAGCCATCATCGGCGCAGGCATATTTGTTGTTACTGGAATTGCTGCGGGCTATGCTGGTTCAGCCCTTCAGATCAGAAATGGATTGCAATGTTTCTTTGCCTATTCTTTACGGTTCTTAACTATTTTGGGATTCGCCAGTCAGCCCTAATCAACAACGTTTTGGTGGCAGCAAAACTGGGTATTTTGGCTTTTTTCTGCATTTTCGGTTTATTGAACGTGAATCCATCAAACTTTATGCCGTTTAATCCTTTTCAGGCTGGAGTTCTATACGGCGCAAGTTACATTTTCTTCGCCTATGGAGGATTTGCAAGGGTAGCCGTAGTTGCAGAAGAGGTTAAGGATGCGAAAAGAAACGTTCCAAAGGCTATGCTGTTATCACTGCTTTTATCCACAATTTTTTATTTGGCAGTTGGCGCCGTGGCTGTTGGGCTTGTAGGGGCAAAAGCCTTGGCAAATTCAAATTCGCCTTTAAAGGATGCCATAAGCGCCGCAAAAAGTCCATTCGCCGAATATCTGGTTTCAGCTGGCGGATTGGTTGCTACAGCAAGCGTTTTGCTCACTTCAATAATGGGGGTTTCCCGCATGCTATATGCGATGGCTAGGAGAAAAGACCTGCCGCAAACCTTAGGCAAACTTCACACAAGATATAATACGCCACATCACGCAGTTTGGATTGTAGGCGCCATGATGATTTTGCTTGTTCTCGCAATAGACCTAACAAAAGTCATAGCCATAAGCACCTTCGCACTGCTTTTTTATTATGCCATAGCCAACATTTCAGCCTTAAAACTGAAAACAGCAAAACGAAAATACCCAAAAATTCTACCAGTAATCGGAGCAATAACATGCCTATCAACACTGATTTTTATTCTCTTCGTTTCGCCGCAATCGTGGATTATTGGTGCTTTAAGCCTATTAATAGGTGTAACATACTATATGATACACAATTGGAGGAGGCGTTAGAGACTTGATAGAACATTATGATTTCGGTTTAATAGTTGTAAATGGGAAAAGGTTCACAAGCGACGTGATAGTTTTTCCAGAAAGGGTTGTGGACGGCTGGTGGAGAAGGGAAGGACACAAACTATACATTGACGATTTGGGGCTTATACTCAACAGCGAACCGAAACCGCAGGTTCTCGTGGTTGGCACGGGCTACAACGGACTTTTAAAGGTTCAACCAGAAGTGGAAAACACCCTAAAAGCTCACGGAATCAAATTGATTATCCAACCGACGAAGGAGGCAACACAAACATTCAACAAACTTTTAAACTCTGGAGAACGGGTGGCTGGAGCCTTCCACCTAACATGTTAAAAAGGCGTCAAAATGTTGTGGGAAATAGAAGAGGAAATCGTAACGCTCCTAAGCGATTTAATCCGCATAAACACTGTTAACCCGCCTGGAAACGAAACAGAAGCCGCTAAATACTTGGCTGAAACTTTGGAAAAAGACGGTTTCAATTGTGAAGTTTTGGAGTCAGCGCCTGGGAGGGGAAACCTCATAACACGCTTGAAAGGAGAAGGCGAAAAGCCAAGTTTGCTTTTGCTTTCACATTTGGATGTTGTCGCCGCAAACCCGAAAGAGTGGAGCGTAAACCCGTTTGAGGGCTTGGTTAAAAACGGTTTTGTTTGGGGAAGAGGCGCAGTGGACATGAAGTCTATGACAGCCATTGAAGTCATGGTAATGAAGCTTCTGAAAAGGAACGGCGTAAAACCAAAAGGCGACGTGATTTTGACTGCAACAGCCGACGAAGAAAAGGGCGGAGAAGCAGGCGCGGGCTGGCTAATGCGCACCTACCCAGAAAAAGTTTGGGCGGACTACGTCTTAAACGAGGGCGGCGGCTTAGCAATTCCAGCAAACGGCAAAAACACATACACAATCCAAACAGCTGAAAAGGGAATCCTATGGCTTAAAATCAAGGCGAAAGGCAGTTCTGGACACAGTTCAGTGCCAACGGCAGCGGACAACGCCATCTTACGCATAAACAAGGTTATTGACAAACTCGGAAACCACCGTGCAAACATCACAATAACGCCAACAGTGAAAGAATTTTTGAAGGAAATAGTCAAAGAAAAACATGCTGTCCAACAGGAAATCTCGCTTTTGCTTGAAAATCCAAGTTTAGGCGACCAAATTTTGGATAGGTTAGCTAAAAAAGACAAGGCTATGGCCGAAGAGTTTCGTGCAATGTTGAGGATGACTATAGCTCCAACCATAATTCATGGAGGAGTCAAAGAAAACGTAATTCCATCAGAATGTGAAGCAGTTTTCGACTGCAGGTTACTGCCCAGCCAAACACCAGACGAAGCCGTAGAATACATCAAAAATTTACTAGCGGATATTGTTGAAATGGAAAAGTTAGAGTTCGAAGTTATTCAAGCTAATGAGCCATCCGAATCGCCGATAAACACGCCGCTTTACAATTTAATAGTTAAAACGCTTAAAGAGTTTGAACCAAACTGTTCAGTTGCACCTCTAATGCTCACAGGTGGAACAGACTCACGCTTTTTCAGAGGGGCTGGCAGCGTATGCTATGGTTTTCAGCCCATGCGTGCAGATTTGCCCCGCGGCGAAATTTTGAAAATGATGCACGGCGTGGACGAGCGCATATCAATAGAAAATTTAATTTTTGGAACAAGCGTCCTCTATAAAATCGTTGAAAGGTTCATGACTTAGCAACCAATAAATATATGTTTCTTAACGGTTTCTATAATCTTCTCAAAATTGGAGGTTGAGGGGAAAATGCCAGCAATAGAAGTTGGCAGAATATGTGTTAAACTGACTGGACGCGAAGCTGGAAGAAAATGCGTAATAGTTGATGTAATCGACAAAAACTTTGTTTTGGTCACTGGACCTAAAAATGTTACGGGCGTGAAAAGGCGGAGAGCCAACGTAAACCACATTGAACCTCTACAAGAGAAAATAACCATTAACCGTGGAGCATCAGACGAAGAAGTCGTTGAAGCGCTTAAAGCGGCTGGTAAACTGGAAGAAATGGCGCAGACGGTTAAGCCGAAAACCTCCCCAATTTAAGCCCTTTTATATTTCTAGTGAGCTATACAATTTTGGGTGAAGCCACGTTTATGCCGAGAACTATTGCACCGTGGGAAGTTGAACGCAAACTGCTCGTTAAGGCTGAGGATAAAACCAGTCCGCGTTATGGATGTAAACCCGAAGAACGCCCAGCTGAGGAGTACATACGCTACGGCGTCATAAACCTTGACAAGCCAGCTGGTCCAACAAGCCACGAAGTTGCTGCTTGGGTTAAGCGTATCCTCAGCTTAAAAAGCGTCGGTCACGGCGGAACCCTAGAGGCTTAAAAAGGCTGGGGAAATCCCAAAGTGACCGGCGTTTTACCCATAACGTTAGAGGAAAGCAGAAAAATTGTTCAAGCTTTGCTTTACAGCGGCAAAGAATACGTTTGTCTCATGAAACTTCACGGAGACAAAACCGAAAAAAAAGTCAAAGAAGTTTTAAGCGAATTTGAAGACACGATTTATCAGAAACCGCCGTTGAGGGCTTCGGTTAAACGTCAACTTAGAACAAGAAAAATCTATTACATAGACTTTCTTGAAATGGATGGGCGAAACGTTCTTTTCAAAGTTGGCTGCGAAGGGGGAACATACATTCGCAAGCTCTGCTTTGATGTAGGCGAAGCGTTGGGATGCGGAGCGCACATGCAGGAACTTCGCAGAACAAGAGCTGGACCCTTCACTGAAAACGGCGACAGCGTAACGCTGCATGACGTGGCTTACTGGTTCATGGAATGGCAAAAACAAAAAGACGAAAAAATCCTAAGAAAAATTATTCAACCAATGGAAAAAGCCTTAACGCTCATACCAAAAATTTACATACGCGATTCAGCTGTGGACGCCGTTTGCCACGGAGCAAACCTAACAGCGCCAGGCGTTGTTTCGCTTGAAACTGGAATAGAAAGCGGCTTGATGGTTGCCATATCAACTCTAAAAGGCGAGGCTGTAGCCTTAGCAAAAGCTGTGGCTTCCACAGAAGAAATCTTGAAAATGGAGCATGGCGTTGTCGCTAAAACTGAAAGGGTGCTTATGGCTAGGGGCGTATATCCAAAATGTTGGAAAAGCGGCGAAAAATAATGGACAGAAAAGTTTTAAACCACTATTTCATGGAAAAGCCGAAATCAAAGTTGAAAGTTGGATTAATCCGCACAAACCTGCGTGGAATACCATTTCAATTCCTAACCGCTTCAGGAGTTTTCTCCAAAAAACATGTTGATTTAGGCACCAGACTCCTAATAGAATCTATGATTCTGCCTGAAAGCGGCTGCGTTTTAGACATGGGATGCGGCTACGGCGCCGTTGGAATAGCCGCTGCAACCTTCAACCCAAACATAAAAGTCATAATGGTTGACGTGAACGAAAGGGCAGTTTGGCTTACAAAACAAAACATCCAAATCAACAACGTAATAAATGCAGAGGCAAGACACGGACACTTTTACACACCAGTTGAAGACTTAAAGTTTAATTGCATTCTGTCAAACCCTCCAGTAAGCGCTGGAATGGAAAAAATAAAAGCCATGATTACTGAAGCCCCAAAACACATGAACAGTAAAAGCAGTTTCCAAATGGTTGTAAAATCAAAAATAGCTGGAAAAAGACTACACCTAATCTTCGAAGAAACCTTTGGAAACGTTAACGTTTTAGCAAGAAAAAGCGGCTACCGCGTCCTCATCGCAGAAAAACCCTAATAGATAAATGGCAAAATAAAATATGCGCAAGCCGGGGTCTCCTAGTCAGGTATGGAGCAGGCCTGGAGACCTATAAGCGCCCAACAGCCTGTGGCCCTAACGGGCCGCGTGGGTTCAAATCCCACCCCCGGCGCTTTAACATTGCTTTTGGCGCTTTTCTAAAAAGGTTTTCTTTCATTTAGTAATGATAAAACTTGGGTTTATGGGCTCATTTCTTTGACTCTTGTTTCAATGAATTCTGCAACTTTTTTCTGGCTGTATTTTTTGTTTTCTTCTTGTCGCTTTAAGTGTTCCTTAATTGTTTTTAACAGTTTTTCCATGTTAAATGGTTTGAGTATGTAACCGTCTGCGCCTTTGTTGACGGCTTCGATGGCGTTGTCAAGTGAAGGATAACCAGTGATGATTATTTTGACCATTTTTGGAGTGGTTTCTTTCATGGCTGTTAACAGTTGTGTTCCCTCCATGTCTGGAAGTCGAATGTCTATTAGGGCAAGGTTGAAGAATTTGGCGTGGGATTTTTTGATGGCTTCTTTTCCGTTTTTGGCTGTGTCAACTATGTATCCGTTTTCTTTCAGCACTGTTGATAGGACCGTCCTTATGCTTTCGTCGTCGTCGACAATGAGGATTCTGGCAGTTTCACCCATACTTTTTCACCTCCTTCTTCTTTTTTCTCTATTTTCGGTTCAATCGGTAGAATCACTGTAACGGTTGTTCCTTTTCCAACTTTACTTTCCAATAAAATTGAACCGTTATGAGCTTCCACTATACGTTTACAAATAGCTAAGCCTAAGCCTATTCCCTTTGCTTTAGTTGTGAAAAGAGGTTTCCAAAGTTTCTCCATGTCCTCCGCTGTAATGCCTATTCCAGTATCAGCAAAAGTAATTTTCACTTCGCCATTTGCTCTCTGGCTTTTTATTGTGAGTTTGCCGCCTTTAGGCATGGCGTCAACAGCATTCTTAACAATGTTAACGAAAACCCTCTGAATTTTCCGTGCGTCAACTTTTACTTTCATTTTATTTTCAACTAGATTTATCACTTGCACGTTTTTGGGGACTTTAACCAAAGTTAAAGCGTCTTTCATAATTGATTTTAGGCTTGTTTCCTTTAGTTCCAATTTTATTTCACGTGAATAATCCAAAAGGTCGTTTATGATTTTATCCAAATATTCAATGTTGTTTTCAATGAGGTTAAACATTTTTTTCATTTTCGCATTCATTTTTGCGTTTAATAGCGTTTTCAAGTAGTAAACGGCGCCTGAAATAGCCGTTAACGGGTTGCGCATGTCGTGTCCAACCATTGCGGCTACTTCGCCGATGGCGGCTAACCGCTCCGCTTCCCGAAGCTTTTTGGTTCTTTCCTCCACAAGCTCTTCTAGGTGTTCAGCGTATTTTCTAAGTTGCTCCTCCATTTTTTTGCGTTCGGTTATATCTCGTGCAATGCTTAAAATCACCCGTTTTCCTTTGTAATTCACCAGTGTGGAGCAAACCTCAACTGGAATTATTCTTTTGTCTTTAGTGATGTGCGTCGTTGGGAAAACTTGTATTTTATCACTTGGCATATTTTTGATGAGTTCTTTTATTTGTTCCTCTGTTAAAGAAGCGTCAATGTCGCATGGACCCATTCCAGAAAGCAACTCCTCCCTTGAATAGCCCAAAACTTTAACGGCAGCATCATTCACGTCAATGAATTTTCCGTCGAAACCGATAACCCAAACCGTATCGTTCATTCCATTAATTATCGCCCTATAATTTTCCTCGCTTTCCTTCAACGCCTTTTCTGACCTTTTTTGTTCTGTGATGTCTCTGAAAATTCCTTGAAGAACCTTTCTACCTCCAAGTTCAAACACGTTCGCCTTGATTGCAACATCCCTGATTTCACCGTTTTTAGTGATAACTTGGTCCTCTAAAATTTGCCCTTCCTTTTCCTTGAGATGCTGCATGAAAGTTCTACTGAACCCGCCCTCAATTGCTTGTGGAGGATGAAGAATTGTTTGGTGTTTGCCAACCAGTTCCGATTTTGCTCTGCCAACTAAGTTGCACGCTGCACGGTTGCAATCGATGATTATGCCTGTTTCGGCATCTGCTAAAAATATGGCGTCCAAAGCTTCGTCAAACTGTTTCCTATATTTTTCCTCTGATTCTCTTAATGCCTCCTCTGCTTGTTTGCGCTCTGTTATGTCGTACAGTATCCCTTGAATTAAAACGGGCTTTCCTGAACCGTCGCAGACGTTTCTAACGTTTTCGTAAACCCATCTTACATGCCCGTCCCTATGGATAATGCGATATTCCCGTTCAACTGAATAATTCGGAATTGAATGCAACGCTTCCATATCTTTTCCTAAAATTTTAGCCAAATCATCAGGATGAATAATTTGGTCCCATCTTATTTTTCCAGAAGTCAACTCGTCCGTTTTATAGCCAGTAAGCAACTCCACGGCGCCTTGAATAAAAACGGGCTTAAAGTTCATATCCAATTGATAGACTATTCCACGCAAATTCTGTAGAAATGAACAGAAAAGTTCATTTCCAACATCCATTAGAAATCGTTTACCTCCTCACACGATGCACCATTTTCGAATGCATTTTATAATGGCTGACTTTCAGATGGCTCTTCAACTCCAATAGGTAATCTGAGAATTGATAGCCTTTCTTTTCCCTAAATTTTAAATCAAATTGGGAGTATAAGCTTTTAAGAATCAAATTTTCAATTGTAGCCGAGCTTGCGCCGAATATTTTCTGCAAAGTGACCTCAACTTTTTCGGCATCGCCTTTGCACGTTAAGGAAATGTTTTCGCCAATAAAACATTGAACAACTATTTTCGCTGGTTTCTCTCCTAAAATTTGCCTCAGAACATCGCTTGTTGTTTCTCGAACCAACTTCTCGAAAGTTTGAATGCTTGGGCAAGTTAAGGTTGTTTCTTCGGACATGTGCATTCAACCAGTACATGTATTAAGCGATTAACGGACAGCTCACCCGCTTATCCACCAAACATTCATCGCAAAAGAATTTTAGAATTTATGAAAGTGAGATACATACCCAAAATTCACAAGTTTTCCGCAAAGGAACGAATAGTTTTTGTTACCCTTTCCTTTCCTGTTTAAAATAGTGAAAGCACGTGAATTTAATATCCAAATTTGACCCGTGGCGTTCAAAACTTTGCACTTGCCCGCCTAAATTAACCTTTAACCCTTACACTGGATGCGACCATGCTTGCATTTACTGTTACGCTTCAAGCTACATTCCAAAATTTTTTAACTGTAAACCCAAAAAAGACTTGGTCCAAAAATTGAAGAGAGAAGCAGCGAAGCTTAGGGGCGAATTAATTTCCATAGCCAACTCTTCCGACCCGTATCCGAACTTGGAGGAAAAGCTGGGTTTAATGCGGAAGTGCCTAGAAATTTTGGTTCAGTTCAACTGTAAAATACAGATAATCACAAAGTCGGATTTAGTGGTTAGGGACGTTGACCTTTTGAGGCGAAAGCCGTCAACGGTCGCCTTAACAATCACAACAGAGGATGATGGCGTTGCAAAGCTTATTGAGCCTAATGCGCCTTCGCCGTCAAAGAGGTTGAAAACAGTTGAAACTCTAATTGAAAGGGGGATACCAACATCCGTACGCATAGACCCAATAATTCCGACAGTAAACGAAAACACGGAAAATCTAATAAAAACTCTGGCTGAGATAGGGGTTAAGCACATAACTGTTTCAACATGCAAGGTTAAACCAGACAATTGGCAACGCTTAAGCCTAAAACTGCCAAAAACAGCTGAAAAACTAAAACCATTGTATTTCGAAAAAGGCGAGAAAATTGGCAGATACATTTACTTGCCTAAGGATTTAAGGCTCAAAATAATGGAAAAAATGCGGTTAAGAGCCGAAAAACACGGTGTGAAATTTGGAACTTGTAGAGAAGGCTTAAGCCATTTAAACACGGCAACATGCGACGGCACTTGGCTACTGAACACCAATCAAAACTTGTAGAGATAAACAGTGTGCGTGTGAAATGCTCCGCCTGGTACATGCACGGTTTTGGTTGGATGAACACCGTCCAAAGCGTAGTCGTGAACCAAAACTCTGCTTCCACTTGGGCATTCGCTGACTATTTTCTCTGAAAGACTTTTAATGATAAGCGGATGTGGATAAACATAAACTACATCGAACCTTGAAAGGTCAACCCTAAAAAGGTCTGAATACACCACATCAACTAAATGCTTAAACCCAGCCGCCCGCACGTTTTCCCTAGCAGCCACAACAAGTTTACGGTCAACTTCAAAACCCACACTAAAAACTCCAAAACGCTTCGCCGCTCTAATCAATACAGCGCCATCTCCACATCCCAAATCTGCAAAAACATCATTCGGCTTAAAATCGGCGAGGTTTAGGGCAACGTCAATCACAGAAAGCGAACTCGGCAAATAGGGAAATTCACAAAGCATCTTTAACAAAAAGCTGTTGCTCACGCCACATCCATCCACAGCATGCTAACACTTAACATTATTTATAAAGTGACAGAAACCTCTTAATTGACCGATCATAAGTTTTTTCAACTTCAGGCGGAAAGTAACACGCTGGAAGCTCACTGTGAGCTTTATGATGCCTCAAACATTCACAGCATTTACCCTTCAAATCACACGGATACGTGCATGGGCATTCCCTCAAGTTTATATGCAGGTTTGGGCATTCACCCATTTTTACACCTTTTTCATAGTTATCAGCGCTGTTATTTATGCCTTAAATTAAAAAGTAGGCTGTTTTGGTAGCCCGGGAGAAAGCTATGCCTAGTTGTTAGTTTGTATGGTTTAGCGGGGGTTCTTTATCTCTATCTTCCCTTTTTTTCTGTTTTGTGTGGTTGTTTTTGGAGGTTTGTTTTAGTTGTTTAAGTGTATGCTTTGTTTTTCTGTGATGGGTCATGGGGCTGATTTTGCCTTGTTTTTTGGGAGGGATGAGCGTGTGTTGAGGGTGTGTCGTTTTTGTTTTGAGGATTTGATGCTTTTGGGGTTTAGAGCTGATAGGGTTGTTCGTTTGGAGGTTTCTGGATCGTTGAGGGTGCATCTTCCTTTAAGGCATCTCGTTGTCTTGGGACCTGTTTACACTTTGCTGTTGGAGGCCAAGGCATGAGTGAATTCGACACTGTTTTGGTTCGTAAAAGCGTCATGGAGGCTTTGGCTAAGCTAGATGAGTTGAAACATTCAATTGATGTTTTGCAGTCTCAAATTCGCAACGATTTTGAACGTAAAATGGAGTTGTTTCGCTTTAGTCAAGTGCGAAAGGAGTTTTTGGAATCCTTCTTTGAAGAGCCTTACGTTATTATTCCTAAAAGGGCTAATGAATGGTATGTCATAGCGCCAAAATGGCTTGACTTTCAGATCGGCTGGCTTGAACGCTCAACAAAATCATATAACATCTTCGTAGTAAACCGCTATGTTAAATGGTTCAGCGAAATCCCACAAAGCCTCGAAGACAAATTCAAGTTTGCAAAGCCCTTACCTTTCAAAGTTTACGATGGCATGTTGCTGACGGGAAAGGAACTACAAGAGGAAGCCCTACGCAAATACAAGCATTTTATTACAAGGCGAGAAGGCGAGGACAGACTCCGCATAAAGAAGGGCTACGAGTTCAAGCTTATAGCCCAAATGGTCGAAGATGGCACTTTGCCTTTTATGTCCATATCCGTAAAAGAGGAAGACATCAGACCTTATGATGGAATTAAACTGCGAAGCTATCAAGAATACGCTTGGAACGAGTTCTTGAACAAAGGGGCTATTGGAGTTTTCTGGGCTTTCGGCAGCGGAAAAAGCCTATTTGGAATTTATGCTCTCGCGAGAATTAAGGGTAGAAAGCTCGTTGTCGTGCCAACATTGACGCTTAAGGAACAGTGGCTTGAACGCATAGCCAAATACATACCTCAATATCGCCACGAAATAGAAGTGGTCACATACCACGCCTATGACAAAGTGAAGAACAACGAATATTCTTTGATTTTGCTGGACGAAGTGCAGCATCTCCCTGCAAATTCGTTCATTCGCTTAGCCACTTTGAGAGCCAAATATCGCATGGGCTTCAGTGGTTCGCCATACCGGGAGGATGGGCGTGAAAACTACATTATCGCTTTAACCGGCTTTCCAATAGGCATGGGTTGGGAAGAACTGATTAGGCTTCAAGTGGTGCGTGAACCAGCTTTCAGAGTTTATATTTTAAGCGATAACCGTGAAAAGATGCGGAAACTTGGCGAGCTGTTGCAGATACCTGTTAAGACGTTGATTTTTTGTGATTGGCTTGATTTGGGCGAGAAAATAGCCAAGGCTTTCAACATACCCTTCGTTTATGGAGAAACCAAAGACAGGCTAGACATCATAAGGGAAAGCCAAGCGTGCGTTGTCAGTCGTGTGGGTGATGAGGGAATAAGCCTTCCAGGGATAGAACGCGTCATAGAAGTAGCCTTTCTTTTTGGCTCAAGGATGCAGGAGAGCCAAAGGTTTGGAAGGCTAATGCATTCAGTCAAAGAAGAGCCTGAACATATCATCTTGATGTCGGAAGAAGAGTTT
>JAWCNZ010000015.1:0-41892 GCA_038848005.1 Bathyarchaeia archaeon | reverse complement strand
AGGAGACAATTGCTAACGCTGTTAATAACACCCAAACTTTTTTCCTCATTTCACATACATCCAAGTATGCAATTATACATATTGGCGTTAATTATTTATAAGTTTTATGAATTTTATGACACTTTTTTCTAGATTAGAATTCTATTCCTATTCCGATTTTAACTTGCAACTGTGGACAAGCCTAAAAATTTCATCCATAACGTTTAATGGCTCATCCACAGCCTTTAACTTTCGCGCTGGCTCCTTTTTACATCGAAGATAAAGCGTTTTCATCACTAAGTCTAGAAATAAGGTTTAGAATGGAAAAAATGGGGGGACTGTACGTTAGTCATACGTTTTTACGTATGAGTTGAGTGTTACTACTGGATGACCGTATGGATCTCCAAATAATGGCAGCGAAAGCGGTCTATAACTTGGAAGATTCACATAATACACTGCTATCAATGTTGAATGTACTAAGTTCCACCTATAATATTCCTCAGTCCAAGCACAACCACTAGCATACATTCCCATTCGATAATCCTCCTTTTTGCGGAATAACACACAGCCATCATAAATTTGCAACAGCGTTTGCTTGCAGTCCGAACCCCATTGAGTAGCCCATTTTTCGTCTATTTTCCACCATAAAAACCAATATTCTCTTGGCGTATAACCGTCACCATCTTCGTTGCTGTTCATAACACACCATTCTTCATCGCAATGTTCTAGTCCAAAGAGATGTGATAATTCATGTTGTATTGTTGACTTTAAACATTCCATGGGATACCAACAATTGACGTAGTAATCCACTATACATGCACGTCGTCCAACATGTGCATATCCGCTTGAAGATTGTCCATCTAAATCTTGGTCTGTAATGTATACTGCCACCGTGTAGCCTTCTTTGCGGAAAATCCATATTTTAGCGTCACAGTTGCTGTATTCGTTAGCGT
Source organism: Bathyarchaeia archaeon (assembly GCA_038848005.1). GTDB lineage: Archaea > Thermoproteota > Bathyarchaeia > Bathyarchaeales > Bathycorpusculaceae > JAWCNN01. Next base: position 40,960 of record JAWCNZ010000015.1, on the reverse strand, counting down.
ATATTCCATCTGTTTTCATTATAGCCTCCTCAAGCAAAACAGTTGAACGGTCCGTGTTTTTACTTGATTCCCATGTGCCGACTATTTCAAATTCAACTGTTTTGCCAAGCTGATTGTAAAATCGCATACGAACATCTTCCAATGCCTTTATAATGTTTGCTCGTTCGCTTTCATTAATGTTGGTAGATTCCAAATAAACTGCAACTTTAACTGAGCTGTCAGCTTTTACTGCTAATACAAAAGTTAGAATCAACACTATCGCCAATAGCGATAGCCGAACTTTCATGGCTTTTCACCACATGCCACGCCTTTTCCTAATGACAACTATTCCCAGACAAGCTATTCCAGAAACTGCAGTTACGATAGATGTCCCTGAAAACACAGTTGGTTCTTCAACAATGTACTGCCAAGGACCATTTCCAGGGGCAAAATCTATATTTACAACTTCTCCGATGTCGTTTTCGTTTTTGTGGTAGATGCATATTCCGCTGTATCTGCCAGAACTGTCAAAAAGAGGAACTGTGTAGCTACCGTCCTCATTTACTCTTACCCAGCCTTCAAAGCTACAAATAGTAGTACGCCCAGGATAGCTTGTGGTAAGTCTTTCGCTTACGTAAATCTTTTTAGTGTTATTCAAGGTGTAAGCTTTTACTGCCGACACAACGGAAACGCTTAAGGAGACAATTGCTAACGCTGTTAATAACACCCAAACTTTTTTCCTCATTTCACATACATCCAAGTATGCAATTATACATATTGGCGTTAATTATTTATAAGTTTTATGAATTTTATGACACTTTTTCTAGATTAGAATTCTATTCCGATTTTGACTTGCAAGTGCGAATAAGCCTAAATAGGTCATCCATAACCTTTAATGGCTTATCCACGTCTTTTAGTTCTACTCTGGCATAAGCGAATCTTCTCGTGTAGGGGTATGGCATTGCGTAGAATCCTCTAACGCCTGGGCTTAATGGTGCTATGGAGCCGTAGTTAAGGATTCTGGCGATTGGACCTTGGTTCATTATGAGGTCTGTTATTTCTGGGTAGGCGATTTCCCTAACTGATATTGTTATGAATTTTCTGTATAGGATTATGCGGCGGTTTGTCAAAATGTATAGGTGTCCTTGAACATAGAAGTATCCAACCAAAGCCATAAACCCAAAGGCAAATACAAAACCAATTATGATTATATAGATGATTATGGTTGAAATAGCTCCGAAACGGCTTTGTTGTGTAATGTATCTGATGGTTGAACTTAGGCTCACTAAAAATGCTGTGGCGATGAAGGATAAAATTGACGTGAGAATTGATGTGTAGCGTCTCCGTAGCGGCATTATAACTTTTTCGTTTTGGAGCAGCGACACTTGTGGCGGAAGGCGCTTCTCGGCATCCATCAGCCTTTATTGCTCCCCTGTCTGCTTTTCCTTCACCAGTTTTGCTATGCTGTCTCTGACTTGGTATGGGTTACGTACGCCTGAAATGGAGAATATGGCTGCGCCCATTGGCATTATCATTCCCGCTGTTATCGGGGAAACCCTTCCGTAGTTGCAAAGCCTACCGATTGGTCCTTGATTTACGATTAGGTCTGTTATTTTGTCGTGTGTGACTGTTCGCATGAGTATGCCTATAAATTTTCTGAACATGATTATTCTTTCGTTTGTGATTATGTAGCGGTGCCCCTTAACGTAAACATAGCCCAACCCATATATAAGTGGTGGAAGAACTAGAAGGTAAAATATGAGTAAAGGAAGTATAACCCATTCATGTTCTGGCGGAATAGAGAAGCTTGTGATTGTCAAAATTATTCCAAGCAAGATAAGCCCGATTGTTGCAACCGTAACGTAGGATATGTAGCTTCTTCCAAGCACCATAAGAATTTTTTCGTTGGGTGCTATTGACACTTCTTTTGGCACAGACAACTGATTTTGCTCATTCAACCATAACCACTCTCCTAACAAACTGTTAGACTTGTGGCTTTTCATTTTTTCCGCTGTACCACTCAGCAAACTTTTTTAGGGCTTTGGCTCTGTGAGAAAACCTATTCTTTTCTTCAACAGTCATTTCAGCAAAAGTTTTCCCGTTTCCGCCTAAGGGTTCAAAAATTGGGTCAAAACCGAAACCAGAGTTTCCACGATGTTTTTCCCTTGTTATTCTGCCAGGAACTTCTCCCTTAAAAATGAGTGGTTCCTTCAGTTCTTGTGAGTGATAGGCTATCACTGACTGGAACTTGGCGTTTCTGTTTTCTTTATTCTCCATAAGCCTCAAAACGCCTTCATTTCCTATAGACTGGTAAACGTAAGAGGCGTATGGCCCTGGAAAACCGTTTAGGGATTCTATGAATAAGCCTGCATCTTCCACTATGATTGGCAGATTGCACTTTTTAAAGGCGTCTAAAACGCTTGCTTTTGCAATTTCTTCTAGGTTTTCGCTTTGAATTTCCAATGATTTAACTCTAAGCATACCCACGGCTATTTTATATTCCGCCAGTATTTTGCGGGCTTCGTTGAATTTGTTGTAGTTGTTTGTTGCAAAAAATATCACCTTGCCTTTTAATTGGAAGTTATTTGCTTTTTCTTTCTGCGACATATCTGCCACGTCTTTCTATTTCCCTTATCCTATCTAAAATGTTTTTCACGTTTTCAGCGTCGAAAATTTTTGAGTAGCCCGCCACTACGTTTTTGAAGCATTCCTCTGCGAAGCGGAAATGCGTGCTTTGTAAGGCTCTTTTCATTAGGTGTAAATCAACGCCTCTGGCTTCTAAATCAAATGTTTTTTCGCCTAACCCGAAATCCACAAAGAAAATTTTTCCTTCCGAATTCATAATCATGTTTGATGTTGTTAAATCGCCGTGGATTATCCCGTTTTTGTGCAGTTTTCCTATTAACTCGCCGATTTTTAGGCATAGGCTTATCCTTTCTTTTTCTGAAACTTCGCTTAAAAGCTGTTTCACTTGTTTTCCTTCGATGAACTCCATTATTATTGTGGAGTTTTCAACGTCAACCAAGAAAATTGTTGGCGTTGGCACTCCAGCCTTTTTTGCTTCATGCATCAGTTGCGGTTCATGGATTGTTCTGTAAATGCGAATCTGCTCATCCAACAAAGCTGGACGATATTTTTTGGGCAACCGCCTTTTAATAACCACTTTTCTGTTGTGCCAATCCGCAAGGTAAAGGCTGGCTTCTGCTCCCTTCTTGAGCAAAACAGCTTTTATTTTATCCATGGAACTTCAACCTCGTCGAGGCGCCACCTCAGCCTAACAAAGCTTTCTTCGATTGGCGTAGTCAAACCGTGTTTGTAGGCTAAAACGCCTGTCCAAGCAATCATGGCACCGTTGTCGACGGCAAACTCTTTTGGCACGACACAGAACCGCGCGTTGTGTTCTTCGGCTATGGCTTCAACCATGGCTTGTAATCTCTTGTTTGCGGCAACTCCGCCCGTTAATAAAACCTCTTTTTTCTCCGTGTGGGCTAAAGCCCTTTCAGTGATTTCCGTAACCATTGAAAAAGCTGTTTCTTGAAGGCTGTAACATAAATCCTCAAGCCTACAATCGCCTTTTTTGAAGTGGTTTATTGCTGCTGTTAATAATCCGCTGAACGCCGTGTCCATACCTTTGACTGTGTATGGCAACGCAATCAGCTTTTCACCTTTCGCGGCAAGCTCTTCAACAACCGCTCCGAGCGGCACGCCTGATTTTTGGCGAAGCCCAACCTCTATTGCAAAAGCGTCTAAGCAGTTTCCAAGGGCTATGTCCAACGTTTCGCCGAAAACCCTGTAACGCCCAGAATCAAAAGCTGAAACAATGGTGTTTCCGCCTGAAACATAAAGCGTAACAGGGTCTCCGGCTTTCCTTATTAACCTTCCAATTTCAATGTGCGCCACACAGTGGTTAACGCCCACCAACGGAATGCGCAGGTAAGCTGCTAATGCACGGGCTACGGTTGCCCCTGTGCGGAGACACGGACCAAGTCCTGGACCCTGCGAAAAGGCGATAACTGACAAATCCTGCGGTTTTATTCCAGCCTTTCGGAAAGCCTCTTCTAAAACTTTGTTCGCCACTTCCGCGTGGTGTCTCGCCGCTTCTCTTGGGTGGATGCCGCCTTTTTCTGGAACATAAGCGCTTATTATGTTGGCTAAAATTTCGCCGTTGAAAGCGGCTATTCCGACACTGAAGTCGTCTGCTGTGGATTCAATTCCTAAGCAGTAGGCTTTGCCCCTTTTTCCTATGCTCATGCCTTCAATTCTTCCATAACGTTTTTTATAAACTCCAGCTACACATTTTTATTTTAAAACCGTGTATATATCGATATAGAAGATAGAGACGAATCGAAAATGCCGAAACGCAACGACTTGGAACAAAAAGCTTTGCAGTATATATTAAACACGGGTTTTGAGGGTATACTCCAATCTGAGCTTTGGCGTAAGCTTGGGGCAAGCAGTAGAGAAGGCTCTCGCATAGCCATGAAACTTGAAGAGAAAAAGCTTATCAGGCGAGAGCGGGAACTGCGGGATGGACGTTGGACTTATAGGCTTTATCCTCGAAGGCTTCCAGCATCAATAGATTCAATAATGGATGTTCCATGCTTGATGTGCCAAGACAATTCCAGATGCGACCCGTCGGGCGTTATTTCGCCGCAGAACTGTGAAAAACTCACGGAGTGGCTTCTCTCCACAACTAAAAATGAGCCCGAAACTTTGGGTGACAGCTAGTTTTGCCAAAAGCTTGGATACAAGATAGAAAAAGGGATTATTATTACAAGAAAGCAAAAGAGGAAAAATACCGTTCAAGAGCAGCCTACAAGCTATTCGAAGCTGTAAAAAAGTACCATTTCATAAAAAACGGCGATGTTGTTGTTGATTTGGGCGCTGCGCCTGGCGGTTGGGTTCAAGCTGCAAGAAAAATTGTTGGAAGTGAAGGTTTTGTTTTGGGAGTAGACTTAAAACCAATAGAGCCTTTTCCACAAGAAAATGTTAGAACAATAATAGGCGACATAACCGAACAAGAAACAACAGGGCAAATTATGGATTTGCTTCCGCGAAAAGCTGACGTTATAATTTCGGATGTTTCGCCGAACATTTCTGGAATATGGGAAATAGACCATGCCCGCCAAATAGATTTAGCCCAGCAAGCCCTAAAAATAGCTTTGGAAACGCTTAAGCCCTCTGGAAACTTTTTCGTGAAGGTTTTTCAAGGCGACATGCTAAACGATTTCATCGAGAAAATGCGGATACACTTCGAAATTGTTAGGGTTGTGAAGCCAAAAGCAAGCCGAGCCAAAAGCTCAGAAATATTCATTCTAGGGATGTGCCTAAAAGGCAGAACAGCATAACAGCAAAAATAAAATCTACCTGTTTTCTTAATGTTAGGCGTAAAGGTGAATATCATTTGAAAATCATCGCAGCGGATTCTTCTTCAGCAATACTAAACAGCAAATTTGAACCCGTATTTATTGTTGCAGCCGCAGCCGTGCTTGTTGAACCACCATATAAAGAGCCAACCACTGGAATATTCGAACCCATCTTTGTAAAGGCTGAAAGTGGACAGGAAGTTGTGGTGCACGAAGCGGAGCTTTGCAAAAAACTGCTGGAAAAAGTGGGCGCCGACACTGTGCATTTGGACATGTCCTTAGGCGCTGTTCCGCTTGAACAGTTATCGCCAATTCAATTTTCAAACATGAAAATTTCAAATAAAGCTAGACGTAACCTCATAAAAATTTTGCCAAAGCTTAGGCGAATCGCAAACGAAATTACACAGAAATATGGAATTGAAGTTTTGGCTATCGGAAAAGACAGCATTCCCGTAAGAGTTGCAGAGTTAACAGCAGGCGCACATGCAATCTTGTACACATGCGAGAAAGCAGTGAAGGAAAATCAAACCGTTCTTTTAGGATTGCCGTCTAAATGCCAACATAAAATTGCAGAGGGAAAGGTTTTTTTGCGTTCGCTTGTGATGGCTGAACACGACGTTAAGGGCTACGCGGAAGACACAAACGAAGTTTTAAAAAAAGTTAATATGACGGAAATGTTAAACCCAATTGCAAGAGGATTCAGAACCATAAAAATAACACCTAAAATTTAATGGAGAAAACCAAAAATGGATTCAGCATTTTGGAGAAGCCTTCCACCGTTAATTAAAAGAATAGTAACGATATCTATAATCTTCATTTTTGCTGTGGCTATGACAACAGTGGGAACATTAACACCCATAGAAAAAAAAGAGGCAGAAGAACTTAACAAAGAATTTGAGGAAACCATCACTTTTTTGAAAGAACACGATTCGCTTTTGCAATTTATTTTCGGTAACAATTTTATGCTCACCCTCATAATGTTTATACCTTTTGTTGGTCCAGTTTTCGGAGGCTACGTGTTTTACAACACTGGTTATGTAATAGCCGCTGACGCCGCAGTTAAAGGGTACAATCCAACATTGAGATTTCTCTTTATTTTGATTTTAATGCCTTTTGCGTGGCTGGAATTTGCGGCTTATTCCGCCGCTATTGCTGAAAGCATGTGGCTTACTTACCGCATCTTTCAAGGCAAAGGCAAACGTGAACTTGAGAACGCCTCCAAGTTTATTGCGTTTTGCGCCGTAATTCTTTTTGTAGCGGCAATAATAGAAACAGCGTTAATATACCTTGCATTGTCACAAAACGAAGCGCCTAATGGTCATTATTTCTAGGCTTATGTCTAATGTTTTTGGGCTGTCGGTTATTTCGCCTAAACTTACAATATCCACGCCTTTTGAGGCGTATTCCAAAACGTTTTCAGCTGTTATCCCACCGCTGGCTTCCAACAGCACTTTTCCAAACAAACCCTCCTTTTTCAACAAATTAACCGCTTCCTCAACTTTTTCCGGAGAGAAATTATCTAACATAACGATGTCCGCTCCAGACTTTGCAGCCGCCAACGCCTCTTCTACGCTTGTTGCTTCTACCTCGATTTTTTTGCTTAGCGAAACCTTTTCTTTGGCTTTTTTAACGGCTTTTTCAACATTTCCTACAATTTTGATGTGGTTATCCTTAATCAAAACCATGTCATCCAAATGAAGTCTATGCGTGTCGCCGCCTCCCACCAAAACAGCCTTCTTATCGAAATATAGAAGCCCAGGCGCTGTTTTTCGTGTGCATGCAACCCTCGTTTTTAATCCTTCCGCCCTAAGTTTTTCCACAATATTTCTTGTGGCTGTGGCTATTCCGCTCATCCGTGAAATCAAATTTAAAACTGTGCGTTCAGCTGAAAGAATGGTCTGTGCGTCACCAACAATTTTCATTAAAGCTTGTTTTGGCTTTATTTTTTCTCCGTCCGCAACTGCATTTTCAACTTTAACGCCTAAATTTTCCAAGAGAATTTCTGCTTCTTCTATTCCCGCCGCCACTCCGGATTCTTTGGCTATTATTTCCGCTTCTACTTGGGTTTTAGGTGGAACAGTCAGCGCCGTGGTTATGTCTCCTTGTCCAACATCTTCCGCAAGCAAACTTCGAAGCTTCTCCTCCAAAATTTTCCGCGGCACAAACATGCCTAAACACTTTGTTGTTTTAACCCTAAATTATTTTGCCTTTGCTATTTCAATTATTGTTTCCACAGCCGCTTTTAACCCGTCATGCTTTAGGATTTCCCTTTGAACCGCTTCAATTCGCCGAGAAAATTCATCCTTTAAAATTTGTTTAACGCATTCCAAAAGTTTTTCTTTGTTTAACTTTTCTTGGTGGATAATTTTGGCTATGCCTAAAGTTTCGGCTTGTTTTGCATTGCTGAGTTGTTCAGTGTGGCTTGGCGTTGGTATAAGAATCATTGGCTTGCCATAACACATACACTGCGTTAGGGTTCCATGTCCAGCCCTTCCAACAACAAGGTCTGAAGCCTTTAAAAATTCAAAGCGGTTTGGAATCCACTTATAAATTGTTACGTTACCATGGCTTGCAGGTTTAGTGTCAGCGTTTGGATAACCCAACGACATAACAACAGCATACTCTTCTGGAAAATCCAGCAAAATTTTCGCCAAAGCTGCTGTTAAGAAAGCTCTTTCTCTTATTGGTCCACTTATAGGCGCAAAAATGACAGTTTTATTTAATGGTAAACCCAACTTTCTGCGCATTTCCCCTTTCGTTGGCAGTTCATCTGGACGTGTTGGCAATATTGGTCCTATAAGCTTCACGTTTTTTCTATAAAATTTTGGGATGTTTAGGTTTCCAGCGCATATGGTGTATGGCGGTGGAAAATCCGGAATTAAAACGAAGTTTCCGCTTGTCCAAATTTTTCCAATAAGGGTAAGCGCTATAAAATCGGCAAACTTCGCCAAACGCAGAAACCGCTTTTTCCTTGGAATTATAAGCTGAAACTGGTTTAGAATGCAGATTCTCGGTATGCCCAAAATTCTCGCTGCAAGCAAAGGCGAAACACGGGAATCCGACACAACAACATTAGGCTTAAAACGTTCAATAGCCCCTAACTCAGCGTTAACCTGTTTTAGAAGGGTGAAAGACGCCAAAAAAGGTCCAGGATTAGCTGCTGTCTGTCTAAAATCCACTGTCCCGTCGGGTTTAACCTGAAAGCCTATCGGCGGAGCCTTCACAAATGGCATTTTCTCATTTTCAATGTATTGTATGCCTTCGCGGTATGTGGAAAATAACACTTCAGCTTTTTTTTCAAGGAGTTTTTTTGCTATTGGAACGCATCTTCCAACGTGACCCAAACCGATGCCGCATGGAGCGAAATAAACTTTCATTAAGCTATTTCCCGCCGAGGGCTTTAAGCTTCACTTCACCCTTTGGCGTTTCCTCCTCAAAAATTACGGCTTGAAACTTGTAAATTTTAGTGTCTTTTAAAAGCCAGTTGTCCGGCGGTAAACCAGCCTTCATGCAACATTGACATAGAAACTCCTCTTCATCCCATCCCCATTCAACAGGCACTTGCGGCAGAAGCAACCCTTTAAAGGGTCCTCTTTCAACGATTAACCCGTCTTTTCCAACTTTAATTTTTTGAGGGTAATCCGCTGGTTTTTCAACATTTATCAGTTCTGGAGGCGTAAGCACGCTTACTTCGAAAACTACTTTGTCAAGCTCCCTTAAAGAAAGCGGGTGAAATCTTGGGTCTTGGGTTGCTGAGCTTATGGCTGAGTCGATAACCGCCTCAACCAGCGGGTTTGTTGGGTATGGATAGCCTATGCATCCCCTTAGCTCTTTTTCTCCGTTGTGTATGCTGTTTATTGTGACGAAAACTCCGCATGGCTTCAAAAGTTTTTCCGAAATGCCCTCTGGAGGTTTAATGCGTTTTCTGTTTTTTAAATATTCTTCAACGGCTTTACGTGCAAGCTCAACTAGAAATTTTCCTTCTTCTAAACTAAGTTCAAATGGCAATGTGGTTTTTCCACCGTTTTGGCAGTAGCGCATCATAACAATTTAAGCTTTACATGAAAGCGCATTAGAGTTTTATTGATTCTTCCCGTGTTCCATCTTTTGTTATGTATAAGAAGTCTATGCCATCGCCGCTCATTATGTCTCTGCTTATAGCCGATTTTATCGCCCTAACAACCAAATCCTTGGCTTCTTCAATGCTCATGTCTTCCCTGTATCCTTCCTCAAGCACTCCCATGGCGATTTCGGTGCCCGAACCCACAACCGCATACTTGTCGGGTATAACTGAACCTAAAATGTCCAAAACATAAAGCGAAGCGCCTTCTTCGTCTATTCCGCCAACAATTGTCTGTGTTATGAGCGGAGCGAGCCGTCGGGCAAAGAGTATGTTTGACATGAGTTTGGCTGCTGCCCTCACGGATATTGGCCTGTTACAGTCCAAACCGAAAAGGTTTGCGTAGGCTTCAACTTCCCTAACAAGAATTTGCATGTCCGAAACCAGTCCAGCGCAAGCTGCGCCTATCCGGTCTGTTATTTTGAAAACCTTTTTTCCGCCTTTACTCACAACCAAATACCCATAAGAAACACGTTTCTCAGAAGCCAAAATAACACCGTCTGCGCATACGACGCCAACCGTCGTTGCGCCCGGCACCCACAAATATCCGCCCTGTTGCGCTTGACTTTCCATACCGTTCACCTTTTCTCGTCATATACACAAGCAACCTATTAAACTTAATCGTAAAAGGCAACCACAGAGTTAATACCTTATAGACTCTAATAATTCTAGAAATGGAGTTAAGCATTTAATGATAAACATTTACGTTAAAAATGTTGGAGACGTCTGGTTTGGGTTGGCTTTTGAAGGAGAAGAAATTTTCGCTACTGCGTTTGCCTTTAACGAAAAGGAAGCTTTGCGGAACCTTCTGACAGCAATTCCATTTAACGTTTCCTTCCGTCAACTAGATAAGCCATCAGCCTTCGCTGAACGTGTAATCGCTGTTTTAAATGACATTTACAATGGAAGGGATGCACAAACCAGTTTTTCCTTAGCTACGAAACACTTGTCAAACTACGCTAGAAGCGTAATTGAAGTTACACGTTTAATCCCAATTGGATATGTTACATCCTACGGCGCAATAGCTGATATAGCGGGTGGAAGCCCAAGGGCTGTTGGCAACGTTATGGCCGTAAACCCCTTTGCGCCTTTAGTGCCATGCCACAGAGTTGTCCGCTCCGATTTCACGTTAGGTGGATACTCCGGCGGCTTAAATCTGAAACTCCAAATTTTAGAAAGAGAAAAAAGAGGCTTCGTTTCTAAGAGGGAAATTCCCGTTTGTGGGCAGAAGCTTCTTGTTTTTCCAGTTGAATTTGCACTTAAAAAATCGGGAATTTGAGAAATCCCAATTCATAATCCTAACCTTCTAATTATGCGTTTTATAGTTTTTCCTAGAGTTTGGTATAGATAGAATCCAACACCAAATAATATTGCTATTGTAATTATTCCTTCAAACGAAAAAATATTTTCCAATGTCACATACTTAATTAGGAATAAAAATCCAGCTAACGCAAAAAATAGCGCTTGCAAAATTTCTTCAATTTTATTGGCTTTCATTTCACTCATGCTGAAAGAACCCTTTAAATGATACTTTTCGCTATCTTTGCCCATAGGATAAAACCAATAAACCCCTCGAACAGTGAAGGAATCAACTGCAAGATGACTCATAAACCCAACTATTATACCAAAAACTAATATCAAACTCTGGAACAACATATAAGTCGCAACTGCAAGAATACACATAACCCAAACATTATGCAAAAGCTTTCTGTGAACGTTGCCAAAATGCCAAGAATATTGCATTCTCCAATCAACATCGGGAATAAAAGCGGCAAAACCACATAATAAAACAAAGCCAATATCCATGTCCAAAAAATAAAAGAGAATAGTGCCTACAAACATACCAAAAGCTGTGTGAGTTAGAAGTTTCAAATCCCAGTCTCCTCAATATTTTATATTTTTATATATGAAACTTAATAAATTTTAGTTAAACCCAATTAAATGAGCTATCACTTAAAAGAGCAAATTTTTCTTTTCTCGATATCCCTCAAAATCGCAGTTTTATCGTAAACGATAAATGTAGGCGGTTTACATCAGAATGCGAGGATGTAGTGAATGGTTAAGCGTGGATTGTATGTTGGGCGTTTTCAACCCTTCCATTTGGGGCATTTAGGCGCAATAAAAGACATTTTAAAAGAAGTTGACGAGTTAGTTATTGTTGTTGGCAGTGCGCAATATAGCCATCGCGTTGATAATCCGTTTACTGCCGGCGAAAGATTGATTATGATTCGCAAGGCTTTGGAAGAGGCTGGAATAGACCATTCAAAAGTTTGGGTTGTACCCGTTCCAGACGTGCATTTGCATATGATGTGGGTTGCCGCCGTGAAGGGTTACACTCCGCCTTTTGACGTTGTTTATTCTAACGAACCTTTAACAAGCCGACTTTTCAAAGAAGCTGGATATGAAGTGAGGGCTATACGCTTTCACGAGAGAAAGCTTTACTCGTCAACTGAAGTTAGGGCGAGGATGCTGAAAGGCGAAAGTTGGGAGGCGCTTGTCCCCAAAAGCGTTGCCGCCTTCCTTAAAGAAATAGACGGCGTTAACAGACTACGCGATTTAGTTAAGAGCGATAAAGCTTAATTTTGTCTCCAGCTTTTATTTTGAAGGTTTCGGCGGCGTCGCCTTGGTTCACGGCGATTTCCAAAAAATTGTGGCTTCCAACAAGCGTTAAAGGCTTTTGCGGTTCAACTTCAGCATAAAAACGACAAAACCTCAACCTTAAACTGACATTTTCAATTTCCATTTGAACAAAGTCGCCGACATTTACGCCTACATGCCTAAGCTCTTTCCATCCAAAATTTGTAATGACGTTTCCAAAGTTATCCACGTGTAACACCTCGCCAACCAAAGCGTTCTTTTGCCTAACAACCCTCGCAAACCTTGGAATTGCGATTCCGCTAATTTCCGGTCCAAACTCCGCAGGCGATGTTCCATTTGCCAAATAAGCGGCTACAGGCGCAAAAACATCCCTTCCATGAAAAGTGTTGGAAATCTTCGGCATCATAAACCGCTTATTCCTTATCTCGTAAACATGTTTAATCTTCTGGTTTTTTAGGGCTAAGGCTAAAACGCCGTTGTCTGGTCCAATGTAAAAGGCTTTTTCCGTCTGCACCATCACGGCGCGCCTCTGCGTTCCAACGCTTGGGTCGACAACCGCCACGTGAATTGCGCCTTTTGGAAAAAACTTTGAAGCGCAAGCTAAAATGTATGCGCCCATCCGCACGTTAAACTTTTCCACGTTGTGAGTTACATCCACAATTGTTGCGTTTGGGCATAAACCCAAAATAACAGCTTTCATTTCCGCCACATACGGGTCTTTTAAACCGAAATCAGTCGTCAAAGTAATTATTGGATGATGCATAGTCCTTGTTTAGCCTCCGTGAATGACTGGAACAAAAACAACTTCGTCCCCGTCCTTTAGCAAAGTTTCCAAACCGTTCAAAACGCTGATTTCTCTTCCGTTTACGAGAATCAAAGCGTTGGGTCTCGGGTCTTCAAGTTCAAGGTCTATTAAAACCCGTTTTAGGCTGGGGGCTTCTTCAATTATTTTCTTTATGGCTTCTTTTAGGGGAATAGAGTTTTCAATTTTTATGGCAAGTGTGTTTTTGCCTGAAATTGTGCGGAAAACGCCGATGAATTTGATGGTTACAGCCATGTTTCGCCGCTCTTTTTATGTTATAGCACCACTATTACGGAAATGTCGTTTACGTTTGTACCAGTTTGCCCCGTAAACACGAGGTCGCCAATTTCCGCAAAGAAATTATAAGAGTTGTTTTCGGTTAGGTATTCCTCTGCGTTTAATCCTTCCCTAACAGCTTTTGCAATGGTTTTTCCGTCTGCCATTGCTCCAGCAGCGTCTGTTGGACCGTCTACACCGTCCGTGCTTATTGAAGCCAAAACCGCTCCGTCTAATCCGTTCATTTTTAACGCGGCTGAAAGGGCTATTTCCTGGTTTCTTCCACCCTTGCCCTTTCCCGTAACGGTTACGGTTGTTTCTCCGCCGGCGATTATGCCCGCTGGTTTCGAAACTGGGTGTCCAGAAACGGAAATTTCAAGGGCTATTGAAGCCAAAAATTTTCCGACGTGTCTGGCTTCACCCTCTAACATGGCAGTGAGCAAAAGCGTGTTTAACCCTTCACATTTAAGGGTTTCATCCGCTGTTTCGCTTGCCAACCGGTTATTTCCAACAACAACATTGAAAACTTTTTTGAAAGCTTCATCGTCAGCCCTGGGCGTTTCTGGAATTAAGCCTTTTTCTCCGTTTGACAAAACCTTTTTTATTGAAGTTGGAGTTTTACTCCACAAACCGTACTTTTTTAAGACTTTTATCGCGTCGCTAAACGTTGTCGAGTCTGGAACTGTCGGTCCAGAAGCGATAAAATCCAATGGGTCGCCGACAACATCTGAAAGTATAAGGTTTAAAACTGTTGCTGGATAAGCCTTTTTCGCAAGCCATCCGCCTTTAAAAATTGATATGTGTTTCCTAACAGTGTTAATTTCGTTTATTGTTGCGCCGCATTTAAGCAAAGCGTCAGTTATGGCTTTTTTGTCGGTTATTGAAATTTCGCCTCTTGGCAACGGCATAAGGCTTGAGCCTCCGCCCGAAATTAAACAAATAATTAAATCGTTTTCGCCTGCTTTTTCCGCTATTTCTAACATGCGCTGTGTTCCATAAACGCCCGCCTCGTCTGGAATGGGATGGTTTGCCTCGTGAAGTCTTATAATGCGTGTGTTGTGTTTGTCTCCGCGGGGAACGTTCACCCACCCAGCTTTTATGTAATCGCCAAGGATTCGCTCTAGGGCTTCAGCCATTGAACCGCTTGCTTTTCCACCGCCTACAACATAAATGTTCTCAAACTTTTTCAGGTCAAACGAGTAGCCATCAGCATAAAGCGTTGAACCTTTCAACTGCACTTTTGCCTTTATTATTTGTTGGGGTTCAACAGCGTTTAAAGCGGCTTCAAGGCTTTTTAAAGCAAGCATTCTAGCTTTTCTATCCAACGGTGTTTCGCCATTTTTTATAAGTGCCTCTTTGTTTTTTACGGCTATCATTTAAAACGCCCGTTTTAGCGTTGCTGATGAAAATTGTAAGCGAACATTAATAAAGGATTACGTAGTTTTCTGCTGGAAGGGGAAAGCGAAAATGTCAAAACCTAAAGTGTATGTTACCCGTGAAATTCCAGAAAGAGGCTTAAAAATAATTAAAGAGCGTTTTGACGCTGAAATTTGGCCGGAATATGCTCCTCCGCCTAAAAAAGTGATTATAGAAAAAGTTAAGGATGTTGATGGTTTGGCTTCGCTTTTGTCTGACAAGTTGGACGCTGAAGTTTTCGACGCTGCGCCTAAGCTGAAAATTATTGCGCAGATGGCTGTGGGCTTTGACAACATCGACGTTGCAGAAGCCACAAAAAGAGGCATATACGTAACCAACACGCCTGAAGTTTTAACCGAAACAACAGCGGATTTCGCTTGGACTCTGTTGATGGCTGTTGCTAGGCGAATTGTCGAAGCGGACAAGTACGTCCGCACTGGACAGTGGAAGGTCAGTTGGCATCCCATGATGATGCAAGGCAGAGACATTCACGACGCAACTTTGGGCATCGTGGGCGCTGGAAGAATTGGACAAGCAGTTGCGAGAAGAGCCAAAGGCTTCAACATGAAAATCTTATACTACGACATTATTCCAAGACCAGAAATGGAAAAGGAACTAGGCGCAAAAAGGGTTGACTTGGACACGCTTCTGCGGGAATCAGACTTTGTCAGCGTTCACACGCCCCTAACAAAAGAAACCTACCACTTAATAAACGCTGAGAAACTTGCGTTGATGAAGAAAACCGCTTATTTGATTAACACTTCTCGTGGACCAGTAGTGGATGAAAAAGCCCTTTACCAAGCCTTAAAAGAGGGCAAAATAGCTGGCGCTGGACTTGACGTTTTCGAGCAAGAACCAACGCCCATGGATAATCCCCTATTGAAACTTGAAAATGTAGTGGTGGCTCCACACATAGCAAGCGCAAGCTATGAAACCCGTTCTCGAATGGCTGAAATGGTAGCGGAAAACCTAGTTGCTTTCTTTGAGGGTAAAAAACCGCCGAACCTAGTTAACCCAGAAGTGATGAAAATTAGACCTTTACCTCGTCCGTCTTAACGTTTAAATATTCCTTTGTTTTTTTACTTGGAGGCTATTGCCTAAACTGATAAGATGCGTGGCTGAAATGGGCAGTATCTTTGCGGAAAGAATGAAAGTGTTAGGGACGGAAACATCCTTTGAAGTGCTTGCAAAAGCGAAAGCTCTGGAAAGACAAGGAAAAAATATTGTGCATTTAGAAATCGGCGAGCCTGACTTTGACACTCCAAAAAACATTAAGGAAGCCGCTGTAAAAGCGCTGTACAATGGCTATACGCATTATACACCGTCTGCGGGGCTTCTTGAAGCAAGAGAAGCCATCGCCGAATACATTTCAAAAACCCGAAAAATAGAGGTTGACCCAGACGAGGTTGTTGTAACACCAGGCGCAAAACCAATAATATTCTTTTCAATTTTCGCATGCGTAAATCCGGGCGAAGAAGTTTTGTATCCAAACCCAGGCTTTCCAATTTACGAGTCCGTTGTAAACTTCGTTGGAGCTAAACCCGTTCCCATACCACTTCAAGAGGAAAAAGACTTCAGCATGGACACTGAATACGTCAAAGAAAAAATAACAAAGAAAACCAAAATGATTATTTTGAATTCGCCTGAAAACCCCACGGGCGGCGTTTTAACAAAAGAAGACCTTAAAACTATAGCGGACTGCATAGCCAACAGAGACGACATAATTGTGCTTTCGGACGAGGTTTACAGCAGAATAATATACGAGGGTGAACATGAAAGCATAGCTTCGCTTCCAGAAATGAAAGAAAAAACGATTATACTTGATGGATTTTCAAAAACTTACGCTATGACTGGTTGGAGGCTCGGTTACGGTGTGATGCGCAAAGACCTAGCTCAAAAAGTTGCTAGGCTAATGACTAACTCGAATTCTTGCACTGCCGCTTTCATTCAAATTGCCGGCATTGAAGCTTTGAGGGGTCCACAGGACGAAACGGAGAAAATGGTTGCCGAGTTTAGGAGAAGGAGAGAAGTGATTGTTTCGGGACTTAACAAAATTAGGGGTATAACCTGCAAGAAGCCACATGGCGCTTTCTATGTGTTTCCAAACATTAAAGGCACGGGAATGCGCAGTCAAGAACTCAGCGATTACCTGCTTAATGAGGCAGGCGTCGCCGTTTTGCCCGGCACATCCTTCGGCGAATATGGAGAGGGCTACTTACGTTTGTCCTTTGCAAACTCAATTGAAAACATTAAAGAAGCTTTAAACCGCATGTCTGAAGCTATCGGAAAACTGTAAATTTGCTAGTCCTCTATTTTTTCTTCGGTTAATGTTTCAACTATGTCTGAGGCTAACTGGATTAGGTTGTCTGCTTTTTCAACAGCTTTTTCTCCGTCAACTTCCTCTAGCTGTGCGAGTTGTTGCATCAACTCCTCTATTTTCAGTAGGAACTTGAGGAATGGGTCGTTTATGGCTTGAGGCTTTTCTGCGGCTTCTCTTATGACTGCTTCTATAAATACTGGTTCGCCGAGGCTGTAATGTATGGCGTTTCTGGCTTTTCTAACAGCTTCAAAAATTAGGCTTAGAGCCATATACGGTATTTTCCTTGCGGCTTCAAGCTCCGCTTTTGCCTCTCGCAAGTACCTTTGCGCCCATCCCCTTCTATAAGCGTCCATCATTGCGGTTCGCCCTCCAACGCCTCTAGAAAATATTTAAGCGTGTTTTATAAGGTTACGCTTTTTGGTTCTTCGTTTGATGTGGAGGTGGTTTGCATTCCAGCAAGCGCATGTGTTATGTATCCTGCAATTTGATTTCTAACCTTTGTTGTTGCCCCTTGCAATAGCACGTCAACTACGCGCTTATTGTTTTCAAAATTGTTTGAGAATTTGTTGGGGAAACGCCTCATGAGTTCTTTGGCTAACCGTTTAACATATTCCGTGCGTACACTTCCCAAACGATTTCCTCCAATCCCCATTCCATCCAATTATCATATGAAAGATACACTGAAGTAACTTTCAATAACAAATAAGGATAATTTAACCTTTCTCAACCAAGCTCTTAACCCAACTTCACTCCAAAAAACTCCTCGAAATTTCTCAGTATTTGAGTGGCTACGCTTTCGGTGTCTATGTTTTTTATTTCTGCTATTGCCTTAACAACCGTTGGTATAAAGGCTGGTGTGGTTCTTTTGCCGTTGAAAGGCTGATTAGTGAAACGCACTGGACCATCCGTTTCTGTTAGGAGGCTTGTTAGGGGTATTCGCCTAACAACTTCACGTATGCCATTAGAAAAAACTGCTGGCGGTCCTTCAGTAATGTAATATCCGTTTTCCACAACTTTTGTCAGTGCGCTTATGGGGTTGCTGAGCCAATGCAACAAAACCTTCTTGACGTTGTAGGATGGAAGAAGCTCAATAACTTGGGCGGTTGCGAATCGAGAGTGAATTATAACTGGCAAACCGATTTTTTCAGCCAAATGCAACATTTCATCAAAAACCGCCAACTGCTTATTCCATGTTTTATTGAGTTTGCCGTCCAGTCCCACCTCGCCTATGGCAACCAACGCCCCGTTGCCTCGCTGTTTGGAAATTAAATCCAATATTTGTTGAAGTTCATTATCTGTTAGGGCTTCAACGTTCCATGGGTGAACCCCTAAAGCGGCATAAACCATCCCAGAATATTTTTCGGCTAGTTTGAGGCTTTTTATGCTTGTTTCCAAATCCATGGAATTTGAAACCAAAGCAACGACATTTGCGCTTTTGGCTTCCGCTATAATTTCGTCAATACATTCAGCATATTCCTCGTCCGAAAGGTGAATGTGCGCATCAACAAACTCCATTTTGAACCCAACAACGCTTGTTTCCCTTAGACTAATTTGATTTTGTTTTTAAATTTTCCTATGTTATGAAACAATAAACGTTAAATATTGCTTCTAAACAAAAAAGAGGCTACGGAGGAGTCTTTATGGCTGATTTAGAGTTGGCTGTAGCTCCCATGCATAGAATATGCAAGAAGGCTGGAGCAGACAGAGTAAGCGAAGCAGCAGCCAAAGAACTTGCAAAGGCATTAGAGGAGATAGGCGTAAAAATTGCTAAAGAAGCCCTAGACTTTGCGATGCATGCTGGAAGAAAAACTATAAAAGCAGAAGACATAGAAATCGCCGCTAAAAAAGTTATGGGTAGATAACAATCTTTTAAAATCCCTTCCTTTTTCGAAACGGAAAACCACCCCATTTCCACTCAATTTTTCTGCAAATAAAGAAACCTTATATACACTTCAATAAAACTTCACAATGTCATTAATCGTTCACCCATGTGGTGTTTGCAATGCAAACCATTAAGGAAACACAAAGTCTATGTCCCGAATGCTTGAAGGTGCTTAACGCCACAATTTTTGAAGACAACGGTAAAGTCTACATTAAAAAAGAATGCCCGCAACACGGGTTTTTCCAAGATGTTTACTGGTCTGATTATACGCAGTATTTACGCGCTGAAAAGTTCAGATTTGACGGCGAAGGCTTAAACAATCCCCGAACAAAAACGGTTAGTGGCTGTCCATACGATTGTGGGATATGCCCGCAACACAAGTCCCACACAGCCCTAGCCATAATAGACATAACAAACAGATGCAACCTTAAATGTCCAGTTTGTTTTGCGAATGCCGCCGCTGCCGGATACGTTTACGAACCGACAAAAGAGGAAATTAGGTTTATGCTGGAAAATCTACGCAAAAACGAGCCTGTTCCAGCAACGGCGCTTCAGTTTTCAGGCGGCGAGCCCACCATCCGCAATGACCTTTTCGAACTTATTCGAATGGCGAAGGAGCTTGGTTTCCGCCATGTTGAAGTTAATACGAATGGACTTCGACTTGCCCAAAGCGTTGAATATTGTAGAGGCTTGAAAGAGGCAGGCATGAGCACTGTTTATTTGCAGTTTGACGGTTTGACATCTGACGTTTACAAGTTTATTCGTGGAGTAGACCTCTTAAACATTAAGATGAGGGCTATTGAAAACTTGCGTGAGGCTGGAGTGAAAAGCATTGTTTTGGTTGTGACTTTGGTCAAGGGCGTGAATGACAGTCAACTTGGCGACATTATACGGTTCGCAGTTAAAAACTTTGATGTGGTGAGATGCGTCAACGTTCAACCAGTTTCGTTGTGTGGAAGAATTCCGCAAAGGGAAAGAGAGAAAATGCGGATTACAATTCCCGATTTCATGCGTTTAGTGGAGGAGCAAACAAACGGCAAAATAAAGGTTTCAGACTTTTACCCCGTGCCAACCGTCGTGCCAATTTCGAAGGCTGTTGAAGCCTTAAAAGACAAGCGTTATGTAGAGTTTACGGCGCATCCACACTGTGGCATGGCAACATACATATTCGTTGAAAAAGGCGAAATTGTCCCAATAACCCGTTACGGAAACGTTGACAACTTTATCCAGACAATGCGGAAAGTGCATGAAGACGCTTCGAAAGGAAGCAAACGCAAAGCGAAAATACGCTTAATCGGAGGTTTGAGGCATATAAAAATCAGTTTCTTGAGGAAGTATGTCTGGCGTGTTTTAAAAGAAGGAAGCTACGAGGCGTTGGGCGACCTGCAAAGAAATGCTATACTGGTTTCCGCCATGCACTTCATGGACCCATACAACTTCGATTTAGAACGTGTTCAAAGATGCGTAATTCACTATGCTGTGCCAGACGGGCGCATAATCCCATTCTGCACAATGAATTCAATTCACCGTTCAGCCGTTGAAAGCAAACTTGGAATACCGCTTGAGCAGTGGCAAAGAAAATTTAAGGTTGAAGTAACACAATATGCATAGAAACGCTAAAGAACCACTAAAACGTTTTTGCATTTGAAAGAAAAGGTGAATGCGGATGGGTGGTAAAAAGAAGCTTAGCCTAAAACAAATGGAGCGGATGCAAGCCAGAAAAGATGAAGAAGAAGCGAAAAAGAAAAAGGAGAAGGCAGCAGCGCCGCCCAAAGAAAAGAAGGCTTCTGGGATAACGCCGCCAAACCCAAAAGACAAAAAGATTGTTGCAGAACTGAAAAAAATGAATGTTTTAACGCCTTATGCTGTGGCTTCACGCTTTAACATTCGCATAAGCGCCGCCAAAGACTTTCTAGAACAACTAGAAGGCGAAGGCGTGGTTCAACTTGTTTCCGGCAACCACGACATCAAAATATACAGAGCTTTAGACTAGATTTGGGAGTTATTGTGAACAAATTTCCAGAGAGAATCTACATAAACGAGGAAGTTAGAAAGGCGAAGAAACTCATAAATAAAGGCTATAAACACCGCTTAAGAACCAAAGGAAGCCCAATTTTCAAGCAAAAAGTAAAACAAGCCTTAAAACTCGTTAAAACTGCTGGTTACTACGATTTTTTAAGAAAATACATTCGCTGTGTAAAGGAAACAGACGGTTTAACACAGCTCCGCGAGTCCGAAGCATCCATTTGGGCAAATAAATATGCTGTTGAGAATCCAGTTGACGCCGCCAGCCTACTCATCCAAAAAGCCAACCAAATGAAAGAGTATCTTGAAGGCAAACTTTACTATAGCGGCACAGCTGAAAAACGCTTAATCCAAAAAAGAATAGCCTTCCTTAAAACCTTAAAGCGGAAAAGCCGAAAAGAAGAAGTAAAGACGGAATGTGAACGGCTTCTAGAAGTTTGGAGCGAAAGCGCACTTGTTTATTGAGCAAGCACAACCTTTATTTTTGTTCCACTTTTCACATTCTTAAATAACTCAAGGTTGCTGGTTACTTTACCCAAAACATTCACTGGACTATAAGGCTGGGACTCACCATAAAAAATGCAAAGCGCACTTCCCATAGGCCAAAAAGCTATTGTTCCCCTTTCCACAGTGCTTTTCGCCTTTTCCTCCCCCATCTTAATAGGCGTTTCAAAATAAACTTCTTCTTTCCATAGGGCGGCTCTTCCCTCCAATGGAAGCCGCTTCACAAGCATGTCCACGGTTCTAGGCGCCAAAAAACGCACAAGTTCGCCTTCCGCTTCGCCTAATCCCTCAACAACAAATTTTATTTTTACACGTGAAATCTCCATTTTCTCGCTACTCATAACTTCCACCATCTAAACGCAGTTGACATAAACACTTGCAGTTCATTCTACTATTGGCGTTATTCCTCTTAAATCTAATGGTTTCACAATCCTAAAATATGCAACAGCGTTTCGCCTATGAAACCAATCTGTTCTGCAGTGACGCCCGGATGAACCGGCAACGAAAACACTTGTTTCGCCGCTTTTTCCGTTTCTGGAAGCCTATATCTTCCAAATTTGGCGTAATATGGCATTAAATGAACTGGATTTGGATAGTATACTGCTGTGCCTATGCCCTTCCGCCTTAATTCTTCAACAATCCCGTCTCTATCTTCGCCTTTGGCATTTTTCAGCCTAACAGTGTAGAGGTACCAACTATGCGTGTATCCAAGCGGTTCTTTCGGCGGTTTCAGTTTTTCTGTTTTTTCAAGTATTCTAGTTAGTTTTTCTGCATTTTCTCGGCGTTTAACCAAAAACTTCGGCAGTTTTTCCAGTTGCACAATGCCCAGCGCTGCTTGAATTTCCGTCATGCGATAGTTGTGCCCAAGCATAAGCGATTTATACTTCTCCTTTTCCCCGTGGCTTCGGATAAACCACATTTTCTCCGCTAATTCGCTGTTGTTAGTTGTTATCATGCCGCCTTCGCCAGTTGTCATATTTTTACTTGCATAAAAGCTCCAGCAAGCAACATCCGCAAAGGCTCCGGCATGTTTGCCCTTGTACGTTGCGCCGTGGGCTTGGGCGGCATCCTCTATAATGGCTAATCCATGTTTGTCAGCTATTTCCCTTATTGGTTGTATGTCAGCTGACAACCCGTAAAGGTCGACTGGTATTATGGCTTTAGTCCTTTCTGTTATGGCTTTTTCGATTTTTTCCGGCGAAACCGTGTATGTTTCTGGGTTTATATCCACAAAGACTGGCTTGGCTCCAGCTAACACGACGGCTTCAGCTGTTGCCACAAAAGTGAAACTTGGCAAGACTACTTCGTCGCCATGTTTCACGTCAACAGCCAAAAGCGCAGCGTGCAAGGCAGCTGTTCCGCTGTTTACCGCTATGGCATGCTTCGCCCCAACAAACTTTGCATATTCCCTTTCGAATTTTGTAACCATTGGTCCAGCGCCAAGCCCATGCGTCAAAACACCACTTTCCAAAACCTTCACAACAGCTTCGATTTCTTCTCTTCCAATTTGCGGAACATTAACTTGAATCATGTTTGCACTTCCAACAATGGCTAAACTATAAAATGAAAGTCTATTAATCATTTGCCAAAAGATATAGCGAAATGGGAGGGTTTCCAATTATATAAGGTCGGCTGTTGCAATCACTCCACATGCATAGTTATTTCTGTTTTGTAATCCACTATAACTTTTAGTTGGCGTTTTCGAAATTCCATGTCGAGGTTTGAGTCGCCAGTGTCAACCCTTAGGCTTTTTAGGTTTTCCACTTTGCTTTTGGTAGCCACCACAATTATGTTGTCCAAGCCCACTTGACGGATAACTTTTGGGCTTATCTGCTGGTTTCCCCTTCCAAAAATGAAGCCTTGCCCGCCTATGGGAGTAACTATAATCTGCGCTTTCTTTCCGTCTATTTCCGCTAATATCCATTTTTCGTTTACGTCTTTGGCTATGAGTTTCTTGTTGCAGAATAGGTCAACTCCCAAAAGCGTTTTTTGAGCGTCTAAAAGGTCTCCGATGGTGCGGGTGGTTGTTCCCGGACCAACAATGTAGATTACGTTGGGCTGCATGTTTTCGATTATGTAGATGGCTATTGCCGCTTGGTTGCGCAGTTCGTCTTCCGTGATTAGACTCGCCATTTTTGCACTTTGAATCAAACGTGGCTCGTACGGAACAAGCATATACCCATACAACTCGGCGGATACACGTCCCATTCTAAAGGCTTCCTCGTCCACATCCATAACCTCCGCCTCTTTCAGGGGCAAACCTTCAAACAGAAAAGCAAGCGCTATTTTTGCTGCAGCCTTCGGGTCAACGGCAAAAACTGCACTATGCATTTTCACTCCCGTTGGAACACCCAAAACGGGCAAGCCAGTGTTAACTGCTTTGAATATGTCACGGGCTGTACCGTCTCCACCACAGAAGATGAGCAACTCCACGCCCATTTCTTTAATTCTCTTTGCAATTTCCACAGTGTCTTCGGCGCTTGTCTCCCTTTTTCTTTCGCCAATAACCATACATGAAAAACCACAATTTCGAGCTTCATCCTCCCCCATGCTTCCAGCTCCAGCAAAAAGCCTTATCCTCTCTCGGACGGGCTTCAACTCGGATAAAAATGACTTTGCCCTTGCTGGTGCCACGGGTTCAGCCCCAAGCATTAAAGCCCTTTCTAAAATTTCCTTTCCATTCGTGCCCTTAAGCCCAACAGCTCCACCCATCCCAGCAACTGGATTAATAATAAACCCAACAGTTTTAG
Organism: Bathyarchaeia archaeon; assembly: GCA_038848005.1. Classification (GTDB taxonomy): domain Archaea; phylum Thermoproteota; class Bathyarchaeia; order Bathyarchaeales; family Bathycorpusculaceae; genus JAWCNN01. The sequence continues at coordinate 16,922 of JAWCNZ010000015.1, read as the reverse complement.
CGGAACTCTCATTCTCAAGCAACATTCTTCACTTTTCTTGCTAACTAAAACATAACAAAAAGGTTTTTATGAAAATAAAAATAGAGGGGTCAACGTTATGGAGCGTTTTTATCCGATGTATTTCTTTTTAACTTCGTCAAGCCATGGATAAAGTTTCCTTAATCTCCGCATTGCCTCTTCAACTTTTTCCGTCGGATATTCATAGGGTGGCAGCTTACCGCTGAAATAGTCTGAGTATGCTTGCATGTCAAAGTAGCCATGTCCACACAACAAGAAGAGAATGGTCTTTTTCTCATCTGTTTTCTTGCATTTTAATGCTTCGTCAACTGCTGCTTTAATGCTGTGGGCTGGTTCTGGAGCGGGTATTATGCCTTCGGTTTGGATGAAAAGTTTGGCGGCGTCGAAAACTTCCACTTGGTTGTAGGCTACTGTTTCCAACTGTCTTGTTGAAGCCAACAAGCTTATGGTTGGGGCTATTCCGTGGTAGCGTAAGCCTCCAGCGTGAATCGGCGGCGGAATGTAATCGTGCCCTAAAGTGTGCATCGGAACTAGAGGCGTTATCCGTGCCGTGTCTCCGTGGTCGTAGGTGTATTCGCCCTTTGTGACGGATGGACATGCAGTTGGTTCCACAGCTACAAACCGCGTGTTCTTCGGCGCTTTTCCAGAAACCTTATCGTAATAGAAGGGCCAGAAAAGCCCAGAGAAACTGCTTCCCCCGCCTATGCACCCGAATATAACGTCTGGGTAGTCCCCAACTATTTCCAATTGTTTTTTAGCTTCTAACCCAATCACTGTTTGGTGTAGCAACACATGGTTGAAGACACTTCCTATGCCATAATTTGTGTCTTCATGGTTGAGGGCATCCTCAACAGCTTCGCTTATGGCTATTCCCAAACTGCCAGGATTGTTTGGGTCTTGTTTTAGGATTTTTCTGCCGCTTTCCGTGTTTTCGCTGGGGCTGGCGTAAACTTCTGCTCCATAAGATTCCATCATAATTCTTCTGTAGGGTTTCTGTTGATAACTTACCTTAACCATGTAAATGGTGCATTTCACTCCAAACACCATACAACCAAAAGCCAATGCGGAACCCCACTGTCCAGCGCCTGTTTCTGTTGCTAACCGCTTGATGCCCTCTTTCATGTTATAGTATGCTTGAGCAACAGCTGTGTTGGGTTTGTGGCTTCCCGGCGGGCTTACTCCCTCATACTTGTAATAAATTTTAGCTGGTGTTTTCAAAGCTTTTTCAAGTCTTACAGCCCTAAAAAGCGGTGTAGGCCTCCAAAGTCTATAAACTTCCCTTACCTCTTCTGGTATGTCTATCCATCGGTCTTTGCTGAACTCTTGAGCGAGGATTGCCTTAGGAAATATTTTTGGGGCCACACCTCCGCCGGGTGCTCTTGTTTCTGGCTCTATAAACGGCGGAAGCGGTTTGGGAAGGTCTGGCAGTATGCAATACCATTGTTTCGGCACTTCTTCATCGTCCAAAATTATTTTTGTTGACGGCAAGATTCATTCTCCCCTACACATGGGTTAAAAAAGAGCTTGCACGTGATATTTAACTCTTTTTAGTATATTTTTATGCGTGAACGCTCCCACTACTTTAACCACAAGTGTGTGCTGGCTATCTTACGTGATTTTAGGACAACCAAAAAGCCAATTAGACAAACCATTTATACTTTATGGCACAGACAGCACGTGAAGGAAAATGTAAATGTGGAGCAACATCCGAAAATATTTGGAAGGTTATCCCGAACGGCTTAGAGTAGCCCGCGTCCTTGTAGAAAACGGATTAAGTGTAAAAAACGGAAAGATTTACCTTAACGAAATTGAAATTCCAGCTGTGCGCATAGCTCGTGTTGCTGGAGTCGACAGAAGAACAGTTAATGAGACAGTTGACGCCATCAACTCTAACCGTGAGCTTAGGCTGATATTTGAAGGGTTAAGGTCCGCTGGGCATTCGCTTAAAGAAATAGCAAAGTATTTGGACTTTGGAGTTGTTGAAATAACGCCAGTTGACGCAAGAACACCAGGCATTTTGGCGAATTCAGCCATGATTTTAGCAAAAAACGGGCTCAGCATAAGACAAGCAATCGTCGACGACCCTGAACTTTCGCCAGAGCCTAAACTCACCCTAATTGTTGAAAAGAAAATTCCCGGAGAATTAATTCCAGAGTTCCTAAAAGTAAGCGGGGTGGCGAAAATTTCAGTTTATTAAAAGCAATTATCTATGTTGCAAGTTGTTATCCACTAATTCATTTTAGAAAAATTTATATTATAATGCTGTTTCTCATTGAGACGCAATAGGAGGTTGTTAAGTTTGTCAACATCACAAGCTGGCGGAATCCCCGTTTTAATATTAAAGGAAGGTTCAAGCCGAAGCCGTGGAAGAGAAGCTCAACATGCAAATATTATGGCTGCGAGAATAGTGGCTGAAACTGTTAAGAGTTCTTTAGGTCCGAAGGGTATGGATAAAATGCTTGTGGACAGCTTCGGCGACACCACCATAACAAGTGATGGACGCACAATTTTGGATGAGATGGATATTCAGCATCCAGCCGCAAAAATGATGGTTGAAGTTGCAAAAACACAGGATAACGAAGCTGGCGACGGAACAACAACAGCCGTGATATTGGCAGGCGAACTACTAAACAAGGCAGAAGAACTTATCGGAAAAAACGTTCATCCAACAATAATAATTGACGGATACAAAAAAGCCAGCGAAAAAGCCTTGGAAGTTTTAGAGAAAGTGGCAATACCAACAGAACCAAACTTTGAAGAGTATTTGAAAAAAGTTGCGATGACTTCCATGGCAAGCAAATTGGTGGCTGAGCATAGAGAATATTTGGCTGAGTTGGCGGTTAAGGCAATCCTTGAAGTTGCGGAAAAAGAAAATGGAAAGTACAAGGTGGACGTAGACAACGTAAAAGTTGAAAAGAAACCAGGCGAGTCTGTGAGGGACACAAGGCTTATTCAAGGCATAGTTTTAGACAAAGAAGTTGTCCATTCAGGAATGCCTAAACGAGTGGAAAACGCAAAAATAGCGCTTTTAGACGCTTCTTTGGAAATTGAGAAAACAGAGTTTGACGCTAAAATCAACATTGAAAGCCCAGAGCAGATGGATGCTTTCCTCAAACAAGAAGAGGAAATGCTGCGAGCAATGGTTGAAAAGATAGCGGCTGTGGGCGCAAACGTTGTCTTATGCCAGAAGGGTATTGACGACATGGCGCAACATTTCCTCGCCAGAAAGGGAATACTGGCTGTTCGCAGAATCAAAAAGTCAGACATGGAAAAGCTTTCAAAAGCTACAGGCGGAAAAATAATAACTAACTTGGATGACGTGAACCCGGCTGATTTGGGATATGCAAGCCTCGTTGAAGAACGCAAAATAGGCGACGACAAAATGACCTTCGTAGAAGGCTGCAAAAATCCACGAGCAGTTACAATTTTGATAAGAGGTGGAACAGAACGCATAGTAGACGAAGCAGAACGTTCACTGCACGACGCCTTATGCGTTGTTCGAGACGTAGTTGAAGAACCAAAAGTTCTAGCTGGAGGCGGAGCACCAGAACTTGAAGTTGCACGTGTACTTAAAAAATATGCGGAGACGCTTCCAGGCAAGGAACAGCTTGCAGTTAAAAGCTTTGCAGAAGCACTAGAAGTTATTCCAGCAACACTAACGGAAAACGCTGGTTTAGACCCGATCGACATATTATCTGAGCTTAGAGCGCGCCACGAAAAAGGCGAAACATGGACTGGAATAGAAGTTAACTCTGGAAAAATTCAGGACATGGGCAAAGCAGGAGTATTCGAACCTTTAAGTGTTAAGAAACAGATAATCAAGTCAGCTTCGGAAGCTGCTTCAATGATACTTAAAATAGACGATGTAATCGCAGCTGGAAAAATGAAGGCTCCTCCAACACCACCCGGCGGTCCACCCGGAGGCGCCGGGGCTTCAGGCGCTGGGGAGTATTAGAGTACGTCTGAAAAAGAGAAGAAAATTTTGATAGGTCCTCCAAAGCTTACACGCTTCGAAAAGGCAAGGATAGTGGGAGCTAGGGCTTTGCAGATTTCCATGGGCGCTCCCATACTAGTGGATGTTTCAGAAGACTCAAATCCAATAGACATAGCCTTAAAAGAGCTTGAAACTGGAATTTTACCGATGACTATTAGGCGGACTTTGCCAGACGGCACATACCAAGATATTCCGCTAAAATGGCTTCTGGAAGAAGAGTGAAATTTAAAACTAAAGAATCATTCTCCACTAAACCAAATGTTGTCGGGACAAAAATTTAGCTGACGACGACATTTGAAATTTTATATTTTCGGATTTGATGTGTAAAGGCGCTAGCCCATTTTTTCTAGGTTTTTCTTTGCTGTTTCAAGTGTTTCCCTAATTCTTGTCCAATGTGCGCCTTGCCAGTATGTTTGTCCACATTTTGGGCATTCCCAAAACTCGTTGTAGTAAGCATACGTGTCCTTTTCCACTTTGTCCGCAACTTTTTCTTTAGGTGTCGGCTTAACTTTTGTGTTGCATTTTGGACAGCGGGACAATGCCATGTCTATGTTTAATTCAATTTTGAATCTTTTTGCGATTTGTGCAAGCCTTTCCGCTTCTGTTTCTCCTTCAAGGTAGAAGGCTTCAACGCCTTTTGCGGTTGCTTGCTGGTAAAGTTCCAAATCTCGTGTCAAGAGGATTCTGCGTTCTTTTTTGGCTATTGCGATTAGCTGATTGTCATCAAGTTTGTTTGAGTATTTCACGTTGTGTCCCAACATGCGAAGCCAACGTGTAAGTTTTCCAAGCATACCATCAGCAATGAACTTCAAGGCTTACCTCTCCGAAGTATTTCGCCGCACCCCGCTTCCGCCGCTATTTCACCTTCATCCATAACCAATCTGCCCTTAACAAAGGTTTTTACTGGTTTGCCCTCAACAACCCAACCGTCAAAGGGCGAAAAATTCGCTTTTGAATGGAATTTCGCCGCATCTATCTTATACTTTCTTTTTAAATCTATAACGGTTAAATCCGCAACGTTTCCCTCCTTTAAACAGCCCCTACCGCCCAGCTTGAAAATTTCATTTGGTTTTTCCGACATGAGCTTAACAACTTCAGCCAGCGTAAGCCTTCCACGGTTCACTTCCGTAAGCAAAAGCGGAAGCATCGTTTCTAAACTGGGTATCCCAACCTTAACGTTCCAAACATTTTCCGCCTTCTTTTCGTCCAAAGTGTGAGGGGCATGGTCTGAAGCTACAACGTCAACCCAGCCATTTTTAATTCCATCCAAAAGGGCGTTAATGTGCCGTATTTCTCGAACTGGCGGCATAGTCAAGGCTAAAGTCCCAATTCGGCTTAAGTCGTCAACTGACAAGAGCAAGTGGTGCGGCGTTACTTCACATGTTATTGTTAACCCAGACTTTTTCCCTTCCACTATTGCCTCTAACCCGCTTGCCGTGCTTATATGACAAAAATGCACGTGCACATCGGCTTGTTTAACAATGCCTAATAAACGTTTTACTGCTTTTGTTTCGGCATTTTCTGAATGAGCCTCTAAAAAGGCTTGGATGTTGTTGCGGTTGGCACGCTTAAATTCATCCTCAGCCTTTTTAATTAACGCCTTATCTTCTGCGTGAACAGCAACTGAAACTCCCAGTTTGCCAACAACCCTAAAAGCCTCCAACAAGGCATTGTCATCGTCAATGTTTAATCCGCCGATTTGTTCAGCCATATAAAGCTTAAAAGCCACAGCATCTTCGGCTATGCCTGCTATTTCCTTTGTGTCTTTTGGAAATGCGGAGTAAAAGCCAACATTAACAAAAATTTTGTTTTTGGCAATTTCCATGCGATTTTTCAATGCGTTTAGGCTCATGGTTACTGGGTTATTATTTGGCATATCCAAAACAGTTGTTATTCCACCAGCCGCAGCCGCCGCAGTTCCAGTGCAGAAATCTTCTTTGTAGGCTTTTCCCTCATCACGCAAATGCACATGAACATCTATTAAACCAGGCAAAACAACAAGCCCTTTCAAATCCAATTTTTCCTCTGCCTTTGGCATGTTTGCCTCTTTACCTATTTTGTGGATTTTACCATTTTCTATTGCTAAGCTACACGCCACTACTTCATTGTTTACGTAAGCTTTTGCGTCGCTTAAAACCAAATCTACAGTCAAGACCCCTCACCAACGAGTTATTACAAGCTACTGTTTAAATTTTTGTAGGTTTCTAAGCTAAAACTGGCTTTTTCACTTCGGCTTTCTCGGCTATTTCTTGCGATAGTTTTGTTTCGTATTCCCTAAGCATCTTCACTAATGGATGTTCAACGTTAATTCTGTAAAGTTTGGCTTTCCCTATTTTTCTGGAAACCTTAACTACTCCGTATTCTTCCAATTCTGGAAAATACTTGTAAAATGTTTGTTTGCTCATTCCTAGGGCTTCTATAACTTCCTTTTTAGTGAAATCAAACAAAGGATTGTCCAAAAAGAAATCCACTATTCTAAGCTTTGGCGAATTCCCTAAAGTCTTGATAAGTATGGATTCAAACTTCTTTTTCGTGTAAAGTTTTTCGCCCATTTACTCTTCACGTTTGCCTTAAGTTATACCTTAATGTGTATCCTAATGTATATCTTAACCTAAAAGTATTTATATATTTCTTTTCAAAGGTATTGAAAGTGAACCGAATGAGCATAGAGCTTTCCGATGAAGAAATTAAGGCGGACGTAATGAATAGGCTATTCAGAAGAAATTGTTGGGGCGCCAAATACTTGCCCATGGACACATTTGTAAATTGGTTAGCGAAAAAGTTAAACCAGACGGTAAAAGAGTCAGAAAACTTATAAAACAACTCATCAACGACGGATACCTAATCTCCCATAAAAAAGGGGAAACCGTTTCTTTAAATCCAGCAAAAATTGAGGAAATAACCAAATACATTAAACAATTTCTAAAGTTTTAATTTATTCTATTATCTTGAAGAAATCTGCTTTCTTTAACTGTGATTAAGTGCCTACTCAGCCTCTCCCTCTAACTCAACCCTGCAATCTTCACATAGAAATTCGCCGTTAACCTCTTTTAGGCTGTCAGACCAGCCTCCACAACGGTCACAATATCCAGCGAGAGGCGTTGGCTCCTCTGCTGATTCTTGGGCTCTGTTTTCGCTTTCTATAAGCGCTTTTTCCTGAATAGTTTCTATTAGTTCTGGCACCACTGCCAAAATGTCTTTGCTAGAGATTAACCCTACCAGTTTTCCCTTGTATATGACGCCTAATCTTCTAATGTCTAAGCGGCTCATGCGTCTGGCTGCCTCATTTATTGTTTCGTCTGGTTCTATAGTGATTAAAGGCGAGGTCATAACTTCTTTAGCCTTAAGAGAGTCTGGCTTAAGGTTTTTGGCGACAACCCTCACAATTAAATCTCTTTCCGTTATAATTCCTAAAGGCTTTCCATCGCTGCTTGTCACTATCACGCAGCCTAAACCATGTTTTTCCATTAACTCCGCAGCCCTGTTTGTCGGCGCTTCCTCTTCTATAGTTATAACTGGACTGCTCATAACGTCCTTAACCAGCATTTTAGACCTTAACCCAATTTCCGCCATTGTTCTCAACCAATGCTAGTTGAAGCAAAGTGAAATCATCCATTTAAAACTTGCCATGCCTCGCAAAATCCGTCAAGTAAATTTATTAAGCTTAACTTGTTAATGCATTTAGGCTTAAATATGGAGAAAATTAGATGTTAAGAACAAATGCGGATAGGTTGGTGAAGATTTCAGTTGTCGGCGAAGTTGCAAGCCCAGTTTTTGCGAGAGGCGTATATGCGATTTCCGCTGAGGGGACCCCTCTTGTTTTGCCAAGTGTAGGCGGAATCACATATAACGTGCGTGTCGGCGATCCAGCCTGCGGTTGGGAAGCGGACCACGTTGAACCAGGCGTGAGTATAGAAAACAAGGAGAACGACCCACGTTATGGGCAGGGTGCAAACACGGCGTTAAACGTGCTTGCATGTGTGGGAAACGAGGCGGTGGTGGTTTCAGGCGAAGCTAAAGGCGCAAAAGGCGTTGTAACTGGAAAACACGGCGGAATAGACCATGTACTCGTAGATTTTCAGCCTGAAACCCTTGAAAAACTCCTGTTAGGCGACAAAATACTTGTGAAGTCTTTCGGCGTCGGCTTAAAACTTCTGGATTTTCCAGAAGTGAAAGTTATGAATATGGACCCACGTTTTCTTGAGGCTTTAAACCCACAGCCAAACGGCGACAAACTGGAGATTCCAGTAACACATACGATTCCAGCGGCAATAATGGGTTCTGGCTTGGGAGCAAACCAAACATACTCTGGAGATTATGACATTCAACTTTTCGATGAGGCAACCCGAAAAGAATATAGACTTGACAGTTTAAGGCTTGGAGATTTGGTGGCTATAATGGATGCCGACCACTCTTATGGGCGGATATACAGGAAAGGCGCCGTATCCATAGGCGTAGTTGTCCACACAAACTGCGTCACTTCAGGACATGGACCAAGCGTCACAACACTCTTCACATCGTCCACTGGAAAAATTATTCCAAAAATTGATGCGAAAGCAAACATAGCCGCAATCCTAAAACTAAGAACAGATATATAAAGTGGCACAGCTATACATGAGTGGTGAAGAGGAGTAATCGATATTGCCGTATAAACGAAAGAGTCGTGGCAGGTCAAAGGGCGGTAAAGGGCTTAGCAGCGCTGTTCAATGCGCAAACTGTGGGCAGCTGGTGCCCCGTGACAAAGCCAAGAAAGTTACTAGACGTATTTCCTTTGTTGATCCAGCCCTTGCGAAGGAGCTTCGCCAAAAAGGCGCTTATATTTCTGCTCCTTTGGAGACAAAGTATTATTGTATTTCTTGTGCTGTGCATTATGGCATTGTGAAGGTTAGGGCTAAAAACGAGAGGCGTGGTAAACCCAGAAGGTTCTAGCTTTTCCCTTCATTTCTGGTTTTTGCATAAACATGTATGCTTCTTTGCAAAACTGTTAGGTTTGAAAGTATGGCAAGCAAAATTATGCCAGCGTTCATTATGGTTTTTGTTTCTTGCTGCCAAATAAACGCTGTTATGCTTGTTATGGCTAGTATGAGTATGCGTTCTGCACGTTCCGCAAATCCAACGGTTTCCATTTTGATTCCAGCAGCTTCCGCCCTTGCACGGCTGTAACTTACAAGCAAAGCGCCAACCAAAGCCGTTAAACCCCAAAAAACATCGCATAAACCACCCAAAATTATGCTTGCGCACACCACGGCGTCTGCGTATCTGTCCAACAGCGAATCTAAAAAACCGCCGAAAGTTGTTGCGTTTTGGTAAAGCCTAGCCAAAACTCCATCCAAAGCATCGCAAAAACCAGAAAACAACAGTAAAACCGTGGCGAATACAAGATAAATCTGGCTGGTTTGCCATTGCGTATACGCCCACGCTGACGCAAAAGCTAAGATTATGCCTAATCCACTGACAGCGTTTGGTGTTAAACCCATTTTGTGGGCGGCTTTAGCTTCAGCAGTAAGCATCTTTTGCACTTTTTCTTTAAGTCTTGTCAACACGTGTCTTCGCCTTACTTGGCAATTCTTATTTATTGCTGGATATGTAACTTTGCAATTAAAAGGTGTCGGGAGTGCTTAACGCCGTGACTGTTAAGGTTGATGGTAAAGCGTGTTTAGGCGTTAAAGTTGAGCTTCCAGAATCTCCGCCTTTAATTCTGATTGTTGCTGATAAGGGCTTTGTCATGTGCGGCTTTTTAAATGTGGAAACAGCCGAAAAACTAGGCGTAGCCGCAGCCATGGTAAGCGGAGTAAAAACATTAGAAGACATGCTTAATGCGCAGATTAAGGCGGTAACATCCAAAGCGAAAAGCTTCGGCGTAAACATTGGAATGAAAGGCGCAGACGCTTTAAAGCGCATGTCCTAATGCAAGTTCTTTATTGACTTCCGCCTTTTTCAGCGAATGTTTGAAGCTTATAAACACATAGTGAAAATAATTTGAATTTGGAGGATATATCTTGTCCAAGAAAGACATTCTAAAAGCTGTTGCAGACGAAGTGATTGTTTGCCGTAAATGTCAGCTTTGGAAAACCCGTAAAAACGCTGTTCCAGGCGAAGGCGATCCCGAAAGCCCAATCATGTTTGTTGGAGAGGCGCCTGGCTATTGGGAAGACGTTAAAGGAAAGCCTTTCGTCGGCGCTGCTGGAAAATTCCTTGACACTTTGCTTTCTACAATTGGGTTTTCAAGAGAAACTGTTTTCATCTGCAATGTTTTGAAGTGTAGACCGCCTGGAAACCGTGAGCCGTTGCCAAGCGAAATTCAGGCTTGCACACCTTTTTTGGATAGGCAAATCCAAATAATAAAGCCAAAAGTAATCGTTACTTTAGGCAGTTACTCGACAGCTCATATTTTCTTGAAGGCTAATTTGCCTTTCGAAGGCATCACAAAAACGCATGGAAAAACTTATGAAGCGTCGATTTTAGGTTTGCCAATAACGGTTTTTCCAACGTTCCATCCAGCAGCGGCGCTTTACAGCGCAAAATATAAAGGGGAAATAGCCGATGATTTCCAAAAGTTAAAGCTTGAACTTGTCGGAAAAGGCATAATTAGAGCATTTTAACGGCTTTTATGTCTTTTAGGAGTTCTTCTGGGTTTTTGTAGGTTCTGGCCGGTAAATCCATCAAGAACGCGCTGAGCCGTATTTGTTTGCCCTCCTCCACTTCTATGAGTCTCCAGCCGAGCCTTTTCATTAGCATGGCTTTTGTGGTTGGATAACGTGTCTTTTCCACAACCTCACTTATAGAATCTAAGCCCGTTGCACTTGTAATCTTTGGGAACTTTCCCTTTGACAAATATTCGACGAAACGTATTCCATCGTCAAACATGGAGAGGTTGTTGAATAACACGTAAACTTCCTTTCCCCCTTTTTCGTAGGGCGTTATAAACTCCTGCAGTTTCTGCAATTCCGCATCGCTATACTGGTAATAATACATTTGTTCGCTTAAGCCGTGAAGCCTAAAATATGCGGTTTTGCCCGTGTAGGCTGGCATAATCCTAAACGGGTCAGTAACATGCGTCACGTCGATTTTTTCCAAAACCTTTCCGAGTTTCTCATAAACTTCTGGTTTTTCCCATGCTGGTCCCCGTGTTTCCCAAACCAAAACTAGGTTTTCACGGTTTATTTCTTTGAAGAATTTTTCTGCGTCGCCGAGCTTGTCGGGTTTAAATGAGCCGGGCGTTTGAATGAGCAGTACCTTTGAGTTTAGGGTTTTGCATATTTGTTTCATGCGGTTGAATGCTTGAAGGCTTGCTTCATCAATTTTTAGTTTTGATTTGTGGCTTATGTCTTGATGCGCCTTAACCGTAAATTCAAAATTTTCTGGAGCTTTTATCCGCCAGCCCTCAACAGTCTTTTCCTTTGGATATTGATAGAAAGTGTTGTTTAATTCTACTAGGCTGAATTTTTCGAAGTATTTTTTCATTGAAGTTGGAAAGCCGCAGCATCCAACCTTAATCATTTTCGTATGCCATTAAGCGCTTATTTTTGGGGGTGGGCGGACTGGCTTGCCAAGTTTTCTACGAAGCGCAATGCGGTAAAGTTTCCTTAAGGACTTCACTAACTGCTCAACCGTGGGTAAACTGGAATATATAAGCGGAATGCGGTCGTACTCCGCCAACTTCATCGAGTGCCCATCGGGTTTGACGTTGTGGAAAACAACAACACGAGGTTTTAAACTGCTTAATCGCACAATCATCATAGGCGAATTTTCGTATCCAATATTTGTGAAAATCAACGCCCGCTCGGTTGTCGCCCCGAAAAGCTGAGAATATTCCAATCCAGAAAGGGTTTCAACAGCCCTTTTTTCATCAACAACCGTGTAGCCATAAACCTCCCTAACATAAGTGCTTTCACACGCTAAAATTTCGCCTTTAATGGCTTTGCACAAGTACTCCACACGAACAGGTATTGGAAATTCACGCAGGTCTATTATTGCCATGCTAGGCGAACTTGTCAATTTAGCAAATTCACGTATGAAACGGCTTCCACGTTCCTCATCAATTTTCAGTAGCGCCCAAACAAACTTCCTAACAAACCTTGTGCCGGGGCTTTCCCTTCTACCGCTTTCGTAATCACTGATGACGGATGAAGCGACAAGCATTTTATCTGAAAGGGTTGTTTGGGAAATGCCGAAAAGCTCACGCCATTTCCGCATGGCTGCACCAGGCCTATTAGACAATATTATTTCGCCCGCTATTCTTCTTGCGAGCACTTCACGAACACTCGGAGATACCGACATAAGTATAGGCTCCGTTCCCAATCCGCCAAATTCCCTTTAGAACAGAGCGAGTATAAAACTGTGCCGCTCCTACGGCTTCTGCTACGGAAAATTGAAATCCAACTTTCAACATTTCAAGACAACGTGGTTAAATATGCAAGTTAGTGTTGCGTGGACTTCAGAAGTTTCTGCTAAATTTCCAGAACTCTCCATCTGCATCGGCACAATCACCAACGTCAAAGTAGCGAAGAAAAACGAGCAAATAAAAAGCCTTAAAAAGTCTGTTTACGAAGAGGTTAAAACCAAATACACAATTGAAACTCTAAAGGATAATCCCACTGTGAGGGCTTACAGAGACTTTTATTGGAGGCTTGGCATAGACCCCACGAAGACGAGACCTTCAGGCGAAGCTTTGCTAAGAAGAGTTTTACATGGCGGAGAACTTCCGCATATATCCACCATTGTGGACGCTTACAATTTGGCTTCTATGAAAACAATAATCCCAATAAGCGGATTCGACCTAAACCGCCTAAATCCGCCTTTACAAATACGCTACGCAAAAACAGGCGAAACATTTATGGGCATCGGAATGAATAAGCCCTTAACCTTAACTGATAACATGCTTGTTTTAGCTGATGAAAAACAGGTTTTAAGCATTTACCCATACCGCGATTCAGACCACACAAAAATTACTGAAAACACACGAGATGTATTGGTTGTTGGGTACGGCGCTCCTGGAATAACCCACGAACAGCTTAGAGAGGCTGTGGAAACAACACTTTCATACATTAAACTGGTTTCGGATGGAGAAACCGAAATGGTAAAGGTTTTTAGCTCTGCATCCAAATAAAAGATGGTGTTTCACTTGTCTTTTAAGGCGAGAATGGAGCGAACAGCCAAAAACAAAAAATCAAATATTGTTTTGGCTTTGGACTTTCCCTTTGAAAAGCCTGAAAACCGCAGCAACCTTTTGTTTAAGGCAAACAACATTTTAGAGACGGTTCACCCTTACATTTGCGCTGTAAAAATTAATCACCATTTGGTTCTTCCATTAGGTTTGTTTGACGGCGTTCAAAAGCTTGTTAAAAAAATTCATGATTTAGGAATGACGGCGATAATGGACTGCAAAGCAAACGACATAGGCTCAACAAACCGAGTCATCGCCCAATACTATTATGCTGCTGGTTTCGACGCTTTAATTGCTAATCCTTTCGTGGGATGGAATGAAGGTTTAAAACCAATTTTCGACGTAGCCCACAAACTGCAACGCGGCGTAATCCTCCTCGTTTACATGAGCCACAAAAGCGCATGTGAAGGTTATGGTCAAATTATAGTTGATGCTGAAACAAACGAAAAGGTTCCGCAGTACATTTCCTTTGCAAACAAAGTTCTTAGATGGGGAGCAGATGGCGTGGTTGTAGGCGCAACTTACCCAGAAAAAATAAAAGAAGTTTACACCATACTTGGCGAAAAAGTTCCAATCTATTCACCTGGAATAGGCGTTCAAGGCGGCGAAATTAAAGCCGCCTCAGAAGCTGGCGCCCACTATCTTATTGTTGGTAGAGCAATAACACAAGCGGAAGATCCAGCGGGAACCGCCAAGGAAATTAGGGATTTAGCCGCAAAATATGTGTAGAGCCATTTCTATCTTTCGCGTCTTTCCCAAAGCTCCTTTTTCAGCAAATCCCTAACCGCAGACCTTATGGCTGCACTCCTGCTTGGATACATATTCGCCCTCACAAGCTCATCTAAACCTTCCAAATAAGCTTCCGGCAGCAACACCGTAACGAGTTTCACAATATTTCCCCCAAACATGTTATGCATATAATATGCTACAAATATAAGATTTAGCCATAATTCGTTTTTTCTCTAGTGTTCCAAACCTCTTTTAGTGTTTTTTGGAATGTTTTGTAAACATCTTCCACGTATATGGCACGGCGATGTATTCCTTGTTGAACTGTTCCCACGGCAACCATCGCTGCGCCTATTATGTCGCTTATTGTTGGGTCTGGAAAGGCGATTAACGCCAAACCAAGTTTTATTAGCCGTGAATTGTTGTTTTGCCTCCACAAATTTTTTGTTGCCCTCATCTCTTTACTTGTGTCTTTCATAGCTTGCAATAGCTCTGCGGAGCTTTCGTTTAATTCTTTTAGGGCTTTGTTTAAAGCTTTAACATCATCAGTTTTCACTTGAACTCCTCCGCCTCCTAATCTTTCTATTATTAGAAGTTCTGAGGCACAAAAACTTTAACTCCGCACATCACCCTTCTTTGCAGTTTTCTTTCAGCGGTTTCTCCTTCAACTTTTAAAGAATAATTTAGAAATTTACCGCCTTACTTCATTTTATTTTATTGTTTTATGGCAATTCGTCGAAAAATGATAAATAGTGGAAATGGCAATTTCGGTTTCGGAACGGTGTCTCAATGGAATCGTTTGACGTTAAAAGTTTCGTCGAGAATCAAATTAAAGAAGTAAGGAAAAGCATCGGCAATGAAAAGGCGCTGGTGGCTGTTTCAGGTGGTGTTGACAGCTCCACCTGCGCTGTTTTAACGCATAAGGCAATAGGCGAAAAACTTGTTTGTGTAATACTTGATGACGCTTTCATGCGGGAAGGCGAACCAGAACACGTAGCGAAAACCCTATCCAAACCGCCCTTGAACGTTCCCACAAAAGTGGTAAACGTCCGTGAACGCTTCTTACAAAACATGAAAGGCATAAGAGACGCTGAAGAAAAACGCAAAATTTTCCGTGAAACCTTTTACCAAGTCCTCGGCGAAACCGCCAAAAAAGAAGGCTGTAAAGCGCTGGTGCAAGGCACAATACGCGCGGACATTGTGGAAACTGTGGGCGGCGTAAAAACCCAACATAACGTTTTGGAGCAGATGGGCATAAACCCCATGGAACGTTATGGCTTCAAAATTGTTGAACCCCTCGTGGCATTGTATAAATTCCAAGTTAGAATGGTTGCACGCTATCTTGGCTTGCCAACAGAAATTTCTGAAAGACAACCCTTTCCAGGTCCAGGCTTGTCAGTACGCGTTGTAGGAGAAATCCGCATTGACAAACTTGAAACCTTAAAGAAAGCCACAGCCATTGTTGAACGCACATTGGAACAGCACAAGCCAAGCCAATACTTCGCCATAATCATCGATAACGAGGAAGCCTTAGAAAAGACTGAAGTCCAACGTGTTCAGGAAACGGTTGCAAGATTGCTCAATGTTCCGTCAAGAAATGTTCACCTGAAAATTTTTAGAGACAGAGCCACGGGCGTTGAGGGGGGAAAAAGGCGTTACGGCAAAATTTTGGGAGTAAAAGTTGAAACTGTGAATGGGCGCGTGCATCAAATCGAGATTCAAAAACTTGTTTCGCTTCAAGCAAAAATAATCACTGAAAACCCAACAATTACACGAGTTTTTTACGCGGTTAAAGATTTACCAGAGAAAAAACCCTATGTAATAGGCGTTAGAGCTGTTCAAACCAAAGACTTCTTAACAGCTCAAGTTTCAGAAATACCTTGGCTAACGCTAAGCAAAGTTGCAGAAGAAATAGTTAACGCATGTCCTAATGTGTCAACGGTTTATTATGATGTAACTCCTAAACCACCAGCAACAATAGAAATGGAATAATTTTTACGAGAATAACCTAAACTCCCTTTTCTGCTTAATGACAAAAAATTTAAATGTTTACCTTCACTTATATAAAATGCATTCATTAAACGAATTTGAGGAGGAGAGAAGGAGGAGTTAAAATGAATATAACTAAGAGGCACAATAGTCTAATAGTTTCTCTATTATCGATTGTGTTGTTGGTGCTTGCTTTTTCCGTTATAAGTGTGCATGCTGGTGCTGCTGTTGAAATTTGTGATCCATATGGCACTCAAGCAATCGCTGGAGGACAATACCAAATTATGAACAACGTGTGGGGTGCTTCAACCCGGCAGTGCATTTATATACCAGACACCGACATAGCAAGCTTTAAGATAACAGTGTCCGAACATAGCCAAACCAGCGTGGCTTCCTATCCAGCTGCTCTTTTAGGAGATCACTGGGGTCTCCGCACAACTGGTTGGACATCGATAAGAGTGAGCGAACTTCAAAGTGCTTCTTTCAGCACTAGTGTTACTTATTCTGGTGTTTCTGGAGTATGGAATGCTGCCGCCGATATTTGGCTTGATCCAGACACAACTGGTGATGGAGGCTTTAGCGGAGGCGCCGAAATAATGATTTGGCTTCACGCCCAAGGAGGCGCATATCCCGGTGGCTCTCAAGTGGCCACAGTAACTATTGATGGGCAAACTTATGAGGTTTGGTATGCCGATTGGGATTGGAATTATGTAGCTTATAGGCAGTCTGACAAAACCTCAGGAACATACAACGTCAAAAACTTCATCAATGACGCTGTAAACAGAGGCTATGTACAAACTTCATGGTACTTACACGCCATAGAAATGGGCTTCGAACTAACATCAGGCGGACAAGGACTTGTACTCAACTCATTCTCAGCCTCAGCATCCCGCACGGGAGTAACACCCACTCCTACGCCTACTCCTACGCCGACTGCTACGCCTACGGCTACTGTTACTGGTGTTGTTACTAGTACTAGGACTACTACGGTTACTAGTACTAGGACGAGTACTAGGACTACTACTATTA
>JAWCNZ010000014.1:0-42678 GCA_038848005.1 Bathyarchaeia archaeon | reverse complement strand
GTGTGTGTTGTGCCTTCGCTTTACGAGCCCTTCGGCATAACCGCGCTTGAAGCGATGGCGGCGCAAACGCCAGTAGTAGCCTCAGACACGGGCGGACTAGCCGAAATCATCGAACACGACAAAACAGGAGTAAAAGTGTATGCTGACAATTCCGATTCGGTGGCTTGGGGCGTCCTCAAAGTTTTGACAGATGAAGCCTACGCAGATAAGCTGAGAAAAAATGCCTACCGCAAAATCATTGAAGAATACAATTGGGAAAAAATTTCTGATGAAACATTAAATGTGTACTACCATGTAATAACGTCTGTTCCGCCAAAGTTAACGAAACCGCCGGAAATCAATTTTTCTTTGAAGTTTGAGAGGTATCCCCAAGATTTTAGGATTCTTGTTTGTTTGTACAGTTTAGGAGCCGTTAACGAGGGAAAGGCTGTTTTGCCGGAGGAAATCCATAAACTTTTAAAAATGAGTTTAAGCGTTATTCGCAGAATGCTACAGAAATTGGCGCAGTTGGGTTACGTATCGGCTTTTAAAGACCGCCATGGAAAGCTGAGATATTATCTCACAAAACTTGGAATAATTAAGGTTTGTGCATTATTCTCTTAAGAGTCAAAAACCTCCGCCACGGCGCCTATTTTTCTGCTAAGCTCCGTGAACCTAGCCTCTGCAACTTCCACTATCATTTTTCTGAGGGGTTCGCCAACAATTTTTGAAGCCCTTACTTCGCTGAACTGTTTGGCTAATTTTTTGTCGCGAAGCGAAAGACTCGCCCAATTTTCAAAATCTCCATTTTCATTATGGAATTCGATGGATTCTAAATCAATTTTTTTAACGGCTTCAACAAAGCCCTTTAAACTCCAAGCTTTCACTCCGGTGAAAGCTTCTTCGCCAGCACCCGTGTAGAATAGGAAAGGCTCGTTTGCAGCTATTACGTGAAGCCTCAATCGTGATTCGAAGTCGAGGATGGCGCCAAGAGCCGTGACGAAAGCATCTACTGGCGAGTTGTAGGGGCTAAAGTAACTGTGAACTTCGCCTGGAGCCCCGCCCGCTGTGAACATGTAGTAAAGGTGGTCACTAACAAGAAAGTATCTCCAAAGCTTCAAGAAATGCTCGTTTTGCGATTCCTTAACTAATGGTTCCATGTCCCTTGTTCTTGTGTAATAAGCCCATTGCATGGTGTTTCCAAGCCAACAACTCACGTCCCGTTCAATGTCCGCCCATGAAACCGTCCCGCCCAACTCGGGAACGTCAATTTCGCCGACAGCCCGATACTTGTTCAAAACTTCTGAGGGTGTCGCCGTGTAGAGATGCTCCCACTTCAGTATTTCGCTTGGAAGATGCCTAAGAAAATCGTGAATTCCCGTTTCTGGCCAGTGATGTTCTCCAAAGGTTTCATAGTCTGGGAAAATGGTGATGCATTGACCTGGGGTTGCCGCTAGCCAACATGCGTATTTGTCAGCGGTTAGGGGCCACTCGTTCCACCATCTGGCTGAAAACCTAAAACCAACATCATCCGTAAGCTTGTAATTCCTCAATAAAACCTTGAGCCTTTCACAGTTTTTTGCCTTATACACATAATTGGGTGATCTGCCCTTTAGGATTCTTTCAACACCTTCTGTGAAAATTCCAATGTAGCCCAGTTTCTCAACAGTTTTTGCTATGACATTGTTATACAAAAGCTCAGTGTTTTCGAACGTTGCGGGTCTAACGCCGAGCAGAGCCTTCATTATTTCACGGTGCATTTTAACTTCTTCAATAAATTCGTCGTGGTTTGGGTATAACCCAGCCAACGAATGGTAATAAGTTTGGTTTAAGAATTCCACGCATCCAGTTTCGGCTAACTGTTTAAAGGATTCCAACAAATCCTTGTTGTACCTTTCGCATTGCTCCAGAAACGTGCCTGAAATGCTAAAAGACACCTTAAACTGTTTTTTCTCCCTTTTAAATTTGTCAATAAGCTCCAGAAGGATTTCGTTTGATGGGAAATAACATTTTCTGCAAGCCCTTTCAAAAATCTCTCGGTTTTTCGCATCGTCAAAGTAAAAATCGAATAGTTCCTCCTTTTTCAATCTGCGGAACATGTTCTGCTCCCAAAAGAAAGTTTTCTTCAATCTGAATGGTTGATGAACCTTAAACACAAAGATTATGTCGGTCACTCTGCATCCCAACAGAATCTTCAGTTTATAGATAAAAGTGCTTATTTAATTTGCTGTGGATTTAGGCATGAGTTTTCACGTATTTTAAGCGTCGCTAAAATGAAGAGGGCATGAGCCAAACCATAAGGAACGGCTGAACACGGTTTTCCCCTACTGTCGATTTGTTGTGGAAGAAAGCAATCCTCAGTCGCTTTATCAACAACCCAGTTGTAATGTCTTTCTGCTTTTTCCCATTCTTTTACTTCTAAATGGTATAAAGCTAACCACAGAGTTGCCGAAACCCAGAAATTACCCTTTGTACGCGTCCAAGGTTTATGTTCTGGAACACCGTCATACTTATCGCCTAAATACCGCATAACCCCTCCATCCCCCACCAATTTCTCTTCAATTTCCTTCACGGTTCGCATCATATGCACGTCCATAGGCGAAACAAGCGAAAAAGGAAAAACAAGACCTAAAACGCTAATGTCCGCCTTTCCATCCAACGGATTAATTGAACGTACAAAAACGCCTTTTTTAGGATGCAAAAACCTTTCTATAAGGGCTATCCTTAAATTCTGCGCTGTTTTTTCCCATTTTTCCTTCCATTCCCACTCGCCGAGCAGTTCAGCGTGGCGTGAAGCGGCAAAAAGTCCAGCTGCAGAAGCAGCATTCGAGTAAAGATGATGCCCCCAACGTTCCTCCCACAAATCGAAAGACGGATTGATTAAGCCATTAGCTGATAAGTTTTGAACTAGAAAATCGGCGGCTCTCTTCGTCATCGGCCAAGTCTTAAACATAAAATCCATGTCTTTGGTCAGCAAGTAATGGTTGTACACTCCAAAAATTTGAGTGCCAACTTGATCCATTTCCAAGCTGTTTATGGCGCGCCTTCCATCTGGCCAATAACACTGGAGCCAACATCCCGAATGGTCTTGAACTTGCATGCACCATTCATAAAATTTTTCTGCGTGTTCGTGGTTGCCTGTGGCGTCCAAAGCCATAGCCATGTAAGTTCCATCTCGAACCCAAACAAAATGGTATCCTAAACTTTCTGGCGTTAGGGCGGGCGTGTCTAAAGCCTTCCATATGTGGGTGCAGTAGCCATATGACGTAGGTGCGGCTATAATAGCTCCATTTTCGAAACAAAGAAGCCTCAAAATTTTAATGGATTTCTCGAAAAGTCTTTCAGCTTTTTCCTTCAAAAATGGTTTTACCCCTAAGTTTATAGGTAACCGAGTTCTCTGCTGGCGATTATGAACATTGCATGGCTCCAGCAGAGTGGGCTTACCGAAACTTGCAGTGGATTGTCAAAGATTTGTTCTGGAATAAACCTGTCAACTTTTTTGAGAACCCAATTGTAATACTGAAGGGCTTTTCTTTTGTCGCCCAATTTGGCGTAGTAAATGCTCATCCAAAAGTTTAGGATGGGCCAAGCTCCAGCGCCTTTGTTTCTGTGCATTGTCTCCCAAATCCAACCGTCATAATCGTCGTTTTCGTATCTATGCACTCCACCGTTAACCACAAGTTTTTTCTCTATTTCCTTCACGGTGGCGACAACCCTTGGATCGTCGGGCTGGAAAACCTCGAAGGGATAAACAAGCCCAAGCATGGAAGCGTCTATCCGCTTATCACTGATTTCACCGCAGCTTCTGAAAAAGTACTTGTCAAAGTGTTTTTCTAGGCGTTTACGCATTTCTCTTGCCGTTTTAACCCATTTCTCGTTTGGCAAAAGCTCGTTGGCACGTTCTAAACCGCCGATGCAAGCTGCCAAGGAATAGGTGAAGTTTTCCTTTAAATCTGGAAATGCTAGGCGTTCCTCCCACAAATCGTTTGTAACAACCGTGAAATGGTCACCGTTCCATTTTGAGCATATTCCATCAGCGGCTTTCCGCACAAGTCCCTCATACTTTGAAAAGCCTTTCATATTGCCTTTAAAGTGATGCCAAACCGCCCACAAAACCGAGCCAGTCTGGTCCGGCTGAAAACGTCCAGACGCTTTCAAGCCGTTAACAAAATAGTTTTCATAAAACAACCCGCCGTTCACAAACCCCTCCGCCCTACGCAAACACCAATCAAAAAACCTTTCTTGGATGACTTCAATTCCTAAAATGTCAGCTGCCACACACGCAAAAGAGGCGTCTCTCGGCCAAACGTAAGTGTAATGTTTAGCCTCTTTTGGAAAATACTCCTTAAAACAGTTAGCAGCCACAATAGCGCCATTCTCTATGGCGCAATCCAAAATAACTTGCTTACTAGTCTCGGTTAGTTTCTTAATTTTTTGTTTCATTTGGACACCGTTTGACAGGTTTTGGGTTGATAGCCCGGGAGAGATTCGAACTCTCGTCAGAGGCTCCAGAGGCCTCCATGCTTGACCGCTACACCACCGGGCTGTACATCAAATTGAGAGGTTATTTTGTAATACTTTAGTGTTTTGTTGAGAAATAAAATTGGGAGCTGTTTTTGTTTTGATTTTTTGTTGCTTCTTTTATGCAGTGGCATTCTTGGTTGCTTTGGTTCCATTCTGGGCAGCACCACAATGTTGGTACTATTGGGTTTTCGTTTTTGCAGAAGCGTTTTGAACAGAACACTTCGTTTGGGTAGTTGTATGCGTTATGGCTGTCGCAGTTTCCGCAAAACTTCTGTTTCGCCTTCATTTATGCGCCTCTTGTTGATTGTTTTTGACTGGAGGTGTCCGCTTAAACTCTTCGCCTATTCTTTCAACGATTGAAGCTATTATTAATGGAAGAATTATGGTGGCGTCGCCTATAACCATAACCTTGTTTGCTTTGCTTTTCACTTTTCCCCAGCTTACGGTTTCTTCCACTGTTGAGCCTGATAATCCGCCGGTTTCGGGGCGGTCCATGGTTATTATTATGGCGTAGTCCATGCCCTTTTTTGATGCTAAAGCTGCTGATTGAACCGTGTTTCTGGGTACTCCGCCGCCGATGACTATCATGCCGTTTTTGGGAGAACACTTGCAGATGTTGGCTATTTGAGGCACGTCTTTGAAGGCGTCCAGCACCAGCACGTTTGAACGGTTTCTTCTTGAAGTGTGAAGCCAGTGAATATAGCCAAACTCTGAGTCGCGGACTGCTGGAAGGAAAATTGGCACGTCGGCTTCGTAGGCTGCTCGCAAAATGGAGTTTGGGTCTTTAAGTCTTTTGCCAAGTTCCCATGCGAACTCTTTTGATGAGAGGCTTCGTCCAATGTTTTCATCTGCTATTTCGTCGTATATTTCCACAAGTTTATAGTCCAGTTTGATGAAGTCTTCTTCTGGCACGAAAACATCGTATATGCGGTATATGTGGTATTTGTAAAGCATGTAGTCGTCAACAGACCAGTGTCCCTTATAATGGTGTCCACCTAGGGCTTCCATTGCATCGTGAACCATGTTTGCTCCTGTGCTTACAACGACGTCCACAAGCCTTTTGCGGATGATGTCAGCTATTAAAGTGCGCATTCCAGCTGGGACGACGGCTCCAGCCAAAGCCAAAAATATTGTGCATTCGCTGTCGCGTAGCATCCGCTCGTATATGTCGCATGCAGTTGCGAGTCTTCCAGCTCCGAAAGAACCAGAATTGCGGAACTGCTGAATTAGTTGGTCTACCGTGAATTTTCCGTTTATTTTTATGTGTTTCACTGGTTCTAAAAGGAGGTCTTTTCTCTGCATTCGATTTCACACCAAATCTTAATTTCTATTTTATAGCGGAATTTTAAAAAAGCTTTTCTGACATGGTTTGTGGAAAAATGGAAATAGGGCGAAGCACATTTAGTTTGCATTATAAAATCTTGTGTGGCGCCGTTATGGAAAGATGCGTCTTTGAAGTTTCAGCTCCGATTCCGCTTGTTGGCTGTATAGCCTTCGGCTTAATTGATAGGGGAACAAACCTCGTTCAGGTTCGTCCAACTTCGACATGTCCGCTTTCATGTGTGTTTTGCTCTACAAATGCGGGTCCAAAATCAAAATTGCGTCAAACAGAGTATATTGTTCCAGTTGATTATCTCCTCGAAGAATTTGAGAAAATCGTGGCTTTTAAGGGTAGGCGTCACGTGGAGGCGCACATAGACACGGTTGGAGACCCCATTACCTATCCAAAAATTGTTGAGTTGGTTCATGGATTAAGCCAAATTCAAGGAGTGGAAACAATTTCTATGCAGACGCATGGCTCCACCCTAAACACAAAACTTGTTGATAGGCTTTCAAGCGCTGGTTTAACACGCATAAACTTGTCTTTGGATGCCTTAGAGCCAAAATTGGCTAGGGCGTTAGCTGACACGGACTGGTACGACAGCGAAAAAGTTGTTCAGCTAGCGCAACACATCGTTTCAAACACAAAAACCGAATTGCTCATCACACCAGTTTGGATTCCAAGCGTAAACGATGCCGAAATTCCTAAAATAATCAGTTTAGCCACCAGTTTAGGCATTGGAAAAAAGTTTCCCCCTTTAGGAATTCAAAAATACGAGGCGCATAAACATGGAAGAAAAGTTAAGGGCGTTAAACCCATTTCATGGAAGAAATTTTATGAACAGTTAAGAGTATGGGAGAAAAAGTTTGGTGTAAAGCTTGTGCTTAAACCAGAAGATTTTGGAATCCACAAGCGGTTTATGTTTCCAATACCTTACAGGAAATTTGAAACTGTTAGGGTTGAAGTTGTTGGACCGGGCTGGCTTAGAGGCGAAAAATTGGCTGTAACAAGCAAAGGAGATAGAAGCATAACTTTAATTAACGCTTGGGAAATTCCTGTTGAAGCTAGGTTGAAGGCTAAAATTGTGGCTAACAAACATAACCTGTTCATTGCCGAGCCAATTTAACAACCAAAACTGGACATGGCGCATGATGAATTACGCCATCGCTTACGCTTCCCAAAAGCAATTCTCTTATCTTGCTTATGCCTCTAGCTCCCATAACTATCAAATCAAACATGCCTTCCCTCGCAATTTTAACAATCTCCTGAACTGTGTGGCCTTCCCTAAGTAAAGTTTCAACCGGGACACCTTCAGCCCTAACCCGCTGTTCACCATCCAATAAAATATTGCTGCCAGTTTTGCGGGCAACTTCATCAACCTTTGAAATTTCCGACGAAGTCATGAATGGAAAGCCTGGAGGCGTAAGAGTGGTTGGTTCAGGAACTATGACTGGTCTGACAGCGACGGAATACACGTGAATCAACGTTATTTTTCCATTAAATTTTTTGGCTATTTGGACGGCTATATCCAAGGCTTTTAATGAATGCTCAGAACCGTCTAATGGCACAAGAATTTTTTGGAACAAACCATAAACACCAAATACAAAGATAATTGATTATCCCTTTATAATTTACGGAAATAAAATAGAAAAAGGTGGCTATTTTAAGGCTTCGCCTTTTCTGCTTTTTTCTTTACAATGAAAAGCGCAGCCGCAACTATTACAGCAATTGCAATCACTGCTATGGTTGCCTGGAACCACCATTCCTGCCATATTGGTATGATAGGTTCTGCAAAAAGCGCCCATAAACTGAGATGGCTAATGGTTGTCTCCACATAATACTCAGATGTGTTCAATGTGGTTTTCATTTCTTCCCATTGATTAGATGTCACGTTGAAATAGAATATTTTTAAGCTTAGCTCGTCGAGTCCCAACTTTGATAGTTGTTCAGGCGAGTAGTAAATGCGCAGTGTGGCGTTAATGATTACATCTTCCGTTGACAAAATTTGTACACAAATTCCTGAAAAGTTGTAAGCTTTCGGCAGAGGCGCATCGGGCAATGTTGCATTTTTAATGTTTATTATTACAGATTTTGATAGATGGTTTATACTTAAGATACATAAAGCCTCTCGCGTGGCATTAATTGTGTATGGAGTTGTTGGAGTGATTAATGTTGGGTTATAGACTTTTTCGGCTTTTCCATCCCAAACTTGGAAGATTAAATGTTTGAGTTTGCTTATGCTTTGATTGTTCCATACCAAAGTGTTTTCGTTTAAGAATTCGTCTGGCTCGGGCACTTCCTCGGGGTTAAAATGCACCGTGACCGTGTGGGTTCCGTTGCCGCCCCCTTGAACTACCAGTTTAAGCGTTTCATTAAATCTTGGAGGTTCCGGATCGCCTCCAAACATTGCCGTTGTAACATTGAAGAAATCTTCAAGCTTGAACGCTGTAGAGTTTATGTAATTGACTGGAGGCACAAACTTTAAGCCGCTGAAACTCAACTGTTGAAATGTGCTGTTCATTTTTAGGTTAAACCACAAGTTTGTTATGTTTATGTCGGTGCTTTTTATAGTGTTGATTAGCCATTCAGGTTCAGGCATGGTTGCATTTATCATATCCACATATACGTTTTTAGCGTGGTTGACTTGCGCGTTTAAATCGCCGGTGAAAAGGTAGTTTCCGTTGTACGTGACTTTTCCATTGGAA
Source organism: Bathyarchaeia archaeon (assembly GCA_038848005.1). Taxonomy (GTDB): domain Archaea; phylum Thermoproteota; class Bathyarchaeia; order Bathyarchaeales; family Bathycorpusculaceae; genus JAWCNN01. Next base: position 34,149 of record JAWCNZ010000014.1, on the reverse strand, counting down.
TAGGCGATTTTTTCTGTAAAGGAGTAGATTGACGTGTACGTTGTGTTTAGCAGTGATTGAATGTGTGGTTGCAGCTGAGGCATGCCAATTAAAACTTCACTATACATTTTTTGCCATTCTGTAAAGTTCTGCACCAAATTTGAGTTAAAATTAATGGTTTTGCTTGATTTGTAGTAAGACATTGAAAAACTAGCGTTTATTACGGAGTATACAGCGGCGTTGATAAGCGGGTACGGGTCGCCCATGTATGGAATGCTTATGCCTCCGCTTTTTAATATGTTTGATAAAAGTTGAATGAAGTCGCCTTCGGCGGCTTTGACGACAACAAAGAATCCAACATCTGCACAGTTGTTGTCTATGGGCGTTAGTGTTGTATTAAATGTTGTGCAAATTAGCATTCCTCCAGTCATGTCGTAAAGTGAGCCTTCCGCTGTTCCTGGAATTGTACTGTTAAACCATTCTAAGAACCAGTGAATTGATGTTGCATTTAATTCTGGAAACTCTATTGGCATGGTGCAATTGTAGTAAACTCTTATGGAATCGCTGAGAACAACATGTGTGAGGTTGCCTTCGAAATTCACGTGGATGTTGCCGAGTGTTAAGCCTGGAATCAAATGTATGGTTATTGTTCCATTAAATCTTTGTTCTGCGTAGCTTCCAGTTATTAATAGGTCTGTGGAGTTAAATGGAAAACTCTTGAAGCTCATCCCGCCGAACGAGTCACATAGTTTTAGGGAGGCGTCCAGCGTGGTGGTTGTTACGTTATTTTCGCATTTTATATTTAGTGTTGCTGTTGTGGCGTTGAATGGAAAAGCTGTTGCGTTTTCTGGTGGAATTGTAAATGTAAAATCTGAGAGAACGTTGTATTGGTCGCCACTTCGGCCACATTTTACATTTAACTCAATGGTTGAGTTGCCCATGGATGGGTTTTCAATGGTTGAGTTGCCCCTTCCCAACAATTCGACAGTTCCCTCTGGATAGACTATAAACATCATCTCAACATTTGTGAGTGCGGCGCTTGACATGGCATATATTGGTGTGTAGCTGAATCCTAAAGTCATCAGAATTGTTAGGCAAATTACTCCAATTCTTGCTGTGGAAACAAATTTTTTCACGTTTTATTCACCCGCCTACATTTCTATGGTAATGTCTTTAAATGCTTTACCCATTTAAATAATACGCTAATAAAAAGGGAAGAACCTAAATGCGTTTGGCAACGATCTGCCTAAGAAACTTAACTCACAGAAAACTTCGAACTTCGCTTTGCATTTTTGGAGTAGCCATTGCCACATGCTTCATAATTGCGGTTGGTGCTACAACTTCAAGGTATGTGGAAATCGTGACGGAAATGAACGTGTTTTTCCGTGGGAAAATCGTTGTTGTGCCGAGAAAAGCAATTGTAATTCAAGGATTTCCAATAGGCGGAATTTTTCAACAAAATGCAGTTGACAGCATAAAAGCGATTGGCAGTGTTGAAAAGGTTGTTCCAATGATAGTGGTTTTCGGATTTGAGTTTGGAGAAAACCCAACTCTAATGCCTGCTAACGTAACCATAGGCTTGCCAATTAAAGAATGGTCGTTGATGATAGACTCCACAATGCTGAAGGGTCGGATGCCCATGGAAAATTCTACAGATGAAGTCGTTGTTGGCTGTTCAATAGCTGACCAATATGGCATTTCTGTTGGTTCAAAGATAGCCATAGGCGGAAAGGAATTCAATGTCTGTGGAATTGTTGAAGGCCCTTCCGCCCTTCTTGGACGTTCGGTGATTATGAGTTTGGAAGAGGCTCAAAACGTTTTCAGATATAACGGATTCATAAGCATGGCGGTTGTAGATTCCAAAGAGGGCGTTGTGCAAGATGAAGTTGCAAGCGAAATTGAAAACAAAATAGCCTACGTGATGGCTTTAACGGATGAGGAGCGTAATGCATTAACAAAGCCCATTGTTGACTTTGTGGAAAGCTGGAAAATTGCAATTCAAATAATCCTCTTGTTTTTAAGCATGGTTTTGACGGCTATTGTGGGAATTATGAGCGTTTCAGAAAGAAGAAGGGATTTTGCAACTTTAGACGCTATGGGCGCACGTTTCAGCCATATTTTCCGAATAATACTGTTGGAAAATTCCCTAATTGGTTTTTTGGGAAGCCTTTTGGGAATCGGTTTTGGCGTGGTGGTTGCCGCTTTTTTGGCAAGCTTTTACACGGCAATTCCAATCAACCAGTTCCTGTCAAGCATTTTCGCCATTGCCCAGCCATTGTTTATTGCTGAAGTTGCAGGGTTAGTCGTTGCTTCATGCTGCGTTGGAGGCGTAATCCCAGCAGTAAACGCTTCAAAAATTCGAATTTCCGAAATCCTAAGGGCTGAATACTAATGAAAATTAGAACCGTGGATTTGACAAGAATATACAGGTTGGGCGCTTCGGAAATAGTTGCTGTTAAGAAGGTTAATTTTGAAGTTAGCGAAAAACAGCTTGTCGCAATAGTTGGACCAACTGGTTCGGGGAAAACTACGCTTTTGAACCTTATCGGGTTGAATGATTATCCAACTTCTGGAAAAATCCTCATAGACAACGTTGACGCTTCGCTTTTGTCAAACAGTGAACGCAGAAAAATCAGGCTTTTCCACATGGGTTTTGTGTTTCAAACTTTCAATTTGTTGCCGACGCTTAATGCTTTAGAAAATGTGGAGTTGCCGATGGCTTTGGCTGGCAAATCCAGTGAAGAACAAAGGGCGAGAGCTGTGAAACTTCTTGAAAGCGTTGGTTTAGGCAACAGACTTTACCACAGACCTAAAGAGTTAAGCATGGGCGAAATGCAACGTGTAGCCATAGCAAGAGCCTTAGCCAACAACCCCGAACTAGTTATTGCGGATGAGCCTACAGGCGAACTTGACCATGAAACCGCCAAAGAAATAATTGCTATACTATCCAACATAAAAAATGACGGCGAAAAGACTGTTATTGTGGCGACGCATGACGAAAAAATGGTTGAGGTGGCAGATACAGTCTACGCTATGCGTGGAGGCGAATTAAAACTTCAAGAAAAAGGCGCATTATAAAAGGGCGAAATCCGTTGACTTAATTTTCCCCTTTTGGTCAACAACAACCTCGAATTTCTCCGCCCAAGGATGCCCCTCCAAATCTATTGGACAAGTGCCCCTAACCACCCAACAACCATTTTTATTCTCAACAGTGGAAATTTCTATTCGCTCCGTCCCCTTCTTTTGCCTAAGGAAGTCCAAAGCTATTTGGCGGGCAACCTCTGTTGATATTCCACCCATCAGCATTTCCTCCAACACTCCTTCATATTCCGAATCGGAAGCATTAAATGTTATGAACAGAAAATAAATATCAAAAAGAAATACACCCCAAATGTTGTTGTTTAAAATTCCCACATCACAACAACATTTAATGCATTCGGTGTCGTCCAAAATTCCGTTGTCCCGACGACATTAACACAACCGAAACACATGCTTTTGCGATAGATTCAAATCGACAAAAGCTCCAGTTTAACTTAAAGCAAGTCAAGCGTGGAAAACGAAAACATGGGCGAAAAAAGACGCATAATATTCCATGTGGACATGGACCACTTTTTCACGGCAATTGAAGAGAAACTACATCCAGAATATTGGGGTAAACCAGTCATCGTCGGCGCAGACCCAAAAGCTGGAAAAGGCAGAGGTGTCGTCAGCACATGCAACTATGAAGCCAGAAAATTCGGCGTTAAATCAGGCATGCCCATCTCAAAAGCTTGGAAGCTATGCCCAAACGCCATTTACCTACCAGTCAACTACGAACTATACACAAAAGTTTCAGAAAGAATAATGGATTTACTGCGAAAACACGCAGACAAATTCGAACAGTGGGGAATAGACGAAGCCTTCATAGACGTGACATCAAAAGCCAAAGACTACGTTGAAGCCGAAGCCTTAGCACGTCAAATAAAAAGGGAAATATACGAAAAAGAGGGGCTTACATGCTCTATAGGCGTGGGACCAAACAAACTCATAGCCAAAATAGCCAGCGACCACCAAAAACCAGACGGCTTAACAATCGTCAGAGAAGAGGAAGCTAAAAAGTTCCTTGCGCCATTACCAGTGCGCAAGCTCCTCTGGGTTGGAAAGAAAACCGAAGAGAAGCTTAGGGCTATGGGAATAAACACGATAGGCGAACTAGCCAACTACGACCCGTCGGTGCTGGCGGAAGTTTTCGGCGCCATAGGCACACAAATGTATTTGATGGCGCACGGCATAGACAAAAGCGAAGTTACAGAAAAAACCCAAATAAAATCCATAAGCCGAGAAAAAACATTTGAAGAAGACACCTCAAACATCGAATTAATCCAAAAGGTCATAAACCAGCTTTCAGAAGAAACCCACAAAGACCTCACAGCCCAAAACCTCTATTTTAAAACGGTTACAGTTAAGGTTCGCTACGAAAACTTTGAAACCCACACTCACAGCAAAACCTTACCGCACATAACAAACAGCCTACAAGACCTGAAAAGGACAGCAAAAGAACTCGCCAAGGCATACTTTAAACCAAACAGAAAAATAAGGTTGGTAGGTGTAAGAGTTTCAAAATTAACATCAGCAGAAAAACAAAAAACACTCACGTCCATATAATTTTTTCACGGTTTTCATAGCCATGCAAAAGATACCACCTAAGTTTCTTAAGTCTTTCACTTTTCAGTTTTATGGCTTCTCTAACTGCTGGAATTTGTCGGTTTTAATGTTTATTTGTTCACGCAGTTTTTCAGCGTCATCTGGCAAACCATAATCTTTGGGGTTTACGTTTGCCTCATGCGCGGCTTTAAGTATCCACTCCTCCAACCTTGGACACAACATAATTAGGAGGTTATTCCCACTTTTCGGCAGAATATTTTAATGTCACACTTTGTCAAGTTCTGCACTTTCTTAAACTTATTCAAAAGCGGGGATTGATGACTCCACGGGTCTTCGTCAACTATCCCTATTGAATTTGTGAAGTGTTTAGTGAGTCTTTTGAGAAGTTCAGTTTTGTTTCCAGCGTGTATAATGTTTTTCCTTGAAGTGCCAGTTAAACTTTTCACTAACGTGGCGTCTGGCTTGCATTCCACAAGATACATTTCGTGTTAGGCTCCTTCAAGGAACCTTTCAACGTTGAGAAAAATGTCTATTCCTTTTTCGAGGATTTCGCCGATTTGCTCTTCGGTTAAAGCTTTAACTTTGGTTTGATAATCCTCCAGCCTAGTGCAGAAAATTGCCACTTCGTCCTTTGGAGCTTTTTCAAGCACTGAAAGAAGAAAATAGGGATTATGCGTCGAAATAAAATACTGATTGTTATTTTTGTTTTGGGCTATGATTTCCGCAAGATACTTTGTATAATATGGAAAAGCGTGGGCTTCAGGCTCTTCAAAAGCAAGCACCGAATCCTTGTTGGAATAAATTGCTGTTAAATAGAAAACAAGCCTCTGAAGGGTTTCAGAAGCCAAAGAATACGGAAAAGAAATGATGATGTCTTCAAGTTGCTTCTGCACCTTTATCTTGCCTTCTTGAGGCTCAAAAACCAAAGTCAAACCAAAATTGTCAAAAATCTGTTTAAGGGTAGTTCGTAAATCCTTCCGAACTAAAACAACAGCCAAAAGATTATCACCGTCGGGCGGACTAAGAAATTCTGAACGCTGACTCGGAAAAACCGACCTCACAACAAACCTGTAAAATTTAAATGAAGAAAAATCCGTTAAGTAATTCGTTGATCCCTCTCCGAGGTAAGTGTAGTGGAAAATATTATCGATACGCTCACCTTTTTCGTTTACATAACTCTCAATGAAAAATCCATTTTTAAATTGAACTTTCAATATTTTCTCATCGAATATAATTCTAACATCGTTGCCTAGCACGTGGTCGTAGAAAATATCAATCATGTTTTCGAATCTGAAAAAGTGACGGCGGGCATATTCGCTATGGGGATGGTAAACATGTGATAACAGCCCCATTGTTTCGAGTATGTTTGATTTTCCAGTGTTTGGTTCGCCTATGAAAAGGTTTATTCTTTTGCATTCCAGCTTAAGCTGTTTTATTGACTTGAAGTTTTCAATTTTAAGGTTTTTAATCACTTTTAAACCTCACATAAACTGTTTCTGTTTTAGGGTTTATGCTTTATTATTTCTGGGTATTTCTCTTTTATCTTTTCATGTGTTATTTTGGCTATCATGGCGTTGGAAATCAGCACATATTTGACGCCTAAAAGTTCGGCGAGTTCAGCGGGTTTCTGGTCTTGTGTGATTAGTAGCAAATTGTTTTTCTTTGCGTATTCCACTATGTCTTTGTCTTTTGCGCCTTGCAGTCCCACTTCTTGAACTGTTAGCACTTCCCAGCCGAAGGTTTCAAAGTATTCTTTTAAGCCAGCGTACATTTCATCAAGCAGAATCTTCAATTTTGTTTCGCCCTTCCTCTCCGCTTTATACTTTTAACAGTGTCATTTATATTATTAAAGTTCCAAAATATTTTGTGAGAGAGTGATGCACCGTGAAAGCCTTAAATTGTCCGCTCTGCGAGTTGGATTTAAACCAAGAGAAAATATTTTACGAGGACAATTCATTCATTGTTTTGAGAACCAAAAACTTGAAGGGACATAAAGAACGGATAATGATTATTTATAAGAGGCATGAGCACACAATTCCATATAAGGCTGTTGAACGTGCCTTAGACATTCTCTCTAAAATTGGCAGAAAAGTTTTCAGTTACACGCCCAAATTTGTGATAATGGATTCAACATTCGCCACCATAAACGACCATTGGCACTTGGTTGCAAGCGACCTAAACCCAAAAAGTGAAGATTTTGACCAAATTTTAGCCACAAGATGGATTAAGGTTGTGGATAACGCCATTCCAGAAGAAGGCGAAGTTTAAAACTGGCATCCACCACCGTTTGCACTGGTTAAGTACTTATCGTTTACAGATTGCCTTTAAAAGGTTAAATGCGGATATTAGAAGGAAAGGCGGAAACAAGTTTGGAACAGCTGATAAAAACAGTAATTCTCGGCATAATTCAAGGTTTAACAGAGTGGCTTCCAATTTCAAGCACAGGGCATCTAAAAGTGGCTGAGCACTTCCTGAATTTTGGCACGCAGAATTACCTACTATTTGATTTTATATTACACATAGGAACATTAATTGTTGTCCTCTTCTTTTTTAGAAGGGAAATAGGAAATATGCTTGAAGCTTTAAGCCGTTTAGATTTTAAAACAGAACATGGAAAGTTAATACCGCCTGTAATTGTTGGAACAATACCCGCAGCGGTTATTGGCATATTACTCAAAGAAACTGTGGAACAAACTTTCACAAACTTTTTATCAATTGCCGTTGTCTTCATTGTTTTTGGGTTTATTCTTTACTCCGCAAAATTTGGAATGGAAAAAACGGACAACATAAACTATTCAGCAGCCATAATAATCGGCGTCGCGGAGGGACTAGCCATACTTCCAGGCTTTTCTAGAAGCGGAGCAACCATTACCGTGGCGCTGTTGCTGGGAATAAAACGGGAAAAAGCTTTCCAATTTTCATTTTTGCTTTCAATACCAGCCATTATCGGTGCTGCGGGTTACTCGGCGTATAAAGATTATGGAAAGCTGTTGTCCACAGGATTGGGATGGAGTGAAATTTTAGCTGGAGTTATTCCTGCAATGTGCATAGGTTACTTTGCCATAAAACTGCTTTGGAAAATTTTATGCAAGCAAAAGCTTCATTTTTTCGCATTTTATTGCTGGTTTCTTGGCGCTGTTCTAATAATGCTATGGTTAAGCGATTTCTAGCCATTTCGGCTTGCCATAAAGAAACTCGGATAGGAAAGAGGCAAATTCGCTGTTTTTCTCGTAAATTTCCACTATTTCATCGCCTACATAGATTTTGAATCCTTTGCGGAGCGTTTGCGAAATTTGTTCGGCAACACCTGCGTTTCTTCCGCCGTTCGCCAGTTTTTCATTAAGCAAAGCCACAGCATCCACAAATTTTCTCCTGACATGTACAATCCACCTACTATCTTCAATGTATGGTCCAGAAACAACGTTTAGGCTGTTTAGGTGTTTTTTAAGGAATTTTTCGCATTCACGCTCCTTTTCTAAGGGTGGCCCAAAATGTTTTTTGACTGGTGAAAGCATGCGCTGTTCAAGCTCAAAAATGAAAATGTTTAGGGTTTTTTCGTCACTCCACGCTGCGGCTCTTAAAATGTTGAAGTCGTTAAGCCTAAAAAGTTTGTTCAGGGACCGCTGCGACTTGTAAAGTTGACCCCACAAAATGTCTGGAACAGCCCTAACCCATCCAAAAGCTAAAAACACAAGCGTAGAGCCACGCCTTGCAAATTCTTGCCTTAACTCTTTTGCGGTTAAGGGTTTTGTTTCAGGCGGATAAAAGAAGTTTAAGCTTGGATTTTTTAGGAAAACCCTTGCCGCAGCTGTTAGGCTGTGGAGTTTTTGTGTTTGCACGGCTGAGGCTACGTTTCTTCCCTTGTCAACTGGGTCAACCACCACTAGCGGTTCTTTAAATAGGAGTGAAAGCTCGTTTTCTCTTTCTTTGTAATGGTTTTCGATGTCTATGATGATTTTTTGTTTGTAATCGGCGAAGGCTTCAAGCGTTTTCAAGAAGGACTTGTAGTTTAATATTAGGAGCTCGCAGAGGTAACCGCTGAAACCTCCGATTTTTATTTCTGCGCCGTAAACGCCTATTCCCTTCATAAACTTCTTTAATAGGCGAACTTCTCCACGCATCTGCGCAGTTAAATGCCTTTTTGCATAATCCGTGTGGTACGGCGTACGGTCTGTGGCGCTTAGCCACTCCCCCCTTTCAGCGGCGTAGCATGGCACAATGTTTACCCTAACACCATCCACAACAGCCTCTAAATACGGGTGTTCGGCAAATCTTTCAATCTGCTCTGAACCTTCAGTGGCTTTTCTAGCTATTTTTAGGCTTATCTCCCCAAGAGAATTGCGTGGTATATCCCTTGGAACACGCATGAAAATGTCAATGTCTGGTTCTCCGCTGAGCCAAGTATCCTTTGCCACAGAGCCTTCTACACGAACTTCAGCCTTAACGCCGAAAGCCTTGGCTGCTTCAGCAACTTTCCTCTCTAATTTTTTAGCTAGAGCCTCAATTTTCTTACGTTCAGCCTTTTTCGGCGTAACCCTCTCCAGAACAACTCCACATATTTCCCCAATTTTTTGCATATGCCCTTGCCCTTTTCCGCATATTATTTTTGTGGACAAAACTCTTTAAGTGTGGAATAAATTGGTCCTTTAGGGGTTAAATCGCTTTTCTTAAGCCTCAAACATGCGGCTTGCACTGCGCCAAACTCGTAATTGGCGTTTTCAGTGATGAACTTGCAGAGTCCCGCCTTGTTCCTTCCAGACTTTACACGGGCTATTGTTAAATGTGGACTAAAACCCTTCGGGTCTGGAGTAAACCCTAAACTGCGTAGGCGTGGCTCTAACTGGTTGAAAATGCTTCGCAGTTGGTCTGCACCTTCGGTTATGCCAGCCCAAACAATCCTTGGATAACGCAAGTTTGGAAAGGCGCCAACTCCGCAAATTTTAATGTTGAATGGGGTGAACTGGACTTTCCTCATTTCTTCAAATACTTTTTCAACCATAAGCGGTGTTATGTTGCCGAGAAAGCGGACGGTTACATGAATGTTTTTTGGCTCAACAAGTTTCAAGTCAGCTTCAGTTTTAACTAAAAGATTTTGGGCGTCTGCAATTCGCTTTAAAACCAACTCGTTATCCACATCAAAAGCTATAAAACTTCTCATTGTTTCTGGCATGGCTACTCCTTCGCATATTTCCTCTCCGTTCCCTCATAAATGCTTTAACATAAAAACATTTTGAAAGCAAACCGCTGGGCTATGCAACACAACATTTTTAATGCATTTCAGCTTTAAAGATGGAAATGAACAGCAATGAATAAAGCAAAAATTCTAAAGGGTTTGGCTAAAACCATTCTGCTCATAAACATCATTATCGTAAATATAGTTTTGATGCTTTGGCTTTCCATGCAAATAATGAACATAATAAACATGGAAAACATTTACTTGCTTTTCATTCCAATTTTCCTTTTCGGTTTCCTCACAGTTTTCCTCGCCGAATACGTTTTAGAAATTAAAGATTAACCCCTTTTAGATTTCTTAGTTAAAATGCCACATGCAACGGCTGTTACAGCAATCGCAAAAATCCACCACTCAAACCCTCCGCCACTCCACATGTTTGTCTCCACGGCTAAAACAGCCTTGTAAAGAGCGCCGCCGCTAGACATATATCCTTCCACTAAAACGCCAGTCTCCCTATCCCAATAAAACGTGTACTGATTTCCGCCCTGCGAAAAATTTGAATAAATAACCCTTCTATCCACACCCGCATAAGCCCGTGTCATTTCACCATTAACTGTTTTGTTGGTAAATTCATTGCCCAAATAAACGGATTCGCCGCTTGTCAAATTGGCAGGAATTAGATATACACGAAAATTAAATGGAGTTATTTGGTAATCCTCCTGCGAAGCCAAGTCCGCAGTTAACTGTTGGCTATACGCAGTTCCACCAGACATGTAAACCGTCAAATTCGCAGCAACAGCCATTCCAGTCACGTTTAAGAACTCCATTTTCTGCTGATACTCAACACCCGAAGCACCTTCTTGAACAACATATCTTATCCAATCCCCACCTTTAACCCCAAGACCATTATTTGAAACAGCTGAAACATTAGCCATCAAACCAAAACAAAGCAGCAAAACCACAAACCCTTTCATTTTGCACTTCCGCTGAAGAAAAGGCATAACTACACTTATAAGCATAATGCCAAAATTGGTCGGGCGGGCAGGATTTGAACCTGCGACACCTTCATTATTCATAGAAAAGAAGCTTTTACATAAGGATTTGGAAGATTTTAAGCTGTTTTGTTTGGCAAAGTTGAATTTAAGCAAAGAAACCGTTAATCTCTACGTTAGAAAAGTCAAAGCGTTTCTCGAGGATAAAGCGTTAATTTCGGAGAGGGACATTCAAGTTTACATTCAAAAGGCAAAGGAGAAGTATTCTCCATACTACGTTTCTAACATTCTTTCAGCTTTTAAGGCCTATTTTAGAGATTATAAAGGCCTAAAGTGGATGGATGGTTATAAACATCCTCAAGCTTCTTTAAAAGTGAAAGAGGAAATTGAACCAGAGAAAGTTAAGCGGTTTATTGAGGCAATTGATGATATTGGTGTTAAATGTTTTGCTTTGTTCTTAGCTACGTCGGGACTTAGAAAAAGTGAGGTTTGGACTTTAAAGAAAAGTATATTAACAGAGAGCTTAGGGCAATTATTCCAAATTGTCATAGTGGTAAAACTAAGCGTAGTGGAATAAGCTTCTATAACGAGGAAGCGGAAAAGCTCCTATTAGAATTTGAGAAGTGCATGAATCCCATGCAAAAGTTAAGCGATAGACTAATTCCAATTGGTTCAAACAGATTCTTTTATGAATGGCAAAAGGCAAAGAAAAAGTCTGGAATAAACTTGAAACCTAAGGATTTGCGTGATTTCTTTAGTCAAGAAATGGGTAAGGCCCTTATTCCAGATAGGTTTATAGACATTTTTCAGGGAAGAGCTCCTAAGAATATTTTGGCCAAACATTATACTCCTCAAGGAATTAAGATGTTAAGAGAAGTCTACGATAAAGCAAACTTAAAGATATATCAGACGGAATAAAAGAAAACTATTAAAGGGATTAAAAACATGAAAAGATGCATTTTAGTCGGTTTGGTTTTTGTTTGCATTATTATTACAATTTTCGTTATTTTGTGGATGTTTACTATCTCGAAGAATAATTCAGTTCAGATAGAAGTTACACTCGCTCATTCAGTGAGCTGTCAAATTGGAGAATGCACATATGTTTTCAGACTTTATCCTTACGATAGTGCTGGCATTTATTTGCTTAGAGTCGAAAAAGGAAGCGATTTCGAAACAAAAGCTATAGTTAGCGGATACAATTATAATTTTCTTGATTTAAAAATTCATGTAGTCAAATTAATTTCTGGCGGTGTTGTTTTGGAAGTTCAGAAAGAAAAGTGATTGGTATGAGTTTAGATTTGATGGAAAAAAGAGGAATTAAGCTTCCGCCTAGGGAAATAGATGTTAGCGGTTTAACCGCTCAGCAAATAATCGAGAAGATTAGGAGTTTCTGGGAAAGGTGCAAAAAAGATGGTGGTCAAGATTCAGATGTAGCTCCCATAGACTTCTTAGAGCTTTTAGAAGCTTACCCCGTTAGCATGTGCAGTTACCACATGACTGAATCCTTGAAGCTTCTTGTTGCGTTAATGTATTTTGACAGTAAACCTTCAGAGGAAGACGTTAAAAAGCAAAGGGAAGGCAAAGGGCCAATTTGGGAAGGCCTAAGCATGGATTATTTAGCGTTAATCTTTGATAGGAGTAAGAAAACCATTCATGACGCTATAAAAGAAAAGGAACAAGAGGCAAAGAAAATCCTTGATGAAGCTAAGCTTAGAAAGGAAGCGAGGGAAATAGCGTTAAAAGAGCTTGTTGAAGAGGAGAAAGAGAAGCTAAAGCAAAAAGAGATGGAAATAGACAAGTAAACAAACAATTTCACGAGCGTAGAGTGGTATTTAATAGGGAGAAAAATTTTCTAACAAAGTTTACTTTTCTCTTTAAACTATGGTGTATTTCCTAAAATTCTCTTTTAGGAAGCAGATTTCAACTAAAACAGCATAGATTAACCTATATTTTCTTTGAGTTTTTCCTCTTCTCCAGCTATTATATCAGTTGCAAAGCGTTTTAGATAGCGAAACCCTGTTCTGAAGTCTTCCAAGTCTAAGCGTCTTTGCACTTTGAAAGCTGATATTATGCTGTCGTCTTCTTTGATTATATCGGAAGCTACGGTTTCTCTGAATAGGTGAGGCCAAATAGTTTCTGAGCATTCTCTTATTATACTGAAGACTTGTCTTCCGCTGATATGCTGTTCTGTATTTATCACGATAGAACCGAAAACCGCTTTTGCTTGTGGAAGGAAAAACTTTGGTTTAGGATTCTGTTTGTTCAGGTATTCTAAATATTCGAGGATGGGCCTAACAAGTGGATGAGTTAAGCTTATGCTTTTAGTTGAAAGCTTCTGTAAGACGTGGCCCTTACGCTTCTTTTCTAATATAAAAGTAATGTTTAGGAATCCCTTTTCTATTTTGAAATTTTCAAGGGGAAGTATTGCGATTTCTCCTCTTCTTTTGCCTACTAAACGCAATAGGCATAAGACAGCTTTGGCCCTTAACCTAAGGAATTCGTTTGGTATTTGCTCGGCGTTATAGATGGCCTCTTCAAATTCTTCCTCTGTTATGACTTTTTGCCTCTCCGTTCTAAGCTTTGAACCTCTAACGAAAGTCATTTAAATATACTCCTTGAATAGTTTGTAAACTCCATAGATAGAGAATGCTAATAGGGTTAAAATTGTGAGCGTAGTTAAAGGGTTATGTTGAACCCATGAAATTATATCCTCAAAAATTTTGACAATTACCTCTTTATCTGACAGTTTTAATCACGCTCCACGTTCTAAGGATAATTTTCCCACATTCGTTTTGAAGGGTTAAAACTGTGGGTAAATGGCCCTCTCTATAACCTTCTTTGAAATATACTAGTTTGCCTTTAACTTTGAATTCTCCAGCTTCCACAATCACAGAACGGTTTAGGAAGGAACTGAGAAGGTTAAAATGTTTCATTCTAGAACCTCGCTAAGTTTCTCGATAACAAACGTTTTCCTTCCTTTGCGGTTCAACTTATAAAATTCTAAAACACGCTCTATCGGAAGGCCCGAGTAAACGTCTATTATTGCCTTCAAAAGCATGGCCTTGCCTTGATAACCTTCGCTAATAGGATAAACAGAATCCTCACTTTCGAAAACAATCTTTAACAAACGTAGAATATCCTCAAAAGTGAAAATTTCTCCATAGGCCCAAACCTTAACGACTTTATCGTTAGGCCCTTTTTGGCCCTTGACAATTTCAAACTTAACCATTTGGGCCACCTTCCAAAACACAGAAATCAAAACGAGAACGCTCTCCTTTGCCTCGAGGACATAAAACACGGTAAGGGTTAGAAGCGTCTATCCTTCCACAATCCACACATTTTTTAGGCATAGGTTTAGCTGTAAGAATTGCCAACTCTTCCTCTGTAAGCTCTCCATAGAAAATATCTCTCTCACTATTGTTGTTTGTTTGTTGTTTATCTCTTGTAGTAGCTAGGTTAGTCTCTATGCTGTCTGTTTCAACTGTCTCCTTCCTCTCTGTGAGAGATATATTTCCCTGCTGTCTCTCCGTGCGAGGAGAAACCGAGGTTTCTCCTACTGATACCTCTTCCTTTACTGCTGTAAGCTGTAAGCTTCTTTCCGATGAATGTGTGAGAGATATATTTTCATCTTCGCCCACCCTTTCATATTGTTGTTTGGAAAACCACTCCGCAATTTTCCTTTGAGGATAAACTTCCTTCAGTTTAATCCAAAAATAAGGCAAAATTTTCCATGCTAAAGTTTCATGTGGAAATCTTGGATTTGGAATCCTCTCCAATAACCCGAACTTTTCAAAATCTCCTTTTTCATGTTCTCCTCTGAATGGATGTTTTTTACCCATTCCATCTATGAGAAAAACTCGTTTATTGCTTCCTAAATATTTCTTAAATGTGATTCTATCGCTTCCTATTTCTTCCCTAAACTTCAACTCGAAAACATTAGCTGGAATCTCGTCTCGATAACCTTCCAAAACACGGTTGTAAATGAAATTGAGACATCTCCTTAAACTTAAGGAAGCTGGTTTCTTCCTTTCAGTTGTGAAAGCTTTACTTACGACAACTTTTTTATATTCAAAACCGTTAATTTCTATCGCTGACACACTCTATTTTTCTATTTTTATGATAACTTCCATGCTCACGCTCCTTTCTGTTTGTAGATTTGAGAACCTCGAACATGGCCACATTTTGGACACTTAAGCGGGTTTTCCACTCTGGGAATCCATTCATGGCCGCACTTTTCGCATTTTATTTTGAGCAGTTGCATGGTTTCACTCTCATTATCCTCATTATGCGGAAGTTTTATATAAGTCAAGATATAACTTAATTAGCTGGAAGTGAACAGATGTCAAAAACCGAGCAAAAATATCAGATGTCAAAGAAGCAGAAAAGAGGTAATAGCTTACCACCTTTACAGAGGAAAATAATTCTCTGTCTAGCTGAACACGGTGCTTTAACCATAAACGAATGCGTTAAAATAATAAAGCACCATTATAAAGCTACGTGGATAGCTTTCAACAGTTTAGAGAGAAAGGGCCTAATCCAAAAAGTAAACATTAAACTTTATCGAGGGAGGGAATATCCACAATTTTGGTTAAGTCCAGAAGGCCAACTGACAGCTTTACTTAACAACGCAAATATTGGGAAAGTTAGGGAAAATGCATTAAAATATTGTGAAGAAACGGAAAGAGAAGACTTTTCAATTTTTTACGAAATCGCTCAAAGCGTAGGCCCTGAAACAGCTAACAAAATCTTCAGATTCATACTTGAGAAAGGAAAGTTTGAGCTTTCATATTTGCCTATGAATGAGAAGGATGTTGAAAAAATCGTCAGAATCCTAAAGAAATATCCAAAGTATAGAAAAACGCTTGAGAATGTTGGAGAAAAATTAGTTGAAAAAATAAAGGAAGTATTAGGGCCATGAGTGAAGCGGATTTGAACCTAAATTCCACGTGGAAAAATACGCAACTTCCACGTGGAAGTCAAATCGCAAGACACAATAAAACCACCTATAAAACCACAGTTTCAGTTTACCTAAGCAAAAATCTTGTTGAAAAATCTAAAAAACACAGTTTAAACCTCTCACGAATCTTAGAAGAAGCTCTTTCCAGCATATTAACCTATATAGAAGCTCAAAACAGTGAAAAAACTTCAGAAACAAGCTCCAAATTTCTTGGTAAAGCTTCTTTTCAGAAAGAAGGTTTAGTCGGGCGGGCAGGATTTGAACCTGCGACACTCCGGTTTCTGTGCGCTTGGTAGGCTGGTTGGCATCCACCTTGGGTGGATGTCTACAGCGTCTCCGCCAGCTGAGTTTTATCAGCAGGCTCGGAAGCTCTACCAAGCTGAGCTACCGCCCGCCCAAAATTTTCTAAAGGATAAAATTGGATTTATGTGTTTCTCTTGGATGAGCGGGTCCAAAGTATGCCCCAAACTATTATGAGGGCTAATGAAGCCCATAAAAGCAATATTAGCATTTGAGTGGCTTCTAAAGCTATTTTCTCAAACATTTTAGACCCAAGTATAAGATGAGGGTTTAATTGCCTAAAAGCAAAGTTTCCATATCTGAAATGAATGGGAATTAAAGCATATTTTTAAAGGCGATATATACCAACACGAATAACAAACGTTTTATAAAAAGCTTCTCTTATACATTTTAGCCAAACAGAGGGAAAGGAGAAGGCTTCCCCTACAACAAGCCTCTTTAATTTTTGCAAATTTACAACGCAAACTGCGACAATAATACCAAGCAGTCCATCCTGAACGAAAAGCCACCTCCGTTTCTCTTCGCTTTTTCCTACTGTAAAGCAACAAAACCAACAAGAAAACTATCAAAACCAAAATTAAAAACAAAAGCCAATAAAACCATTCAGGAACAAACCAGCCTGCGGCAACAGGCGAAAAAACTGCTTTTAAAACATGATTTTTGTCTATTATTACTTGGTATGGGTTGGCGGAGCCCACATTAACATTGTCGAGTTCCCAATGGTCAAAAACATAGTTTGCGTTTGGGATGGCTTTCACTTGAACTGTTGTATTTACTGGGTAAGTGTAGTTTCCAGGCGCTGGGTCTGTTGTTCCACCTTCAGTCGCCAATATAGCAAGTGTATATGTGATTCTGACATAATGAGCCGTGGCGTTATGGGGGGCATTCATATGCACAGTTATGGGATTAACGTTTTCGCCTTGTAACACGCCGTCAATATCCCAATATTTAAATGTGTATCCATAAACTGCTGGAGCGTTCAACGTTACATTTGTGGAATTGTCATGCCAAGCCTCACCATAAATTGTTACAATTCCTGGGGGGTCTGTTCTCACAGCCAAATAGTATTGGAGAATGTAATGGGCTGTTGCCGTGTGGTTGGCGTCCATTAACACACTTATTGAATTTGCTCCAATGTTTTGTGGTATGCCGTCGACATCCCAATGACTTAACTTGTAGCGGACAAAATCCGAAAGTGACACTGTGAAGGGCGCTGTCAAGCTAGCATTAGTATTTTCTTCATACCAACCCTCACCTGGAATTGCTGCGACGTTAGGAGGCTCGGTTTTAACTGTCAAGAAGTATAGGGGTTTCGGAGGCTTAACAATGTGGATGACTCCATTCACAAATGTGTTGTCTGAGGGGTCAACGTCGCCGTCGAGGGGGGCAAAGGCGCTTATTTGATAGAAACCTTCGCTTACTGAGCTTGTATTCCACGTAAAGGTTAATGTCTGCTGAGCAGTTGGTAGAAGGGCATTAACCACTTTGGTTTCAATTAATGAATTGTCATAGTAAACTTTTACATTGAAAGTTTCTGTTTCTGTTCCATTGTTAATAACGCTGACGTTTATTTGAAGCAAATCGCCAATGTGAATGGTGTCAGCTGAAGTTTTAACTTCAAGTACTCCGATGTTGTGGACAACAATTGGCAGTTTAGGTTTAACCTCAACCATTCCGTCAATGAGGGTGTTGTCTGTTAAGTCAGCTTCGTTGATTAGAGGTGGAATGGAAACTTTGATAGTGTAATTTGCCGGAGCAACAGTCGTTGTGTTAAACGTGAAATTTAGAGTGGTCCATGAATGTGAGGCAAGTGTTACTGAAAGTGTTTCTATGAGATAATTGTCGTAGTAAGCGCTTACGTTAAAACTTTCATTTTCAGTTCCTTCATTCTGGATAATAGCACTTATATTCACGATTTCCCCAGCTTCAACAGACCTAGCTGAAGGAACAGCGTCTACAACTGCAACATCGTGAAAAGTTATTGTTAATGGTGCATACGGTAGAATGTAAAACATCGTTGATATTGTTGGGCAATATGGAACTTCGCTGGCGTTTGTTGGCGCTTTTAGGGCAGAAACAGAAACTGTTGCCTCTCCTATAACTGCCCATTTGGGAATATGTAATTTACAGTATAGGAAGACTGGCTTTTCATTGGGTTGCACCTTAAAATCACATATTTCATAAAAACTAACTGGGGTGCACAGTTCATCTTGTAATGTTATGGAGATTGTGGCGTTTTTCACGGTTTTGGCTATGCTTCTTAATGTAATCTCTAATCCCACATCGCCTCCGATTCCAAAATCAATTCTATGGCTTAGATTTTCATTAATCGTTCTCACAGAAATTAGCTTTACAATCCAGTCCACCCTAAAGGTTAAGCTATCTTGGACAAGTGTGTCTCCGACATAAGCGTTTGCCAATGTATACCATTCTCCAAAAAATTCAGTTTCATTATCGCAGGGATGCGGTATTGTGAAGTTAATGGTTGCGATTCCGCTTGCATTTGTTTTTTCGGAAAAGCTGAAGGAAAAGCCTGTTGGAGCTCGGATGTAGAAGGCCACAAGAATGTTTTGCATGGGAGCTTCGTTACACGTTACGAGTGCATATAAGATAACGTGTTCTTGCGGACCAAAAGCGTCGCTTGGCATGTTTGGACCTTTTCCGCTGTATGGTTCTTTCTGCGTGAACAAGTCTATTGTGTAAGTGTCTCCTGAAAAGGCAATTTTCATGTTTGGGAATGATAGACATAGGAGGAGTGTGGCTACTGTAAGCACAGCTAACTTTTTTAACTCAGCGTTCATGATTATCAAGCATTAGATAAATGCTGAATTCTTTAACAAATATTCCGCAATCACAAATATTACCATTCAAGATTGCTACATTCCATTTTAACTTTTAATGTTAATCTTTGTATTTCCTATTAGTTTAAATGTTGTCGGCTTTTAGGGAAAATTAACAACAACATTTGGATGGTTTAAATGTCGTCGGTTTTGCGTGTTTTTCGACGATGACATTTGAGTGGGTTATATGTTCACCGCCATTACTTATTGTTTTATAAATCAAGTTGTGTATGGCGGGCCCGCTGGGAATTGAACCCAGGACCTACGGGTTAAGAGCCTCAACCCACCCCGCGCAGCGGTTTGGTCCGCCGCTCTACCTTACTGAGCTACGGGCCCCATTTATGGATTTATGGATTTTAGGATTTAGCTGTTGCTAATAATGCTTATAGTTTTATTTATTGTTTAATTTAGATTTTGTTGGAGGTTGCGTGTTGGGTGAAATTGTTTTTGTTGGGTTGGGTTTGCATGATGAGTTTGGGATTAGTTTGCGTGGTTTGGAAGAGGTTAAAACTGCGGATGTCGTTTTTGTAGAGTTGTACACTAGTTTGTTGCCGAATTTTTCAGTTGAGCGTTTTGAGGGTGTTTCTGGGAAAAAACTGCATGTGGTTTCGAGGAGGGAACTTGAAGAGGAGAATGGAAAAATCATTTTCGAAGCGGCTGGAAGGGGTAAAGCAGTTTTGCTTGTTCCAGGCGACCCTTTTATTGCTACCACGCACATAGCCTTGCGAATACACGCAAAAAAGCTTGGAGTAAAAACCCGTGTTGTTCACGGGGCATCTGTGATTTCCGCTGTTATAGGCTTGTCTGGCTTGCACAACTACAAGTTTGGAAAAAGCGTGACAATACCTTTTCCAGATGGAGTTGTTTCTGAAACGCCTTATAACGTGATTGCCCAAAACCGCAGGCTTGGGCTTCATACGCTCTGCCTTTTAGACATAAGGCATGAAGAAAAACGTTATTTAACCATAAACGAAGGGTTAAAGTTGCTTTTGGAAATTGAAGAGAAAAGGCGAAAGAAAGCAGTTACTTTAGATACTGTTGCTGTTGGTGTGGCGAGGGCTGGAAGCGAAAACCCAACAGTGAAAGCTGATGTCGTAAAAGAATTGTTGAACTACGATTTTGGAGCGGCACCGCATAGCATTATTTTTCCGGGGAAGCTTCATTTTATGGAGGCTGAAGCACTCATAAGCTTGGCTGACGCTTCAGAAAAGGTTATGGAGTTGGTTGAATGAGCCTAGAAAAGCTTGTTTTGAAGTATATCACTTCTGCGGAGCATGTTTTTGGCAAAATAGAATTGTGTAAGGCTTCGGTGAATGTTGGAGTTAATGACGTTAAAAGGGTTGTGGAGTTGGCTAAAGCCTATTTAAACGATGCAAAATATTATGTTAGCCAAAAAAGGTTTGAAGTGGGGTTGGCTTCTGTTGCCTATTGTGAAGGCTTATTAGACGCTTTGAAAATTTTAGGAGCAGTGGAGTTTGAGTGGCCAGCAAAAACGAAAAACGAAAGGTAGTTTTAGCTTCAGGCGTTTTCGATTTACTGCATTTGGGACATGTCCGTTTTCTCGAAGAAGCGAAAAGGGCTGGTGGAGAAAACGCTGAACTCATAGTCATAATAGCCAGAGACCGCACGGTGGAGAAAAGGAAGGGTAAAAAACCCATAATGCCAGAAAATCAACGTCGGGCTCTTGTCGAAGCTTTAAAGGTTGTTGATGAAGCAGTTTTGGGTTACGAAGAGTTTGACATTGAAAGGGTTATCGAAAAGATTAAGCCAGACGTTATAGTTGTGGGATACGACCAAGATGAAATGGAACGCATGGTGAAAAATTACGTGAAAGAGAGGGGATTGAAAATAGCAGTTGTGAAAATTGGCAAGTTTGGAGAGGATGAGTTGGATAGTTCTTCAAAGATTAAACAGAAAATCGCCGAAGACTTTAGAAGGTGAAAAATCTCATGCGTAAGGTTATGCCAACATATACGCTGATTGCATTAAACATAGCTGTTTACATTTACACGGCTTTTCTCAGCGGCAACCTTGTTATAATGGGAGAAAACGTCACAAATGTTTATGGACAATACAACCAGCGGGTTTTTAACGGAGCTTGGTGGCAACTTTTTACAGCCATGTTCGTACACTTTGACATTAGGCATATTTTGGGTAACATGTTCTTCCTCCTTATTTTCGGTTTGAGAGCTGAAGAACTATTCAGTTTACATGAGTATCTTGCCATTTACTTTTTAAGCGGTTTGGCTGGTAACCTATTAACCCTACTTCTCGGTCCCAGTGTTGTTTCCGCCGGGGCTTCTGGAGCCATTTTCGGGCTTTTCGGCGCATGCGTCATCTACATGAGACGTTTAATCGGTCAGTCCATAATGGCCGCTTTAATGTACGCTTTCTTTTTGCTGATGATGAGTTTCCTTCCCGGAGTAAATATTTTGGCGCATTTCGGCGGTTTAGTCGTTGGTTTGCTTATGGGCTATGGCTTAGCAGTTACACGCAAACACAAAATTATACGTGGATACCGCTATTCCTTTATGGTTTAGGAGGATAATAATACTTCAACTTTCACTTTGTGTCCATCTTTCAGCTTGAGGTGTTTTCTGAGGCAGACTGGCGCAATAACCTCTATTACTGAAGCATCATAGTGACTTCTTAAGGCTAAAACTAAGGCGCCCTTCACCTTGTTCGCTATCACAGCCCTATAACACTTCACAGCTCCGAAAGTGCGGTTTTCATTTCTAAATCCCTCAATTTCAATAGCTGGGTAATCCTCCAGCTCCGACCTTGTTTTAACGTCATAATCCGTTGTAAGTTTCAGGTTAAGCGTGCCTGGGTAGGGGTCGAAACCCAACTTTTCTACGAACTGTTTTCTGTAGGGCTCTTTTGATATGTAATAGGCGCCTTCGCCTAAGCCTGTGAAAACTACGCCCTCCAAAGTTATGGATGGCGGATAAGCTGCCTCTACAATGGAACGCAAATTTAAATAGAGTTTCTTTAACTCTTTTAATCCAGTGTCTGTTATTTTTATGAGGCAACCGTCGGGTGTTACTGTGCGTTTAATCCATCCTTTAGCCTCCAGTTTGATTAGGTAACGTGAGGCTGTTTGCTGGGAAACCTCCAATTTTCCAGCTAAATATTCCGTGGAGACTTTTGCTGTTCTTTTGTGAGCGCCTATCTCAGCCAGTTTAAAAAGCGTGTAAAGATGGTGCCACTCCTGTTTTTCAGCCATTCCAAAGCCTCACAGTCCATCTAAAATGGTGAAATTGCATATTTAAGTGACTCGAAAATTGTCTGTTTTCACGCTTCAAAACATGTTGCATTTGCCATTACGAATATGTTGCGTAAATCGATTATGTGTGTTGAAATCCTTAAGGAATTTGAAGGGGTTGATGCTGAAAATGCCATTGTGTATGTGCCGTTGCCAAAATCCATGATAGAAGCGTTAGCTGGAATCCACATTTCAAGGTTTTCGTAAAAAACGCTTATGTTTTTCGCCAATGCGGGTTCACCCTCATTGTAAACTTTACATGTTAGATACACCATTTTTTCTGTTTCGCCGATTCTCGTGTAATAGCCGTTAACCGTTGCGTGTGTTGTTATGTTTATGGCGATATCCATCATTATGTTAACTGCCAAACCATAAACTTCAAACGTGAAGTTTGCGTAAGCGCTTGAAACGCCTACACCATCACCTACAAAAAGCCACACGCCAAAGTCATAATTTGAGTTGTTAAGCACCGTAAATGCAAGGTTGCAAATTCCAAAATGGGTTAAGCGTCTAAACATTTGCGAAAGCCTGTTCAAATTAGCCATTAAAACAGTTTTTTCACCGTTGCGTGAGGCGTTTGCAAGCGAGCTTATCATGGTGTTTATTACGCTTTGTTTTGAAGCAGTAACGAAATCGTTTATTGGCGGTGTGGAATTGCCAATTTTTTCCTTGCTAATTTCGTAAACATAAACTATGGTTGAGGAAATAAGCAATGCTATGGCTAATGAAGCAACTATGAGAAGCTGTCCCGAACTGTTTTCCCTAAACTTTTTCATGTAACCACCATCAAGCGCAAATGGATTATGTAACAGCTAAAGTTCACATTTCGGCTTACACAGACATACTCCACAAAAGCGATGTTTTGACCGTTGAAACATCCATTTGAGACGGCTTCGGTGTTAACTTGCCGCATGTCCTCGTCGTAAACTGTTAGGTTGAAGCACACGCCAACTGGCAGAACGAGGCTTAATGTTTCCCGCAGGGCAGTCCAGTTTCCATCATCTATGTGTTTGCCAAGCGTTCCATCAGAATCCAACCTAGTAAGCGCTTGCAACCCAACAGAAGCCAAATCGTTTTTGGCGATGTTTTGCGTTACGGTGAAGTTGGCGGATACGGCGAAAGCCGAAAAAACGATAAGCGCAGACAAGAAAGCCTCAATTATCCTTATTTGCCCAATTTCCCGCCTTTTCATTCTTTTAAGCCTCCAATCCAAACCGTACATTGATAAAGAACCGAATTTACGGTTACAATGTAGTTATAAGCCAAAACTTTTGAAGGCGCTGATGAACCTGTAAAGTCGGCGCCTATTTGAAGCGGCACTTGCGGATAAACCGTCCACTCGGCAAAGAAATCTGCGGCGTTCCATCCAGTAACCACCATCAATGTGGGGCTTGAATCTGCAAAGCTTGGAATGGCATATTTGCCATTTTCAATCTGTGTCAAATTTGAATGGTAATTGAAGGTTAAGGCGTAGGCATCCGCCGAAATTGTTTCTGGATAAACAACGTTCGCTGTCAATGTTTGGTTTAGTGGGCTAAGCCTTAGAAAAGTGCCTTTTTGTTTGGGTTGACCGTAACTGTGCGCAAAAGCATAAACGCCAAAAGACACAACTTTTATGTTGTAAATGCTTCTTGCAATTACAACGAGAAGGGCTGGACCATTAACGCCATTTGGAAGCGTCACGTTAAAGCTCGTTTTGCCATCTGAAACACTGATACTTGCCGTTTCAAAATAATTTTCTGCAATAACGTAGTATTTTAGTTCTGTTTGAACTGGAGCGCCGTGCTTTTCCGTTGAAATTTCAAATTGATAAACCGTTTCATCCGTTAATGCGTATGTTTCTGTTAAGTTTATGGCGACATCAAAAATTGGCTTTATTTCCATCCTAAAAAGAACATCTGGAATTTTTAAAGCCGTAAAAATCTGCGCATAACTTAATGCATAGAGGTTTTCACTGTTTAACCTTGAAACTTTGTCTATATCCAACTCATATGGAACATCTGATCCCGTGACGGCTAAACCGAAGCTTTCAGGGATTATCTGTCCATTCCGTCCCCAATCCAACGGTTTTCCGCTGTTCAAGAGCAAATACTTAGAAATTTCCATGCATCTTTCGGCAACGCCTTCATCGCCGAAATTGTTTATGTATGGATATAGAATTTTTGAAGCGCCAGCCATGGCTGAAAGCACAAGTAGAACCATTAGAGAACACGCAAAAAACGTGTCAACAGATGTTGCAGGCACTCAGCCACAACCCTCCAAAATACCCTCTTTAGGCGACTGCACCATACATTCCACCTAGAAAGTTTTGCGAAAGGATAAGCGAAACATAAGCCGTAACCACAAGCATCGCAGAATACTTAAAACCAGCGGCAAAAGTGCCCTCGTTCACCTTGCCCACAAAAAACCCTGAAAGCCAACACTGCAATATTATGCCAGTTGAAAAAAGGTTTATTTGATTCTGCATGACCTCGAAGGGCATAGCCGCTGACCCTGGAAGCGATATTTGCGTCAAGGCGTAAACAGTCATTGTAACCATGGTTGTGGTTAAGGCTATGAGGATGCTCCATACAAAAGCCAAAATCACGTAGGGACGTAAAAGTGACCTCTTGTTTACCTCAACATCTTTATGCTTTTCGCTGTAATCCGTCAATATTTCTAAGGCGGAAGCCGAACCGCCACCAATCTTTATTGTTTCAACAAGTATTAGGAAGTTTACCAGAACAGGCCATGTTTGAAGTTTCTGTTTTATATTTGAAAAGATTTTCCTCAAAGAAACACCCCATTCCATTTGGCTTCTTATGAGGGTTAATATTTCGGAAAATTTTCCGTAACCCGTGCGTTTTGTGGCGTGAATTATGCTTTTTTCTGGTGAAAGCCCGATTTTTCTGGCTTCTGTTACGTCTCTGAGGAAGTTTGGCATGAAATTTTCAGCGTCATTGTTTATCCTTGCTATTTTCATGTAAACTATTGCTGGCGGAATCGAAACAGCTAAGAGGCATAAGGTAACAACAAGCGGGAAAACCTGCGGAGTTTTAAGAGGTTCAAGCTGAGGCAAGAAATAAAGCAGTGCAACAAAAATTGAAGCGGCTGTTAAAGGCATTATCATCGCATAGTAGGGTTCAACCATCCCCACCAAATTGCTTTTCCTTTCTGTATGCGCAATAATCATGAATAACACTGAAATTAACGGTGTTACAAAGAATATGAGTATGCAGACGGTTGCCGTGGATATGCCGGGAGTGCCGCTTGTTTTCATGGGTTCAAAAACGGACGTCGTTGAAAATATTATGAAGAGTATGTAGGAGCATAAAGTGACTATTAGCATTACTGCGTATGCTTCCACCAACGTGCCAAGCCTTTCAATTGAGCGTATTGCCGATGCACTTTGAACTTCAAATATTGAACGAAGCTTGCTTTTAAGGTAGTTTACAACGCTTCCGCCGCTTCTGACAGAGGAAATGTACCCCAAAAGAAATTCTCGATAATTTTTGGACTTTGTTTTTTCAGCGCGTTTATACATAACCGTTAGTGGGTCGTAACCCAAAACCTCCACTTGCCTAACAACTTCTTTGGCTTCTTTTCGAAACAGCGGCAACAAATCGATATTGCACAGTTTTTTCCAGCTTTCATAAATTGTCACGCCGCTTGCAGCCAACAGCGTAAACAAAAGCGCAGCGAAAGGCAATTCACGGTTTATTCCGCTGGTATCCTCGTTGCCGTAAAGGTTGAGGAGCCAACCGAATATTTTTGGCTTTTTTATTTGCACCTGCAACTTTCTCACCACTTGGATTCTTCTAAAAACTCCTTTTGGAAAAGCTGCGGGTTATTGTAGTATTTGCTTAAAACTTTGTTTACGCTTTTGTAGTCGCGAATGTTATGCTCAACCATGTGGGCGAGAACCCTTTTTCGGTATTCAATTTCATCCAAAAGCATTTCAATTGGAATGTCAAGGCTTGCAGCCATTTTCCGTAGCAAAATGCTTTCAGAAAGCCTTTCTTGGAAGGTGTCGGTTGAAGGGTTCCAACTGAAAACTTCTTGGAAGGTGTTTGCGTCTTTTATTTCCGCAATGCTTACGAATTTTCTGCTTGAAAGCCTTCTTCCAGACTCTAGGAAAACTGGCGTTCGAACGTGCTTCACGTTTATTACGCAGTTCATAAGCGGAATTATGGAAGGCGGAATATTCATCGGTGGCTGCGTAAGCCTTTTAATGGCTGTGTCAACATCCTCAGCATGCAAAGTGCATAAACCGCCATGTCCAGTGGCTAATGCTTGAAAAAGCACGTAGGCTTCTTCGCCGCGGACTTCGCCTACAATTATGAGGTCTGGACGGTGACGGACAGCCGATTTAATTAGGTCGTAAAGGGTTATTTCACCTTCGCTTTCAACGCCGAAACCTGAACGGGCGATTGTTGAAGTCCAATTTTCATGTGGCAAGTTTATTTCGGCGACTTCCTCAACTGAAATTATTTTGTGGTTTGGACGTATTAGGCATGCAATAGCGTTTAGGGCTGTTGTTTTTCCAGCGCCTGTAGCCCCAATAATCATAACAGACATTTTATTTTCCATCAAAAGCCAAAGGTAGGCGGCTATGCTTTCGTCTATGGTTTCATTTTCAATTAAGTCAATTATCGTGAACGGGTCTTTGCGGAACTTTCTTATTGTGAACGATGTGCC
The DNA here is from genome assembly GCA_038848005.1 of Bathyarchaeia archaeon. GTDB lineage: Archaea > Thermoproteota > Bathyarchaeia > Bathyarchaeales > Bathycorpusculaceae > JAWCNN01. Next base: position 7,322 of record JAWCNZ010000014.1, on the reverse strand, counting down.
AGCGGGCGTTGTTTCCTTTCCAAAAGAGACGGCTAAACGATGTTTTTCTGGCAGGGTAACATCCACAATGGGAAAGGCTATGCTAACGTGTTTTCCAGCTTTGTGGACGATGCGCATTATGAAATCGTCAAGCTCCTGCTCGTCGCGAAACATAATGTTGGTTTTTATGTTTTCGTATTTTCTATGCCAAAGAAAAATAGGCTTGTTCACTCCGCCGCATCCTATATCCTCAACATAATCATCATACATTAAAGCGTCAATTTTCCCGTAGCCGACAATGTCCCTTTCCAAATAATAGAGAACCTTGCGTAAGCTAACCTGCGAAACGCCTCTGAAAAGTTTATCGTGGTTGGCAAGTATTATTGGTATTTGCCTTCTGAAGGACTCCGCAAGTGTTTCCTCGCCTTCTGGAGCTTGCAATTCATATTCAAGAATGTTCCTCAACCTAAAATAGCAGTCCCGCTCCTCCCTGTTTAATGGAAGCTCATCAAGAACGTAAAGGTATTCTAAATTCTCTTCGTTTTGAATTATTGCGGCATATGAAAATGGCGGATTAAGCGGGTAATACTCCACCTCAACATAACCCTCTGGAACGCTCCATTTTTTAACGTCTAAAAATTCAACCAGTTCGCCTTCGCCCTTCCACAACTCCTGCAAACTCTCAGTTTTCGCAGTTTTTTCCCTCTTCAATTTTAAGTTAAACTTCATTTTACTCACCAAACTTTGCAAGTTGAATGCACAAGACATCGGCGTTGAATTGACATTTTAATTGTGCATTTCCGTAACCGCTGATGTAATAGCCCGTTGCTGAAACTCCATTTGGAAGGTAAACACGTAAATCTACGCCTTCCACTGGTGAATTTCCAAAGCCGCCTTCCAACCACACCCTTGCAGAATCATTATGAAGTTCAAGCCAGTACCGTCTTTCACCTATAGCGATGGGCATTTGAAGATAAACGGTGGCTGTTGCGTTCGTGGTTAAAGTAAGCGTTAACAATTTTATGCTTTCAGCCGCAACATAATCCACCAAATTCTTAAGCTGCCTAACTTCTGATGAGGAACGCAAGGCGCTGGCATAAGCCACAAAAGAGGTGGTGAGCAAACTGCCGACGGCTATTAACGCAATAAAAGTGTAGAGGTGACTTGGCGTTATAGCTGGCAAACGCTCATGCCTCCGCTCGGCTGATTTGAATGTTGCAGACAGCTATTTCCAAATTCACAACGGCGCCTTCCGCAACGGTTGAAATTGGAAGCCAAACCACGCCTGAAATTCCGTCAAAAACCACCTTTAACGCAAGAGAGGCAACTGGCTGGTTAAACTCATATTGGCTGATGCTTGTTGTAACGTTTAAGGATGCAACTTTCAAGTAAAACTTTTCCCTCAAAACCAGTGTCTGCGAAGAATTGATGTTTAAAATGTTTATGCGGATGAGGTTTAACGGTTTTCCACCGCTTACGCCGATAACGGCTGCCGTCGCCAGAGGACGATAACAAAGAGTCAAAAGCTTTGCTTCGCTGTTTGATTCAACGTAAATTTGCGTTAGCGTGTGTGCGCTTTGGTTTATTATTGGTTTGCCGTCGCCTTTAAAGAAGAAACCATCATAATAGTTTTCTACCCGTTCAAGTTCATAAAAGGCTTTTCCAACTGAACTGTTAAACACAATGTCGTAGAAAGTCTGTTCGTCTGTGAAGTTTAAAATTAGGTTTTTGGCTGTTGGCTCTATGTGGAAAACGCCTCCACAATCATCCATGTAAACAACCTGTGAAGCGCCAAAACTCCAAGCAACAAAACCAACGGCGTTATCCAAAAGCTGAATGTTCTGCTTCGCCACTGAACTTCTTAAAATTGCTCCACTAGCGCCTATTCGAACCACAGCATAGCTGTAAGTGGCTGAAATCACCATTATAAGAGAAACAAAAAGTATTAGGTATGTTACTGGCACAGCCAATGCTTTTCCAGACCTTAGAAAAGCTTTTAACCACTTTTGGAAACGCTTGTTCTGCGTTTATAGCAGCCTCCTCTCGTGCATTGCCTAAACAGAAGCTTTCGACTTTATAGCAAGATAAGATGGTGTGCGTAGAACAAAACTACACATAAGTATGCAAAATCAATAGCCTAAAAACTAATGCAGAATTATGACGTAAAAACAAGGAAAATAGAAAAGAGGGGATGTGGGGCTGCTATTGAGCAGCTTGAACGTTTGTTTCCTTGTAGTATTGGGCGTTTGACGTGAATATGGTTATGCCAACGGTTATACCAACGTCGTTTAAGGCGATGCTGTCAGGGTCTGTAATGTAAACAACCAAAGTCCACCCAGACCTCAACGTTACGTCGTCAGTTGCTTGAGTAAATGTTCTCGGTTCACCTTGCACTGTTATTGAAGCTTCAGACATTGTGGTGGCATTTAGGTAGTCAGGTGTTACCTCTAAATCGTCTGAAATTGTCACGGTATTTGTTCTCCAATAGTAAACGTTTGTCCACGGGCTTTCTTGTCCTCTAACAGTAATTTTGTCTATGACAACGTCCTTTCCGCCAGTGTTGATTATGACTATGGCTGCTTGAGCCCAACCGCCAGTTGTGTTATACCAAACATGCTGTTTAGTCAAGAAAAGCGATTCTTCTTGGACGCGGGTGGTTGTCACGTTTATGGCGTAGAACGTTACAACAGTCGCCAACAACACTGAAACCACTAAGATAATGAGCGTTGTTACCACTGTGCTTAACGCTTTCTTATTCCTTAACAATTTCATTCTTTCCAGGCTCCGTGCTTGCAAAATTCGGCATTGTTTAAATATGACAGTTTGTGCGTAGAACAAAACTACACATAACTGCACAAGCGTACAACAAAACAAGTTTAAACACGATTAAACAAACTATACATAACATTTATAATTTTACGGCTTCAGTTGATGAAACAGTGAAAACAATTGAAGACTTTAGACATAACATTAACGGCGCTTAACGGAGCATTATACGCCGCTGTTGGATATGTATTATATGCAGTTTTTCCTTTCCTCTGTCCAACAGTCGGCGTCGTAAGGTTTTGGCCAGTAGTGGTTATACCCGCAACTTTCGCTGTGCTTTTCGGTCCACTTGTGGGAGGCGCTGGAGCCGCCATCGGAATTTTCATAAGCGACATGCTCATCCACGGCGACCCGTTGCTTAGCCTCTCCGTGGGAGTAACTTCAAACTTTACTGGTTTCGCCTTAATTGGCTATTTGTCCCGTAAAAATTTGGACTGGAGAAAAACTTTTCTCGGGTTGGGAATAGGCGTTTTCGTGTTGGCAACAGTCGGATATTTGATTTTAACTCCAGAAGCCGTGGCGGGATACTTCAGCACACCACAATCGCAGATGTCTGTTGAAGAAGCCTTGTGGAACCTTTTCTTTGTGCTTGGCATATTCGTTGTTAGCTACGCAATAGTCATTGCCGTTGGATATTTCAAGTCGAAATGGCGAAGTTTCGGAGTTGCCTCAGTCATAGGCTTGGTTGTAGGAAGCGGAATCATAGGCATCGGCGTGTGGGCATACACACAAATATTCACTCTACCAGCCGTCATAGGCGGAGCCCATAACCTCCCATTCTATGCTGGTCTAATACTTTTCGCTTGGACCTTCGCAACAGAAATACCATTTCTCGTCATAATGGTTCCCCCCATCGCAGAGGCATGTTACTCAGCTTTTCCATCATTAAAAGTTCAAAAGAAGAGCAAACCCGATGAAAACCGCTAAGGCGTTTAGCCCAGCTGGAATCTCAAGCTTTTTCGAAATATGCGACACCATGCCAGATGGCACACCCATAACCGACCCAGAAAAAGTCGGAGCAAGAGGCGGAGGCTTCGGATTTCAAAAAGGAGTCACAACCGAAGTTGAAGTTTCAAAAGCGGAAAAAACCAGCATACACGTTTTCATTAATGGGCAGGATGCGCCGGAAGCTGAAACAACAATAGCCGTTGCGAAAATGCTTCTGGAAAAGGCAAGCAAAAAATACAGTGTTGTGGTTAGGCATTTTGTTGAGGTTCCAATAGGCGCTGGGTTCGGTTCAAGCGCTGCTGGCGCATTAACCACTGCACTTGCATTGTCAGAAGTTTTAGGCTTAAACCTAACTTATAATCAGCTTGGCAAAATAGCCCACATAGCCGAAGTTAAATGTAAAACTGGTTTGGGCACTGTTGGTCCGCTTATGCTTGGCGGTTGCGTATTAACAATAGAGCCTGGCGCGCCTGGAATAGCCCAAATAGACCGCATACCAATATCGGAAGATTATGTTATCGTTGCGGGGTTTATTGGTTCCATACCTACAGGGGAAGTTTTGGCTTCGCATGAAAAGCGTTTAGCCGTTAACAGGTGGGGTAAAGCAACATTAAAGAAAATTCTTGAAGAGCCTTCCCTTGAAAACTTTTTGGCTTGTTGCCGCTGGTTTGCCGAAAAAACTGGTTTTATGACTGAACGTGTGCGAAAATTGGTGGCTATTGCCGAAGAAGTTGGAGCGTTGGGCGCGGCGCAAAACATGGTTGGAGAGGCTGTTCACGCCCTTGCAACATCAGAAAACGCTGAAAAGGTAGCTCAAGCTTTTAAGCGTGTTCTCCCAAAAGAAAACGTGTTAGTGGCTAATGTAGCTGTTCAAGGAGCGAAACTCTTAGGGTAAAAACGTTGGAGAGAAAAAAGTTTAGAAATGTGGCTGTCGGCGGTACATTCGACGAATTCCATAAGGGACATAGAACGCTCATCCTCAAAGCTTTTGAGGTCGGCGAAAAAGTGTTAATTGGTTTATGCACAGACGAGTTTGCGAAAAAACTGCAAAAACCCCACGTAACAGCGCCTTATGAACAGCGACTGGAAGACCTAAAGCGTTTCCTAAACGAACATGGGCTTCTTGAAAGAGCTAAGATTATACCATTAAACGACGTTTATGGCGTGACGCTTTCGAAGGGCTGTGTAGAGGCGTTGGTTGTAAGCAGAGAAACCGAACCAACAGCCAGAAAAATCAACGAGGAAAGGCGAAAGATTGGGCTTCCACCACTTAGCATAATCGTCATAGAAATGGTTACAGCTGAAAACCACAAGCCAATATCGACAACACGAATACGCAGGGGCGAAATAGACAGAGAAGGACACCTAATAACGTAAGAAAATAGAGAGCCTAGCAATTTTGCAGTTTGACGATTACAGCAAAATTGACAAATATGGATGAAACACACATTTTATTGGGTTTAATGCGAAATGCAGAGGACAGGCGTGGCGAAGCTTCCGCTTCATTATGGTAAAGCACCGAAATGGTTAGTTGTCCGTATGCGGAAACTCGCCAGAGAAATCGTGACAATTATTGTTGACGAGTATGGCGTTGGAGAATTCCTAAGGCGTCTTTCAGACCCTTTTTGGTTTCAGGCTTTGGGTTGTGTTTTGGGTTATGACTGGCATTCTTCAGGCGTTACAACGGTTGTTACTGGAGTTTTGAAGCAAGCAGTAACTCCAGAAGAACACGGCGTTGCTGTTTGCGGTGGAAAAGGCAAAGTTTCAAGGCAGACGCCATTGGAAATTGGGGTTGCAAGCGAAAAATTCGGTTTTTCAACGGATAAAGTTGAGGAACTGCGTTATGCAAGTAAAATGAGCGCTAAAGTGGATAACACGGCGGTTCAAGCTGGCTATCAGCTTTATCACCACGCCTTTTTCGTAGCCGAAGATGGAACGTGGGCTGTTATCCAACAGGGCATGTGCCCGCAAGACCGCACGGCTAGACGTTACCATTGGCTTTCAGAAAACACACAAAGCTTCGTTGTTGAACCGCATAAGGCTATTGTCGGCGATGTAAAACGTGAAATTGCCTTAGACATGACAGCCAAAGAAAGCGAAGGCTGCAGAAAGGCTTCGGTGGACATAGCCAAAGAACCACCCAAAAAAGTTATGCGCCTAATAATGTCTATACGCCCAGCCTATCAAAAATCACTTCAAGAGTGGATGCCGAAAACCGCCGAAACCAAATGGCGAGAATACCCAATAGACGTTTTATCCATGCCAGCAAACATAAACTGGAAAACACTGCAAGAGGCTTACGAGTTTAAACCACACAATTACGAGGAGCTTTTAGGATTGAAAGGCGTAGGTCCAGCCACAGTTAGAGGTTTAGCCCTCATCGCCGATTTAATCTACGGCGAAAAACCAAGCTGGAAAGACCCTGTGAAATACAGTTTTGCCTACGGCGGAAAAGATGGTGTCCCCCATCCCGTTGACCGAAAAGCCATGGACGAATCAATCCAAATACTGAAACGTGCAATCCAAGAGGCAAAAATAGGTGACAAAGAAAAGCTACATTCTCTAAATAGGCTCAGAGTTTTAGTTCCAAAATGAGTCGACATATGAAATAATGCGTTTTCACACATAATTTTCTGGGTTGGAATAAGTTTATATTTCGGTTTTGAAGTTGTCTGGAAAGAGATGGGAGAAATTCATGGCTTTAGCATTGGGCATCTTGGCCTTTATAGCAAGCATACTGCTACTCTACTTAGGCTCAAAAAAGGTGGTGCATGCAGCTGCAAACTTAGCTGCCAGTCTAAACTTTCATAGAGTCATCATTGGAACGGTTTTTGTGGCGTCTGTAACATCCGCTCCAGAACTGCTCAGCTCTTTAATTGCGGTGTTTTATGGTTCTTCGCAAATGGCTTTGGGAAACATCATCGGCTCAAACATCTACAACATTCCATTAATTATAGGCATATGCGGATTAATAAGGGAGTTTAAAATCAAAAATTCAGCAATAAACAGGGAATGTCTTTTCATGATTGTGCTTGGCGTGTTGTTGTTGGCTTTTACCGTTTTAACTGGTATGGTCACTTGGTGGATGGGATTAATCTTCCTGATGTTTTATCCATTTTTTATTTACTATTCCATTCGAAAAGGAAACGGAAATGGAAACCCAGAGGAAAAACCCAGTGAAAGCCCAGTGAAATCGGCAACATTTATGGTGTTAGGCGGCGCTGCGCTGATATGCGGAACATTTCTTTTGGTTTATAGCGCCACCGTTATTGCTGAAATTTTCGGTTTACAACAGTTTTATGCTGGATTAGTAATAATGGCTTTTGGCTGTGTTATTCCAGAAACAGCCGTTTCCGTTGCTGCTGTCCTACATGGCGAACATGAAATATCTATTGGAAACGTTGTAGGCGATAATATAATCACAATGACACTTGTTTTCGGACTTGTCGCATTAACAAAGTCATTTCAAGTACACATATCCGAAATTCTTTCAACCGTGCCATTCATGATTCTCATAACCTTCGCCCTATACACGATGAACCAGCGAAGCCACAAAATCACAAGGGCAT
>JAWCNZ010000013.1:0-43444 GCA_038848005.1 Bathyarchaeia archaeon | reverse complement strand
TGGATGCTGGCTTATCACCTATAGGTGGAGATGACATACGGATTCACTCACCCTTTGACAACTGGTTAAACGATGCTATAAACGAAATAATCATATCTCCAATAGCAAGAGCATACTGTATAGGATACCTATCAACAGAAGTAGCCGTCTACGCAGGAATGTACTTGGGATTACCGGGATTCCTTATAGTGTTGGCGGGTTCCATTGGCTTGAAGGAATACCTGTTCCAAACAGCATGTGCCTCTGGTTTGAAAGGTGCTTTTGTCGGCGCCATTTTCTCTTTTGCATATGGCTTTATAACAACTCTCAAAAAAGTCGTAGAGTTAGGAATAGCAGAAGTTTCACAATTGCTAAACCTCCTAAAAAATGACGAACTAAACTTTTGGAGACTAATCTTCAAATTTATATACATACCAATAAATATGATTTATTTGATACGGATAATATTTAGGTTGATCGACGCAGGCGTATGGTAAATATGCAACGAAAATCGCTTTCCCTAAAAAGGATTGCGCTTGGCATAGCAATATACGTGACGGGCTTAACTCTTCTAATAGTAATTCCTCACCCATTATACTTTCAAGCGCCAATCAACATTCTATTTCCCTCACTTGCAATAATATATTTTTGTGTTTTCTTGATACTCTTTGGTAGCTTAATTTTTGGTACAGGGTTTGGTACACGTTTTCCTCTCAAAGCATTTTTAATAGCTCTCACGGGATTTGGCGCTTGGACGTTTTTTGTTGTACTGCCAATAACCATTCTGCCGCTTCCGGAAGAGGTTTCTGTTTTATCAGTGAGTTTTTCTTTACTTCTTCTTGTCCTATTAATAGGCTGGTATGAGAAAAGGAAAAGACAGAAACACGGAAAAGGCGTCGGAATGGAAGGAAAATCTCTTATCAACAAGAAAGTCTCTATCAAAAAACGAAGGTACCGCGGAATAACCTTAATTGTAATAGGCGCAACAATCCTAATTATAAATCCATTTACAGACCTTCTGTTATTTACCCTAATTGGCTTATTAAGCGCTTCTCTCATCATGATTGGTATTCATATAATAGGAACACAATAACAGAAGACATATATACAAAACCTTCTTAAAGGCACACTTAAAATACAAAGGGAGGAGATGGTAATTCTAACTTCACATGACTTTCTTGGAGTAGACGAAATTGACGAGAGGTTTAACTTAACACTTAATCTTCTACTAGTCAATAACGAGTCAACCCAAATGGAAGCCGTATTTGAAGGCAATAACAGCGCAAACGCTACGCTACTGGGTTTAACGCCTAACGGCACAGAATACGCCATATGCACTACGCTTCAATATTTCGGCTTTAAGCCTTCCACTGCGGCGGCTACATTAACCGTTGAACCGCAAAGCACATTATTGTTAACGGCGAACAAAACGCCAGAACAAATACAAAAAGAAGCAATGCAGAACGGAACACTAAGCATTTGGCATGAATGGAGCTGGTGCTACCCATGGTACAGACTACATTACAAGCTTAATGTTAATTTGCCGCAGGGAAACCCAAACATAGACTACGGCTGGTCACCTCTACCATTTGGAGCAAGTTGTAGTGCTAACAACCAAGTCATGGCAAACATTCTAGATGATATTTCAGATGATATGCGAATAGATATTCTTGAAGACTTTTTGGTTGGCGTGCTAATCCAGTTCGGAACAGCCCTCGCTTTGGGGAGAACACTTGTGGGAATTGGAGTAGCAATAGGACTATACCTAGCATACAATATTTACAAAACATGGGATTTATATTCCACAAGTGGAGGGAAACCAGTAGCTTGGTTGGCAGCGTTTATCACTTCCGCCTTCAGCGGCACATCTGGAGCAATTTTAGCTGGGATAGAAGCCATCAGCGGTATTTTAACATCAACAGCCAAGCTTCTCCTCAGCAAAATAAGTTCCATACTAAACTCTTTATGGGCAAAAGGCTTAAACTTCTTCGACATAACAGGCGCAGTTTTCGCCCTAATAGACTTTTCCTTTATGGCTTACTACATAAGCATGTACCTAAATTCACTATAGGTGACAGCAATGGTTCAAATAGGACCAATAAAATACAACAAAGAAGAACAGGCAATTCTCACAAAATCTATTCTCTTAGGCATTTTTTTGGGGGTTCCATTAGGAATATTTATCAATTACTTATTTTGTTTTCCAACAATTAATATACCTATACCTGAAAGTTTTGTAGAACGAGTTGCCAGGGGCTTCGTATTTTTCATGAGTTTTTTAATTATTCCATGTATGACAACAATGACTTTTCTTGTTTTGCTTTTTAAAAAAGTTGGAAAGTTAAATTTGCGATGTTTCATCAGAGCATTTTGGTCAGTAATTGTATTTCTTTTAATCCTGCCTGTATATGTGGTGATAACTTATGAGGCTCTTGACGTTATGCTCGGAGGGGAACTTGCAACAATGAGACATGTGCTTTTTAATCTCTTGATAACGCCTTTTGTAATTTTATTTGTTGCCGTATTTGTACCTGATTCCAGAGTTGGGGCAGTTTTATATCGTTTTATGCGTCGACTTAAAAAGTCATCAAAATAAAACCATGTTTTGTTCCAAAAGAATATTGAAATAAATGTTGTACTTCACTGTTGGGCGCTGTGAGATTGTAGGCTGGTTTGCTAAAGTCTGCAACAAGCAACTTTTAAAAAACGAAAAGTATTTAATGAGATGGTGTTTTTTATATTTTTGATGGTGCTTGTTATGGGTGAAAAATTGACTTTTTCAAGCGTTGTATGGAAAGAACATAACTTGTATGTTTCTTGGTGTCCAGACTTAGATATTGCAAGTCAAGGAAAAAATGTTGAGGAAGCCTTAAAAAACTTGAAAGAAGCCATCGAACTTTACCTTGAAGATGAAGATGCTGTTGTTCCCTCTGAACGTTCCTCGCCAATTTTAACGGCAGTGAGCGTTGAAGCCCGTGCAAAAACTCCCCGTAGTTTCAGGCCGCCAAGTAATTAAGGCGTTGTCTAAGGCTGGCTTTGAAATAGTTGGCAGAAAAGGAAGCCACGTTAGATTGAAAAAGAAAACACCTGCTAAGACATACATTGTGATAGTGCCAATACACCCTGAAATAAAAAAGGGTACACTCAAATCAATAATTAGACAGTCAGGATTAACATCCAACGACTTTCTTAAACTGCTAAAATAATGGAATCTGAAATAGCTTATCAAACAAATCATGGAAGGCAGGTAATCCCGTGGGCATTCTCAATTTTAACTTTCTGGACGTTGCCGAACTGCTTTTCAATTCTATAACGTCTGTAGATAACGTGGTAACTAATTATCCTATGGCAGCCATTTTTATTGGCGGCAACACGCTTAACCTAATCTTTCATGACACTGCGCCTGAGGGCAAAAGATACGCCCTATGCATTACGCTTCAATATTTCGGCTTTAAGCCTTCCACTGCAACTGCTACATTAACCGTTGAACCGCAAAGCACACAACTGCTAATAACGGATAAAACGCCAGAACAGTTGGAGCAACAAGCAAGACAAAATGGATGGCTGGAAGTATGGGGACCCGATTCTTGGAGTATCTTTCCGCCATTCTTTAAATTTCACGCAAAAGCCAGACTTAATTCATTTGGTCTGGAAAATCAAATATGGGTTGGTCTTTTTGCGTGTGGAGTTGATAACGCCTCTGGACTTTGCAATCTCTTGCGAAAGGCTTTTGAAAACCTTGATGATGTAACCCGTGATATTGTATATGCTGCCGTAACCTCCATGATGACAAGCGTATACGCGCTTTTCTGGTTCAACGCCGTTGCAGCATCTCTAGGAACAATGACCATCGGTGGATATATTGCCACACTAGCCCTTTATACATGCGTTACCTCAGCTTTTATCTTAGGACTTTATGTTTATCCAGATGTAAAAGTTTCTAGAGCGCTTCTTTACGGTGTTGGCTTCGCTCTTCTCGGTATGACACTTGTAGCATTTTGGAATGATCCACAAGCACGTATTTTCCCAAGCATTCTTAAACAGCAACTCACAGGCGAAGACACGGCTACAATCGCAGCGAAAAGTGTATTAACGTTTTTCCTTACAGCGATCGCAACTAGCAACCTATTATCTGCAAGTATTATTTTTTCCAATCCGTTAATGTGGCCATTCGCCATATCCACATTTGCTTTAGGATTACTTGCCATATATTTGGCTCAAAATAGGTGAAACCTTTGAGTGAATTTGAAAATCTTACGGCGGAAGAAAAGGTGAAATTAATTGGCGGGTTAGTTGTTGTCTTTGCTGCTATTTTCGGAAGTATATTCTTTGTTCATTTCGCACTTGATCGTTCTCAGATAGATAGGTTATGGGCGTCAGGAGCCTCTTTCTTTTACGTAACGAAAACTCTTCTTCCATCTTTTTATCTTTTTATTTGTCTGCCACCATCCATTTCCTCGTCAGTGACTATTGCAGTTCTCCGTAGACGTTTCAGTTATCTTGCCCTTGGCTTGTTCTTGCTTGCTATAACTGGTTTTGCATTTCTGTTAATCTATCTTTTGCTCTCATTGTTTGACTTACTTTTTGCAAACACGCCATTGGAGACGCAAGCCATATTTATGCTATTGGCTTTTTTCATACCAGGAATATTATTAGCACTAATCTTGAAGGCAAGAAAAGTTAACAATTACCTTAGAAAAGCGTTCGGTGAGAGAGCTGGGAGGCTTGTATACGACGGATAAAACGCTAGGAGTAGTTATGCGTTATTGATTTTCCAATAGCCATTTTTGCTTTCGCAAGATTTATGGGGTTGATTTAGAGAGGAAATATTTATGGAGCTTTCACCCGAAGAGAAAAGACGCATCGAAAAACTATCACTAATACCAGCTGCAATTGTTGTTTACATTGCCCTAGGGCTCTTCATTTATCTAAACCGAAATGTCAAAAACATTTCAGTTTACTTCTGTCTAGCCTACTTCGGGGCAGTCTTGTTTGGTATGTCAGCAGTTTTGTTTTTTACGGAGGTTATGCTTACGAGTCGTAAGACTGGAAAGCCGCTTAAGGCTTATTCTAAAGTGTTTTTTGGGAGGATGTTGCTTTGCGCTTTTGGAGGAGGACTTTTACTGTGCATTCTCGGAGTAGCCTACTTTGCATTTTCTTTTATGTTAAGTGAAAGTCAAATAGTGATATTGGGAGGCGCAGTATGGTTTATAGTGTGGAGTATCATAGCTTTTCGTTACAAAGACAAGATTGGCGAAATATACGAGGGATGCTGGTAAACTTCGCAATGAACACACCCATTTTAAACAGAACACCCGCCTCCCAGACTTCACATGCTACTGTTTTAAACATAACTTTGTATGGCGTTGCTCCAGATAGTTCACGATACACCTCATGCACTGCGCTTCTGTATTTTGGTTTTAAGCCTTCCACTGCAACTGCTACATTAACCGTTGAACCGCAAAGCACACAACTGCTAATAACGGATAAAACGCCAGAACAAATACAACAAGAAGCAGAACAAAGCGGATGGCTAACCATATGGCATGAATGGAGCTGGCTCTACCCATGGTACAGAATGCATTATAACTTCACCATGAATGGTGCAAAAATAGATGTTGGCTTTAATCCGATACTACCACGGAGCGAAACCGCAGAATACTCTGGGCTTGAAGGCGCTTTTCCGCAGATCACTGTGGAAGAGGGGTTAACACCAGAGGAAATATACCAAATAATTGAAGCGGCAGTAATTGAGGCTGCGGTAGGAGTCCTTGTTGCGTCTGTAACTGCCATTGCAGCTGCGAATACTCGTATTCCCTTCGCAACCGTTGTTGCGTTAGGGATATACGCTGGTGTTCTAACAGGAATGATAGCGTATGCAGGGTGGCTTTATTCTTCGGGCGCTAAAGCTAAAGCCAAAGCTTTTCTTGTTGGGTTAATAGTGGATCTTTGGGCTGTCGCTCTCTCTGCTTTTATGTCGGTAAAAGCTGCCTTTATGACAGAAATGGTTGCCTCAGTTGTAGGAGTGATCTTTTCATCTCTTTTTGACCCATCAAATCTTAAAGTGATTTTAATGGCTGCTACTGCAGCATTATATGCAAGCGTATTTGTGGGCATAGCTATGTTGATTCTAGTTCCAGAACCAAACAGTATATCTTTCAAACTTTTATTTCCGGCGATTACCCTACTTTTCTCTGCTATAGCATTAAACATTTTATGTATATGGAGATAAAATGATGAAAAAAGCGGTAAATATTAGTATATGGAAATGTTGCGTAATTTCCATTTTTCTTGGTATATTTATTGTCGGAAGCGGTTTTTTAATATACTTTGCACTAATCCTCCCGTCAATTATCAATTCATCATGGTATATTCATCTCTTAGTGATAGAAACCATTATCCTTCCGTTGCTCTGCTGTTATCTTTATTTAATGTATCGCTTTTTCTTTGTTAATATTGAGGAAAAAACGTTTCCTAAAAAATTCTGGCAGTGGATTGCTGTGTTTGTTTTAGTTTACTGTTATAGTCTCAGTTTAGTTTTCTTTGCTTTTATTTTTGAAGAGTTTGTTCCCTTCTTGCCAATGTTTTATAAGGGGATACTTTTGCCAGCAATTATTAATCTAATCTTGATTCTACTATTTACAAGAACGCGACTTTGGTTCTTGCTTGAGCGTATCATTAAATATTTGTTTAGAGAAAGTTCAGATAAATAAATACAAGTTGAGGAGGCGAACAATGCCGTGAATATTTTCAATTTCAATTGTCTAGATACCGCTGAGTTAAAATCAAATATTCTTGTAGTAGTCAGTTCAGAGTTAGATGCTTCGAATCCAACGTTAATTGACGTCACTCTAGACGGTTCGCAATACGCCTTATGCACTACGCTTCAGTATTTCGGCTTTAAGCCAGCTTCAGCCGCAGCCACCTTAACCGTTGAACCGCAAAGCACACTATTGTTAACGGCGAACAAAACACCAGAACAACTAAAACAAGAAGCAAAAAACAATGAATAACTAAAAGTGAAGGCACTTATATACAGGCCAAAGCTTTAAAAAGTCTTTTGGAACACTCAAATAACGCCTTTATATTGCGGCGCTTTCTGACTTTTGAAGTTTTTCTATATTGTTAATCTTTCGGCATTGTTCTGTTAATAACGTCTAACGGAATATCTTGCTCCTTTTGATGTCACTTTGTTTTAGTCGTATTGTTTGAGCATAAGATAATAAAAGGCTTTCAAGAACCGTCTGTACCGAAAAAGTTGCATCATTTTAAATGTTGTTGTTAAAATTTTTCGAGTCAACAACACAAACGAAACGGATGCATATAGTTAGACTTCGAGGTCAAACATCACCCAGAAATTCCAGCAAGTCTCAACATGCTCAAAAAATTCATACATTGATTTTAAATTCGCCAAACACTTAACTACTAACTGCCAATGGAGCCATGAAGCCTTAGGCGGAGCTCACAACCTAAAAGAGGCTTGTGCTCTACTGGAAACAGGCTTTGGATACGTCACCGACATGAAGGCGTTAAAATTTTCAGAAAGCGCAAGTAGGGGGCTGGTGTGTTATTTATAGGGCTGGCGTGTTGGCTGTAACCCGCCTTTGGTTTTAGGTGGCATTTGACTTTTCGGGCTACCCACGCTTTGAGTAGATTTCTCATCAGCGTTTATTTGCCCTTTCCACTTGCAGGACAGCCGTTTCATCGTTTCGCATCCAGCATTCTCAACAACTTAGCATGTTTCATGGGCATGCGCTGGATGGACGTTTCGTTTCTGCTCTGTTGCCGAGGCTCTCGCCTCACGCCTTTACAGGCGTTGCAACTCTACACGTGGGCGGAGTTTCCTCAAGCCTTAAGCGAAGGCTCGAAAGCCACCCGCCAACCTCGCCAGCCCAAAATATAATATGTAGATGGATGGCAATAAGAATTTTGGAATGTCTGGAAAAGTTATTGTGGTGACTGGAACGCCTTGCGTTGGAAAAACATCCGTGGCAAGCTTACTTGCTTCTAGGCTTGATGCTTTACATGTGAATTTGACAGAGCTTGCCATGCGGGAAAACCTAGTTTTGGGCAAAGATGAAAAGCGGAATTCAATGATTGTCGATGAAGTTAAAGTTAAGCGTAGAATTCGTGAAATCGTTAAAGACAACAGTGAAAAAATCGTGGTTGTGGACGGGCATTACGCCGCCAGCGTAGTTCCGAAAAAACTTGCGACACATGTTTTCGTTTTAAGGCGGGACCCGGCTGAACTGAAAATTTTTATGGAAAAACGTGGCTTCACCAACCACAAATTGTGGGAGAATTTAGCTTCTGAAATCTTGGATGTGTGTTTGGTTGAAGTCCTAGAGGTTTATGGCGGGGAAAAGGTTTGTGAGCTGGACGTCACAAGTAAAAGCGTTGAGGAAGTCGTCGACGAAGTCTTGCAGATTTTGGCTGGGCAAAGGAAGTGTCGTGTAGGTGTTGTTGATTGGCTTGGAAAACTGGAAAGGGAAAGGCGTCTCGAAGAATTTTTAAAAATTTAAAAGGGTTTACCTTAACTTTGGAGATAATTGCCTTTTCGTTAATAACAAAATTTTTCTCCTGTTTGCATAAGCCTTTGCATGGTCGCTGAATTTTTCTCCGACTATTATGGGATTTGCCAGCCTTACGTCTTCTGAAGCTTTGTCGATGTTTATTATAGTGTTTATGCCTATGGTTTTACTCCATTCTTTAACCCAAACTCCATGTGCTGTTTTGCCCTTTTGAACTATTAAATCGAACTTCCATAGGACTCCACTGAAACCTTCAAGGGCTGTGTTTTCCCGCTCTACATGATAGCCGTTCCTTTCAAAATAGTTTATGGCTAACTCTAGTAGGGGTGATGTTTTCTTTTTTGCGCTTTCGCTCATTGCTTTGCCTCTGGGCATTAACCGTTATTTAGTTTAATGTGGAAAAGGTTTTCGGATGCGTGGCGACATGGCACAGCGTTTCCTCATAGTTATCTGTGATAAGTGCGGTAAACTTTTGTTAGCCAGGACTGGACAGAAAACACGAATGTGTCCTTACTGTGGATTTAAAGTTATGCTAGAAAAAGCTAAAAGAGTGGCTTCAGCTGAAAACGCCCGGCAAGCGTCAACAATTCTGCGTAAATTGAAAGGTTTAGGCGTTCATGACGGTTTTAAGGCAAGCCATCAATCCAATTCCCAAAAGAATGGTGAAAAGCTGAATTATTGAGGCGCTGGCGCGGGTTTTCTTGTGAAGTTCTGGTATGAGGTCTGTTGCGGCAATGTAAATGAAGCCGCCGGCGGCGAAGGGAACAAGCAGAGCCTCTATGTTTTGCACTTGCTTTAAGAGGTATGTTGCGATTGCGCCTAAAACTGCTGTTACCGCTGAAACGAAATTGTAGCTTAACGCTTTTCTTTTACTTAAACCTCCATAGATTAACACTCCATAATCGCCTATTTCCTGTGGGATTTCATGGAAAATCACTGCTAAGGTTGTGGCAAAACCCAGATGGTAACCGCCGACAAGATAGGTTGCTGCAATTACCATTCCATCAATGAAATTGTGGATTCCATCTCCAACAATGTTGAGGTAAACGAACATGTGGATTGGGCATTCTTCTTCGTGGCAGTGGCGCCAATACAAAAACTTTTCTAAAGCGAAAAAGACAACTATACCAAAAAGAACATAATAAAACGCTTCGTTTTCCATTTCCGCTGTGGATTCTGGCAGCAAATCAAGAAAAGCGCTGCCTAAAAGGGTGCCTGAAGAAAAACCAACTAAAACCATCAAAACACGTTTAAACAACTCCTCTTTTAAACCTATGAAAATGATTCCAGTAAGCGACATTAGGCTTACGGTTGTCACCGAAACCAAAATGGCAACTAAATCGTTCATTTATTCTTTGTGTTCAAACGCTCCGCCTTATATGAATATCGGTTTTGGTCCACTTGCCTAATCATTTGACAAGCCTTGCATAGGCTTTCGGTTGTCGGCTCTCCACATTCGACGCATTCGCTTAATCCTTCTTTTTTAGCTTGGTTTTCCAGTACTGGTCGAATTTTCTCCATCGCCCTAAAAACCGTGAATTTTATTCCAGCGTGTTTTTCTTCTATACGGTTAAGCATGCTGCGAACATCATTTCTGAGGGCTTCCGAAGCGTATGGACATGGCTTGCTTTGAAATTTTATTTTGTTGATGTAAGCGTAAAGCGCCGTTTCCTTTTCTGGAATTTCGCAAAAGGGTTTAACTCTCTGCACAAGCTTTGGATACGCTTTGTCGGTTACTGGTTTTTCCCTTGCTATGCGCAGAATGTCACCGTGAAAAATGTTAAGCAAGAATGTTTGGGTTTCATCGTCTAACGTGTGCGCCGTTGCAATTTTGTTCGCCCCAACTTTTCGGGCAATCACGTTTAAGGCTTTTCTGCGCATTACTCCACAATACGCACATGGAGTTAACTCCGCACCACCCTTCTTTTTCAGTTTTGCAACAATTTCATCCAGCCTGTAACCATACAACTCCTTAAAAGAAACCACATGATGCGCCACGCCGAGTTTACGGCAATTTTCAACAGCTATTTTTAAGGCTTCGTCACGGTAACCACTAATCCCCTCATCCACAGTAACAGCTACAAGCGAAGCTTTTGGGTAATCCCGCTCTATTTTGGCAAGTATATGAAGTAGGCTTACGCTGTCTTTGCCGCCCGAAACTGCCACGGCTATCCTATCGTCAAACTCAAACATTCCATATTTGGCGATTGTAGCCCTAACCTTCGCTTCGACGGATTCCACAAAACATTTTTTGCAAAGCTTTTCTCCAGAGTACCGCCTAAAGAAAAACGCTTCTCTACGCTTACAAACTGTGCATTTGATTGTGGCAGTAACACTCATCTCTGCATTCACCAGTTATTAAATAAACATGGAATACGAATACAATAGTTTTTTGAGTGAAGGCGGATAACTGTGGCAACCAAACCTGAAAGACGCCGAGAATATAACGAAGTGATTTACGACAGTGAACGGTGGAGTTTACTTAAACTGTTTAGGCAAAAAGCTATGCGGATAATGGATGCTTTGGCTGTTTTTCACTTGGATTCCATAGTGCATGGCAGCATCGCCAGAGGCGACGTGAACAGCAAAAGCGACATAGACATTTTCATATCATTTCAAGTGCCGTCTTTTACGGTTGAGACGGCTTTGGAAAAAGCTGGTTTTGGCGTTAATAGGCGTTTGGTTGTGCAAGCCACGCCTGTTTACGCCATGAAAGCCTATATTGAACTAGACGAAAATACAAGCGTCTCTTTCCCATTGATGAAAATGCGCAAGGTGGAACGTGAATTTTACAAGTTCGGCGGCGAAGCCACACTTGAAGATTTAAGGGCTGAACGGCGTGTTCGCGGAGTGGATAAACGGTTAATGCTTATTGAACCTACAGAAAAGGGGCACAGAGAAACCACAATTGTCGGACGTGAAGAACATGTTGCCAAGCTTTTAGGCGTGTCAGTTGAAACTGTTTTGGACCGTGTCCACGCACTTTTAAGAAGGGATGAAGTTGGCAGAACAGGCGTTTTCGTTGAAAAAGAGGTTTCGAACGGCGAAACTTTCGAAATGGTTTTGAAACGGCTTGCAGACCAGAATCCAGCAGTTCGCAGAAGATTAAAGAACGTATAAGCCTAACGCAATGCAAATCGTAGCAGGGCAGCTGCACCTCCTAAAGCTAAGAGTTTTGCGCCAGCTTCATGTTCTGTGCTTACCACGATTATGTTTCCACCTTTATGCTCAACATTTCTCATCAAATCTTCTATGGACCGCCTTTTTTCGTCGGAAGCTTCACGTAACACGGTTTCCGCCAAAACAAGTTTTTCCACAGCACCCAAATCCACCGCCTTTTTAACTTCTTCCAACCCATAAGCAACGTTTGATTCGCCCTTCCCAAGCCTTTTAAGGATTTCCTCAACAACTTCTGCTTCTTGGATTATGCGCTGTTTTTTCATGGCTTTTAACAAAACTCCTGAGCGAAGCGCCTCGTATATTCCAGCTAAACCGCTGTTGTTTACGCTTTTAATGTCTATAACCGCTTTAGCCATGTCTGGCACCTCATTTTCCACATACTTGGCAAAATCGTTTTTCACAAACCCAACGCCAATTATCGCTATTGGGCTTTGCGTTTCCAACCAGATTTGACGTAAATTGCCCAAGGCTTTTTTGAAATATTCTTTTGTTGCGTTTGCTCTTTTATCCGCCTCAAGCTTTCCCGGAAGCCTTACATGTTCTTCTGCTTTCACTTCAACGCCATACTGGGCTGTTGTGGCTATTGCGTAGCCTTCATCGTCTATAGCCACTATTATTATTGGTTTTTCCGTTGTTTTGCTTGCTCGCTCTAACCTTTCAATTTGATGTTTAGCCCACTCCCCTTTTACGATAGTTACTGGCGTGTTTAAGGCAATGTTAAGCGTGTGATGTGCGCCCGTTGGAACAATTTCTGGTGCTTCGCAAATGGTTCCGTGAACCCTAAGCTTACCCAAAAACCTATCCCACCTAACACTTTCAACTTTAACCCCCAAAAAAACTGAAACGCGTTCCCCACGTTTTGGTCTTGCATAGCCTCCACTCTCGTCGGATTTTATTTCTCTTGAGGTGTAGGCGTAAACCCTATCGCCTTCATAAATCACATTGTATAAGTGCCACAAATCATCAAAAGTTTCTGGAATAACCTTTACAAAACCTTTTCTCAAGTTAATTTCCAGAATTTTCAAAACTTTCAGCCTCTCTATTCTAATGCTTAATTGATTCTAACCTATTAATAATATATCACTGTGGTGTTTCAAAATGAGTAAAGTATCAATTGTCAAGGGAACAGACGCTGTTGAAGTGACTGTTAAAGCTCTTGAAATGGTAAGGTCTGATTTAGAAAGTGTGCTTTCCACTAAAAAGCCCATTTTGATTAAGCCGAACTATATTAATGCAAGCCATCCTTCAACTGGAATCACCACGGACAGCCGTGTTGTGGAAGGTATAATAAAATTCTTGAGGGAAAATGGCGTGGACAACATAGTTGTTGGTGAGGGAAGCGGATGGACGGACACCTTTCAAGCCTTTAAAGTGGCTGGAATAGACGCTGTTGCCAAACGGTGGAATGTGAAACTCGTTGACCTTAACAAGGACGTTTTTGTTGAGGTTTACCCGCCGAATCCATTATCGCTTAGAAAGGTTAAAGTTGCAGAAACCGCTTTGCAAAGCACAATAATAAGTGTTCCAAAACTTAAGCTTCACAGAATGACAACAGTCACTTTAGGCTTAAAAAACATGATGGGCGCTTTAGCCTCTAAAGGCGTTGTGCATAATGAGCATTTAAGCGAAAACATCGTTGATTTGGCATCTGTGCTTAAGCCAAGCCTAACGGTCATTGACGGAATAATTGCTGGAGAAGGACATGAAACAAGCGGAAACCCCGTAGAAATGAACTTGATCATTGCTGGTGTAGACCCCGTGGCTGTAGATGCTGTCGGCTCAGCAGTCATGGACGTTTCGCCAACAGAAGTTGAACATTTGGTTTTGGCTGAACGGAAAGGGCTTGGAACATGCAGACTGGAAAAAATAAGCGTTGTGGGTGAGCCTTTAGAGGCTGTTAAACGGGTTTTTCGCAGATTTTAAAAAGCCGTTTTCTCTCATATATTCATGAAGGATGTAGCCATGCGGGTTGTGTTTTGGCTTTTAGACATAAACTACGAGGTTAGAAATGGCACGCCAGAAATTTGGCTTTGGGGAATCGACGATTCTAACAGGCGAATTCTCATAATTGACAGAGACTTTGTTGACTACTTTTACGTTGTTGCTAATGAAGGCGCGGACACTGCAAAAATTATTGAGGAAGCTAAAAAAGTCCATTTTCCCTCCGCCTTCAAATTTGAGGTTGTTGAGCGAAAGTTTTTTGGAAAACCCGTTAAAGCCGTGAAAGTTTACTGTAAAAACCCAGATGATAAGCCGAAACTTGCAAAGGCTTTTCGAAAACTCGAAGGCGTCAAAGACTGCCTCGAAGACGATATTCGATATTCAATGCGCTACTTAATCGACAACGACGTTGTTCCCTGCGGATGGCACAAAATAGAGGTAAATGAAGAAATAAACACTTTAGGTGTTCAAGTTGAAAAGGTTTATGTGGCAAAATCCCCTCCAAAATTCTTCGAAAAAACGCAGGCGCCACAACTTAGGATTTTAGGTTTTTCAACAATGTGCTACAGCCGAGAAGGCTCGCCTAAACCGGACAGAAACCCAGTAATAATAATTTCCGTTGCGACAAACAACGGCGAAACAAAACAGTTCGTGGCGGACGAAAACAAAAACGACAAGCCTGTTCTGGAGGCTTTCATAAATTATGTTCGAAGTTTTGACCCAGACATTGTTGTTGGTTACGGTGTGAACCGGCAGGATTGGCAGTACCTTAACGAACGATGCAAAAGGCTTGGATTAAATTTGCATGTGGATAGGGCTGGAACTGAACCGCACACAAGCGTTTATGGGCATGTTTCAATAACTGGAAGAGCCAATGTTGACTTGGCGGATTACGCCGACGAATTCCCGGATGTTAAAGTTAAAACCTTGGAGAACCTAGCCGATTATTTGGGAGTTATAAAACTTGAAAAGCGTATTTTAATTGAGGATGTGGATTTCGCCGATTACTGGGACAACCCTCAAAAACGTGAACTTTTGAAAAGGTTTTCCATTGAAAACACCAAAAGCTTAATGGGCATAACAGAAGCCCTTCTAGACTTTATCATGCAACTTTCAAGTCTTGTAAGCTTGCCAATGGACCATGTGGGAACGGCGGCTGTTGGCTTCCGAGTTGAATGGTTCCTCATAAAACATGCCCAAAAAATCGGCGAGCTTGTGCCTAAAAGAATCGAACAGCCTTATAGACCTTATGCGGGCGCCATAGTGCTCAAGCCTGAACCTGGCTTACACAAAAACATTGCATGCATAGATTTTAAGGCTATGTACCCAAACTTGATGATAACCTATAATTTGTCGCCGGACACTTATGTTTCGCCTAAAGAAAATGTGGCGCCAAACGAAGTTTATGAAGCTCCAGAAGTTCACCACAAGTTTCGGAGGGAACCAGCGGGTTTCTACAAGGAAGTATTATCGCATCTCATTAATGTGCGGGATGAAATTCGCTCAAAAATGGGGAAAGTCGCCGTTGATAGTGTTGAGTATCGCGTCTTGGATGCTCGCCAAAAAGCTGTGAAAATAATCACTAATGCCTCTTATGGATATGCTGGGTGGATTGGCGCAAGATGGTACATGAAGCCTGTTGCGGAAGCCGCCACAGCTTGGGGAAGATACGCCATAATGAACGCCATCAAAATGGCTGAAAAATGTGGGTTAAAAGTTGTTTACGGCGACACGGACAGCCTCTTCGTTGAAAACGAACCTGAAAAAATTGGGAGGCTTTCGAGGGAAATAGCTGAAAAGTTGGGTTTGGAAGTTAAACCCGACAAGGTTTACGTGCGCATTTTCTTTACGGAAGCCAAAAAACGTTATGCCGGGCTGTTGCCCAACGGACAGCTTGACATTGTTGGTTTGGAGGTTATACGTGGAGACTGGGCTGACATAGCCAAAAAAGTGCAAGAACGGGTTTTAGAAATAATTTTGAAGGAGCAATCATCACAAAAAGCCGTTAAATATGTTCGGCAAATCATTTATGAGTTGAGGCAAAAGCGCATTCCAATCCGAGATTTAATAATATGGAAGGCTTTGACGAAGCCGCCGGAGGAATACGAAGTTAAGGCTTCGCATGTGGAAGCTGCGAAAATGCTTATGGCGAAAGGCTGGAAACTCGCCGTCGGCGACAAAATAGGCTATGTGGTCGTTACAGGCGAGGGGCGCCTCTACGAAAGAGTTAAGCCTTACATGTTTGCCTCTTACGATGAAATCGACGTGGAATATTATGTTTCAAAACAGGTTGTTCCAGCCGCTGTTAGGGTTCTTGAAAGTTTCGGCATAACAGAAGAACAGTTGATAACCTCACAAGTTGAGGAAAAAGGAACTAAACTTACAGACTTTTTCAAAGCTTAACTTTCTTTTATTTCTGTGAATGTTATTAGTTGTACGTTTAATGGTGGTTTAACGGCTTCTGAAAGGCGTGAGGCAACTATGTTCTTTATGTTTTTCTCGCTTGCTATGTCAACGATTCTCTGCGTTATGATACCGTCAAAAACGACGGTGTCTACGCCTTCTGTTTGTTGAAGTTTTTCGGCTAATTGGCTTACTGGCAACCGCTCTATCGTCTCCAACTTTTCGTTTAGGAGAACAGCCTCCAAAGTGCCTTCCAACTCTTTTGCTATTTGGCTTATCTCCCTTGGCAGTTCCAGCTTTCGCTCTTTTCGCGGTTTGAAAAGTTCTTCAACTGGAACTTTTGCTTCTAAAGCTTCAAATATTTCTTTGCAGTTTAACTCTTCAACTTCCCTTCCTCTGGGCGCCCTGGCAACATATTTGATGTTTGCCACTTGCAAAAGCTCTTTTAGGATTAGGTCTCCGCCTCTGTCGCCGTCGAGGAAAGCCGTTGCCTCCTTTTCTCTAGTGAGCCGTTTAATTGTTTCCGGAACTTTCGCTCCTTCCAAGGCTATTACGTTCAGCATTCCACACCGCATTAAGTTTATTACGTCTGCTCTGCCCTCAACAATAATTATCTCTTTAGAACTGTCAACTTCTGGTCCCGCCGACAACTCCTCCGGTCCATATTTCTCAACTTTTGCAACCTTCAGCGTTTCTGCAAGTTCTTTGAAGACTTCGTCCACTGAAGGCATGGACTCAATAGTCCATTTGTGAAGAATCTCCTTTGCCCTGTCAATTATTATTTTTCTTCTAGCTTCGCGTACATCCTCAATTTTTTCAAGGGTTACCTTCGCAGCGCATGGTCCAACACGGTTTATGCTTTCTATGCTTGCGGCTATTAGCGCTGTGGAAACTCTGTCTAGACTTGTTGGTATCGTTATTGTGCCAGTTGTCCTATCATTTTTTGAGTGCAATTCAATTTCTATTCTTCCAACCCTGCCGGATTTTTGCAGTTCCCTCAAATCAAGTTCTGGTCCAAAAAGTCCCTCTGTTTGTCCGAAAACCGCTCCTATAACGTCTGGCTTTTCAACAACGCCTTCTATTTCGAATTTTGCTTGTATAACATACTTTATTGTAAACGTTTGTGATGAACCCGTAAGCGTCACCTCCAATTAGTTTGTTATCCGGGTTAATGTTAACCGCGTGAAGAGAGTTTTGTACTCTCAATTCACGAAGTTGTAACTTTGCTCTTTATTACTTTTATGAATTGCAAATCTTCCTCTTTAAGTTTTCCATGTAAGCGGCTAAACCTTCAATGTCTTTAATTTCTCTGCCGACAAGCGCTGAAAGTTCACGCCAAAACAAAAGGTTTGGGTTTATCCCCGTCTTTTCCAGTTGATGTTTCAGCTTTTTCGTCAATTCTTTTCCGCTTCTGTCAAAATCGAACAACAAAATAGCTTGGCGTGTTCCTATTTTCTCTATTTCAGAAATAACGTCTAAAATGGATTTTCCGCCGGCTTTCGCCATTATTATTTTTCCTTCAATGCCAAAGGCTCTTAGGGTTT
Organism: Bathyarchaeia archaeon; assembly: GCA_038848005.1. Taxonomy (GTDB): domain Archaea; phylum Thermoproteota; class Bathyarchaeia; order Bathyarchaeales; family Bathycorpusculaceae; genus JAWCNN01. Next base: position 25,866 of record JAWCNZ010000013.1, on the reverse strand, counting down.
CCATGTCTTTTTCTCCCTCCACAATTATGGGTTTTCCATCTGCAGATTCTTCATTTAATTGTTCCAAAACCTTTAGAATTTTCTCCTCTTTCGCTTTAAGCCGTGCCAACAAAGGTTTTACCTTGAAATTTCAAAGCTTTTTACAACATTTAAGCATTCCTTTGCTTCTTTGTCTGTTTCAAAGTATTTTCTGATGGGCGCAAGGATTTCCGCTAACTCCTTTGCCACGGCGTTTTTTAAATCCTGCGGATGAATTTTTCCTTGCGCATATTCCTTCTCTAATTCCTCATAAGTTTGAAATTTTACTGTTCCGCCGAATTTCGCTGGTCTTTCAATTTCAAAAGTCGCCTTTTCATGGAATATTATGTACTTTGATATTTCGAGCACCGGGTTGAATTCCACTTGTTTTTCTGGACACCACGCCTTCTGCATTTTCGCCTTTATTTCTTCTTCGCTGTCGTGGATGAATATGGCTGTCCAAGGTTTTGACTTGCTCATTTTGCTTGCTTCAACCCATTCAAGTTTGGTTTTCGCCTTTAACGTGACGGGTTTGGCTATTCCCATCAAAAGGTGATGGTGAACCGCAACTGGTTTTCGCCATCCCATTTTTGGAAAGATTTCCCTTGCCAAAACATGCGCTTTGCGCTGGTCCATGCCGCCGTGCGGTATATCTGCGCCTATCGCTTTTACGTCGACGGCTTGCATTGGCGCATAAAAATATTGGGAAAGATCAAGCTTTTCATGTTCGCTTCTTCCCATAATGGTTAAGCATCGCCTAACCCTTGCAATAGTCATGTGCTTGGAAAAGCGGATGAAATTCCGCCAGTACTCGTCATTGTTGTGGTACAATTCCGAACCTAAAACAATTTTTGCTCCTGGACAGAAAAACTTAAACGCTTTTTCGTAGTATTTTGCCGCTTTTAAGATTTTGTTCCAGTCTCCGCCCAATTTGTTGTTAATGAAGCTGTGCCAATCCGCCAAATAAACTTGACATTCAATTCCCGCTTTTAGGAAATCGTTTATTTTGAAGCCTGAAACCACAAGGTTTCCCAAATGCAACAAACCAGAAATTTCAAAGCCTTGATAATGCCGTGGATGCTCGTTTATTTCTAAAAGTTGCCTTAACTCTTCCTCAACTAAAATTTCCTCTGTAGGTGGTTTTTTGATTAATTCAATTTTTGTTTCTATATCCAAGCCTATCAAACCTTCTAATTTTGTATGCAAAAGTTAAACTTAAAAGTTGTTTTCGCGGGCGTTTGGTGTTTCCCACGATACCTATCACTTAACTTCATTGTGGAGCCACACGCTCCTCTTGGTTAAGCTCTCTCCGGCGTGGGAATTTTGCGCCCGCGCCCACCGTGTCCCATGCTTGGGTAAACCCGCCTTCAACGGCTTGTCGCCTCTGTTGGGTCCGTCTGCATGGATTATCCGGTGGGATTTAACGCTCCTTTTGTATCATCGCTGAAAGATAATAGTACGCCTTAAAAATTAAACGTTACTATTCTAGCTGTTTAGAGAGTTTGCATGTGTTTTTGTTTGGTTAGAATTTCCAAGTCTATTTCGAAAGCTGATGTTGGATTTTCAATTTCGAAGTTGTTTAGGACTTCTGGGTGGATTTCGCCTAAAACGCCTATTTGTTTGTTTTTAATGTGTATTGTGGCTGTTCTGCCCTCTAAAAAGCTTGGATGTTTGGCGGGTTTTATCTGCCGGTTTTTCAAGCCTAAATTGGAGAGTAGAGCTTCCACTGTGGATTTTGCTTCTGTGTAGTTTGCTGTTGAATGTGCTGAAACAGCAGCCACGTGAAGCCTTCTTTCACATTTTGTTTCTAAACGCAAGTTTATTTTGGCAATGTCTGAAACCTCAAAAAGCTTTTGCGGATAACTTTCATGTTTGTTTTCAGCCAAGTTCTTCATTAGTCCAGGCAAAAGAAGCTGCCGCATTATTGTGTATTCTTTCGATACTGGATTTGCAAGTTTAACTAGCTTTTGCGGTTTCATCCGCATAAAATCGTAGTGGATGCGTTCGTTGGTAAGCGTGAAGTTCATAACTTCTAGGTATCCTAAGCCAACCATTATTTGCCTGACAGTGTTCGCCAGCTTGTTCGTTGGATGCTGCTCTCCAACCGTTATTGCAGATGGGATTGTGGGTTTAAGCCTATAATAGCCATAGCCTATGGCGACCTCCTCAACCAAATCTATTTCGTGCATTATGTCTATCCTATAAGCTGGATAGGAAACTTCTAAAACGCTGTTTCCAAGTTTTTCCGCGTCTAATCTGCACTTGCGTAGACATTTTATCGCTTCATCTTCTGAAAGTTTTAAACCTAAAAGCTTGTTTGCATAATCAACCCTTAACTTCATCTTTTCAGGCTCTAAATTCGGCGAGACAACGGTTTTGTCTGGATATTTCACGTGTACTTTTTCGATTGCGCCGCCCATGTCGGCTAGGGCTGTCGCCAGTATATTCAAGCCTCTTTCCACTGCTTCGTAGCTTGTTCCAGTAACATCCAAAAAAAGGTTTGTTGTTTCGCTTGTTACACGTGTTAATTCGCCGTTTATTATTGGAGGCATAGATAAAACGGCGCCGTCTCTGTCTGTTAAAAGTGGATATTTCGGCGCCCAGTCTATTATGTGGCGGTAGGCGATTCCCTTTTCATGCTTTTCCAAAATTTCCTTCAAATTCATCTCTTCAGTTTTGCCCAATGGAACAAACTTTACGCTTGTAGGTTCGACAGCTGTGTACGTGAAGGGCGGTTTAACAACATCCAAGTTGTGAATTCCTATGGAAACTTTGCGTCTATCTCTGCCTATCCCCCAGTGAAGGTCCTCTTGCATTTCCATCAATTCGACAACCGATTCCTCGTCAAGCTTTATGTTGCGGACAACAGCCGCAAGCATGAAGGGTCTAACCTCTGCGACAGCTTCATCCACAAAAAGTGTGGTTTTAGGCTCTTCAGCCCAGTGTTTCGGAATTCCCTCCTCCAATTCCATAAAGCCTTTTAGGGCTCTTGCAACCCCAGCGTAACTGCAAAAGTCGATGCGGTTTGGGTTGTACTCCACCTTAACGTAGTCTTCGCCTATTTCCTCTATGTCAAAGCCTATCCAAGGCAGTTGCTTGACCAACTCTTTAACCGTTATTTCCTTGCCCAGAAACTTGGAGAACCTTTTCTCGTAAAGTGTAATCACTGGCATAAGGGTGTCCTCCTAAGCCACTCCAGATTATTGCCATAAAGAAGCCTTATGTCATTCAATCCCAACTCAATCATGGCTAAACGCTCAAGCCCACCGCCCCAAGCCAAAACTGGACATTTTATGCCCAGCGGCGCCAAAACCTCCGGTCTAAATAAGCCCATGCCGCAAAGCTCCATCCAACGCCCAAGTTTAGGATGGTAAACCACAGCTTGAGCTGAAGGTTCGGTGTATGGAAAATAGCATGGCCAAAACTCTATTTTTTCCAATCCAAACTTTGTGTAAAAGGTTTTTAATGTTCCCATGAGGTCTCTGAGCGTGACATTTTCGCCTACGACTATGCCTTCAATCTGGTGAAATTCGGCTATGTTTTTGTATGTGACCTGCTCGTTTCTGTAAACCCTATCGACAGAAAAAACCTTTATTGGCGGTTTTTTATGTTTTGAAAGGTACTTTATTGTTTCAGCTGTTGTGTGAGTTCGCAGAACAAGCTTTTTCGCTTCTTTTGGGTTCCATTTGTAGCCCCAACCTTTAGAGCCAGTAACCCAACCATTCTCGTGTGTTTTGGCAACGGCATCCACAATATTTTTGGAGGGCAATCTCCCAACTTTTGGATTAGCCAAATAAAACGTGTCCATCATCTCTCTGGCTGGATGGTCTTGAGGCTGGAAAAGGGCGTCAAAATTCCAAAACGCAGTTTCAACAACAGGTCCACGAATTTCCGTGAACCCCATTTCAAGGAAAATTTCACGGGCACGCTGAATAATTTGTTGGAGAGGATGCATTTTTCCCAGAAAAGCAGTTGGCGTTGGCGCTGTCACATCGAACTTTGCAAAGTTTGCTTGACGCCACTTCTTGGTTATTATAAGCTCTGGCGTCAATTGGGTTATTTCTTCAACAACCTTCAACCCTTTTTGGACGACGCTCCAGCCTTCTGGTGTGAGCTCCAGTTCGCGGATGACTTTTTCATCCAGTTTTATTAGTTTCCGTTTTCTTAGTAGCCCCAAAGCTTCAAATTGCTCCTTGCTTAGCTTTTCTACAATAACCGCGCCCTTTTCCGCCATCAATTTTAATAGGTTTTCGTCGTCTCCAAATGGAGGTTCTTTGCTTACCTTCAAAATGCAGTTTTTTCCCTTCACCGAAGCCCAACTTTTCCTGTTTAACCACCCTAAAGCGATTGGTATAAAAGCACTTTCAAGTTTAGCTTCTTTGGCGGCTTCTTCCACTGTTGCTTTTTCGCCCAGTTTGAGGATGACACGTAGCAAAAGTCTTTCTGGCAGTCCATCATATGCGTATTGGAGCCCTTCCTTGTTTAGAGTGGCAATTGTCTGCTTTTTTTCGTGGATTATTATCATTTTCTTTGCGGATAATGTTAGGGTTGCACGCATTACGGCGGCGTGGGCTAAGCCGCTTTTTGCGGCAATTTGGTCGACTGAGGCTTTGCCGCCTAACTCTTTTAAAGCCAAAAGTGTTTTCTGCTCGTGTAAGCGTAAACGCAATTCACTCATGCGGTTTCCCTTCATTTTTTGGCTGAATGATTTGGTATTGTTGACTTAAAAACTCTTGGAAAATTAATTTATTTTCTTTTCCGCCGTGAGAATTTTTGTTGGTGGTCATGTAAATTGGCGGGGCATCACTTTCACCGTTACAACAGAATAGAAATCACATTTATAACTTTTCGCTTACACAAAACTTATTACGGTTTTCATGAATTTATTAGGGCGCTAACGCTTTGCACGGATGGGGCGTATGCTTGGGCGACGAAAAAGAGGAGATGGTTGTCACTCCTTGGGAGGTTAGGGGCAAAGTTGATTATGAACGCCTAATAAGGGAATTTGGCACGCAACCCCTAACAGAAGAAATACTGCAAAAAATGTCAAAATACACAGGCGAGTTGCACCTTCAACTGCGAAGAAAACTCTTCTTTTCACACCGCGATTTGGATGTTGTCCTCGACCTATACGAAAAAGGAACAAAATTCGTTTTATACACCGGCAGAGGTCCCTCCGGACCTGTTCACATCGGGCATCTTGTTCCATGGATTTTCACGAAGCATTTGCAGGACAAGTTTAAAACTAGGCTTTATTTTCAGATGACAGACGACGAAAAGTTTTTGGTTGAAGACGAGTTGAAACTTCAAGACACGAAAAATTTCGGTTATGAAAATGCCTTGGATTTAATCGCCTTGGGTTTTAAACCTGAAAACACTTTTATAATTTTTGATGTTAGCGACATAGATTTGCTTTATGACATAGCTCTAGAAGTTGCGAAACGCATAACCTATTCAACAGCTAGAGCCACGTTCGGCTTTCAAGAAAGCACAAACATCGGATGGATTTTTTGGCCAGCCCTCCAAGCAGTTCCATGCTTCATACATGCAAAGTTAACAGGCGAAAACGTTCCAGCCCTTATTCCAGCAGCCATAGACCAAGACCCTTACTGGCGCATTACCCGTGACATAGCCCAAAAACTCGGCTATTACAAACCAGCCCAAATTCACTGCCGCTTCTTGCCCGGCTTAGGCGTCGGCGGAAAAATGAGCGCTTCAGAGCCTGAAACATCCATTTTCACCATAGACCCGCCAGACCTTGTGAAAAGGAAACTCTGGAATGCTTTCACTGGCGGAAGGGCAACAGTTGAGGAACAGCGGAAACTCGGCGGCAACCCCGACATCTGCACGGTGTTCCAATATTTTAATTATCTATTTGAAGAAAGTGATGAAAAGTTGGCTGAAAGAAAGCGGAAGTGCAGAGCTGGCGAAATATTATGCGGCGAATGCAAAACGGACTTAACTGAAAGAGTTAATAAATTCTTGATTGAGCATAGACAGAAGAGGGAAAAAGCAAGAAATATAATTGATAAATTTAAACTGAAACGTTAATGTGAGGCGTTACGATGTCTGAGAAAATTTATGTCAGTTTGGCTTCAGCTTATAGGCTTCTACATCCAATGCACACGGTACTCGTTTCATGTGTTGACAAAGCTGGAAAACCCAACATTATAACGCTTGCTTGGGCTATGCCCACATCAATAAACCCGCCACTTGTGGCAATAAGCGTTGCCCCCAAAAGATATTCGCATGCGCTTATCGAAGAAACAAAAGAGTTTGTCGTTAACATTCCGACAATAGAAATACTTGATGAAACGGTTTTTTGCGGCACAAAAAGCGGTAGAAACCACGACAAATTTAAAGAGACGGGTTTAACGCCTCAGCCAGCGAAAAAGGTGAAACCTCCAATAATAAAGGAGTGCGTAGCCCATTTAGAGTGCAGTCTTCACAGCCAATTCAAAACTGGCGACCACACGGTTTTTGTGGGCGAAGTGGTTGAAGCCTATGCAGACAAAGAAGCCTTCAATGGCACATACAACATAGAAAAGGCAAAAATGATTTTTCATGTTGGCGAAGACCGTTTTGCAACTCTAGAACAAAAAGTTTACAAGCCAAAACTTTAAACGTTTTTCATCATTAACCTTTTAAGCTTTTAGATATTTTAGCCATTAACAGCGTGAATTTAATGAGCGTTTACGATGAGGAAGCTCTTGAAAAACTTCGTTTGTCTGGAAAAATTCTCCGTGAAACCAGAGAAGCCCTAAAAAATTTTGTTAGAGAAGGAATGCTGATAATTGAAGTTTGTGAGAAGGCTGAGGGGCTTATAAGGGCGAAGGGTGGAAAACCAGCTTTTCCATGCAACGTTTCAGTAAACGAAATAGCGGCGCATTACACGTCTCCTCCGAATGATGAAAGGCGGATTCCACCGAAATCTTTGGTTAAGGTTGATATTGGCGCTCATGTGGACGGCTATCTAACCGACACTGCCGTCACGTTATGTTTTAACCCAGAATACAAGGGTTTGGTGGAAGCGGCGGAAAAAGCCCTAAACGAAGCCATAATCAACATAAAACCAGAAATGTCCACTTCAAAGCTTGGCGCCATAATTGAGAAAACAATTAAGGCGTATGGTTTTAAGCCCATCTCAAACTTAACTGGACATCAAGTTGGACGTTATCTTGTGCATGCTGGCACTTCAATACCAAACGTTTCGCATTTATCCTTTTCAAAAATTAAGTTAGGCGAAGCCTACGCCATTGAGCCTTTCGTGACGCTTCCCGAGGCTGCTGGCAGAGTTGAAGATAACCCAGAAACGGTGATTTTCCGCTTTCTCAAACATAAACCACTAAAAAGTTCATACTCCAAAAAACTTCTGAAATACATCGAGGAAAATTTCAGGACTTTGCCTTTTGCTGAGCGTTGGCTAAAAAATGTTGTACCAAACACGCATTATTATGAGGCATTTAGGGAACTGTTGGATTCGAAGGCTATAATGGGGTATCCAGTGTTTATTGAAGCAAGCAGAAAACCAGTTGCCCAAGCGGAACACACAGTTTTGATAGTTAAAGACGGTTGTGTTGTCTTAACCTAGAAGGGAAAAGCGCTTTTTTCTTTTTCCCTAACTTCCCTAAATATGGCGGTTATCAACATTTTTTCGTTGCATTTCTGACACGGTTCAACTTCCTTAAAAATGTAATCGCCACGCTGAAATTCTCTTATGCTTTTGAATCCACATTTCCTACATTCAATCGTTGTTGTTACCTGTGGAATTTCAATTCTTAAACCCAATATCCGCCTTCTAGTTTGAAGTAACATATACGTGGAGAGAGCTAACCCAAAAAACCCTATCAATAACAAGCCTACCGCATACTCCCATTCTCCACTACTCTGAAAACCAATAGCCGAAACTAAAGCCATCAAAGACAAAATCAAGGTTATGAAAATTATCATTAACATGAATGAGGAGATTTTTGTTGTTGTAGACGAAGTTTTGCTCATTTATTCTTCTCTCCTATTGTCCAATGCCAATAGTGTTGCCCGCTCCAGTAATTATCACTTTGTCCCCTTCTTTAGTTCTCTCCAATATTACATGTTTTATTCTTTCAATGGCCTTGTCAGTGGCATCAAAAATTTCTTTGCGCATAGGCGAAACTGCATCGCCAATGTCCTCCTTAATTATTACAGCGTTTATTGGAATGCGATATTTTAGGATAGATTCTTCAATCTTGAATTGGTCAACGCCTGGTCCGCCTATGGCTGTTCCAACCCCTTCTGCTACTTCACCTACATTCTCGCCTTCAAGTTTCAAAGCAGCGTCAACCATAATTATTGTGGCGATTTTCCCTTCATTTTCCTCTATAATTGTTTTTACTGCATCTCCAACCTTTCCAACGTTTCCTCCAGGACCTTCAGCTTTAACAACATATGCGGTGCGTCCTTCTATTGGCACCGTTGCAACAACACAGTCTTTTGGGATTTTCCTTATTGGGTGTCCATGCATTAGTTTTGCCGCTACTAATGCGCCTGCCCCGTCGCCTATTGGTTGTCCATAAGCAAAAGCCTTTAATGCACTTGCGTAAGCTTCTGCTTCCCGCATGACAATAGGCAGTATCATCTGCAACTGCATTATAACGTAGAGGCTTAATGTTTTTTTACCCAACAAATAAAAGTGTCTTATAACTTTGTAAATGTAATTTAACGCCATTGCTGCTTCCAAAGTGTTTTCCAAATTGTTCGCTTGAGTTTCGTCTGCTGCTGGCGCCATCATTTTTACTTCATCTTTGAAACGGACATCCCTAACGTCAAGAATATGCTCAAGTTTCCAGACAATGCCAGCAGGGTCAAGGCTTTGCGGCGTTATGGTAAAATACTCCAAAAACCTGTCGACCCTCTCCGTGGGTTCTGCCTGTGGCTTTCCAATTTCTTTGATCGTTTCTATCGCAATTTTTCTCCCTTCATCCTTTATATATTTCAATTTATAAAGAGAACCTTCAATTTCCTTAAGCGTGGCGTACAACTGAATTTTTTGTCCATAAAACATCATGGCAAATATGAAAATTATCCAGACAAGTAAGTTTAGAATCCATGAATACTCCTCTGGAAGAAGCTGCACTTTCTGATTCGGTAAGGATGCCAACGCCACCAATATGTTCACGAACTCGCTCACCTCTCGGAAAAACTGTCAACGCTTAGTTATAAATTTTAGGTAATTCCACCACAAACTGACACATGCTCTAACAAGCGGGCTGCCAGCTTTCCCGGGTTCGCGTGGCCGAAGACCACACTACAACCGGGAACGGAGCGCAGTTTAACTTCCGAGTTCGGAATGGGATCGGGTGGGTCCCGCGCCCTATGGCCGGCAAACCCAAAAATACACGTTAAGCCTTTGCTCATTAACTTTTCGCTTCTATTTCAGAACGGTTTTCTCCGCACTTCTTCTATTTTGTCAAAATGTGAGTCCGTAGATATTATGACGTCGGCTTTTTCTAGAATTGCCGTTGCCGCATGTATGGAATCTCTTGGGTCTAACTTGTATTTCTTGATAAGATTTAATGCCAAGGCCAGTAGCTCCTCATCCACTACTGCAAGCTTCACGTTTGGGAAGTTGAGGAACGCTTCACCAGCGTTTATGGCGTCTTCAATGGATCTATGCTTCTTGACAGCCCAGACTAATTCGTCAAATGTAAGCACAGATGAAGATGCTTGTTCCTCGCCTTGCTGTACCTTCCTAAGTAGAACTCTTGCTTTTTCGCCTATTTCCTCCATGTTTAAGGCAGCATATATAAAGACATTTGAGTCTAAGTAAAGCATTCACGTGTCCTTCCTCTCAATTCTTCTTCATAAACATGGGTGTCTATTTTGCTTATTGAGAGTCCCTTTTTTGCGATGTTTTCCAGCGTGCCCACAGAGTCGAAAAATTGTTTTTCCAGAATAAGTCTTCCCTCTTCAAGCTTGAATATGACCTTTGAACCAGGGTGAATTTTAAGTGCTTTTCTTAATGCTTGTGGAATAACCACTTGACCTTTTGGGCCAACTTTCATTTCTTCTTCTAACATATTCATACCTCAAGTTATACAATTGTAATACTTAAACTTATACTTTCACTTTTCGCTCTGATTTTCCCGAAGCAGTGCCTCCCATATTCCGAATCCGCTGACTGTTTCTGGTCTTTCAACGGGGTTGTACCATTTCTTTTTTGTGCCTATTTTTGCCCGCATCTTCCACTTGAACGATTTTTCTTCTTTTTCTATTCTGTCAAGGAGGAATTGCACTTTTTCCGTTATTTCTTCTCTATCCTTCTTTTCGATTTGTTTGGGGTTGATGTTGGCTTCCACGCCCAGCTTGTCGATTTCGGATACGAATTTTTTTAGTTTTTTGAGGTTTGTTGTAGCTGTGTACCAGAACCCCCAGTCTTCGGCTAAAAGTTTTGCTATGTACGAAGCGTCTATGCTTTCTTTTTCGCTTTTTTCTTTTATTTCATGTGCTTTTAGTAGGAGTAGGCAGTCTTTTAGGTCTTTTATGCTGAAGGCTTCCCACATCTGCAGTTTTTCCAATAACAGGTCGGTGGATGTTATTGTTGGATAATCAAGTTCAAGTCTTCCTTTGAAATCGATAGGGTGATTTGCCACCAATAGTTTGTCAAAGAAAACGTCCACGTAAAACCAGCCTTTTGGATGGTAATATATTTGTCTTTCAGATGCGGCTGTTGAGAGAGTTGCCCTCCTTTTTACATAGCCTATTTTGTCGAAAAAATTCTTTAATTTTTCTCTGTGATTACGATATGAAATGTAATCGATGTCGCTATATTCTTGACCTTCGATGACTCCTGTTCCTGTTCTGCCTAATTTCTGGGCAAAATCTCTATGTTCTTGACAGTGGATTGCTATTCCAAGTCCGCCTAAAATTCTTAGGATTATGCCTTCTTGCTTGGCTTTTTCAACGATTTTTTGGGATTCGCTGAGGAAAACTTCTGTTGGAACTATGCCGTTCCATTCCTTTGGCAGTTCTCTTCTAATTTCCTTTTCTAAAAGCCAAGCCATTTGTTGCCCCTACTTTAACCCTCTATTCTTTGAAGTCTGACAATTTGGTTGTGTTTAAACTCTATTAGAAACGCCCTCAAAATTCCTTCAGCGTATTCGCTTCCAGGGTTGACGCAGTATGTTCTTCCTATTTTCATTGAACCCGAAGATTCGTGTATGTGTCCGTGAAGTCCCAGAAAAGGCTGGTACTTTTCAATCATTTTTCTCACGGCTTTTGAACCTACTGGAACCAGAACAACACTTCCGCCTTGAATAACTGGTTTTAGGTCTTTATCGAGGAGCGGCGCCTCATCAAGTTTTGATTGGAATGGCGGAGCATGAAAGTTGAATATTGCCGATTCCACATTTTTCAATTGCGAAATATACTTTTCAAGCCTTTCCTCCAACTTATCTTCTTCTTCCTCCCGTGTTGTTTTCCATGGGCTTGGGTTAACCCAACCGCAACTCACCATTTCATGATGGTCGTCAATTTCTATTACTTTACCCTCTCCATTAATCACGTATTTGTGATTGTTAACGATGTCGTCCACTGGAGTTCTGTCGTCGTTTCCAGGGCAGACAACAACTTTTATTTCATTTGGAACTTTTTGCGGTATGAGGTCAAACCAACTCTTTAACGTTGAAGTCATTACCTTGTGGAAAACTTCATCTACTTTTTTGGGGTTTTTCGTCATTTCTTCGTATTCGCTTTCGTCGGTTGGGTATGGGTAGTAGCCAATCCCTCGTATTTCTTTTATTGCTTTTTCCAGTTCGGTTGAATTTATGGTGTGAGTTTTCTTTAGGTGGTAGTATGTGTATTTTCCGTCTTTACGTTTCACAATTGGCACTATCATTTTTCCAGTTAGGTCTCCGCCGCAGATAGCCACATCCACCTTAAGCATTGCTGAGGCATTAAGGAATTTTCTCCAAACTCCTTCAGAGCCGTGTATATCAGTGGCAAAAAGAATTTTCGTTTGAGTTTCCTTTTTCCTTTTTAGAAACGACACTTAAACCATTCCTAACACTAATTTTCTTGTTTTAGGATGATTTTGAAATATTTAAGTTTAGAGGTTGTGAAAAGTTTTAAATTCACTTTAGACAAAAATAGAAGGTTTGGGTGCTAAAGTATATGCCTTCAAGTAAACCCGGATTGTTTGCAAGAGAAGCCACTGGACTGGTACGCGAAATAGGCTTCACTTTGGGCGTCATCATAATAATGAGCCACGTCATAGGCTTAGGCTGGCAGAAAAGAGTCTTCCAGTTTACAGGACCAAAACCAATGCCAACAGACATGATGCCGCTTGGACTCCCAGCAATGTTTTGGGCATTTCTGGTGTGTGGAATAGTTGTGGTGATAACTGGCTATGCAGCGGGATATGTTGCAGCTGCAATGCCCAGATCAGGAGGAGGCTACGTTACAATATCAAGGGTTATTCATCCGTTTGTTGGTTATGTATCTGCGTGGCTAATGTTTCTTGCTGAGGCTTTCTCCCTTGGATTAATTGGAGTAGCGGTTTTCGAAGCCATAATGATATTCTTCAACATTGCACTTGCGCCGACGGCAATAGTATATACGGAGGTTGAACTGTTTATCGGGGGATTAGTGATAATTTGGGTTTTCACCATAATCGCCCTATTAGGAACTAGACTTTACGGGCGACTCATGGAAGTGTTATTCTACATACCCGCAGTAATCACAATACTATTCTTTGCAATGTGGATTGCCGGCATAATGGACCCAAACGCAATTGCAAATGGAGTGCAAGATGTCATGGGCGCTCCAGCTTCGAAAATAATGGAAATAGCTATTGACACGGGGATGACGAACCCACTAAACATAGCGAGTTTCTTTGATGCCTTCTCGTTTGCGCTTGCAGGTGCCTTCTGGGCTTACATGGGGTGGTACGCAACTTCATTCCTTGCTGGAGAAGTTAAAGAAGCAAACAAGAAACTTCCCATGGTGCTTTTAACAGCAGGATTAATCATAATGATAGTTTATCTCTTGGCTTCATCGCTTTCCGCAATTGCCACTATGGGTGTAGAACCCTATACGGACGTTATTACTGGGCATAAATGGAGTTTCTTCCAAGCCTACGCTTGGGTAAGTTATGGTTCAAGCAATGCTTTGAGCATTGCAAAATCGGTTATTCCAAACTTCCAGAAAGCTTGGAGCACTGGAATCGCCTCTATTACTGCTAGGGGATTAGGCTTAGGATGGGTTTCATGGCTTATAGCTTTAGGCGGTGTGCTTTGGGTGGCAAACGACATTCCACCATTCTTGTTGGTTTGTTCCAGAACATTCTTTGCCATGTCTTTCGACAGAATGATGCCTGAAAAATTCTCTTATGTCAGCGAAAGGTGGCACTCACCGGTGTGGGCTATCCTAGCAACCGCGATTTTCGCCACTCCAGCAGCAATATCAGAATCCATGCTCTTAGGTTTAGACAAGTATTTGCTATGGTCTAACGTTGTCGGCACAGACATATTCGACGCATTCTTCCTAACAATGTTCTGTCTATCCTGCATGCTACTGCCCATTAGAAGAAAGGATATTTACGAACGTGCTGCAGTTAAACATGGAAAGGGCGCCGTTATAGCGTTAGGTTTGGTAGCGTTCCTTCTTGGCGGTTTCTGCCTATCCATATTCCTATGGCAATCCACATGGATATATGACCCTGCTGCATGGGCTGCGGATATGGGCTATCCAATTGAATCAGCATATTACAGTTTAGCAGGCTTTATCCTTTGCATTCTTGTTGGAATATTGCTGTATGTTGGTTACTGGCAACGGAACAAGACGAGAGGCATTGACATGCGCACTTTGTACCTAAATATACCGCCAGAATAGCCTTAAATATTCTCTCCTTTTTTATTTTTCATTTAACCAAGATTGGTGTTTTGGATGTATGAACTAGATTTTATTGCCGACGCGGTGGAAGAGCAGATAGTTCGAGGAAACCTTAGATGGCTTGCCAATTTCAACGAAATCCACAGGGACTATGCCATAGGCGACACAGTATTCCCCATTTACGCTTCGGGAAGCCTCCAAGAAAAAGGTTTTCTGCTTTCAAGAATATTTTCAGCCTTTGTCACGCCGAAATATAAAATTCATTTTTTCCTTTACGAATCTCTAAACATCGACGTAAGGCTCCTCAGAAAAATAATTTTATCATTAAAAAGTAAATTTGGCAGAGACGACTGGATTTTCCTAAGTCTAGTTCAAAGCCAACCCTTTACAAAGGACGTTAAAGACGCAATAGCGGGAATTAATGATAAAAACGTCGGTGTTGTCGCTTTCAGCCTAACAGCGAAGGAAACAATTTCTTCTCAGAATGTCCTTGGAAAAGGCTTAATAAAACAACTTAAACTTACAGAAGCAAAGTTTGAAGCCTTTGACTTACCAAACTACCTAAAAAGTTTCACCATAGTCCTCAGTTTAGGCGTCCTGTTCCTTGTTTTCTTAGCCTTATCTGGACTGCCCCAGGCAATGCAGCCTTTAACGCTTCTTTTAATTGTTGTTTTTTCCGTTATAGTGGGACATAAAGTCTACAAGACGCGGTATCACACAACCTTAATCATAGGCAGTGACGGCTTCCAACTTAAAGAAGGGCAAAAATTAACTGATGGAAAATGGTCTGACTATAAAAATGCAACAATTTACATAACGCCAAGCCGCGAAACATGCATAAGGCTATATTCGGAGAAAGAAGCCTTAAACTTGCCAATCTCAAGGGCGGGTTTATCCAGAAAAGAAGCTTACAACACGATTAAGCGGTTGATAAAGGAAAAATAGCTTCTATTCAATGATGGGTGTTTCAACTGCGGTATTCCACCATGGCTTGTCCCACTTTTTATTAACAGTTGGCAACTCTTTCAAGAGAGTTTCAATTCTTTCAACCACTATTGAAGCTTTGCCCTTTGACATCCACTTTCCGAGTACGTCGGATTTTTCAACAATGTTTTTAAGGTTAAGCGTCACGGTTAAAGCAAGCTTCTTATCTTTCTCTAAAATTTTCCTCATCTTCTGAGAATCTATCTTTTCTGCTCCCACTCCAATTTCATGGTCTAAAAAAACAGCGCAAACATCTTTCACATCTTTCTCTTCCATCCCAATAATGACTTTATCCTCTGCATAATATGGATAGGCGAGAATCCTATAATCCTGTCCATACTGCTCAAGCTCCTTCACATAGCTTTTTGGCATGTCAAATATGAACTGGGCTTTGGAAAGTAGCAGATGCTCCAAGCCTATAGTGTAAAGGTTTTCTTTACACCTTTCAAACTCGCTTTTAACTTCCACTTTATGTCTCAAATCTATAAAGTCACAGAAAAGGTCTAACACTGTGATTGTTGGCAAACCATCCTCAGCTACGCCATTAATCGTTGTAATCCTATATCTTTCACCGTGTCTCCAAGCGCTGAAACGTCTATCGTTTGCCGTTGCAAAAGACTTGTACATCGTCCCAAAAGCCTTTTCCATGCTTAAAAGAAGCTTGTAAAAGTCAATTCCCTGCTTTTTCGGAACGATAAAGTCTGTGTCCTTTATTTCTCTAGCCAAAAGTCCTCCAGCATTCGCGCTTGGACAATGAATTTTAACTGCTGCACCACCAAACAATAAGGCTGGAATGGAACTTTTGCTAACTCTCTTTTGAAAAACTTCGGGATAAATTTCGTGAAGCCTAGGCGCGTTAACAGACGCCCATAAAGTGACAATTGCGCTTCGCATTGGAAAATAATTCAAGTCAATATAGGATGGTAATCCCAACTCCTCCATAAGCTCTAATGGATCAACTTTCGAAGTTAAAGGCAACTCCACATCATAAGTGGTGCCATCTAAATCTCTATAGAGAACAAACTTTCTAGGGGCCTCAGCAGATACATTTTTCGTTTATGCAACCTCCAACAAACACTCTATACTTTCTCAAACATCCGCCACAAATACTTTAACCATGCCCCAATTCATAAGGATTATTCCAAAAACATCACAGAAAACACACATATTCTACACCTTAAAAGAATCAATTTACAAGATCGTTCATAAAAAGGAGGGTATTGCTTTACTTTTCCTTTACCATAGGAAGCATAAATTTGACAGCTGTGATAACTGCGGCTGGAGCTGCAAACGCCACAATATAGTTTAGAATTGCTGTTGCCCAATAGTAAAGTAAATCATGGATATTGCTTAAGGGGCTCCAAACATTTGTGGCAGCAGCCACCAGCAGGGCAATTGTCGCTATGAGAAACGGTGTGACTTCCCTTTCTGTTATGCTCGTTAATCCCGTAACAATTCCCAAGATGAGCATGACTAAGGTAACCCATCCGTTGATGTCGCTGACATTTTGGTCATACCAGCCGAGGTCTGCGCTGTATGCCATATAACCAACCACAAGTCCCATCACGACTGCTATAGCAACAAAGGCAATGTATATGTATCTTGTTATTTTCTCCATTTCCATCTTTAACCACAAAAGCTCGTTATTCTAGGCAATACATTATAAGTTTTGCGGTCATTTCCGAATAAAGTAAGCCCTAACTATAAAGGAATAACGCATATATCCCTTCATTTTCACAATAAATTACTGTGCAGTAGGGCGGGGCCGTAGTCTAGGAAGGTATGACGACGGGCTCCAGAAGCATAAAACGGGTTTGCGGACCGCCTTGCGGAATGAAGAAGTTCTGGAGCTGTCATAGAGAAACCCGTAGAAAACAGCCATGCGCTGTTTCCGGGTAAAGGTCGTCGGTTCAAATCCGGCCGGCCCCACCACAACATCTTTTAGTTGAATGTTATTTCGAAGCATTCATAGGCTATTGTGTTGGTATTCATGGTGAATGCGGAATCGCCGGGGTTTGTTAGGGTTGTACCATCCCATTTTAAAGCGCCTAAATTAAAGTTGTTGTTCAGCATAGCGCCTAAAATTTTGATGTTACTTGTTGAGTCCATGTTTCGTTTAAGTTGGATCCATGGGTGTGTGCCAGACGCTGTTATGGTTGAGGGTGCGTTCCACGTTGATGGAGCGGTGAAAATTTTGAAGGATAGTGAACCTGAAGTTGTTCCCCAAACTAGTAAGCCCTTGTTTCCCGTTGGTTCCCATTCGAAGTCTGCGCATCTTTGGGCGTTAGCGTCCACGTTATCATCGTGTTCGCCGTGTACCGTCCATTGGTCGCCGTTCCAGTATGCCGTGTTAAGGTCGTATCCGCCGTCTATTGCCATGTAGAGCAGTCCGTTTGATGTTGGGTCGCTTTTCAGTTTTGCCCATCTTGTTGTGCCTCCTTGCGTGGGAATATTAAGCAGTGTGATGGGGCTTAGTGTTGTTCCATTCCACAACCTATAATAATTGTTGGTGCGTGTGGAGCCTCCCCAAATGAACATTGCCCTTCCGGATTTTTGTTCGTAAGCCACGGAGATGCATTCTCTGGTTGCTGTGGCTGCGTTAGCGTCCCAAACGGCAGTTGCGTCCATGAGATTCCATTCAGAGCCAGTCCAAACGTAACCGCAGACGTCAGCGTTAGCGTCTAAATATATCATGGCTATTTCATTTGTGTTGTTTGTTGGTTTGCTTGCAAGGGAAATCCATCTGACGATTCCAGTTGTGTAGGGAAGGTCTAAAAGCTGTTCGGAACTCCAAGCTGTTCCGTTCCAGATTTTATAGCCAATCTCGTTTGTTGTTGTGCCTCTTGAATAAGCAAGCAATGCTCTGCCCGAGGTTTTTTCGTAGGTTATGTCAAAGCATCTGTAAGCGTTTGCTGTTCCAGAATAGGCTATGTTGTTTGCTGTAAGCCAAAAACTGCCGTTCCAAACGTAAGCATCTAAGTAACCATCATCGCTTAATGTAACCACAACTTTTTCGTTTGGTCGTTGCTGTGAGGGGCAATTGGAAACTCGAACATATCGGATGCTACTTCCAGAAGAAGGTAACTCACGTTCAGAAGACCAATAAAACCCGTTCCACGCTCGCTCTTTACATGAAGCCAACAAATATGCGCCGCTGTTAGACCGATAATAAATGAATGCTGGAAAGTTCGGAATCATTGTAACTGTTGCTGTGTAAGATACTGCACCAGCCACGATTGCGATGAGCAGTACGAGAAGGAGAATGGTAAGAGACACAACCATAATTGTATGTCCCACATTCGCCTTTCTTTGGTTAGTAAGCTTTTCCGCCCTCGTTTTTCCACGAGGATAAAACCATCCAATTTTTTGTTTCTCATTGTTTCTTCTTTTTAAAGCGTTTTTGTAAATTAGAAATTCGTTAATGAGCATGGCGCCGAAAATCATGGCGGCAAACCCTCCGTAAGCGCACATGTAACGTGCGTATGCACCCAGCACATACGGCTTGTTTGTTTGTTCAACCCAGTTAAACATAGCCATGTTAGCCGCCCAAAGACCAACAAGCAAGGCTGCAAGTCCCAAAGCTAATTTGAATTTTAAGTATGCACCTTCATTTTCCATTTATGTTTCCTCCAGACGAAAAAGAGGGAAATATCTCAGAATGAGTTTTGCGGCAACGGCGTGTATTGGAAGTTTACCGTCACTTGGGTTGTTTCGTCAACTTTATCATAGGAGTATGTTACCTTAATTAAGTAGTATTTTATTGTGGATAAGTCTTGATGTATGTAGCCTACGTCGCCAGCTGTTAATCCGTCAATGTATGGTTTGGTGGTGGAACCTGTTGGGTTTGCGTACAATGTTTCATCTGCCCAAGTTGAGCCATCCCAATATTTCACGTTTATTTGAAACTTTGAAAATTTGCTATCGCTTACAGGGGATGTTAATTCAATTTTTACGGCGCAGACTTGAGAAGCGTCTGTTGTAACCTTGAAAGCGTAGGTGTTAGGGTCGTTTGCATTGAATGTTGGCTCTGATGCTCCGCCAGGTAGAAACTTTACTTTGTCTACATCGTTTACATAAACTGTCCATGAACTTGTTGTTGCTCCAATCGTAAATTGCTGAGTTGGGGATACTGTTAAAATTGCTGTGTAGGTCACAAGGGCTAAAGCGATAATTGTTAAAGAAACGAGGCAGAGGACACCTTTGACTCCGAGTATTGTTAAAATTTTGTTTAGGTTTTTCATTTTGGCTCACTTTTAGATGTTTGGTTTCTGATTTGGATTCGAATAAGCATCCTAAAATGGTTTATGAATCCACAATCCGACTTGTACATCGTAAAAATAATAACACTTACTGTAGTTCTTCACTGGGTGCTTTTTTGTGTTTCCTTAATCCCTTAAACCGCAGTTTCGCCGTCAAGATTTTTTCGGTTGCGAACAACCGTGATGCAACATACATTATGGCAATTGTGAAGACGGCAACATAAACAATGCCCATTAAAGCAGTCCAGTTGTCGCCCATTGTGACGGCTTTTGCTGCGATTATTGGGTGGCTGAATGGCACAGCATAAATGAAGATTCTTAATGCTAAAGGCAAGGCATTAACATCCAAATACATTAGGAGCAAAGCGGGTATGAATATTAATGGGTAGATGTTGCCAACTATCGACTGGGCGCTTCGCACATCCTCTGCAAAAGCGGATACGATTACTGCTAATGCCAAAGCTGAAAGCAAAGTGACAAACAACGATGCGCCCAAAAGCATATAGCCAAATAGCGAGGGAGCAAGCCCCAGAGAAGCCAAATCAACCGATATTCCAGCGGGAAGCGACGTTGTGAAGGAACCCATGTAATAGTTAAAGCCAACCATGTAAGCCAAAGCGCCAATAGCTGCAACAATAATTGAACCCGACAGTTTCCCCATTAAAATTGCGAAGCGGTCCATCGGCAAAGTTAAAAGCGTCTCCAAAGTTTTCTCTTCTTTTTCCATTGCAACCGATGTTGCAGCTATCTGCATTGAATAACTAAGCAAAATCATAATCGTTATTGGAAGAGCAACGGCTTGTGAAAGCATTAAACTGCCAAGCGTACGTGGATCCACCTTTTCGAAAACTTGTCCTTTAATAATCACGGATTTTTCTGGAACAACCAAGTTCGGAGCTAAATATCTGTTAAAACTTTCAATTTTGTTGTCGAGGATAGAGGCTCCAGCGCCTTCAAATAGTCCAGCGCCAGAAAAAACGCTGTAAACCTTTATGGTAACGCTTTCTCCAGAGGCAACGCATCGGCTAAAGTTATCTGGAATTTCAATTATTTCCGTGGCATTATATTGGGGTAACAGCGGCACTGCCTCAGTTACATTTGAAACGTTTACTTCAAAAACGTTCATTGAAAGTTTTAGGTAGTTTATGAATTGTGTTGAGTTTTCTCCAATGTCATGGTTAATAACAATCACAGCGAGTTTTGCGGCAGTTTCCTGCGCCGCTGTCATTGAAAAATTCATGAGGGTACCTAAAAATGGAAACATTATTAATGGAACAATCACCATTCCCAAAAGAATTTTTGGGTCTCTGATTAATTCTTTAAGCTCTTTCAGTAGGAAATTGCCAAATCCCCTAAGCAAGTCCAACCACCTTTGCAAAAACCTCTTCCAGGTTTGTGCTTCTAAACTCTTCTTTCAGTTTTTGCGGGTTTCCTTCAGCCACAATTTTACCCTTATTTAATAGGGCAACCCTATCGCAGAGGTGCTCAACTTCAAGCATGTTGTGGCTTGAAAGAAGCACTGTTACGCCGTGTTCCTTCACATAACGCTTTATTATTTCCCTCACGTGATAAGCGTGCAAAACGTCTAATCCGCTTGTTGGCTCATCTAAAATGGCAAGCTTAGGTTTAGTCATTAATGCCCTCGCAACCAAAAGGCGACGCTTCATTCCCTTACTGTAGGTTTTTGTTTTATCCTTTAGGCGTTCGCCTAAACCCGTTATTTCGGCTGCTTCCTTAACCACCATTTGAACTTCACGTTTATTTTTGATGTTGAAGTTCGCCATGAACTCCAGATATTCCCAGCCTGACAAGTTTCGATAGGCACCAGCCTCTTCTGGAAGGTAAGTTATAATCTTGCGAACTTCAGCCGCTTGCCTAACAACATCCAAATCGAAAACTTTAACAGTGCCAGATGTTGGCAAAAGCAAAGTGGAAACAATACGTAAAGCTGTTGTTTTTCCAGCCCCGTTAGGACCAATAAGCCCGAAAATTTCTCCTTGTTTAACTTGAAAGGTTAATCCGTTTAATGCATGAATTGCGCCGAACACCTTAATAACATCAACTGTTTCAACTGCAAAGCTCAAATTTTGAAACCTCAAAGTTTAACAATAAAAGAGGTTTTTAAAACTTATGCTCGCTTGAATAATAACAAAAGCGTAACATACGCTAAAACTTTAAAATTTGGGTTATGAGAAGCGTAGGAATTTAGTTTAGGCTAGTATCGTCTTCTATTTCTTCTTTTTGACCAGCATTCTCGGCAGTAAACAGGTCTGTTCGGGTCAGGTTCGAATGGAACTTCACATTCCTTCCCACAATCAGCACAAACTGCCTTATGCATTTCTCTTTCAGACATCGACATTTTCATCTCCTTTAACGTTTTATTGTGCAAAACAAGTTTGCACAATGCACCTATCTTACAATGGGGTTTCTTATAAAACTTGTCTTTGAATGTGGCGTGAAAAGCCATGCGCATTCATGTTTTGGGGCAAGTTTTAAATGCGACTTGTCGTAATTCCATTTTTGGTTGCTCGTAAAATGGCTGAAGAAACAACAGCGGTAATTGAAGAATACGTCGAATGCATTTGTAGGCTAGAAGAGCGAGGCGGAATTGTCAAAACCAGCGACATAGTCAAATCGCTTGGGGTTGTTCCTGGTACGGTTACAAATACTATTGAACGATTGGAGAAGGATGGGCTAGTGACTCATGTTCCATATAAAGGTGTGAAGCTGACCGAGAAAGGTCGGAAAATAGCCTTGCAAGTGATAAGGAAACATCGCCTTTCAGAGCGGTTGCTTGTGGATATTTTGCATATGGAATGGGATAAGGTTCATGATGCGGCTTGCAAACTGGAGCACAGCATAACAGAAGAAATGGCGAAACTGCTTGAAAAGGCGCTGAAACACCCTAAAACGTGTCCGCATGGAAATCCCATACCGACAAAATGTGGAGGGATTATCGAGCAAAAATCGCAATCGCTAACAGAGCTTAATGTTGGCGAGAAAAGCACAGTGGTAAAAATAACAAATGAAAGCCAAGACTTATTGTATTACTTAGGCAAGCTTGGACTTACACCCGGAGCTTCAGTGGAAATTCTGGAAAAGGCTCCCCTTGACGGCCCAATCACTGTAAAGGTAGACTCAACCACTCACGCCCTAAGCCCAGCAATAGCCTCAATCATCCAAGTAAAGCCAACAAAAAGGTGATGAGCATAATGGAAGGACGAAGCTCAAAAGTGCGTGAAGTGCCTTTAACCTCGCTGAGAAATGGCGAAACTGGAATTGTAATTTCCATAAAAGCTGGGCGTGGAAGGGGACATGGGAGACATTGGGGATTTGAAAAGAGGCTTATGGATTTGGGGCTTACTCCCGGCACAAAAGTGACAGTTGTGAAATCTGCTCCTTTCAATGGACCCTTAGAAATTCTTGTACGAGGCTCAAGGTTGGCGCTTGGCAGAGGTATGGCTGAAAGAATTTTCGTGGAGATAGAGAAAAAGTGACTCAAAAAAGGTTGGTTATTGCCTTAGCTGGAAACGCAAACGTTGGAAAATCCGTTATTTTCAACTATTTAACTGGTTTACATCAACATATTGGCAATTGGCCTGGGAAAACCGTTGAAAAGGCTGAGGGGACACTGCACTTTAGAGGTTATACGATAGACATAATTGATTTGCCGGGGATATATTCGCTTTCCACTTATTCCATTGAAGAATTGGTTTCGAGGGAATTTATAGTTGCTGAAAAGCCAGATGTGGTGATAAATGTTGTTGATGCTTCTGTTCTTGAGAGGAATTTGTTTTTCACTTTGCAACTTATGGAGCTTGAAACGCCGATGGTTATGGCGTTAAATCAGATGGATACAGCCAAAAACAAGGGCATCCAAATTGACGTGGAAAAATTAGAAAAACTTTTAGGGATACCCGTAGTGGCAACGGTCGCCGTTAAAGGCGTTGGCATATTCCGACTCTTAGAGAAAGCCGTAGAAACTGCCGAAAAGAAACCAGCGGCTAAACCTTCTCAAGTGAGGTATGGCGGGGAAATCGAAGAGAGAATTGCCAAACTTACTGAAATGGTTAGGACCATTGGGCTTTTGTATCCGCCACGGTATGTAGCGATTAAGCTTTTGGAAGGCGATGAAGAAATAGAAAAAGAGGTTAAAAGGGTAAACCCGGAAATAGTTTCTATTGCCAAAAGACTTGCGGGTGAAATTGAAAGACTTCATGGACACGCTTGCCCAACAGTGATAACTTCTGAGCGGTATGAAGTTGCTGGTTGCATCGCTAGGGCAGTTCAAAAAATTGTGACTCCGATAAAACCCACGTTAGCGGAGAGGATGCACAGCATTACAACCCACAAAATCATGGGATACCCAATAATGTTTCTCTCGCTTTTTTTGATGTTTTACCTTGTTTTTGTTTTTGGAAATTACACTTCAGAGTTGCTGAGCAACCTATTTTATGGGTGGAAATCTTTCTTTGTGGGGATTGCGGGTGAACTAGTTTGGGGCGGAATTGAAGGGGTTATAGCGGGCGTTACAGTTGCTCTGCCATACATAATACCATTCTACCTTATACTTTACTTTTTGGAGGATTCAGGTTACCTCAGCCGTGTTGCTTTTTTGATGGATAATGCCATGCATAAAATGGGATTGCATGGAAAAGCCTTCATTCCGCTTATGCTTGGTTACGGCTGTAACGTCCCCGCTTGTTTGGGTTGTAGAATAATGGAAACTCAGCGGGAGCGGTTGCTTGCCGCCTTTGTCACGACACTTGTGCCATGCGCCGCCCGCACAGTCATTATACTTGGTTTGGTAGGCAAATATTTGGGTATTCAATGGGCTTTGGTGCTTTACATATTCGATTTACTGGTAATTTTCGCCATTGGAAGATTGGCATTTAAGGTTTTGCCAGGCGAACCAACCGCCCTAATAATGGAAATGCATGATTACAAGCGTCCTCATTTAAAGACTGTTTTGAAGCAAACGTGGTTTAGGCTTGTTGAATTTATAAAAATCGCCTTTCCCCTAATAGTTGCTGGAAGCTTCGCTGTAAAGCTTGCGGAGGTTTATGGTTTGCTTGAGCCGGTTGCAAATGCGCTTAGTCCAATAACCGTTGCGTGGTTGGGGTTACCAGCCGTTACGGGAATAACATTCATATTCGGCGTATTAAGAAAGGAGCTAACACTTGTGATGCTTGCTCCCCTTCTAGGAATAACCAACTCCAATTTTGCCCAAGCCTTAACGCCGACCCAGATGGTTGTTTTCACTTTAGTGACAATGTTTTATATACCATGCATAGCGACGATAGCCGCTTTGATTAAAGAGTTCGGCTGGAAAAAAGCTTTTTTCATAACTGTTTTTGAAATAGCCTTCGCCATAATTCTAGGCGGAATCGCCCTAAGAATATCAACATTAATCATGTAGGCGTGTTTAGAAAAAAGCTTAAGGACATCTTGAGTTATTCGCCGTAAAGCGCTTGTAATCCAAGTATG
The DNA here is from genome assembly GCA_038848005.1 of Bathyarchaeia archaeon. Lineage (GTDB taxonomy): Archaea > Thermoproteota > Bathyarchaeia > Bathyarchaeales > Bathycorpusculaceae > JAWCNN01. Next base: position 1,252 of record JAWCNZ010000013.1, on the reverse strand, counting down.
TCGCCTAATCCAAGCGTTTGCTTGTAGGTTTCGCCGTAGCCAGCGTAGCCATACATTGTTAACCAGTAGTCCTCGTCGGCGTAGAGGTCGTCTAAGCCGCACCAGTGTCCAAACTCATGCGTCATAATGTTTTGCACATCCATCTTTCCAGCTTCGCCGTTAAGGCTCCACTTGAACCGTGTGTTCATTATCGTGTCAGTTTCGATTATTGTGTCGTTCTTATACCAAATGTATGTGACGGCGATTGCTTGCTGGTTAGAGTATAAACCCCAAGCTATAACGTTGTAGCCGTCTCGCTTACCAGCACCTCTGCGGATTGTGCCTTGATAAACGAACAATTCAAAGCTTGTGTTGTTGTCCCATGTTTCCGCTGCTGTTGTGATTGCTGTAACCACGCTTGAGGCGTTGAAGCCATACTTGTTGTTGGGGTTTATCCAGTATTTTATTGTTGTATGCCAATGGAAGGGCAGCAGCGCATAATGCGAATTATTCATTGAATTGTCTTCGGATAAAGTTTGGTAAACAACTGTGCGTCCATAACCATGCCATTCAACAACCATCAAATCAGCGGAATCTTCGGTGGCGGATGCAGATAATGGCAATGTGGCGGCAAGCGAAAGCAACACCAAAGCAGCTAAAACCAGAGAGCTAAATTTTGATTTCATTGTATCCGTCACCTTCACTAGAAGTTAGCGGACAACCACTGTTAAATACTTTTCTCCTAAAAATAAAATATGGGGTTTATGTGCCTACCACGAGGTTTTCGGTTAGTTTCTTTAACGTTGCAATTGCTGATAAAGCTGCTATGTAGCTTGTTCTGGGATTTCTTGGAAAAGGCTTACTTATGGTTTTGGTTTCTATTTCGCCGAACTCCCCTTTAACGTGGATTTCGTGGATTATATCTTCGATTGTTGGGTCAGCTATTATTTTGACTTTTGTTTTGTCTGGGCCGATTCCAGCGAGGCTTAGGGTGGCTGCCACGTTAATGTTTGTTGGGAAAAGTTTTACGGCTTCTCTTGCTGCGCCTTCGTAGATTAGCGTCGGCTGTTTAATTTTGTCCAGCTTCAGTTTAGCATGAGTGTCTTCGAAGCTTTTTGCGGGTTTTCTGGTTGTAAGCGTAACTTCATATATTTTGCCTAACGAAGCTGATTTTATGTTGTCGATTCCAACTATCGCGCCTGAAGGAACGTAAATTTTTCTGTTGTGTTTTTGTGCGTGGTTTATTAATTGTTTGAGCAGTTCATCGTCGAGT
>JAWCNZ010000012.1:0-45096 GCA_038848005.1 Bathyarchaeia archaeon | reverse complement strand
ACTACGGAAACAAAGTGGATTACTTTGACTTTGGTATTTCCACCGAAAAGGAAGGAAGATTTTTGAACGTGGGACTGATAACCCAGAAAGAAGAGTTCGGAGCAAGAGCGGTGGTTTATGATACATATGAAATAGAGGTACAACCGTGATTCCGTTTGTTGATTTGAAGAGGGAGTATTTGGAAATTAAGGGGGAAATAAATGAGGCAATTCAACGTGTTATAGAAAAAGGAACATTTATTTTAGGCGAGGAAGTCGAAAAGTTCGAGGAGGAATTTTCAAGTTACATAGGAGTAAAATACGGCGTAAGCGTAAATTCCGGTTCAGACGCCCTTTTCCTCACACTTAAGGCTTTGGGAATAAGCAAAGGAGACGAAGTGATAACGGTATCGCACACTTTCATAGCAACAGCAGACGCCATCACAAGAAATGAGGCTATTCCCGTCTTTGTGGATATAAACCCCGAAACCTACTGCATAGACGCTGAAAAAATCGAGGAGAAAATAACAAAGAATACAAAGGCGATATTGCCAGTTCATATTTATGGGCATCCCGCTGACATGGACCCAATATTGGAAGTTGCTCAAGCGCACGACCTTTATGTAATAGAGGACGCTTGCCAAGCACACGGCGCAGAATACAAAGGCAGAAAAGCTGGAAGCATAGGCGACGCTGGCTGCTTTAGTTTTTATCCAATAAAAAACCTCGGCGCTTATGGAGACGGCGGCATAATCGTCACAAACAACGAAGAGCTAGCAACAAAATTAAGAGTGTTGAGAAATCATGGGCAACAACAAAAATACCATCACAACCTTGTCGGAGTAAACAGCAGACTAGACGAAATTCAAGCCGCAATATTAAGAGTGAAGCTTAAACATTTAGACGAATGGAACAGTAGAAGAAGAGAGAATGCGAAACTTTACAATGAACTTTTGGTGGACACCGAAATAACTACTCCAGCAGAGAAAAACGCAAAACACGCTTACCATTTGTATGTGATAAGATGCAAAGAAAGAGACAAACTTCAACAACACCTTTTAAAAAACGAAGTGCAAACTTTGATGCACTATCCAATTCCAGTCCACAAACAAAGAGCCTACTCAAACTTTAGTTTAAGCTATAATCTACCAGTAACTGAAAAAATCTGCAAAGAAATACTTTCTCTACCAATGTTTCCACAACTAACCAAAAGAGAAGTCGAACACGTGGCTACCGCCATAATCAAATTTAACCGAAACTTTAGCTAAACCAGAAAGCAAAAGTTAGGCATTTTTCTTGCTGGATAAAACCGCAAGCCTTAAATTATGTATAGACATGGTTTAATGGACTGAAGACATTAGTCTTTCAAATGAATTTTACAATAAGCTTGCCTCCCTAAAAAGGAAAGGTGAATCTTCCGAGACATAAATAATACTTAAATAATTGTGCTTGGAAAAGGCATTTTTTATTACGGGGGATTTTAATGATTAAGAAAATTGTTAAAAAGATTTATGGAAAACTTGAATGGCGTCGTAGAAAATTTATACGTGATTACAGTGTACGTAGTGTTAGCAACAAGCCATGGATGAAACAACTTATAGAATGCCAGCAGGAAATTGCTAGTTTGAATCCAAACCCCCTCTGGTTGAAATACCAACGAGATTATGAAATTTATTTTTGGTTGCACATCCCAAAGTGGATTATGGAGGATTGGATAAATCAAAAAGTCGACAAGTGCCTTGATATTGGTTGTGGAGTCGGCGTTATTGCACTTTATTGCAAAAAGTTATTAAATTGTGAAGTTTATTGCACTGACTGCGTCGATATTTATTTGAACCCAGTATTGATTAAAAAATACAATTTCATGTTTAGCGTCAACAATATAGAACTAGACCCTTTTCCTTGGAATTACAAATTTGATATAATCATTTTTACAGAGGTGCTTGAACACTTAAATTTTCATCCAATACCCACTCTCAAAAAAATATGCGGATTGCTATCCGACAAAGGCAAGCTGTATTTAAGTACGCCTGACGCCTCTAAGTGGGGAAGAGTAACAAAGTATTATTCTTGTGTAAATGATATGCCCTATCCAAGAAAAGGATTACCAGTAATCGATGAACGGTACGCTAGGGAGCACATCTATCAATATACGAAGAATGAATTGCTAAAAATCCTTGACATCGCCGGATTTGAGGTTTACAGATTTAGTTACTCGCCAGGCGTCTCAAGCAGACATTTTAATTTAACACTTACAAGAAAACAAAAGAAATTTTAAACAGTTCCATAAACCGCAAAGGTGTTTTAAGACGTTGAAGAATCGAAAATGTTGGGAATTATTTGATTTTGGGACTAAAGCGATTATGGTGTACACGGGTGCAATGATATTAGTGGAAAAAGTATATACGTAAATACGTTTATATACTAAATTTGTGCATTGACATGAAAACTTTAACGGTTAAGGTAGATGAAGAACTCAAAGAACGCATGAAAAAGCTGAGACACATAAACTGGAGCGAGGTAATAAGAGAATCAATCAGAAAAAAAATTGAAGAAGAAAACGGTCGCAACATCGCAGAGGCAGTTTTGCTTAACGAAAAACTTAGAAAAGCCGCTCCTGAAGGATGGGACAGCGCCAAGGTGATACGTGAATGGCGCTTGAAAAAGTAGTCTTAGATGCAAGTGTAATAGCAAAATGGTACCTTAAAGAAAAATACAGCGAACAAGCATTAAAACTCCGCGATAACTACATTTCAGGACGTATAACAATAACTGGCCCAGTCATACTGGAATATGAAGTGTTAAATGCCCTAAAATACAGCGGGGTGTATTCAGAACAAGAGCTTGTGGACATTGCACGTTCGCTAAACAAGTATGGCTTTGAATATTGGAGACTTAAAGGTGAACTAAAAAACGAAACCATAAAAGTGGCGGTTAAATACAACATAACCATGTACGATGCGAGTTATTTGGCATTAGCCACCCTAATGAAGACTCCATTTTACACAGCCGACGAAGAACTTCTAAACAGAATTGCAGAATTAAAAATTGCTAAACACTTAAAAGACGCAACGGCAAAGTCATAAGGAAACTAAAATATAAAAAGCGATTTTACTTATAAGAGCTTATAACAAGGAAATATATACATCTATAAACAAGCGTGATGGTCGTGAAAGCTCTCGTACTCAGCGGTGGTAGAGGCACTAGGCTTAGACCATTAACTTTCACCACCGCCAAACAGCTTATTCCAGTTGCTAACAAGCCGATTTTGGGTTATGTTTTAGACCATATAGCTCAAACAAGCATTAAAGACGTAGGCATAATAATTGCTCCAGAAACTGGAGAAGACGTTAAAAATTACGTTAAAGATGGCAAGGCATGGAACATTAACGTAACCTACATACCTCAAGAACCGTTGGGCTTGGCTCACGCTGTGAAAACAGCGCAGAATTTCCTCGGCAAAGACAACTTTATAATGTGCCTAGGCGACAACTTGATAGGAAAAGGCTTCAACACACTGCTAGGGAGATTTGAAAAGGAAGATTTGGATGCGCTTATACTCTTGAAGGAAGTTGAAGACCCAACAAGGTTTGGCATAGCGGTACTAGACGAAAAGGATAATGTTGTCAAACTTGTTGAAAAGCCGAAAACTCCGCCAAGCAACCTAGCCCTTGTAGGCGTTTACATATTCTCAAACAAAATCCACACGACTATAAACCGCATAAAACCTTCGTGGCGTGGAGAACTTGAAATAACAGATGCCATACAAGAAATGGTAAATTTGGGCTTTAAGGTGAAAGCTGAAAAACTTGACACGTGGTGGCTTGACACAGGCAAAAAAGACGACATATTATTTGCCAATGCTAAAATCTTGGATGAATACATAAAACAGGAAATTAAAGGCGAAATCATAGAAAGCAAAATTGAAGGAAGAGTTACAATCCAAAAAAATGCAAAAGTGATAAACAGCACCATAAGAGGCCCAGCCATAATAGGCGAAAACTGCCATATAGAAAATGCGTTTATAGGACCATACACAAGTATAGGAAATAACACGCAAATAATAGAAAGTTCAATCGAGTACAGCGTAATCATGGAAAACTCTTTCATAAAAGGCGTTGATGGATTGGAAGAAAGCCTTGTAGGCAGAAACGCAAAAGTGACAAAAAACAACATGAAAAAAGCCATAAAACTCCACATAGGAGACTACTCAGAAATCGAAGTTTAAAAGGAAATTGTTGATTTAGTGTGTGTTCGAACAAAATTTGTTTAATCCGTAAAACACATGTGTAATACAAAATTATTACTAAAAAATGTAGTAATACTTTTATAGTAAAAATCACACAACCTTTTTGTGGTACACTTTGAAGTACGTAACTGTTTCAGCTAAAATCGATGAAGAACTAAGGAAAAAATTAGCTGAGCTAGGCATAAAACCCTCAGAGGTCATTAGAAAATCCCTTGAAAAAGAAGTTGAAGAGAGAATGAAGCAGCAACTTTACAAAAAAGTTGAGGAAGCCAGCAAAATAATAAAGAAAATCGAGAAAAAAGCGTGGATTAAGACTATAAGAGAAGGTAGAGAAGAAAGATGAGCCTTTTCGATGCATCAGCTATAATAAATTTATGCGGAGAGAAAAAATTGGACAAGCTACTTGAAGGTTGGACTATAAACCTCGCCTTTTACGAGCTAGGAAACGCTGTTTGGAAACAAGTACACATTTACAGAGCCTTCAGCAACAGCGAGGCTAACACAATATTAGATTCATTAACAGAAGTTTTTATGAAATTAAAAAAGCCTGAGAAAGAAAACGTCTTAGAAATACTCAAAATTGCTGTGAGAGAAGGCTTAACCTATTATGACGCCGCATACATTCAAGCGTCGATTGAAAATGGTTTAACATTGGTCACGGATGATGAAGAGCTTCATAGAGTAAGTAAGAAATATGTGAAGGTAATAACAAGCGATGAGCTTTAATCTACAATTTGGATGGGGTAGAAATATGAAGGAGTACCCGCTTAAAGGAGTAAAAGTCCAAGAAGTAAATGTGATACCCGATGAAAGAGGCTTTTTTGCAGAAGCTTTAAGGCAAGACTGGAAAGACCTTCTGGAAGAAGAATGGATAGTGCAAGCAAACATAAGTTACAGCTATCCTAACATGGTCAGGGCATGGCATAAACATGAAAGGGGACAAGTGGATTATTTCCTTGTTTTGAAGGGAGCTATGAAAATCTGTGCTTATGAGGAGGAAACTGGAAAGATGGTTGAAATCGTAGCCAGCGGAGAAAAACCCTCAATAGTGCGCATACCGGGAAAATACTTTCATGGAACAAAAACGGTCAGCAACACGCCGTCTTTAACTGTGTATTTTGTCACGAGGCTTTATGATTACAAAATTCCAGACGAAATCCGCAGACCATGGAACGACCAAACAATAATTCCAACGGAGATAAACGGAAAAAGAGATGACCCCCGAGTTGGCAAGCCATGGGATTGGTTTTATCCGCCACATAAATAGGAGAAAACAGCCTTGAAGGTGTTAGTTACTGGTGGAGCGGGTTATATAGGTTCGATTCTTTTGAGGCTTCTCGTTGAGAAAGGCTATGACGTAACATGTTTAGACAGGTTCTTTTTTGGAACAGACCCCATTAAGGATGTAATGGACAAGATAAGGGTGGTTAAGGATGACATTAGATGGTTTAAGCCTGAAATTCTCAGGGGTGTAGACGCAGTTTTTGATTTGGCTTCCCTTTCGAATGACCCAAGCGGGGAGCTTGACCCTCAAAAAACTTTGGAAATAAACTATATGGGCAGGGTCGGGGTGGCTAAGCTTTCAAAAAAGTATGGAGTGGCAAGGTACGTGCTTGCAAGCACATGCAGTGTTTACGGATTTCAGGATGGCATTTTAACAGAGGAGTCTAAGCTTAACCCGTTAACAACATATGCAAAGGCTAATGTGCTGGCGGAAAGGGAAATTTTGCCGTTGGCGGACAAAGGCTTCACTGTAACGGCTCTTAGACAAGCCACTGTTTACGGGTTTTCTCCAAGAATGAGGTTTGACTTAGCAATAAACGGAATGGTTCTCGGCTTTTTCAAAAACGGCAAAATACCGATAATGAGGGATGGGAAGCAATGGCGACCTTTCATACACATAAGGGACACTTCAAACGCCTTCATAAAAGTTTTAGAGGCAGACCAAGAACTTGTTAACGGTCAAATTTTTAATGTGGGTAGCAACGAACAAAATGTTCAAATATTTGACCTTGCCAAACTCGTGGCGGAATCCATCAACTTACCATTCAATTATGAGTGGTACGGTTCACCAGACACAAGAAGTTACAGAGTAAGCTTCGACAAAATTAAGAGGACATTGAAATTTGAGCCGCAATACACGCCGAAACAAGGGGCAAAAGAGGTTTTTGAGGCTCTTAAAGAAGGAAAGATAAGCGCTGATGACCCGAAAACCATAACCGTGAAATGGTATAAGCATTTGCTTGAAATGCACAAGTTCATCAAGGATGTGGAAGTCAAAGGGATAATATTATGAAAATTGTTGTTATAGGCTCAACTGGACAGTTAGGCACAGACCTAATGAAAACGTTGGAGCATGAACATGAAACCATAGGTTTAACACATAAAGAAATAGAAGTGACAAACTACAACAGCTGCCGAGTAATAAAGGAACACTGTCCAGACGTAATTGTTAACACTGCGGCTTTCCACAAAACAGACCAATGCGAAGAAGACCCAATGAAAACTTTTGCTGTGAACGCCATAGGCGCAAAAAACATAGCTGTATTGTCAAAAGAGTTGGAAGCTACAACCATATTCATAAGTACAGATTATGTCTTCGACGGTTCTAAGGGAGAACCATACACTGAAGACGACGCGCCTAACCCAGTTAATACCTATGGAATTTCAAAACTGGCGGGAGAATTTTACACAAAACAAAACCCTAAACATTACATCATCAGAATTGCAAGTTTGTTCGGTGTGGCAGGGGCAAGCGGCAAAGGCGGAAACTTTGTTGAAACAATGATTATGAAGGCTAGGAAAAATGAGCCTATAAGCGTGGTTGATGATATGTGGATGTCGCCTACATACGCTAAGGATGCGGCTAACGCCATAAAAAAGATAATTGAGTTGAAGCTGCCATATGGTATTTATCATGCAACAAATAGTGGCTGTTGCTCATGGTTTCAGTTTGCAAAGGAAATTTTTAGAATGACGGGGTTAAACCCAAATTTGACGCCCATAAAAACCAGCCAGTTGCAGATAAAAGCCAAAAGACCGCAGTTTTCGGCTTTGCAAAGCATAAAACTTCAAAAGTATGGAATAAAAATGAGAAGTTGGACAGAAGCCCTAAGAGACTACTTAACTGAAAAAGGACATATTTAACCAACAGAGGCAGAGGTTTGGGCAAAAGCGAAATTAGATTGGAGTACACGGGTTTTGTAATGTTTATTGCTCAATTGTTTAGCGTGGTAACGAGCTTAATTTTTCAACTTATGGTGATTCGTGCAGTTAGCGCCATTTATCCAGATCCGGAAGATGTGAGAAAAGTGTATGGTGTGTGGACGAATGTTGGTAGGGATGTAATTCCATATTTCACGTTTGTAGCTGGAGTGCTTCCCTTTTGGGCGTTGAGGTTTACAGCCAGAGGAAAAGAAGGCGCAGTTAAAACTGGGGTTCTCATAAACTTGGCGATTTCGTTAGTTGCCGCTTCGCTGTATGTGTTGCTGCTTCCTTTCATCATTTCAATGCTTAACATTGAGGAAAAATACTTTTTACTATACCTCATAACCGCCATACAAATAGTACAAATTTATACCAATAACGCATTTGAGCAATGTATTCAAGCCATAAAGCCCCATGCAATAGGTTATGGACTGCTTTTGAGAGAAATATTCAAACTTCCGCTTGGTTATGTTCTAATAAATATGGTTTATTCTAGCGACCCACTTTTTGGAGCTATGATCAGCGTCATAATAGCCTGTATTTTCCAAGCGATTTATTATCTTAGGTTATTGTCAAATTATTTGAAGCAGAAATTTCGTTGGGAATATTTGAAGGAGTGGCTGAAGGGTTCTGTCGTAAATATATATAATGCTGTTGGCAACCAAATAGCAGCATTCATATTTATAATGTTGTTTGTTTATGCTGGCGGAGGCGCACGGGGAATCCATGGAGCAGCCTCAGTGATAGCGGCAATAATTAATTACTCTTCCTTTTTGGCTTTTGCTTTATATCCAAAGTTGCTTGCAGAGGGAAAAAACGAGGATGTAACCACTGCCATGAAAATTGTTTTGATGTTCGCCCTACCTATGACAGCAGGCGCAATAGCACTTTCAGATTCTTACTTGACAGTTCTCAGTTCTGGGTTTAGCGCAGCCGTGCCTGTTCTGGTTGTGTTGGCAATAGATTCGCTGGTGGCAACAATATCTGGGATTTATGGCGCCACACTTGTGGGGTTTGAAAGATTCGATGAAGAAGCGAGAATTTCATTTAGAGAATTATTCAGAAGTCGACTGTTTATCGCATTCTCTTTGACTTATCTTCATTCAGTCATAACGCTCCCAACAACATTTTATGTCCTAACGCACATCCAAAATGACCCAGTGCAAGCTGCACTTTATATCAGCATCATTAATTCTGCGGCTCGCTTCGCCATGTTCCTCATTCAGCTTATTATTGTTCGTGGAGTGGTTAGAGTAAGGGTTCCATGGTGGAACAGTGCAAAATACGTTTTTGCTTCGGTCTTAATGGCGACTGTCTTATTTTTGATTCCGCATCCAACAACATTGATGTTGACGTTTGTTGTAACGGCGATTGGCGGAATCATTTATTTGGCTGTGGTGATGATTATTGACAGAGAAGCCGGAATTCTAGTTTCAAAAATGTTACAGATGATTAAAGGTTAGGTGTTGTTGTTCCAAAGTTCGAGGAAAAGGGTTTTTAAGGCTTTTACAAAAGCTTCATAGTTTGTCCATAATGCTGCCACTTTCTTTTTCCCATTGTTTTTTCTAATTAACAAGAGCAGTTGCTCGTTATCCGCAATTATGAAAGTGGGCAGTTCTTCGCTGTTGGAAAGGGAGTATTTAGATTTTTTCACTTTTACTTTTTCGATGAAAAAACAGCTTTTGGGAGAATAGTTGCTCAGTAAATGCACGTTTATGTTTTCCTTTAGCATGTTTGCAAGTTTATCCAGAAGCCCTGCATGGTAAAAATTAGCTATATCATGTTCGGAAATGAAGGCAAAAACTTCCTTTTTTGCTTTGCCGAGTATTTCATCAGCCTTCAGATTTATCTGCTCTTCACCCTCTAATATTTGGAAAACCTCTTTTCTTTCATGTTCTGTTTCTGGTTTCGGAAGGGAAAGCCAAAGGTTGACTAAACTGTTTTTCCTCTTTTCTAAAAGGCTTATTTTCATTTTTTTAGTTTCGATAAGTATGTCCAACGCTTTTTCAAATGGCGTCGCAATAAATTTTAGAGGTTTTTCAAAAACGGAGGATATTAACCCCTTCTTTTCCAAGTCACGCAAAATTCTGTATGTTTCTGTTCTGTGAAGGGACAAAGCCTCGGAGATTTCGCTTGCTTTATGCTCGTTTGCCCTTGCAAGGTAAAGGTAAACCTTTATCTCATTTTTTGACAAGCCAAGCCTATGAAGTGCTTTTTCAATTATTTCCATGGATTTAGGCGGTCCCTTATCCGCCTTTACAAAGCGCCATACTCCAAAGTTTTCATCGTATATTTTTACGACGTTTTCGGGCTTGTCAATGGATAATTCCATTTGAATCCCTTTTTAAGGAGCCTTACTCCTTGCAAACTCCGAATCTGAATTCGATTCTACAAAAACGCTATATTTTATACTTCTGAATTCAAAATCTGAATCAAAAATAAACATTCAAAACTTTTAAAAGCAAGGCCTAATAGAAAATCACATTGAAACTAGAGGAGAAAGGAAAATGCAGAGCCTAGGCTATAAAGTTTGTTTAAAACATTTTCTGGTGCCGAAGAACAATCATTGGCTAAAAAGAACCCTACTAGTTTTTGCTTTCATACTATTCGATTATTCATCGACGCTTATATTCTGCCGTGCTCCGCATGAAGAAGCCAATTTGTTTGCAAGGATGTTTATGGAGATTTTCGGCATACCGCTTGGGTTAACATTATTTGTTTTTGTGGTTAATTTGCCAGTTTACGTGATTTTAAGCTTGGATTCTCACGTTGTAAGGCTTCCAAGTAGAACCGCCACGGCCATAGAACCTTTTGTTGATGCTGCATTTGCATGGTTTATTGCCGGATGGCACTTCAGCGGAGGTTCAAGCTGGTTTTGGTTTGCTCCAGATTTGACCCGACAGATTTTTGGTGCTTTCTTATACATTACTATTGCCTTTTTATTTGTCAAACCCCACAAACCACGTTACACGAATTAGCAGGGTTAGTGCGTAACAATTCACAACATACTAACTCTATTATCCCCTTTAACACTTGATACTTTCAAGAACCAAGCTTGTGGAGGAAAAATTTTATGGAAAATGCACAAGCAAAACCTAAAAATGTGGAATCTACACCAAAAGAGGAAAGCCAAAGCGAAGTTGTTGAAGAACCATATTTTTTCCATCCAGTACAACTGTCAGAAGAAACCGGAGAAACTTTAGATGAAAAGGAAATAGAAAAGTCTAAGGTTGAAATTGAACAGAAACTGCAGGAACTGTTGAAGGGTATAAGCGAAGAAACTTTACAGCTAAGCGAATTTTTAATGGAAGAGAAAAACTTGGTCAACGAACTGTGTGTTTCGCTTAAACAACTCCTTAAAAAGCTCACCATTTCCTTTAACATTCCTCCGCAAAATGTGCCATTTCGGAAAAAAGTTAAGAAAGTGATTTTGAACGAAGAGGCACATTTAATACTTGTTTATGAAAAAGGCGAGGTTAACTCGGCGTTTTTAGCCGAGTATCCGCCTGAAATTGTCATGGCTGTTCTGTGGGTCATAATGCCTGAACTAGCCAGAGCCATAATGCTGTACAGAAAGAAAATAAGCACAAGAGTTAACTTCTTTGGAAAAGTAAAGAAAGAACTTAAAAGTGTTGTTAAGGCAATAGTTGGCACTAAGGAGGCAACGGCTGGTTCCAGCGGAGAACAAACAATGGATGTTGTAAAAGAAACTGTGACAAACGAAAAACAAAGTTGATGATTTGCTGGTGCCGAGTTTTGGATGGATTTTCAACTGAAATTCGAACTTTTTATTCGCTTAAGGAAATTCGGGAAATCGTTGAAGCGGGAATCAGCCAATACAAATCACTGCTTGAGGATTATAGCCAATGGTTGGGAAGCCTTTTAAGGAACCTTGAACCCTCAAAAAACCAAGAAAAAACAAAAGCCATTGCTGAACTGCAAAAAATTTTAAAAGCTGGAAGGACAAACAAAAAAGAGGAGGTAAAGGCTGGCTTTTCAACGGAGTGGACCCAGTTTAGGGATGTTATGCTCTGCGCAGAAGTGCTAGGCGAAGCTGAAATACTTTTTGAAGCAATTGAAGAACTAAAAAATAAAATTAACAAACTGGAAAAGGTTAAAAATTCCTTAATTGACTTGGAACGTTACGGCTTAGGAAAAGAATTGCTTTACATAGCGTTTATCCGTGAAGGCGTACCAGGAAAAATCGTTTTTAAACCTAGAAAAGCCGTCGGCGCCACGGAAAAATTCGAGTTTACAGCAGACTTTTTAGTTACAAAGGAAAACTGGTAAAATTTAGCTTAAGCTGAACTCTATGAAAGCTTTGGTAAACTTTTTCATTAAATCATAAGGACCTTCAACGACGCAGTTTGCGCGGATGTACCGTTTAACTGCATGGCTTTTAACGCCTATGCCTATAACGCCCATGCCCATCTTCTCAATTTTTTTAAGATTTTCTTTCAATTTTTCCTCGGCGCCTTCATACCCAGATGGGAAAAAATCTGAAACCACAACTAAAACTCTTGATTCTTCCAGCCTTTTTGTTAATGCTTGAGCGGCAAGCAAAATAGCGTCTGGAAGATAGGTGAACCCGCCATGGGTTAACCCGCCTATTCTCGCTTTAACGTTTGCAGTGTACCTCTCAGAAAAGTCTTTTATGATGTAGAATTTGTTGTTGAAGGCGTACATGCCCCAACAGTTTTGGTCAAGTATCAACATTCTTGCAACTTCTGCTAAGCATAGGGCTATTCCGCGGACTTCGCCCTTAAACATGCCGAGGCTGTGGCTTGCGTCTATAAGTATTGACCATGCGTCTTCTCTTGTTTGCAGTTCCTCTCGAACAAAAATGTCTGTGCGCTGGCTTTTGCTGGCAATTACTTGTATGGCTTCCTGCAAATCCACAAACCCGCTTTCATGCTTAAAATCTTCACCGCTTATGTTTTTTAAAAGCCTCAACTGATGCATTATACGCCTTATTGGACTTCCAAGAAGTCCCCTTCTCCTTTGAAATTCCGCATAGTCTTCCACTGGAAACCCGAAATCCTCAAACTGCGTATCCTTTCCTATTTGAACATAATTCTCCAAAATCTTTAACTTAGAATTTTCCTGTTCACGCCACGCCACCAAAACCTGATTTGCCTCACTTTCCTTCAAACTTCCCAAAAAAGTTTTCAGTTGTCCTTCATCTTTGATTTCAGGGTTAAGAACGTTTAACGCATCACTCATAAGCTTTTGGATTTCCTCCTCTTTTGGTATGTAGAGCTCATAGAAAGGGTCGTTTGTTCCGTGACATTCGGCGTATAACAACGAGGGAACTTCTAAGGTTTCGCCATAAACCGTTAAAGCATCATAAATTTTGGTGGCAGCGCTTATTCGATTATTATCTGTCGGGGTTTCTCCCACTTTTTGAAGAATGGACGTTATTGCCTTAACATCTGTAAACAATTCATCTTGCAAGTTTCCCTTAACCTTCCCAAAGTTATAGTTCAGAAGTGTCGAAGCCATAACGCGCATCATGCTGTTTGGAAGGTTTTCAACGTTTTTCATTCTAAGAAAAGAAACAGCGTTGGCGTAGGCTATTTCTGGAAGCATCCAAGGAAACATCCGTCTCAAACACCCATTTACCAAAGCATCTTCAACAAGGCTAACCACAAAAGTTGCCATGTAAGGATTTTTCCCCTTCGCCCAGTTGGAATATGTGGAAAAATTTGAAAAATTGGCGTGCATGCTCAAATGATAAACCGAAGCCTTAAACAAATACCAAATAATTTTCTTGTGCGTTGAATTGCCAAGGTTAAAATTTAACCCTTGAAAACAAGCGGTTTTTCCGCTTAGCATTTTAGGTTTAATCAAATGGAAAACAAAACCTCTGCTGTCCCTTCCAAGATAAGGATATTTTAGGTCATCGTGAAGAATAATTTTCAGTTCCTCATGTGTCTTTTTTGTTATTTGGGGGACTGTTGACCATGCAAACTCAAAAAAGTTCAATTTTAAAAACCCATTGTTACGTGGATTCGAAAATGGATTCTACAACACGTTTCACGGCTGCTTGTATTTCCACATCATCGCTTGTAGTTCCGACAATGGTTTCAACCGCCGCCTCGATGGGGCCACATCCATCCGCAATTAGAGTTGCCCAATTAATGAGGTCGCCGGGAGAAGGCCCATAGGGCAAGTCGCCATTTTTATATTGCCTTCTAAGTTCAGCGCCTACTCTAACTATTTTTTCAGCTGTTTTTTGGTCTATTCCGCTTCTTTTCATGAGGAGTTCTATTTCATCTGGTGATATTTTGTCGCCTACGCTTAGGTAGTCGAAGTTTATCCACACAGACATGCGCCGTCTTAAGGCGGCGTTTAACGGTTTTGTTCCAGCGAATTCCGATGAAAAGGGGTTCATTGAAATCACCAAGTAACCATAAGGGTGTCTATTCACTATTTCATTGTCTTTTTCCGTTAAAACAAGGTGCCCCCTCGTGTCCAAAACGGGATTTAGCCTTGTGGCTATGTCTTGTTTCATCATGTTTGCCTCGTCCAAATATAGCAAGCCGCCGTTTCGGCACCACATTACTATTTGTCCATCAATCCAGTTTTCCTTTCCGAGACCTATGTATCTCCCAAACAAGTCGTAAGCGGATGTTTGCAAGCCGCAGTTTATTTCCCACATTGGAAGCCCGCAGAGTTCCGCCACCAAATAAACGACATGCGTTTTTCCAGTTCCGCTTGGACCTACCAAAGCGCACTGCTTAAAATAGTATAATGCACGAACAATTCTTTCAACGTAATTGAAGCCTCTGTCTATGTATTCTGGAGTGTTGCGTGGTATAAGGGATTGCACAGCTTCTGGAAAAACGTAGCCAGAATGTAAATCATACTTTTCTATTCGATATTTTTTTCGAAGTTCTGCGTGTGTAGCTGAAGTTGCATTGGCTGTCTTTGTTATTGAAACGGATAGTCGTGTGTCTTTAACTTCTGTTTTTATTTGTTCCTCTACGACGTAGCCAGTTTCGCTTTTCTGTTTTTTTCCGCCTTGGAATCCGAAGCCGACTGTTGCGGCTACAATTGGTGTTTCTTTTAGTTTCTGCTTTACGCTTGACAAAATGTTTTCACCTTTGAGGTTTCTATAAGGTTTATTGGCGGGAAGTGATTTAAATCTTACTTCTCACGATTTAGTACACTGAATTAGTCCACACACAAATCATAACAAAAGCCCATTTAAAACATTTTGAAGTACATTTTTGTCCCTTAAATTTCGAAAGACAGCTTTACCACTGCTGTAAAGGCGAAAAGAAACCCCTCTAAACGTTAATTCAAAAATTATGTTGGAGATCGACTTTTCCATTTTCGCCCTTCTCAGAATTTTTGCAATTACGTCTTCTCGCTTGTCATATTTGAAAATTACAATAAAGTCCCTTTCCTCACCGCATGTCTCCTCAATTCTAGCCACGTAATCCTCAACAGCAACCATAAACCGTTAAAGCTCCTTCAAAATTTCAACAAACCTATCGATCTCTTCACGGGTATTGTAAATGTAAAAGCTTGCCCTAACCGAGGATTTCAGCTTAAACGTTTGGTGCAATGGTTGGGCGCAGTGGAAACCGCTTCTAACCATAATGCCATAATTGTCAAGAAAAAGGGCGACATCATGCGAATCCGAACCTTCAACGCCAAATGGGATTATTCCGCATTTAATTGACGCGTCTTTAGGACCGTAAACCCTAACGTTTTTGCATTCCGCCATCCGTTGCATGGCGTATTTAGTTAATGTTTCCTCATGTGCCTTAACGTTTTCCATGCCTAACCGCCTCAGATATTTCACTGCCTCCATTAATCCGACGCCGCCGCAAATGTTCGGTGTTCCAGCTTCGAATTTCCAAGGTAAAACATTCCATGAAATTTGGCAACGTGAAGTCTTAGGGTTGAAGGAAACCTCACGTATCATTTCGCCTCCGCCTTGAAAGGGCTCCATCATCTCAAGAATTTCACGTTTACCGTATAAAACGCCAATGCCTGTTGGACCGAGCATTTTATGTCCAGAAAAAGCGAGGAAGTCCATGTCTAAATCTTTAACGTCAACGGGCATGTGGGGAACCGATTGCGCCCCATCCACAAGCGTTAAGGCGCCCCAATCGTGGGCGACACGCACAATTTTTTTCATGTCGTTTATAACTCCAGTCACATTTGAAACATGGCTGAAACACATAATCCTTGTTTTCCCAGAAATTTTACTTTCAAAATCCTCATAATCCAGAGTCCCATCAGCTTTTAAACCTACATATTTAACGGTGAAGCCCCTAACTTTTGAAAGGAGCTCCCATGGGACGATGTTGCTGTGATGCTCCATCAAAGAAACTAAAACTTCATCGCCCTTTGCCAAGTGACGGCAACCCCAAGCATACGCCACCAAATTTATGGCTTCGGTTGTGCCATTAACGAAGATTATTTCTTCGATTCCACGGGCGTTAATGAATTTGGCAACTTCTCTATGCGCTTCCTCGTAAAGTTCCGTTGCCTCTTGAGAAAGCGTGTGAACCGCCCTGTGAACATTTGCGTTGTGGTTTTCATAAAAGTTTTTGATGGCTTCAATAACTTGCCGTGGCTTTTGCGAAGTTGCCGCATTATCAAAGTATATTAGCGGGTAATTGTTTATTTTCCGTTTTAATATTGGGAAGTCTTCACGAATTTTGTAGGGGTTTAACATCATTTTTCCTCTGAAGTCTTAAGCCTCTTTTCAAGTATTTTCGCCAGCTCCTCCTCTTCTAAAGCTTGTTTTTCCTCAAAGCTTAAATCCTCAGGCAACCAAGGGGGCGAAACGCCTTTGTCCTTATAATATTTTCTTATGGCTCTGTGAAGGGCGCCAATAGCCAAAACTCCGCAATGGAATTTTATGCTCGGCAAACCGCCAACGGCTTCTGTAACTTTTTTCCAAGAAATTTTCCACGCTTCTTCAAGCTTTATTCCCTTAATCATTTCGGTAAGTATGCTTGAAGTTGCAATGTTTGCGGCACAACCATAACTTTCAAACGAAGCCTTTTCAATAACTTCTTGCTCGTTAATTTTCAAATAAAAGGTTATCATGTCTCCACATGAGGGGTTCCCAGCAACAGCAACCACTGTGGCGTCCTCCATTTTCCCAAGGTTCTTCGGATTCCTAAACAACTCAAGAACTTTGGGGTTGTATGGTAAAGGCATACGTGACATTGGTTAGTCCACCCCCGTAGCGCCCGTTATACCCCTAATTCTCTCAACGGCTTTTGGAATTACTTCCAAAACATAATTTATGTCTTCTTCGCTGTGATACCTTGTAACCTTCATGAGGATGCTGCCGTGGGCTTCGCTGTATTTGCGTCCTATAGCCACTAAAACATGGCTTGGCTGCAAAATTCGCCGTGTGCATGCGCTTCCGCTTGAAACATAAACTCCGTGAAGGCTTAACTCAATCGTCAAAGCCTCGCCTTCGCATCTCAGAAAGCTAACGTTCACGTTGTCGGGCGCACGTTTCTCGCCCCTTGGACCGTTAAGCCTCGTTTCCAATATATTTCCAAGTACGCCATCAATAAGCATGTCCCTTAACCTCCGCATTTTACCCACATTACCAGCAAAATCTTTAAAGGCAAGCTCCGAAGCCACGGCAAAACCCACAATTAAAGGCGTGTTTTCAACTCCCGGCCAAAGCTTTTGAGTGCCTATTTGCCCCTCCAAAATCCTTTCTATGTTAACGCTTTCCCTCACGTATAAAGCGCCTATTCCCCGCGGTCCCAAAATTTTGTAGCTGCTTATTGTTGCGGAGTCCACGCTTAAATTTTCAACGTTTATGGGGATTTTGCCGTAAGCGTCTGAAGCGTCAGTGTGAAAAATTGTCTCTGGATTTTTGTCTTTAACGATTTCTAACGCCTCTTTGATTGGTTGTATAGTGCCAATTTCATGGTTTACAGCCGACAAGCTTACAATAGCTGTTTCCCCGTCAACAGCTTCATCCAACTTTTCTAAATTTATGAAGCCTTCGCTGTCAACTGGTATTTTCGCTAAGGCAAAACCTTGTTTTTGCAGCATTTCAGCTACATACAAAACGCTTAATGGTTCAATTTCTGAAATAACAATTTTTTTACTTTTCTCTTTCATTGTAAGGGCTGCCCCGACAAGCGCCAAGTTGTTGGCTTCGGTTTCTCCTGGAGTAAAAGTAATCTCCTCAAGGTTTTTGCATCCTAAAAACGTGGCGATTTTCTGTTTGGACTCCATAATTGTTTCGAAAGCTTCCCAGCCTGGTTTATGCGTTAATGTTGGGTTGCCGTAGGCTCGCTGGCTAAAATATGGCAGCATTGCCTCCACGATTTCTTTTGGGGTTATGCTTGAGTTTTCAATGTCCAAGTAAACTTCTCTTTTCAGTCCTTCATGTGCTTTAAGCAGTTCCCTAACGTTTTCAACCATTTCCTTCAAGTCCACAATTTCTATGGCAAAGTTGTATTTAGGTTGTTTGCTTTTAAATGTCAATTTGCATTTGCTGAGACGTTGCAAAATTGCATAGCCGCTTTAGCGTCACTAACGTTTTAAATTCGTGTTATGTTATTGTGTTTGTGGAAAAGGGGAAAGCAGGCGCGTTTAAGTGAAGGTTGTAGATCTGCCAATTCCTGAACCCGTAAAAGAAGTTTTGGTTAAGCTTGGAATTGTTGAGCTTTACCCTCCACAGGAAGAAGCCATAAAAGCTGGAGTTCTCGAAAGTAAAAATTTGGTTTTAGCCAGTCCAACAGCTTCGGGAAAAACTTTGGTTGCGGAGCTTTGCGCCCTCAAGCATATTCTGGAAAAAAATGGAAAAACAGTTTATTTAACTCCTTTAAGGGCTTTGGCAAACGAAAAATTCGAGGAATTCAAAAAATACGCTTCAATAAGGAAAAGCAACGGAAAACGAATAAAAGTTGGAATAAGCACTGGTGATTTCGACAGCAGCGACCCGTGGCTGGAGCGGTACGACATAATAATAACAACAAACGAAAAAGCCGACAGCCTTTTGAGGCACAGAGCCAAATGGATGGATGACGTTTCCCTAATCGTTGCTGACGAAGTGCACTTGTTAAATGATGCTGAACGCGGCCCAACTTTGGAGGTTGTTTTGGCAAGGCTAATGCAGATTAACCCCGACATGCAAATTTTGGCTTTAAGCGCAACAATAAACAACGTTGAGGAAATAGCCGAGTGGCTTAAGGCGGCTTACGTCACAACGGATTGGAGACCCATCCTCCTAAAAGAAGGCGTTTTCCTCCACGATGAAGTTCAGTTTACAGATGGAAGCGCCCGCAAAATAGAAAGAGAAACAAGAAACCCGGCGGTAAACTTGGCTTTAAACACCGTTAAAAACGGCGGTCAAACATTAATTTTCGCTGGAACACGCAAAAACGCTGTTACGCTTGCAAAGAAGGTTGCTGACGTTGTTGGAAACGTGTTAACCAAACCCGTAAAACGTGCGTTGGAACATGAAGCGGAAAGGATTTTGGCAACAGGTGAAAAAACAAGAATAAGCGAGTTGCTCGCCGAATTGGTTAAGTGTGGCACGGCTTTTCACCATGCTGGTTTAGGCGGGGAACACCGAAAAATAATAGAAAACTCCTTCCGCCAAGGAAAAATCAAAGTTTTAACTGCAACGCCGACATTGGCTTTCGGCGTGAACTTGCCCGCCAGAACTGTGGTCATCCAAGATTATAGGCGGTATGAGCCGGGATATGGCTATTACCCGATAAGCGTTTTGGAGTACAAGCAAATGGCTGGCAGAGCTGGAAGACCGAAATACGACCGCATTGGAGAAGCCATTTTAATAGCTAAAACAGGCGACGAAGCAGACTATTTAATGGAAAGCTACGTTTTGGCGCGTCCGGAACGCATTTGGTCGAGGCTTGCGGTTGAAAGGATACTGCGAAGCCACGTTTTAGCAACAATCGCGGCGGATTTCGCCCATACGGAACGTGGAATTTACGAGTTTTTCAGCAAAACATTCTACGCATATCAATACGAAACAAGCGCCATCAAAGGCATAATAGCGAAAATCCTCAAGTACCTTTACGACGAGGAAATGATTGACGTTTCAGGCGAGCGCATTTACGCCACAAAGTTCGGCAAACGGGTAAGCGAACTCTACATCGACCCAGTTTCAGCCGTCGTAATCCGCAACGCTTTAAGACGGAAAACAGCAATCCTAACAGAGTTAAGCTTTCTCCACATGATAGCCCACACGCCCGACATGGAACCAATAATAAGGCCGTACTCGCGGGAACTAGACGCAATAGCGGTTTTCATGGAACAACACAAACCAGAATTCCTCGTGGAAGTGCCAAACGAATGGGAAGACCGCATAACATACGAACAGTTTCTGGGCGAAGTGAAAACTGCAATGGCGCTTAAAGCTTGGATTGAAGAAATGACAGAAGACGAAATAATAGAACGTTTCCACGTGCAGCCAGGCGACCTCTACAGAATAATCGAAAACGCAAAGTGGCTGCTTTACGCAACACATGAGTTAGCGCTGCTTTTCGGCAAAAAAGAAATTTTGCCACAAATCAACGAGTTAATGGAAAGGGTGGAAAAAGGCGTTAAAAAAGAGCTTTTGCCAATAGTTAGGCTTGAAGGCGTCGGCAGAACACGCGGACGCATACTATACAACGCGGGATACAAAACAATAGAAGACATAAAACTCGCCGCAATTGAAGACCTAACAAACCTGCCGTCGATTGGTCCGAAACTGGCGAGAAAAATTAAGGAGCAAGTCGGCGGTTTCGTCAAAAAAGAAGAATGGGAAAAACTTGAAAAGGAAGAATGGAAACAAAAGGCAATAACGGAGTATTAGGTTAAACCTCTAAGTTTGCGTTCTCTCATGGTTTTTTTAACCATGCGAACCACTTGCTGCTGGGCTGTTCCTAAATAGTTTTTAGGTTTTAAGGCTTCAGCAATTTCTTTTTCGCTTAATTTACTTCGCACAACTTCATCCTCCAAAAGAACATCTTTAAAATGCCGCCTTTCAACCTCACTTTTTATCGCCAATTTCCTCAAAAGCTCATGGGCTTCTTGGCGGTTCATTCCCTTCTGTGTTAATGCTATCATAACAGCCTCAGACATTGCACGTCCTTGGGTTAACTCGATGTTTTTCAACATACGCCTCTCGTCAACGCGTAAGTTGGCGATTACGTTTGTCATTAAAAAGAGCATGTAATCCACTAATATGCATGTTTCGGGGATTATGAAGCGTTCAGCCGAAGACTGTGTTAAGTCTCTTTCATGCCAAGTTACAACATTTTCCAAAGCTGGAATGGTAAGGCTTCTGACTATTCTTGCCAAGCCACATATTCTTTCGCATGTTTCTGGGTTTCGTTTGTGCGGCATTGTTGAACTGCCAACTTGCCTTTCCACTTCAAAAGGCTCGAAAAGTTCGCCTATTTCTGGACGTTGCAACTCTCGGATTTCCGTGGCGAAGTTTTCAAGCGTGGAAGCTATTAGAGCTAAGAGGCATACAAGTTCAGCGTGGCGGTCTCGCTGTATAATCTGCGTGGAAATGTCAGCGGCTTTCAACCCTAAACGCTGCATAACTAACTCTTGGATTTGCATGGCTTTAGCGCCTAAACCAGCCTGCGTGCCAACCGCTCCACTCATTTTTCCAACCAAAACCCGCTCCCTACATTGCCTAAGCCTTACGATGTGTCTTGAAATTTCACGCATCCAAACAGCAAACTTAAAACCCAAAGTTATGGGCAAAGCATGTTGACCGTGCGTTCTGCCCATCATTAAAGTACGTTTATACTGCAGAGCCTTCTCCATTAAAACTTTCTCAAGTTCGTTCAATCTTTTCTCAATGAGCGCCAAAGCGTCCTTCAACTGCAAAGCCGTTGCAGTATCCACAATATCATAGCTTGTCGCTCCAAGATGAACGTAAGCTCCGCTTGGTTCACAAACTTCAGCTAAAGCCCTAACCAAAGCAGCAACATCATGCCGTATCTCACGTTCAATCTCTTTGATACGACTTAAATTGACATGTTCCAAAGAGGCTTTAGCGGCAATTTCTTCAGCGTCTTTCAGCGGTATGTTACCCACTTCAGCGTGAGCCAAAGCCAAAGCAGCCTCAACATCAAGCATTTTCTGAATGCGCATCTCCTCGTCGAAAATTTTCCGCATTTCAGCAGTTCCATAACGACCAGTATCGATGGGAAGGATTGGCAAATTTTTCCCTCGAAAAAGAATAAGAGACAATTGAAGATAAATGCCTTTATTTCGGGCTTAGCGCATTAAAGCGTAGATTGAAGGTTCTTCTGAATGGGAGCAATTGTGGCTGTGGTGAACAAAAAGGGCGAAGATGCAGCGGAAGCGGCAGTTGTCATGCTTGAAATGTTAAGGCACAAATGCGAAGCTTTTGGGATAGCATCTCCAAACAATGTGAGAATAGAAAAATCGCCAGAAACGTTAAAAAACTGCGAAGTAAAATCGCCCATAATAGTTGGATGGGCATTCTCAAAAATTTTCGCTTTAGACAAGCCTCAACCAGTAACGCTTGAAAATGCAATGTTGGTTTTTGAAGGAAGAATTTATTCGGCTGAAGTGGAAAACTCCGTGGAAAGCCTTGTCAAAACCCTCGGGCAGAACCGTGAAGAACAATTGAAAAACCTAATCAAAAAGGCTGTGGGCGACTTCGCTTTTGCCGTGGCTGAACGGGAAAGACTTATTGTAGGCAGAGACGCCGTGGGCGTTCGTCCGCTCTATTATGGCGAAAATGGGGATTTGGTGGCTTTAGCATCTGAGCGCAAAGCCTTGTGGAAAATTGGGATAGGAAAGGCGTGTTCTTTTCCGCCCGGCAACATGGCGCTTATTGATGCGCACGGTTTCAAATTTAAACCAGTAAGAACGCTTGTTTATTCGAAGGCAAAACATGTAACAATGGAGAAGGCTGTTGAAAAGTTAAAGAATCTTTTGGAACAATCAGTGAAGGAAAGGGTTTCAGGGTTAAGGGAAGTTGCAGTTGCATTTTCAGGCGGGTTGGACAGCAGCTTAATAGCCTTTTTAGCCAAACGGTTAAGGGTAAACATTCACCTGATCCACGTTAGCCTAAAAAATCAGTTGGAAACAGAACACGCAGAAAAAGCAGCTGAAGCACTTGAACTGCCAATCCACACATGTCTTTACGAAGAACGGCAAGTAGCGGAAACCCTGCCAAAAGTTGTTTGGCTTGTTGAGGAGCCTGACCCCGTTAAGGCGGGCATAGGCACAGCATTGTATTGGACGGCTGAAATCGCTGCTGATTTGGGTTTTAGGGTTTTATTGGCTGGGCAAGGTGCGGATGAGCTTTTCGGAGGCTACAAAAAGTATGTAAGCCATTACACGCTGTATGGTGAAGAAAAAACGCATAAAAAAATGTTTGACGACATCACCAAAATGTATGAGGACAATTTTGAAAGGGACTCTAAAATATGCGGTTTTCATAATGTGGAGTTACGTTTGCCATTTGCAACATATGAAATAGATAAATTCGCCGTGGAATTGCCTGTGACGTTGAAAATCGGTTTAGATGGTGAACAGCGGAAAGTCGTGTTGAGGAAACTTGGCGAAAAAGTTGGTTTGCCACAGTTCATAGTGGAAAGACAGAAAAAGGCGGTGCAATATGCAACCGGCATAAGCCACGTCATTGGAAAATTAGCTAAAAAGGAAAACTTATCCCAAAAAGCGTATGTGCAGAAAATATTCGAAACAGTCTTTAAGTGGAAGGTTAACAATGAATAAAACGGCTGTTGTTTTCTCGCCGAAGTATTATGAGCATAACCCTGGCGTGAACCATCCGGAATCGGCAAGGCGGCTCGGCGCAATAATCAACGAGTTGAGAAGGAGTAGGCTTTCGAAAAGCAGAAGTTGGCAGTTTGTTGAACCGGAAAAAGCCAGTTTAGGAGATGTCAAGTTGGTTCATGATGGCGACTATGTAAGGTTTGTTGAGGCTGTTTGCAAGTCTGGAGGAGGCATGTTAGATTCTGAAGACACTGTGGTTTCGCCGTTGAGCTTTGAAGTTGCCCTTTACGCCGTAGGTGGAACGTTGAAAGCTGTTGACCTCGTAATGAACGGGAAATTTCAAAACGCTTTTGCTTTGGTTCGCCCGCCTGGGCATCATGCCGAAAAATTTCGGGCTTTAGGTTTCTGCATTTTCAATAACGTTGCAATAGCCGCTGAACATTTGATTAGGCTGTACAACCTAAAAAGGATTTTAATTTTGGATATAGATGCGCATCACGGAAACGGTACACAAGAAACCTTCTACGAAACCAATAAAGTCCTATACATAAGCTTACACCAAGACCCAACGGCTTTTCCTGGAACAGGCTTCATAGACGAGGTTGGAAGGGGCGAAGGCTTAGGCTTTAACGTTAATATTCCATTTCCGTATGGAACAGATGATTTAATCTACTTAAAAGCAGTAAGGGAAGTTGTTGCGCCGATAATTCATGGGTATAAACCGCAATTTATTTTGGTGTCTGCTGGTTTAGATGGGCATTACGCAGACCCTGTTGCAGACCTTTGCCTTTCAACGCAATGTTACCAAAAACTTTATGAAACAATAGTTAAGTTGGCATTTGAAACATGTGAAGGCAAACTTGTTTCGGTTTTGGAGGGAGGCTACAGCCTAAAATTTGTTGGAAAAATAGCCGCTATCGCCATTGCAAAAATGAGTGAAACGTCATATATTGTAGATGATAAGCCTCCGCTGGTTAATAGGCGTGTTAGAAGGCAAAGTGAGAAAGTTATAGGGGAAGTGAAGGAGGTTCAGAGAAACTTTTGGCATATAGATTAAAACCTTTATTCTTATTTATGGTTTATGTGTTGTTGTCGGTGTTTTTCTTTAAACAACAATAAAAGGGACTTACACTTTCCGTAGTCGAAGTTTTACTAAAATACTATCTAAAAAGGAAAGGGGGAGCGGGAGGTTATTCTATGACTTGGATTGCGTTTTCTGGACATTGAACTTCACATGCTCTGCATACTAGGCACTCTTCAGTTTTAACTGGAACAGACTTTCCCTCTCTAAGCTCGTAAACCCCAACTGGACAAGTGTCCACGCATGTGCCACAACCCGTGCATTTGTGATTATCAACAACTATTTTCACCATGGACTTTTCACCTTCTTCCAACAAACTTTCAATGAAACCAAACAGTGAAATAAAAGTGTTTAGGTTGTTTAGTGGATTTCTTCACGTAGCCTCAACAGAATTCCCTTAATCGCTGTTTCAGCCTTGTCTTTTCGACGCTGATAATCAGCGAGAAGCCTCCTATAGGCTTCCAATGAAAGTTCGCCGCGGCTGTGGCGGGCTTCAATGCTTTTGATGCTGTTTTCAACTTCAGTTATTTCTGTTTCTGCAACTTCAAGCTGCCGCACCAAATCTGCGTAGTGACCGCCAGCTGCACGCATCCGCTCTTTAATGTCTGTTAGTTTTCTTGATAAACTATTGAGGCGTGTTTTCAAAGTTTCTTTTTGCACGTTATACCTGCGCCGCGGGATTTTTCCCTTGCGCACCCTAACCTCAAGCAATTCCAAATCTGAAATTATTTTTTGTTTTTCCTCATAAGCATCCACAAAGGACTTAATGTGTTCTGGGCTTAATCTTACGGCTACTGTCGGTAGAGCCGCTGCAACTTCGGCAGCTTTAGGTCTTTTCCAAACGACAGCAACCGCCAATCCCACAAGCGTTAAAGCCCACATCCACAATGTAGGACGGAAAGAAAGCCACAAGGGATTGTACTCATACATTAACGAAACAGTTTTTGAAGGAACAACACTTTCAAGATAGGTAACGCCTTCCACGCTTAAAATGGCAGTTTCTTGGAATGCGTTTCTTGTTATGCCATAGGAAACACCGGCCAAACTTTGAATTCTTGCGCCTTCGGGCAAGGCAATGTTTAATGAAGCTTGCTTAACATAACAATTCAAATTTTTGAAAAGAAGAGGCGTTACATTAATGTTATAAGCGTTTATGTAAACTTGGCTGGGCAAACTATATTTTATAGCGAACCTTGTTGACCCGTGGCTTTCCAGAGGCAATGAAAAAGCAACCGTGTAACTATTTTTTTCCACGTCTATCGACTCAACGTTAGGCATTTTCCTTCCAAATTGGTCTTCCGCTCTTAAGTTAGAGGCGTTGTAGGGGATAACCACTTCGATGTGCTCCATATTTTTAGGCGATTTGCTTGTTATGTAGTAACTGTCTGAAACTCCTATTTCGCCTGTTCCGCTTATTTCCACTCGACGTTCAAGCGCGTTTATGTCGAAAAGCTGTATTCCGCCGTCAGTAAGCGTGAAAGTCAAGTTTGCAGGCGAATAGGCAAAGGCGGGTAAAGGCGCCTTAAAATAAGCGGCGCCATTAACCACTTCGTCGTCTTTCGTAACAACAACGTTTCCAGCGTCTTCTGGCAGAATAATTGCAACAGCGCAGTTTTCGACTTCTTTTGTTAAAGTGGGATATGCAGGAAAATCTAAGGTATAGTTTGATGAGTCTGAAACTTTAAGAAGGTCGTTTGAGAGTATAAACGCCACAGTGAAATCCAGTGAAGCCCCTCGTATTTCGACACCATAAAAACCAATTTTATCTTCCAATGGAACATCAAGTTGCACTTGGAAAATAGCAGTGGAGTTGTAAGCTACACACTTAACAAGGTGTAAGCCATACCTATATGGAAATCCAATAAGAAAACTATCGGGCGCACTCCCACTTATCTCGATGGCATCGCTTATCAGAATATAGCCATTGTATAAAATTTCTATTCTATGATTAACACGTTTTATTTCATAATCGCCTTGGGCGACAGCCAATTTAATGTTTGACGTATAGAAGGCGATAACAAGCATCACCGTAACAGTTACCATCATTAGCGTCGAAGCTTTTCTCTTCACACCAGTTTCCTCCACGCCTCTCTAGGAGATTTTAAGCTTTATTTAAATGCTGAGCCTACTTATTTACTTTACCAGAACAACCCTCACGCTTGCGTGCAAGTTCAAACATGAAAACCCGCCGTTTCATCCCTTGAGAATCACTTTGAAACTCATCCCACCAGGAAACAACCTCGTACTCGCCCAAAAAGGCATATCTACCCGGAGATTTCCTCTCAAAAACATATATGGGATAACCTTTTTCCATCTGCTGCTTTAAGACCAAGTTGCCCCTACTCATTTTTTGGTTTCCATAACGTCCCTCTCCAGTATACAAAAGGCACTCGCCAACTTTTCTATCCTCATACGGAATTCTTGTAAGGTCTTCAGAAGTTTTATGCAAAACCGTAATGAGAACCACATGTCTAATTCCCGTCTGTAAGCTTCCGCTATATCTTATGCCCCTTTGCGCACAAACATCAAAAAGTCTTGAAACGTCTTGGTTGCTTAGCACTTGACCAATTTCCAACTTCATACCAAATCTTCAATAAATCATTTACAAATAAACGTAATAAATCATTTTTGAATAGGTTGAGGTGGATTAAGGAGCCTTCACGGTTGCTTTACGATAGCGTTAAGAGGCATTTAGCCATTGAAAAATTAGTTACCCGCGCTGGCGTTCATGGTCAAGAGAGGAAGTATTACCGCATTAGACCAGCGAGGTGGTACGGCGGAATAGTTACGGCTGACTGTGTTGGTTGCGGTTTATTGTGCAAGTTTTGCTGGGTTTCAGATAACATAATGTTTCATCCAACCAATGTTGGAAGGTTTTACTCTGCAAAAGAAGTTGCGTATGGCTTGGTTTCCTTAGCCGAAAAACGTGGATTAAATTTGTTGAGGATAAGCGGTGGAGAACCCACTCTTGGAAAGCAACATCTACTTCAACTTCTTGAAACCCTCAAAGGCAAAGGCTTCCATTTCATTTTGGAAACCAACGGAATCCCAATAGCCTATGATGAAGACTATTCAAAAAGTCTTTCAAAATATGGTTTTGTCCACGTGAGAGTTTCATTAAAGGGCTGCAGTGAAGAAGAGTTTGCAGTGTTAACAGGTGCCAAACAAGAAGGGTTTAAGCTGCAGTTGGAAGCTTTAAAAAGGCTGGTTGACGCTGGGATTAGTTGTCATCCATCGGTTATGGTGTCCTTCTCACCGAGAAAAAGTCTCCAGACGCTTATGGAGAGGCTTAAACAAATTAGCCCGAAATTGGCTGAGGAATTGGAGATTGAAGAGTTAATCCTTTACCCCCACGTGATTAAGCGAATACACATGCATAAACTAAAATATTACACAGCCTACTCGCCTGAAAATGTTCCATCAGAGAGAATCTAAAAGCCTATTACGGTTCACCGTGTTTAAGGTAATAGTCATCTTCTTTTTTGGGTCCAAAACTTCTTACGCCCTTCTGTTTCAGTTGCCTTCTAAGTTTTTCCGCATACCGCCTTTCTATTTCACCTCTCTTCTCCATATAAGCTATTATTTCTTCTGCTTGCTCTTCTGTGTCGCATCGCCTAAGGAAATCTATCACATCAGGCATGTAATGAGTGAACCTTCCAGAAGACGCCTTTTCCCCAGTTTGAATATCCGTCCGCACAGAATTTATTGAAATCTTATTTTCACCAGAATCCAATTCTCTGCTTAGGTTTGGAAAAAGCTTTTTAAAAGTTTCTTTGTCGAATTCCAAATTTACACCTTCAAATGCAACAGCACATCTTCATTTTATTGTATGGAAAACCAAATATTTAAAAGCACC
Source organism: Bathyarchaeia archaeon (assembly GCA_038848005.1). Classification (GTDB taxonomy): domain Archaea; phylum Thermoproteota; class Bathyarchaeia; order Bathyarchaeales; family Bathycorpusculaceae; genus JAWCNN01. The sequence goes on along the minus strand of JAWCNZ010000012.1, from coordinate 16,984 downwards.
TTAAGGCGTGAACCGTTGCAAAGGGTTTTCTTTAAGCAATTTCTCCAGCTCTTGCATAGATAAACCCGTAATTTCATCTCCATATATTTCACATGTTAATTTGCAGTTAGCCTCTTCTGGACTGCGAACAATTATTTCAAATTCTTCTTTGGTTGGCGATTCCGCATATATATGAAATGAAGTTTTCTTTTGTCCCTTTTCAGTTACGTTTACCCATTCGGTTTTCACGATTTTAAAGCTGTTTTGTTCTAAAATTTTTACAATGTCACATGGCTCGTTGTGATATACGGTTATGTCTATATCGCTTTTCCGATGAGCTGTTCCACGCCAGACACTTCCAACTAAAACGGGATTGTACGCCTTCAAAAGTTTCATAACTTTTAAGGCTTCTTCACGCCTTCGAATTAGACACTCTTTTCTATTTTGCCCTTCATTTTCCTCTGCAATTTCATCAAGTTCCACTGCGACTTCAAGGTTTGTCGGAAGAAACTTAACTCCAAATGTTTTTGCCGCTTTCACCTTCGCCTGTTTATACTCCTTTTCAACTCCAAAATAGAGTAGATTGGCAGCTTCTCTTGCAACTCTCCTTCTCAAATCTAAGGAATCTATGCCCAAGAAGATACCAAAATTAACGTTTGATTATCTGTTCATATAATTCAATTGTTCTTTGCGCTATTTTGTCCCATGTAAATTCGTTTAAGACTCTGCGTCTGCCGTTTTCGCCAAGCCACTTCTTTTTATCGGGATTTTCTAAAGCGCTGGTTATACCCCACGCAATGTCTGCTGGATTGCTGGGATTTACATGATAGCCACATTGCCCTTCGCCGCAAGCTACAATTATCTCACGCATTCCGCTGATGCCCGCAGCGCCGACAACAACTGGGCGTTTCATGCTCATGGCTTCGAGGGCAACTATTCCAAACGGTTCGTAAAGGCTTGGAAAAACTGCAACATCACAGGCAGCATAGTGTACAATGCGTTCTTCTTCTGGGATAAAGTCAAATTTAAATTTCACATGATCCTGCAATTTCATAGTTCTAACCAGATTAACCAGATAGTCTTGTAAGTCGCCGACGCCCACAATAACCAGTTTTGCATTTGGTATTTTCTGCAAGACTTGTGGCATAGCCATTATTAGTTTGTCAACTCCTTTAACACCCACGAGCCTCCCAATAAAGAAAATCATAAGCTCATCGTCCCTTATACCATAAGAATTTCTCAATTCCCTAATTTGTTTAAGGCTAACTGTTTCTGGATCATATTTTTGCGGGTCAACGCCGTTATAGCATACTTGAATTTTATCCTTTGGAAAGCCAAGTTCGACAAGTTCATCCTTCATAGCATAAGAAACAGTTACAACTAAATCGGCAACTTTGGCTGCGCGAGCCTCAATGTTGCTTACAACTTCCGAGCCGTTTCCCAGAGTTCTGCCCTTCTCTGTGGAGTGAACGTGAAAGGCGAATGGCAACCCAACTTCTTTTTTGATTGTTATTCCGCATATGGCTGAAAGCCAATCGTGAGCGATTACGATGTCATACTTGAAATTTTCTTTCTTAATCAGTTCGTTAACAAGTTTTGAAGCACTCAGATAGTTATAGACAAGAATTTTGGAGAAAAGGTGGATGCCTCTGCCCCATTTTTTAACGTCGTCCGCAATCACGTCTGGCAAAGAATCGGAAATGTCAATGTGTAATGGACGGTGGATTTCGATGCCACGCCAAATTTCCCGTGTTGGGAGACCGCCAGCATCATCGTTCATTGTGAAAACCGTAACGTCATGGTCCATCAACACAAATTTCCGCGTGATTTCAGCCGCATATGTTCCTAAACCGCCTACAATTTTTGGCGGGTACTCATACACAAGCACAGCCATCTTCATCTTCTAACACCAGCGCCCTTTCCTATTGTTGCTATTTGTTAATAAAATAATTGCTTATTTACTTTCTTCCCAATACTTGATAATTCACTATTTCGCATTAATCCACAAGCGTTTACCATCACTGCCATGCAAAGTTAAGGTTTGGTTTTGCCTTTCAAAAAGAGAAAATTTGAAAAACTTTTAAGCACATAACAATATAAGTTAGAGAGTGTGTGACATAAATGAGTGTGTCGCCCGTTAAAAGGTTAGTTCTTGAAACCCTGTGGCTACTTGATAAGCCTGCTAAGGCTGCTGACATAGCGAAGGAAAGCGGGTTGGGGTTTCCGCAGGTTATGATGCACATAATTGGGTTGACCCGCATGGGATACGCAAAGCAACATGAAAAAGGTTACTATGCAATAACTGAAGAGGGAAAGAAAGCCCTTGGTTTTCCAGAGATAAATAAAGAAAAAGCCAGCGAAATTCTGTCCTATTTACCAGTGGAAAAATCTTTTCACTTTTACGCGGACATTGGAAAACCCTTAAACATTTATGCAGCAAGCCTCCAAGACTTCTGCGACAAAATACAAAAGGTTAACGTAAGCTCACTGGAATTCCACATTAACCGTGGAGACTTCGAAGCATGGTTTACAGCGCTAGGCGACATCGAATTAGCAAGGAAGACACTGCTAATCAAAGAACAAAAACTTTTAGGAGAAAACCTACGCAAAAGGCTTTACGAAACCGTAAAGAGCAGATGTGAAGAACTGGCGAAAATAAGGAAACAATAAACCATCACCTTTCACCGAATCCAACAAAATGCAGAGCGAAAAGTTAAGGGTTTTGCTAAAGGTCTCGTTACCGAAGATGCGAAATAAATAAAGGTTCTGCATTAAATGTTAGGGGACAATTTCATGGAGAAGTTTAGGGCAGTATCCATCAAATTACCCGAAGAAGTCTACAAAGAAATGCTACTGCGAATTCCAGAAGGTGAAAGAAGCAACTTTATCAGAGACGCCATAACCGAAAAACTCCAAAAAACACCCAAACCAGACAAAATTTTAGAGCTTGAAGAAAGACTCGGCAAAGTGGAACACGAACTCTCAGAAATAAGAAAGTACCTTGCAGATTTGGAACTCCTCACATACGAACGTGAAAAAACAAATCCACACATTTTCTGCACAGACGAAATAGACCACAAAATCATAGATTATCTCCTCCACTACAAAGGCGCAACCACACCAGAACTGGCAGAATACCTAAAAACAAACAGATGGCTCATCCTAAACAGACTAAGAAAAATAGAGAAAAACTCCAAAAAACAACTTGGAAAACCCATAATAAAATACTACGCCGCAGAAAAATCAGGAAAGAAAAAAGCTTGGTGGATAAACGAAGAACTAATCGAAACATAACAACCAATTTTACACAAGCACAACCCAATTTAGCCCAGACGGGCCCGTAGCCCAGTATGGATTAAGGCGCCGAACTTACAAAGTGCGCAAGCCTCCGGACGCCCAAAAAGGAGAAAGCCGGAGAACAGGGGTTCAAATCCCCTCGGGCCCGCCAAAACATCGTTTACAATAGTTTGTAATAAATAACCTAGCATTTCATGTGGGGAAACGCTGGTTAATGGTATAGGAGTTTTTCTTCGTATTTTCTTAGGTGTTCTGTGGCTTCGCTTACATCCATGAATAACGAGTCTACTCTTTCCACGTCTTCTAGCGTGACGGATTTGTGTTTCATGGCTGTTGCGTTTTGGGCGGCTAGGCTTAGAAGTTGTACTGCATATCTAAGTGAAGATTTTACGCCGATTTCTGTCAGTTTTTCTAATGCGTCGTTTTCTATGGTTACTTTTTCTTCTCTGGCTCTTATAGTTAGGATTTCTCTTATGCTTTCTCTGTCATACTCGTTTGTGGCGATTATCACTGAGCGGTCTAAAAGGTCTAATGGGAAACCCATTGGGCTTTTCACGTCCGTGCCGCGAATTGTTGTTACGCCACGGTTTGTCGCCAAAATAATTATTGGGACAAGTTCGCTTTCTAATGCTCTTCCCAGAAAGCTGAAGGCTTCTAAATCCAGCAGGTGGCTGTCGTCGATGAATAAGACGCCTGGGTGGATGAAAGCTTTTCCAGAATCCACCCATTCCTTTACTTGTTGGTCCACTGCCATGCGCACTTCTGTGTCTATTTCCTTCGATTCTGAACCTCCGAAAAACAACGAGAAAAAGCCGCCTGACCGCTGTTTTGCGTTAATTTCGTCCAAATCAGCCAACGTAAGCGAGTAAACAAATTCCTTTTCTTTTAAAACGTCGCCTGTTGGTCTTGGAATTTTTTGACTTGTGTCAACATCGTAAGTTTTGCCCTTTGCACTTTCAAGGCTTAAACCGAGGTTTGCAACTCTCCCAGTTTCAGCATCAATTTGGATAACGTGTCCTTCAGTTATTCCCTGCTGGATTATTTGCTGTGCAATGGAGGCGCCAGCTTCAATGGTTTTTTCTTGTTTTGTGGTTTTCAATGTTATTCTTACGCTTTCGGGGATTTTCTGGTAGGGATTGTATGGGTGGGAGGTTGTGCGTATATCAACGCTTACAACTTCGCCTTCATACACTTTGCGCATTTCATGTATTTCAACGCCGATGCATTTCCGAATAGCCTCAATTAAAACCTCTGTTTTTTTACGTTCGCTGCTGTAGATTTCGCTTCCGCTCATCTGAATGAAAGGCACATTAGCACCTAACTCTTTAGATATAGCCACAGCAATAGCGGTTTTACCTGTACCCGGCGGTCCAGCTAAAATCACAGTTTTTCCGCTGAGCTTACCCTCCTTAATCATCTGAACCACTAAGCCAGCGGCTTCTCTGGCTTTTTCCTGACCAACCATGCCATCCTTAACCTTGACAGCCTTAAGATTCTTGTCTAATCCTAAACCCTTAATATGCGTGTGTGCGCCTATACGTTCGAAACGGCTGATTGGGGAAGGAACTTCCTTTATCTCAGCCATGAAAATTCCCCACTTGGCGAAAATATTTTGAGAAATTTAAAAACTTATCGCTTCAAACCCCTTTAACAGCGCATCTATGTCTCTTCCAACGTTTTCGCCGTTGTAGCCGCCTTCTAAAACGAAAAATGTAGGCTTGTTTAATGATGCCAAACGCTTTCCCATTTCTTTGTATGCATTTTCGGTTAAGCCAAGCGAGGCTAAATCTCCAACGTGAGCATCAAACCCAGCAGAAACAGCAACAACCTCAAACTTGTCCACGTCAACCATACCTAAGGCTTCATCCAAAGTTTTCAGGTACACATCTTCTCCACAATCCGCCCATAATGGAAAGTTTAGACAGTTTGCCTCAGAACGGTTTCCCGTTCCAGGATAATGCGGGTAACGGTGAAGCGAAACATACACTACGTTTTCGTCTTTAAAGAAAATTTCTTGCGTGCCGTTTCCGTGGTGTCCATCAACATCCAATATTAATGTTGGCTTGTTCATGTGTTTCACCGCTATGGCAATGTTGTTCAGATAACAGAAACCTCTCGTGTATGCGCCTAAGGCAACGCCGTTTTTTCCAGCATGATGCCCGGGCGGTCTCATAAGCGAAAAACCATTAACCTCGGCTGCTAAAATGGCCGCGCCTGCGGAAAGCCTTGCATATTCGTAAATGTTTTCGTAGGCTGGAGTGTCAACATCTTCCACAAATCCTTTCTTCAAATTCCATAAATACTCGGCGTCGTGAACCCTCAGAAGGTCTTCTTCTGCGGCTGGTTCTGGCGTTAGAAATTCGTAGCCTTTTCCCTTTAAAATTTCATAGGCTTTTTTAACTCTGGCTGGTCCTTCTATGTGTGAAAAACCATAGTTTAGGCATTTTTCTGAAAAGATTATTTTTGTTTTCATGTGTTTCACACTTGCATATTTCAAGTTAAAATAGAACTTCAGCCCTAAAAAGATTGCATGAACGGAGAGCCAAAAATGGTTTCAGAAAATCCCTTCGCCGCGTTTCGGCTTGAATGCAAAAGCGTTTTAGAGGACGCTTTGAAAAGACGCTTTCCACAAATTCAAGTTGAACCTTTAAAATTTGAGAAGCCGCCAAGTACAGATTTTGGTCAATTAGCCTCTTCCCTATGTTTTGAACTCTCTAAAAATGTTGGCGAAAAACCACACGTTTTGGCTGAAAGCTTAGTTGAAGCCATAGACAAGTCAAAGTTTTCTTTAATTGAGCGTGTGGCTTCAGCTGGAGGCTACATAAACTTTTATGTTAATTTCGCAAAGTTTTCGGCTTTAACCATAAAGTCTGTTAGGCGATTGGATGTGAATTACGGTTTTGTTAAGGTTGAAAAGCCTTTGAAGGTTATTGTTGAACATACAAGCGTTAACCCGCTTCATCCAATACATATTGGTCAAGCCAGAAACCCCATGTTGGGCGACGCTGTTGCGCGTATGCTCAAGGCTAGGGGACACGTGGTTTTCCGCCATTATTACGTGGATGACGTTGGACGTCAAACGGCAGTCGTCGCCTATGGATATAAAAAGTTGGGGAAACCCAAACCTGAAGGTAAACCTGACCATTTCATCGGCAAAATCTACACCATAACCAGTTGCCTCGTCGAAATAAACCGCCTAAAAAGGGAGCTTGAAAGTGCGAAAAGCGTTTCGGCAAATGAGGAAATTGCCAAGATAAACCGCGAATTGGCTGATTGGATGTCCGTGGCTGTGGAGTTGAAAGAGCGTTTTCCAGAGCTTTTCGAGAAGCTTCTCGCCAAAATAAGCGAGGACGTTGACCCAGAAAGCGAGGTTAACGGGCTGAATAGGGCTTATGAAATGGGCGATGAGGAGGCTAAAAGCCTAATAAGAGAGGTTAGTGAAATATGTCTTGAAGGTTTTAGGGAAACGCTAGGCAGAATAGGCGTTTTTTATGATTCTTGGGATTGGGAAAGCGATTTTGTTTGGAGCAACCGTGTTACGGAAACTCTGCAAAAACTGCGGGAGACGCCGTACGTTTCTGTTTTGGGCGGAGTTTTGGAGTTTGACGCTGAAAGAGCCGTTCGAGACTTTCGCCTCAAAGCGAAACTTGGTTTAAGAGAGGATTATGAAGTTCCATCGTTAACGCTTATGCGTGCGGATGGCACAACGCTTTACACGACACGGGACATTGCCTACACTTTATGGAAGTTTGAAAAAGCAGAAAAACTAATCAACGTTATAGGCATGGAGCAAACCCTAGCGCAGCTGCAGCTGAAAATTGCTTTGTATGCTTTGGGCTATGGCGAAAAAGCTGATGGACTTACGCATTTTGCCTACAACCTTGTTACGCTTCCAGGCTATAAAATGTCAAGCAGACGTGGACGCTACATAACGCTTGATGAGGTTATCGACGAGGCTGTGGAACGCGCCTACAAAGAAGTTTCAAAACGTTCGCCGCAGTTGTCCGAGGAGGAGAAGAGAAAAATTGCGGATTTTGTCGGCGTGGGCGCTGTGCGTTACGCTTTGGTGGAGGTTGACCCAGCCAAACCCGTGGAGTTCGCATGGGAACGAGTCCTAAACTTCGAAAGGAACAGTGCGCCTTATATACAATACACTCATGCGAGGGCTTGCAGCATACTGCGAAAAGCATCGAGAAAACCAGAAAATCCCGCTTACGAACTTTTGAAGGAAAAAATCGAGAATGAAATTGTTTTGGCTTTGGCAAACTTTCCAGAAACCTTCATAGAAGCAACGGAATTCCTAAAGCCAAACATGATTGCCGATTACGCCAACGCCCTAGCCGACAAATTCAACACTTTCTACAACGCCTATCCCGTAATTAAGGCTGAACCAAAAGGGCTCAGCGACGCAAGACTTGCCCTTGTAGACGCAGCAAGAATAACGCTGAGAAACGCACTTAACATAATAGGCATAACAGCACCAGAAAAAATGTAACAGTTAAGGCGCTTCTTGAATTATTGTTTTTGCTGTGCTTGTTCCTATGCGGTTTGCTCCCGCTTTTATCATGGCTATTGCATCAGCGTATGTTCGGATTCCGCCTGCCGCTTTAACGCCCATGCTTTCGCCGACAGCTTCCCTCATCAGCCTTATGTCTTCAACAGTTGCTTTCCCACCGAAAAAGCCAGTTGAAGTTTTAACGAAGTCCGCTTTGGCTTCCTTCGCAAGTTTGCACGCCACCACCTTTTCTTCACGGGTTAAAATGGGCGTTTCAATAATAACCTTAACTATTATCTCTTTGGAAATGCGTTTTACGTCCACAACTGCGGCGATGTCCCGTTTTACGGCTTCGTAATCGCCGGATTTTAAAGCGCCTATGTTGATTACCATATCTAACTCTTCTGCACCGTCTTCAACGGCTTTAACGGCTTCAAAAGCTTTAACTTCCGGCAGCGAAACGCCGAAGGGAAAACCAACTGTTGAGCAAACTTTAACGTTTGAGCCTTTAAGAAGCGAAGCGGCGAACTTCACGTATGTTGGGTTTACGGCGACGCAGTGAAACCCGTATTGGATTGCTTCCATACAGAGTTTTTCAATTTCGCTTTTTGCAGCGTCAGCCTTAACAAGCGTGGAATCAATCATTTTAGCCAGCTCTTCCCTTGAAATCACAGTTTTTCATCTCCTCGTCTTTTGCAGTTGAATTTTCGTCATCGTTGCATTTAGCAGTTTCCAAACGTTTAATGCCGTTTAAGAGTGCAAAACCCTCATATACTGCATCCTTTCACCCATAAAGGAAAGAGGCGAACAACAATGACAACCCATTATTTCAGCAAAAAAGTTGAACCCATAGAAGTTAAAGAAAAAAGTATATCCACGCTTTTGGCGGAAATGAGCAGAACCGCCTATCAAGGCAGAAAACTAGGTGAAGCGGTTGAAGTTTGGGAGGAAATGCTGAAACAAAAGGATTTAACAATAATTATGGGTTTTGCCGGTTCCATGAGCACCGCTGGACAATGGAAAATCGTTAATTGGCTTATTGAAAACCACTTCATAGACGTGCTGGTTTCAACAGGCGCAAACGTTTCAGAAGACATTGTTGACGCTATGGGATTTGGCTACTGGCAAGGCTCGCCGTACGTAAACGACGCTGAACTTGTAAGGGCGGACATAAACCGTTACTACGACGTTTACGGAAGAGAATCCGATTATAGGCAAATGGAAGAACTCCTAACCGAATTCACCTTAACCCTAAAAACCGATTTCACATACTCCTCAATGGAATACCTATATTTGCTGGGCAAATGGCTAAACAAAAAAGGAATAAAAAGCATAGCCGCCGTTGCAGCTGAAAACAATGTGCCCATATTCTGCCCGGCAATAACAGACAGCGCCTACGGCGAAGTCTTCTTAATGGCGAAAAACAAGGGACACACAATCTTACTAGACCAAGTGAAAGAATTCGACCAATTCGTAAGTATAGGCGAAAAATCAAAGGATATAGGCGTCATATACATCGGCGGAGGCGTACCAAAAGACTACACACAACTCATAGCAATTTCAGTCTCACCTAAAACAATGGATAAAGGCGTGCTTGGAAGAGAGGGCTACATGCGCCAAAGCGTAAAAGAATATTACTACCCGCATAAGTACGCCATTCAAATCACAACGGATTCCCCGCAGTGGGGCGGCTTGTCGGGCTGCACCCTAGAAGAAGCCATAAGCTGGGGCAAAATCCACAGCGAAGGAAAAAGAGTGACAGTTTACTGCGACGCAACCATCGCCCTACCGCTAATAACACATACGCTCTGCGAAAGAGTAAAAATCAAGAGAAGCGCTCCCGACCTTTCATGGCTTTTCACGAACGTGACAACCTCGTTATAAGCGCGCTTACCATTATTGGCAAAACCAACGATGCGTCGCCTTCAATCATTACCTTTTTTGCTTTTCGGCTTATTTTCCCCCATGAAACCGCTTCTCTCGGTCTAGCGCCAGAAAGGCTACCATCCCACTCATCAGCAGTGCAAACATACACTGCGTAGTCCAATCCATCCTTAAACTGGTTCCACCAAAGCGTATGATGCTTCGAAATTCCACCGCCAACAATCAACGCGCCGGTTTTCTTCGCCGAAAAAACGATGTCGCTGAGTTCTCCAGAGTCCCTAAGCAAATTAAGCCTAAAATCGTGGTCTTGAGAGAAAAGCCAAAGCTGATAGCCAACAGCCCCGTCGGTTATGCCGGGCACGTAAACGGGTATGCCGTTTTTAGCTGTCCAATAAAGTATGGCGGTTTCGTTGCATATGCGCTTTCCAATTTCGTGGCACAGTTGCCTTGTCGACGTTTCCCTAACGTTTTCTTTCCATAAACTTTGCAGAAGCTCCTGCATTTTCTTTTCAATTATTACGCCGTAGCTTTTGTTGGGAACAAGCACATTGCCTAAACGGTTTATTTTACGCCTGCGCAGTTCAGCGTCATCCATCAAAAACGAGCCTTTATAATAGCTTCTCCAGCTTCGAGCAATGTCGTGGTCAAGCGCCCCGCATGTTGTAACGATAACATCCACAAGCTTACGCTTAACTAACTCTTTAAAAACGCCACGTGTCCCAGTAGCCACAAGATTTCCAGTAAAAGAAAGAAATTTCACGCATTCCTTATCCTTAACCATTTTTTCTAGGATTTTGACGCCTATGGCTAATTTGCCAGCAGTGAAACCCCAAGCTTTCTCCATTTGCAAAACAAGACTGTCCACAGACATAACCTCAGAGAAATCGTAATCCTCAACAGCTTCCTTCAACATCAGCGGTTAACCTCCAGTCAAAACTGAATGCCAAACCAAATAAATGTAACGAAAATATTAGAGGTTAAGACAAAGCTAAAATACTAAATTGAGAACGCAATTAACCGAGAAACCATGGCTCTTATACTTTCCTCACGTTTGTTCTACCGTTGGTCAGGCGGGGCTCCCTTTATTATAAAAGGCGAGGCGAGTGGCTTTTGTACGGAGATTCCTCCAGATTATCTTTCTGAATATTATGAACTTGATGTAGGCTGTAAACTTAAAGGGCGAATTTTGAAACTTGAATTTGAAGGTAAGGAGTTCCCAGAATTTAAGGATAAGGAAATAGAACTTGTCCTTTATACATTTATGGGTGGTGATTACCTTTTCATCTCAAAAAAGGATTGGAAAGAAAATTTTAGAGATTACGGTTTCGTTGAATCCTTTTCTATGTCATTAAGAATTGAGAAGGCAGTGGAAGATTCAAGTGAAATTCTCTTGTATCCAAAAAGAGACGTTACAGTATGATAAGGGAAACGCTAACCAAGGTGGAAAACTACAGGAAAAGGGCGTCGCTTTACTTTAGAAACTTTGAGAAGGAAATGAGGGAGGGAAACAAGGAGAAAGCTGGAGAAGCATTATGGGGTGTAGTCTCATGTCTTGTGAACGCTATTTCCATCCTTGAAAAAGGCAAACCCTTGCCCGACCACAAGGAACAAAGCGTATTCGCCCAACAGTTTCTCATAAGCAGATTTAAAGAGGGAGAGAAGCTAGCCAAAATCTACAGAACAGCTGAAAAGTTTCATGCAAACTTTTACCATGCCTTTCTCGACAAAGTGGAGTTTGAAAACATGGTTGGCGACATTCAAAAACTCATTGAATTTTTAGACCATGCTTTAAAGGAAGAGCTGAACAAAATCAAACCTTAAATTTGTGATTATCTCAGTTTACTAGGTATGTTATGATTTTTGTGTATATGTCTTTGTCTCTTAGGTCTTCGTATCCCGCGTAAATGCTTGGGTTTTCGTTAACTTCAACCACGACGTAACCGCCATTAACCTCTTTGATGTCCACTCCGTAAAGTCCGTTTCCAACTAATGCGCAGGCTTTTAACGCGGTTTCTTTCAGTTTTTGCGGTGCGTTTTCTCTTTTGAGGGTTACGGTTCTACCCCATACAAAGCTTGGTTTTCCCTTTCTTTTTGCGCCGTGTTTCCATCTGCCCTTCGGCACCATGTACTTGCAAACGTATAGGACTTCGTTGTTTAGGACGCCAACTCTCCAATCGAAAGCCGTTGGCATAAATTTTTGCACCACTAAAATGTCTGTTCTTCTGAAAAATCTTTTGGCAACTTCTCGAAAACTTGTTTCGCAAGCAACCTTTTCCACATATTTTGAAAAGCTTGTGTAGGGCGCCTTAACCACTACTGGTCTTCCGAAAAGTTCGAAAATTTCGGTTATGCGCTTGTGGTGCAACTCATCCTTTTTTAGAAAAATTGTTGGAATTTGTGGAATGCCATATTTGTTGAAGAGCGAATACAAGTGAATTTTGTTTCCGCAGATTTGTATGGATTTTGGGTCGTCAACCACTTTTAAGCCAAGTTCCCACGCCGTTTTGGAAACTATGTAAGCGGTGAAAAGCGGGTCTGTCGTTGCCCTAATGAAAACTGAATCGTGTTTAGGAATTTCCATAAGGTTTTCCCTAAACAAAAAGTTAAATTCATGCCCCAGCTTTTCCGCTGAGCGTTTAAAGTTCTGCAACGCCAACGCTTCCCTCGAATCTGAAAAATTGTATTTTTCAACGAAACAAGCTATTTTAGACAATTAAGGAATCACCGTTCTTAAGAAGTTGATAAACTTCTTCGGAAATGATTTTCATGTCTTGTGCAGAGATTTCCTCCCTTTCCAAGGGTTGAAGACCGCATAGGTACATGCCTTTCCCCGTGCGTTGAACATGTAATTTGCATATTGGTATTTTAAATGTTTTGTAAACTTCCTCTGAAATTTCTCTCGCTTCTTCCAATGGGCATTTTCCGAAAATAGACTTGAACGATAATATTTCCCCCATAAGCGGTTGCGCGCAAACATCAAATTTGTAGTTCATACCCAAACTTTTAACGGCTCGATAAAGCGCACTCCTATTTTTAACAATTTTGTATCCATCAAAAGAGAACGGATTAACCGCAAAAACAACCAATGGGAAACTGAAGTGAGCCATTATCTGTTTTACTGAATCGGTTACAATGTATGGAACGGTTGGAATTCCAGCTTTTGAAGCTTTGAGTAGCAGAATAGGCGTTCTGTAGGCGTCTATTGCGTTTTCGCTTGAAGGGATAACTGGATTGCCCAAAACCTCAGCGTGTAAAGACACGTAATATCCAGTTTTGAGATACCGATAATCGTTGTTTATGTTGAGAGTAAAATCTTTAATTGACGATTCCAGAAACGTTGACGGTTTCATTACGGGCAAGTTTGTCATTAGGTCGATGTTTGATACGACCAACACGCATGTGACACCAGACTATCGAATGCACGGTTATCGCTTCAGTCATATTTAAAATTAACTGTATCATTTATATCTAAATTCAAGCGTTAAATAAATGGAAAAAGGGGAGTTGGTACGTACAGAACCCTAGAAGTCCTAGGTCCAGAACATGAGTTTTCACTTGTCAACGAAGAATTGAAAGCCTTACCACTCGTAGACAAAATAATAAAGGACTTTTACGGTCGCATTGTAAACTTTGTGGAACAACCACACTTCACCTTCGGCAAAGAACTCCAGTTACATGTTATGGAAGTTAAACCAAACAAACCATTTAAATCGCCTGAAACCTTCGAAGAAACGATGCAGAAAGCGGTTTTGACACTTGCAGACTTTTTAGAAAGCAAATACAACGCTTATCTCCTCGGAACTGGAATGCACCCATTAATGAAACTTGAAGAAACAAAAGTTTGGCCCCACCGCCACCGCCAAATTTACGAAGACTACAGCAAAGTCTTCAACCTTAACCAGCATGGATGGCTTAACATTCAAAGTTTCCAATTAAACATTCCATACTCTAACGAGGAAAACGCCATTTTGATGCACAACATCCTCGCGGAAGTTTGCGCATACCTACCAGCAATTTCAGCTTCATCACCCATTTACGAAGGAAAGTTTGGATTTTACGTTGATAATCGACTGCACTTTTATAGGATAAACCAGGAAGTCGTGCGTTCAGTAACTGGAGACGTGATTCCTGAGTACGCTGTTTCCTTCTGCCAATACAAAAAGGAAATCATAGAAAAATACTCCTTAGATTTGGCTAAGAAAAGCGTTGGCAAATGCCTACTTTACAAGGATTGGGTTAATTCTCGCAGTGCAATCTTCCGTTTCGACAGAAAAGCCATTGAAATACGCGTCATGGACGAACAGGAATGCATAAAATCCGATGTGGCATTAAGCTGTTTCTTAAGAGCGCTCCTAAGAGGGTTAATGAAGGAAAAACCAGCGCTTTTGCCTCATGAAATTCTTGTGAAAGACTTTGACGCCGTTATAACTATGGGATTAAACGCTGAGGTTTTGCATCCAAAAGGAAAAACAGCCAAACAAGTCTGCGAACACTTTTTCAAAGTTGCATGGGAAAACGCCACAAAAGAGGAGAAAAAATACCTTTGGATAATACAAAAAAGAATAGAAGATGGAAGCCTATCCGAAATTATAAAAAGAAACGTTCAACGAAAAACACAAAAAACAGACTTTACAGAAGCGGTAATCAGCGTCTACTCAAAACTTACAAAAAGCCTTATCAACAATCAACCCTACCAATAGACGGCGGAAAAGGGGAAGATATATGCCAAAAGAAAGACAAAACAACTTTTTTAACGTTTGCGGCGAATGCAAAATAGACTGTTGCAAAAACGCAAAACCCCCAATAACAGACGAACGCAAAAAAATTATAGAAAACCACCTAAAAAATAATGAGATTTTCATTGAAAATCCATTCACCAAAACAGCCTACACCTTTCCAAGAGAGGACGCTGAAGGCTACTGCATATTCTACGACAAAAAAACAAAGAAATGCCAAATCCACATAGTAAAGCCAGAAACCTGCGTAGCCGGACCAATAACCTTTGACATAAACATGCAAACAAGAAAAATTGAATGGTATTTGAAAATGGAAAAAATATGCCCCTTAGCTGGAATCCTACACAAAAATGGAGAAATGCTCAAGAAACATTTAGAATCAGCCAAAAAAGAAATAACGAGGCTGGTACGTGAACTTAATCCAGAAGCTTTAAAAGCCATATTAAAAATAGAGGAACCAGAAACTTTCAAAATAGACGAAGACACAATTGAAGACACAATTCTTAACAAATTATTTTGCTGAAAGCGGAAATATTTTGGCGGGCCCGCTGGGATTTGAACCCAGGATCTCCGGCTCCGCAGGCCAGCGTCCTAATCCATACTAGACTACGGGCCCAATTTTCCCTATCCGAACATTTATATATCTCTTCTGCACTTTCATCATCCCGATGAACCTTGGAGCGGTTCAGCTACAGGTACACACTTTCTAAGAGGGCCCTCAAGTTATATGAGGATTACGGAGAGGTCAGAGCCTGGTTTGATGAATTTTCGACCGTGAGGAGTCCGAGGACGGCGTGTGATTATGTGGATATGCTGGCCGATTTCCTTGAGGGCTGCGGGATGTCTCCGGGGGAACTCGTGGAAATGAATTCGGCGCAGGCGTTTCAGGTTATGAAGAACTGGGCCCTCGAGGAAATGCGCAGGGGCGGGAGGAGCACCGGAAGGCTGTATACCATCTGGAATGCCGTGAAGAGCTTTCTCAAATTCCACGGGATTGAGGTTAAAAATAAACCCCCCTTCAGGAGAGGCGTTAGGTACCTTGATAAGATTCCGACCAAGGAGGAGCTGAGGCAGATTCTGAATGCTGCCACGAGCATTCCAACGAGGATCGCCATAGAGCTCATGTGCTATGGAGGACTGAGGCCGGAGGATATCTGCGATTTGAGGTATGCCAGCATAAAGAATGATTTCGAAAGGGGAATTACGCCCTGCGCGGTATATGTTCCGCAGGGGAAGAGCGATAACGTATATGTCACCTTTATTCCATCCACAACCGTTGAATTAATTCGCCAGTATTTCAGGCTGAGGGAAAGCAGGGGAGAAAGAATCACCGAACAGAGTCCGATAATAGCCAATCCCCTGAAAAAGGGCTCGGGGATAAGGAGGAAGACCCTAACCGCCAAAATCGAGAATGTAATTGCCAGAAGCGGGATCCAGCAGCAGGCTGTTTTGGGGAACAAGGTTCAGAGGATAAGGCCTTACAGCCTCAGGAAGTATTTCAGAAGCAACCTGACGGGGCATGCACCGAACGAGTACATTGAAGCCTGGATGGGTCACACCTCGGGCCTCGAACACGTTTACAGCGGGACAAGGGATCTGGACCCTTCCACAATTGAAAGGATGCGTGAGGTTTACAAGAGATGTGAACCTTTCCTTTTAGCCACAGCCCAACCGCTAGACCAAAATTCCTTGGTTACAGAAGCAAAAATAGAAGCCTTGAAAAGCATAGCAAAAAGCCTCCTAGGAATAGACCTGCTCGATGTTAAAGTTGCAAAAGAAAGGCAGATTGGAAGAGAGTTAAGCAAGGACGAAGAACTCGAGCTTTACGAGAAAGAGCTGAAAAAACTAAGAGAGGGAAAACATAACCCCCAAAGGATAATACATGAAAGAGAGCTTGAAAAATACTTGGCGCAAGGATGGCAATTCGTAAGCGTTCTACCATCACGAAAAATCCTAGTCAAAAAATACTAATCGCTTAGGAGGTTTTCAGTCTTTTCTTCATAAGAGCATCACAAGATTTGCATAAATAATAATCTAAAACACGCTTCAACTCACCCGTCTCACGATCCAAAACACTCTTATAAACAGGGACAGCCTCACCCTCAGAAAGCTCCTTACCACACATACGACAAACCAATTTCCTCCCAGACACACAACCACAGCTCCAAACGCATTTCATAAATTCACATCTATAAAATTCTTCTATTTACTGCAACTAAAAGAAACTTATTTACACTTAGCTAGGCATATAAGTAGTGAATAATCTTCCATAAATCTTAAATAATGTTTTTCACTTGTTTATTCTTGCGGATGTGCTCTCAGACCAGAGGGCACATCCATTCGCGCAATAGTTAAAAGCATATTATTTTTTGGAAACTAATGTTGAAGTTTTAACGATTTCTATGTCTACGCCTAAATTCTGCAAATATTTTGCAGCTTTAACACCTTCTGTTCCTATGCAGATGGCAATTCCACCGGTCAAAAGTAAACGGCGATCCTCCTTAGAATTTGGATCAACAAACTTCACAGTTCCTTTCCTATTGTATGCAAATTCGCAGATACGACTCCATAAAGGAGAACCCTGAACAAGCTG
>JAWCNZ010000011.1:0-47589 GCA_038848005.1 Bathyarchaeia archaeon | reverse complement strand
GGAAGTGCCAAGGCAGTTTATTCGCCAGTGGATTATGGCTGTTGACTTAAGGGTTTCTCCGCCATAGGCGTGTTTTAGGCGGTAGCCTTCAACTTTTATTGGAATTTTTAAGCCGTTTTCCGCTATGTAGCTTTGTTCTATTTGGTTTATGGCGTCTATTGGAAGTCTATGCAATTCCACGAGGCGTTCAGGCGTGATTTTAAGCCAAAAATCGTTTCCACAAGCAATAAGCACACGTGCCATGTCGCAGAGAAGCCCATCCAAATTTACTTTTTCGTTAAAAACGTCAACAACAGCCTTTGCCTCTTCAGCCCTTTCATATTTTCCGTTGGCTGTTGTGTAGAAGCCCATGCCAACGGCGGATGCCGCAAGCAAATCAACGCTTGCCTTGCATGTTGGGTCTCGCTCGTAAAGCTTTAACACGTCTTCAAGCGGTATACTTGGCGTTTCGTAAACAGCTGCGGACTGCGAATAAGCGTACCCGCTTGGTTTTTTAAGCCTAAAAGCTTCAATTAGACGCTTTAAAATGCCATTCATTCTAAACCCTCCAGAAGCTTAAAGCCCTTTTCCGTGATAACGTAAGGCGCACGGTGTTTCTGTTCGCTTTTCTGCACATAACCGTTAACGACAAGATAGCGAAATATACCCTCAAAACTTGCGTGGGTGCCAACCCGCTTTAGGGTTCTCTTTTCAAGTTCAGTTCTGCAGAGAGGCTGTCGACTAAGCTCTTTCAAAACCGTTTTCGCAAGTTTTAACCTTTCATTTAGGCTTTTCATACACAAACGACCTCAACTGGTTTTTGCGAACTGAAAAAGGGGGGAGAGTGGCGAGTGCAAACCATCAGCGTTTGCAGTTCACGTTTGCTGTTCAAACCGTAAGTGTTAAGCGTTAGGTCAAGCGTGTAAGGCGTCATTTCCGCATTGCAGATTGGGCAGATGCGCCAACAATCGCATGTGACGATGTCGCCTTTACGGTTCGAGCGGTGTATTCGCCCGCAGTTGGGACAAGCGCCTTCGTAATTTGCCATTTTCAACCCCTAAACGGCTTCACGGCTAAAGCGAAGTGCTAATGTTAACCATTTTCGCAACAGCTTTGCTTCGCAGTACGCCTAAACCGAAACGTGTTGTAGCCCTAACACCGAACTCGCCGCTTTTCGGGTCTTCCCAATCGTCAACGGTTATGTCCCTGCGCAAAAGCATAACAGCAGCAACACGAGTGTCTATGGCATACGCAACGCCGTTAGGCACTAAAGTGCTTGCCAAAACTTTCATGCCTAAAACGTTGCCGACAACGCCCCGTTCCAAATCCACCTGTTCAGACGGCAAATATTGGGCGTGAATGAATTTGTCGTCGCTTAAAAGCTGGTGCAACTGAACTTCGTTAACCGCCAAAACAGTGGGACGCCAATTCTCGTTTCTGACGGCATTGTGAAGTTTAAGCACTCCAGACCACGTAAGCGGTTGGTTGCCGTTGTCAACGGGCGCTCCACCAGCCAAATCCGAGTTTGCAATGGCATTGTAAAGAGCTAATATCCTGTTTGTTTCAGCCTCGCCTAAAGCTCTGCCAACTTTTTCGGTCATGGTATCCAAAACGTTCCACGTGGCGTCCTCCAAAAACTCCCGCGTCCAAGTTTCAGAGGCTTCAGCCACAATGTTAGTGTAAACATCAACTGTGCTCAGTTTTTTGCCGCTTAGCCTTGTGTAGGCGCCTTCAGCATACCGATAAGCAACAGCGCCTTCGTCAAGCGGAAAACGCTCCATCGGTTCGGTTGTTGGTCTAACCATTATTATTTCTCTGCCAATCATTTCCGGATGCGCCGCTTCAACAAGCGTGTCATGCATGCGTCCCAAAGCGCCCACCATGTCGCTGAACAAACGCTCTTTCACGCCTGTTTCATAGTAACGTTTGAAAAACGGATGCGTAGCAGCTTTATGCCTCAAATTCTCCATTACCAGCCTAAACTCTGGGTCGGAACACATTAGACTTTCAAAAAGTTTCGGTTTCACATGCATCACCTACTTGCACACGTAAATGAATATTAGGTCGTTTGCAGCCGAAGCGGATTCAAGGGCGTAGCCGAGCTTTCTGGTCCACGAAATTGTTGAGGTTCCGCCTTCGTTGATGTCTGCCAAAGCCAGAAGTCTTTTAGAAGAGTCCGCGCCGTAAACAGCTTTTCCACGAGTTACAGCACCGCCAACACGCACTTTAACTCTGCCGCGAACCAAAACTGGACACGGCTCCCCCGCTGAAACGCTTTTAACGGCTATGCCAACGCAGTCCTGAGCGGAAGTTGCTGGGCTAACTTTGTCGTCAGCGCTTAGGTAAACTGGGTCGCCTTTTGTTATGTCTGCAGCAGCATCAAAAGTTTCGATTATGGCGTTTGGGTCGTCTGTTTCGCCGACAGCCATCCATGGTTTGCCCGTATTATCCGCCATAAAATTTCACTCTCCACATGTGCTTTTACGTTTGGTTTCAGCCAGTTCATCCTGGCTTACTCCACAAGTCACAGAAAGTGACTGTAAACGGTTATTGTTGACCATTTATCATCCTCCTGCGAAGGTTTAAAATTACGCCGCGAAGCTCTTGGCAAAGCCTTTGCGGACCTAAACCCCAGCTTCGTTCAACCATGGGGCTTGGCAAAACCTTCTGAATCATTTTTATTGCTTCGTCAACTGGAATTGTGGCTTTCGAATTTTTTAGGAGAGATTCGCTTATGCTTCCGTTGGCATTTGCCCTTTCAAGCCTTTCAACGCGGAGGGTTAAAGCTTCAATGTCAGCGTTTAGCTGTTCCAAGATTTCTTCAAGGTTTGCGATTAATTCGTCGATTGTTGGTTCCGGCAAAATTTCGAAGTTGGCTGAGGCTGTTTTGTCTTCGCCTTCTTGCTCCAAAAGCCTTTCTTCTTCGGCGTAAGCGCCTATTCCCAAGTGTTTTTTATGTGTTGCTAAATGCTTCATTGCTCGACGCTTGTGTTCCACTGGAATTTGGCTTTGCGGAAGCCTTGCGTTGGCGTTTCTTAAGTGCGGCAGGTCAATGGCGCCATCTGCTGTGTGATGTGGAAACTTTCTGATAACCTTGCCATTTTCTTCGTAAACAACGGCGAAAGCCGAGTCTGGAAGGCTGTTAATATAACTTCGTGTCCAAACACGTTCAAATATTCTTCTGTTTTGCGTTTGCAATGACGCAGGCGCACGTGCGTTTGCGTTTGCTGAAGCCATGTAGTACGGATGAAGCAAAAGCCAATCTCGAATTTTGTTTTCATCCCACTTTTCCCTTGCAAAAAATATGCTTTGAACCCTTACGGCGTCGGGTTCACTTCTCAACCGTCCCATGATGGCTAACACGCCATTTTCCTTGTCAAGCCAAACAGTGCTGAAATGTTCAGGCAAAAAGGCGGATGCATCTTGAGAAAAGCCGAGAATGTACTCGCCAGCGATTATAGGCTCAAAATTTTGTTCCTTAACAAGTTTCTCGACAATTTTAATATTTGCTTCGGGAATGCCAGGCACAGCCACAAGGCTCAATTCGGCATTGTGCAAGCCGTGGGGAATTTTTCCATCCACGATGTCTACGGTTTCATAGTCGGCGCCGACGCTTACATGCCTAATTAAGCCTTTGCGGATTTTCTCTGCAATTTCATCATCATAAATTTCAGCTTCATACCATAGGCTTTGTCCATCCCACTCGGCTTTAACAATTTTTCCAACAGCGTTTGGAACAGCAACATGCTCCACGTAAACAGGCGCGTTAACAAGCTTCTGCGCAAAAGCTTGAAGTTCTTCAGGTGTGTAAATGTTAAGGTTTCTGCTCATCCCAACGGTTAGGGCTACGCCGCGAATTCGCAATGGCTTATCAACAATTTTCTCCAGAACCCTCATGGAAAAGAATTTTTCGTCTTTCTTATGTCTTTCAAACCATGCTTTAGCTTTTTCAATTGTCCAACCCTTAGAAACATCAAACAAGTAGCTTTGAATTTCCATGGTGTTTTTGCCTTTTGGTTTGCCAACAACCGCTTTAATCCCGTCCTTTTCGCTTAACACTATAGTGCGTAAACTATCGGGTTCGAACTCTTCGGGGCTGCGGTGTTCGCTTCGAATGTATTGGTCGGTTATTTCCCAAGGCACACGTCAACCCTCACACAACTAACACCAAACTAATATACCAAGAAAATGAAAAGGCAAATTGTACACTGCAAAAGCCCATGCACAGACCAGCAGAGGACCACTGGGGTGGGTGAATGCCCAAAAAATGCGTAGTAAAAGTTGTCTTAAGCAAAGAACAGCGGGAAATTCTAAACGAATTAGCCAGAAGACTGGGAACAAGCGAAAGTGAAACCATGCGGATGGCTTTGATGGACTACGCAAAGGAATTAAGCATAATAAGGGAAAGAATGCATAGGCTGGGAAAACTGCATGACGTGTGAAATGAAAAAGAGGTGAATTGTATAAAAGTTCTGGTAAAATCTTCCAGATAAAAAGCCTAAAAGTAAAATTTCAATGAAATAAAAGTGGAAAAATGGTTGGCTTCCAATTTCGACTCTAATTTAAGCTTTAAATTAGCGAAATCAACAATTAAATTTAAAAATCCAAAAGTAATTTATTAATTAGAAACAGTAGTTAGTCCATAAGCGCTTCAAAAAGGAGTTTATATTAATTGGCTGAAAAAAGGGAAACTTTCGAAAAACTTCTGGTTGAAGCCGTAGATGAAGCCTTAACCTCGCTTGGAGATTCAGCCAAACAAGCAATTTACTATCACCTCCAAAGCAAGTTTAAGATAAAGAAGGAGGATATTCCCTCACACCTTGAAGATTTTATGAACGCCATCGAAAGCATTTTTGGTTTGGGAGCTAACTTTCTAGAAATTATGATAATGAAAAAATTGTATGAAAAGGTTGGGCAACCCCTTAAATGGAGTGAAAACAGGGAATTCATATTTTCCGAGTATGTAGCGGCGGTTAAGGAAACCTTTCTCAAACGGAAAACCGTTGAAAAGTGAAAGCATAAACGAAACTTCAAAATAATCAACGCGAAAAATTTAAACGTGCTTTCATTGTCAAAAATTAAGGTTTTTCCATCGGAAAACGTTTTGTTTTACCATTTTTCCTTTTTATGCAATTATGTTTAATTTTAGCATACTTTGACTCATGCGATTAATTGTGTGTTGCATAGTTAATGTGGAAAGTCTTTAAATACTCAACCACTACATTTAGCGTCTATTTTAGTTAAATAAACACTAAAAATGATGTGGGCGTGATTACATGCCTATTAGAGTTATAAATAGGGGGATAATAGTTTGGACTCATGGAATATTCTAATCCAGTTGTTGCCGTATTCACCGGGGGTTATTTTACTTGTCATCCTTCTAGTAGTAGTGAAATATTGGGAAAGAATAAAGAGATTTATGCATGACGTAAAAATTTTTATCATGGAAATTCGAGACAACTTTTACCTTTCTATAAAGGTTGGTCCGGCTGTAAACCGTTCGTTATTTATGTGTAAAAAATGCGAGCCAATACTTCAAGTGTATAAAAACGTTATTCCTCTGCAACTTAAGGTTGATAAGAATACACAAGATGTGCAGATTAAACTTGAGAGGGGGAAAGCAATAGCGCTAATTCCCTCGATATGTATGGATAACGTTGTAAAAGCCATGGATGTGCATTTTCGGAGCAACCTATCGCAGTTCTCCATCGTGAGGGATTACAGCAAATTGGAAAGAGCGTTAGAGTTATTTTGTGTTGAATTAGTGTTAAGGAAAAGTGGACTGAATGGTGCTCTTGAAATAGCGACTAGGCAATTTATTAACAGCGTTAGACAAGATGAGGATGTAAGACTCATGTTGGATATTTTAGTTGATGTAAACAGTAAATTAAAACAGTTTGAAAAGTCATTAGATAGGCGATTGTTGAGGATACTATTAATTGAAATCTGTAGAGCTGAGTTAAATGGTATTGGGAAGATGTTTATGTAATTTCATCAAGTTTCTGCACGAAGTTAATACGAAAAAAATAGCTGAAAATATAAATCCCACACTTAAATGTAAGGGAATAAACGTTTCCATTATTCTCATCGGTTTACCAGAAACAATGCAGCATTCGGATTATGGATATGAACCATATGTAGCTTATATTAGAGCGGCAGCCAAAGAGGGGGTTAAAGCTTTCTATATTTTAGCGAGAGGTAGACTCAACTGCTTTATTGCCGAGGAAGTTGCTTGGCAAGCTGCTAGAGAAAAAATTGTTAAACAAACTGATGAATACAGAGATGAAATCATATATGAAGGAAAACAAGTAGAAGTGTTATGTATCCGACTAGAAAACATATCCCCAACTTATGACCCATTTGAGGAATACTTTCCTCAATCCTGTTAGTGAATGCTTGTTACTTGAAATGCCATATTGCAAGTAAAAGGGTATAAAACCTAGAATTCTGATTCAAAGAATTGCCAATGCTAGATACCCTTATAAAAATCCCCAGAATTTCGAATATAAACGAACGAAATTTCCTGGTTTTTTTGAAAAATAAGTCCAAAATGCGATTAATAGCTGTTCGGAGAGTTACGTTTTCTAACGTTGCCGAAAACTACATGATACCCCCACATTAAACTTTTTTGCAGATGTATTCATCATGTATATTTGTTCAACAAATATGCACATACGTTTCAATATATCTGATAAAAAGGCCTAAATAGGTACGCTATACGTAGTGCTTGAAAAGTTGAAATTCCACTATTAACGCAATTGTGAGGAAAAAACGTTATGAAGTGTCCGTATTGCATGTCTGAAAATATTAGAACTCTTGAAACGAGGGATTCGCCTGACAACACCGTTCGGCGACGAAAGGAATGTGTAGATTGTGGAAAGCGTTTTACAACTTATGAGTATGTGGAAACCGTTGAGCTTATGGTTAAAAAGAAGGATGGCAGAATCGAACGTTTTGATTTGAACAAGATTGTTAGGGGTTTACAGAAAGCTTGCGAAAAAAGACCTGTAACAATGGAGCAAATTCAGGCTTTGGCAGAACGCGTCAGGCAAGATTTAATGATTCGTGGTAAAACTGAGGTTTCTTCGCAGGAAATTGGCGATTTAGTTATGAAGCACCTTAAAAGCCTTGATAGAGTAGCATACATCCGATTCGCTTCGGTTTACAGGCGGTTTGAAGAGCCGGAAGATTTCCGAAAAGTGCTTTTAGAGGTGAAAAAATGAAGTTCGTTAGGAAACGTGACGGACGGTTAGAGGCTTTCGACCAAGAACGCATAACAAACGCCATTTGGAAAGCCGCCAAAGCCGTCGGCGGAAAAGACCGTGAACTAGCCAAAAAATTAAGCGACCAAGTTGTAGCTGAACTTTTAAAGCGTTTCGGCGAAGAAGGAGTGCCAACAGTCGAGGAAATACAAGACATCGTTGAAAAGATATTGATAGAGAATGGGCATGCAAGAACCGCTAAGGCGTATATTCTCTACAGAAAACAACACCAAGACCTGCGGGAGCTGGCTGCGCTTCTAAGCTCAGCAGACCTTGTAGACCAATATTTAGAAGTTGAGGATTGGCGGGTTCGCGAAAACTCGAACATGAGCTATTCTTTGCAGGGCTTAAACAACTATTTATCCTCTACTGTTATAGCCAAATACTGGATAACACGCATCTATCCGCCGAACATTTCAGAAGCCCACTTTTCTGGCGATATTCACATTCATAATTTGGGTGTTTTGGGACCGTACTGCGTAGGCTGGGACATAAGGGATTTGTTGCTTTCAGGGTTCGGAGGCGTTCCAGGAAAAATTGAAAGCAAACCAGCGAAGCATTTTAGAACAGCCCTCGGGCAAGTGGTCAATTTCTTTTATACGTTGCAGGGTGAAGCCGCAGGCGCCCAAGCCTTCAGCAACTTCGACGTTTACTTGGCGCCGTTCATACACTATGATGGCTTAAACCCGAAAGAAGTTGAACAAGCCCTTCAAGAATTCCTCTTCAACATGAACGTGCCAACACGCGTCGGATTTCAGACCCCGTTCACGAATGTTACGTTGGATTTGACTGTTCCAGAGTTTATGAAGGATGAGCCTGTCATCATCGGCGGAGAGGCAAAAGACATGACTTATGGGGACATGCAGGAAGAAATGGAAATTTTTAATATGGCTTATGCAGACGTGATGGGGCAAGGCGACGCTAAAGGCAGAGTTTTCACTTTTCCAATACCCACATACAACATAACAAAGGACTTCTGTTGGGACTCGCCCATAACTGAAAAAATGTTTGAGGTCACAGCCAAGTACGGCGTGCCATACTTCTCCAATTTTGTAAACACAGATATGAAGCCCGAAGATGTGCGGAGTATGTGTTGCCGCCTAAGAATAGACAATAGGGAACTGCGCAAACGCGGCGGCGGACTTTTTGGGGCTAATCCCCTTACGGGTTCGATTGGAGTTGTAACAATAAACCTTCCGAGGATTGGATATTTAGCCAAAAACGAAGATGAATTTTTTGAGCGTTTGCAAAAGCTTATGGAAATTGCAAAAGACAGCTTAGAAATAAAACGTAAAGCACTTGAGCGATTAACGGAAAACGGTTTATATCCATACTCAAGGCGTTACCTGCGCAATGTTAAGGAAACTTTTGGAAAATACTGGAAAAACCATTTCTCAACAATTGGGCTTGTAGGTATGAACGAGGCGGCACTAAACCTTCTGGGCTGTTCAATCGCCACAGAAGAAGGTTTGGAATTTGCTGTGAAAGCCTTAAATTTCATGCGTGAAAAAATTGCGGACTTCCAAGAGGAAACTGGAAACATCTACAATTTAGAGGCTACACCAGCCGAAGGCACGTCTTATAGGCTGGCTCGCCTGGACAAAAAGAAATATCCAAACATTATTGTGGCCAACGAGAAATATTTGGCGAGGGGGGCTGAACCCTTTTACACGAATTCTTCACAGTTGCCAGTGGATTTTGAAGGCGACTTGTTCGAGGCTTTAGAACATCAAGAAAAGCTTCAACCGCTTTACACTGGCGGAACGGTCTTTCACATTTACTTGGGCGAAAGATTGCATTCATGGAAATCTGCCGCTGAACTAATTCGAAAGGTAACTTGGAACACGCGTTTGCCATATTTCACTTTAACGCCAACGTTCAGCGTATGCCCAACACATGGCTACGTAAACGGAGAATACAAACAATGCCCAACATGCGGAGCAAACTGTGAAGTTTATTCTCGTGTGGTTGGTTACTTACGCCCAGTAGACCAGTGGAACGATGGAAAACAAGCGGAATTCGCCATACGCAAAACTTTTGATAAATCAGTTATCACACCTGCAGTAGCCACTATCGCAGCCTAAAAGTGAGCCGAAATGAAGTTCAGCGGCATACGAAAAACAAGCCTAATAGACTATCCAGAAAAAATAGCCTCGGTGTTGTTTACGCCTGGCTGTAACATGCGTTGTCCTTATTGCTATAACTGGCGCATAGTTGTAGACCCAAAACCACCGTTCCTACAAGAAGAAAAAGCCATAAGCATATTGGAATCCCGCAAAAAATACGTGGACGCTGTAGTGATAACAGGCGGAGAACCAACAATTCACAGAGAAACGCCAAAATTCCTGAAAAAACTTAAGGAAAGAGGGTTTGCGGTTAAGCTTGACACGAACGGGTTGAACCCGCAAATCCTCGAAGAATGCTTACCATACGTGGATTATATAGCATTAGACGTAAAAACTTCATTGGAGAAGTATGCGCTTTTAGGCGTTAAAGATGCAACTCCGCTTTTGCGTACAATTGAAATTTTGAAAACTGGAAAGGTAGAATACGAGTTTAGGACGACGATTGTTCCAAACATAGTTAACGAAGAGGATATCCAAAAAATAGGTGAGATGATTAAAGGCGCAAAAACTTTAGCCCTACAACAGTTTGTCTCGGGCGACACGTTAAACGAGGAGTTCAAAAAAGTTAAGCCATACACTCCGGAAACAATTGCAAAATTCTCTGAAACGTTGCGGAGTTACGTAGATAAAATAACACTGCGCCTATGAAGGTTATTGTTGTGGCTGAAGCGTAAAGTTTAAAGGGTTAATGTTTCGTTTAGGTTTCGAATATTTGCGGTATGGGGTTTATGGTTTGAGTATAGAAGAGGAAAGCCTCGAGGAACGCAAAGCAAAAATTTTGATAAAACTTAGGGGTTATAAAATTATTAAAAGGGAAAAATATAAAGGCGCTGTTGGCTATTTTGTGGAGGTTCCAAGGGAAAAGCGGAAAACCATCATATGGTGTCTTCCAGAAGAGAGCACTGTTGGCGTAACGTCAATAAATCAAATGCAGAAGATCATGAAAGAAGAAAATATAGAAACTGGAATATTGATTACTGGCGGAAAATATACGCATGCAGTGAAGCAAAGTGCAAAGAAGAAGAAAATAGAGCTTTTACCCAAGACTTTCCCAGTTTTCGACATTTTCGAACATAAGCTTGTTCCAAAACATGAAATTTTAACAAAAGAGGAAAGCGAACAAATATTAGCCCAATACAAGGTTCAACCTTACCAACTGCCACAAATCAAGGCTTCAGACCCAGCGGTTAAAGCTATAGGAGCAAAACCAGGCGATATACTGCGCATAACACGTAAAAGCCCCACAGCAGGCGAACACGTAGCCTACCGCTACGTTGTAGAGTGAAAGGTTTACTCGCCGTCGTATAAGATGACTATTATGAACTCTCGAACGGTGACTTGTCCGAACTGCGGATGATAATATGAAGTTCCAACGTCTATTGTTGCTTCGAAAACTGCATCGTTCTGCGGCTCTATGTATCTGAGACCTTCTCGGCACATTATTGCGTTGAAGGCATGGTTAAACTCGTTTCCATCAATTAAATTTCCAAGAACGCCGACGACTCCCATGTCCCAATGTTTCAGTTTTGCATGCATGTGAAGCATCACAGCGAAGTCGCCACACACAAAATCTGGATATGTGTAGCTTATCTCGTTTGTTTTGTCTTCTGTAAGCCACTGCGTAAGCTCGGCGACTGTTGGTATAACTTTATCTTGCAGAGGCTCGTAAAATGCGGCGAAAAGCTTGTTATATTCGCTTTTGAGTTGGGTGTAGTTTTGCATTAGCGACAGATATTGGTTTAAAAGCTCCGTGTAGTTTAGGTTTACATTTACAAGTTTCGTGTAGTTCTTCAGAAGCGAAGTGTATATTTCATTAAGTGATGCATAAACCAACGATAAGGTTACGTAGTCTGTTAAAAGCCTTGTGTAATTTTGCATAAGCGCCTGATAAGTTTGGTTAAGCAAACTAAACTCGTCAAGAAATGTTTGGTATTTACTCTGCAGTTCTGTATAGGATTCGTTGAGGCTTTGAAGCTTCGCCTTAAGCCTCAAATTTTCAGTTTGAAAAATGTAGCAGTTATAGCCCAAAAAGGCTGTCAACATCAATGATGCCGCAAGTAAAACCGAAAGAAGCTCAAGCTTATACAATGATTTCACCTCTGTTAAATAAGGTAAATGCGAAGTGGAATTTTATGTTTCCCTTAAAATTCGATTTAATGTGTTTCCACTTACAAGCGCCTTTTTAAGTAGTTTTCCGCTTGTTTGTATTCTTTCGGCAATTCTTTACCAAGCCTTGTGAGTTTTGCACTTCCACCTCCAGCCTTGCCGCCCCAATGAGTGTTTATTATTGTTTCACCTAAGGCTCAATAATAGGCACTTTCACAGGCGCATCCCCACGTCTTATTAAATGGTGTTGGGTGCAATTCTCACTTTGGCAACAGTGCAAATGTTTACAAAGCCTTAGACTCGCCCATCTCATTTGTCAACTCATAAAGGATTACTAGGGCTTCGCCTAAGGGTATGCCAAGCCTCGTGGCTAATTCAATAGGCGTTATATCTGGTTTTTCATGTAGGATAACATCGCGGGTGTAAGCTTTATGGTTAGCATACATAGCTAAGGCGTGGACTGTTTCGACGAGAATGGGCCAAAGCTTTTCCTTTACATAATTTTCAAAGCTCATAACACATCATATAACTTATCGAGAAAGCCAAATATTCAATTTATCCTTTACCGTAAAGCATATTTCCTAAAAGGCTCTTAGACGCCAAAAGTGGAAAAAGGGCAATGACGATTAAAGCGGTAGTTTTCGATTTGGATGGAACCCTTGCAAGCTTCAACATAGACTATAGAAGCGTTAGGGCTGATGTTAGAAGCTTTCTTATAAGGGCTGGCGTGCCAGCTTCAGTTTTATCCATAAACGAAAGCATATTTGAAATGTTGAAAAAGGCAAAAATTTTCATGAAAAACAGCGGTAAATCCGAAAAAGAGTTTATGGAACTGCGCAATAAAGCCTTGGGGATAGCGGAAAAATACGAGTTGGAAGCCGCAAAAACCACGAGTTTACTTCCAGGCGTTTTGGAAACCCTAAAGGCTTTGAAGGAGAAAAATTTGAAGTTGGGCTTATGCACAGTTAATGGAGAAAAATCCACAGGTTATATCCTAAAAAGGTTTGGAATAACGGAATTTTTTGACGCAGTAATTCCAAGGAACAATGTGAAAAACGTGAAACCCCACACGGAACATTTAGAGGTTGTGTTAAACGCTTTAGAAGTCAGCCCAAAAGAGGTTATGGTTGTCGGCGACAGCGTCATAGATATGAAATGTGCAAGAGAAGTGAAAGCCATTGCAGTAGCAATTCCAACAGGAATAGCCAACCCAAAAGAGTTGGTTGATTCAGGCGCAAACTACCTTATAACAGCGATAACAGATCTGCCAACATTAATAGAATATGTAAACAGAATTTAATATTGTTCCGCCTTTTCCAAAAGAGTTTAATATGATTCAAACATTAGGTTCAACAAGATTATTATTGTATATTGGAGAATAAGGTTTTATGCGGGAAGAATCCCGTTGGTGGATTGAAGATGCAAAAAGGTGTTTAACAAAGCTGAAAATATTTTGAATTGGGTTTTTATGAAGACTGTGTTTTTAACTGTCAACAAGCTTTGGAGAAACTTTTTAAGGGTTTATCCATATCGCTGCTTAGAAAAAGACCAGAAAAAACCCATAAACTCACTAGACTTTATAAGCCATTGGAAAAGCATGCCGCCCTAAACGAGGAATTAAAGGATTTTCTTTCGCTTATTTCCCCATATTATTTTGTCACGAGATATCCAGACATTGCAATGGGTTTGCCTGGCGAAATAATAACTTTGCCAGTGAATGCCTAACCAAAACTAGGAGGATTTTTGATTGCTTTCAGAAGCATATGTCGAAAGGGAAGTGAAACGTTACCTTAAGAGTTTACCATTCGAAATCGATTTTGCAATTTTGTTCGGCTCAACTGTTTACGGCGAAAGATTAAGAGATAGCGACATAGACTTAATTGTTGTTTCAGACGAGTTTGAGAACATGCCGTTTGAAAAAAGAATTTTGATACTGCAGAAGTTTTGGAAGCATAATGTCATGCTTGAAGCTTTTGGGTTTACCCCTAAAGAGTTTGAATCCCTTAAGGATAAGAGCATAGTCTTGCAAGAGGCTGTGGAAAAGGGGAAAAAATTTTCATTTGAAAATCTAAGCGAATTTTGACGCATCCTTCATTTTATTAGTTGGTAAACTTCTTTTGCAACGTACTCCAAATAGCGTTCTTTGTCGGTTAGGTTAAAAACTGTTACTGAAGCATCTCTTGTTATGCCAACCACATAGCCGTATTCCCTAGCCCTTGCCACCACATACCATAAATCGCCATGCTTGCAGTAATCCTCAAAAAGCGAAGTGTTTATCAAATCTGGACCGTAAAGCGAAAGTTTATTCACGTTTGGAATATCCACATTATCAAAAAACGTGATTTTTGTATCCTCTGGATTCTTAAGGTGAAACTCACGTAAAACCTCGGGTGGAATTCTGGCTTCAACTACGCCGCCGACCTTGTTGAAAATGATTTCGCTGAGTTTGTTGGCTATGAAATTTGCTAGGCGCTTCTTTTCCACAACAGTTAAGAATGTGGTGTCTTCACGTTGGGCGAAACTGAAAAGGGCTTCAACGGTGCGTGGCAAAGGCGTCATCTTACCTCTATGAAAAACGTGAGTTATATAGTCATGTGAGTAAATGCCCCTAATCATGTCCTCCTTTGGCTTAGGCAACAACCCCGCAACTTCCCTCACGAGCATAAACCTATAATCGCCTTCCTCATATGGTTCTTCAATATGGTAACCATCAAGCCTAGAAGCAATCTCGCCTATAGAAAGCGGTTCTGAAAGCCTAAAAACCTTACCAGCAACAACCATAGGCATCACTCATTGCTATGTATTTGTCGAATAACTAAAGCTTTATGCTTAAAAAGGTGAGGGAAACCGAATTCTAGATGATGTAGGCTGGCTGTGTTGTTTTCTGTTTTTCCTCATGTTTTCCCCATGCTACCATCCAGCTGTTCTGGTTACCAGCTAAGGGATTTTTAAACATTATGATACGTGAGCATCCCGCTTCTTTTGCTGCTTTAGAGCTTTCCAAGAGGTTTTGTAAGAGCCCCGGGCTCCAGTTGCAGATTAGTGATGTTTCTTTGCCATGCTGGTCTGTGGCGAGGAGGTGAAGGAAGTAGTCGCCAACTGGGATTTCTTTAACTGGGCATGTTTCATCTGTTTTTTGCATGATTTTAATTGTGTGTATGAGAAAGCTGTTATTTTGTTCCTTTATTATTAGGTTGAAGCCGTTTCCCACGAATGTGTTCATGAACTTTTCCATTAATTCGAGTTTGTTCATCATTTTTCCCTTCATTTTGTTTTGATGGTGGGATTGTTAATAAGGTGTATTCTGAAAAGTAGGATATATCGTTATTCGTAAGACGCAATATTTATTAGTTTGTGCGTCGTATTTCTTACTGACAGAGGCGAACCTTATGAAAGACGAATTAACAGTTACCCAAACAGAAATACCAACTCCAGCCTTTATAAGAGAAGAAGAAATCGAACAATTCGCCAAACTTGCCCAACCATCAATAATAACTGTAGGTTTAGGCGGAGCTGGATCCAACATAGTGACATGGATTAAAGAGAAAGGCATAGTCGGAGCCAAACTCGTCGCAGTAAACACAGACGCAAACCACCTAAGAATAACCAAAGCTGACAGAAGAATCCTAATAGGTCCAAACCTAACCAAAGGTTTAGGCTGCGGCGGATACCCAGAATTAGGCGCAAAAGCCCTACTCGAAAATGTAGATGAGGTTGTTCAGGAAATAGCAAGCGCCAACATAATATTTTTGGTTGCTGGACTTGGAGGTGGAACCGGAACAGGCGCCATCGTTGCCCTAGCAGAAGAACTACGCAAAAGATTTTTGGGATCCGCAATTCCGCATTTAATTATAGGCGTAGTCACGCTTCCATTTGAAGTTGAAACAGCAAGAATGGAAATAGCCAAAAAAGGATTAAACGATTTAAAGAAGTCATGTGACACCGTCGTGGTTATTGATAATAACAGGCTTGTTAAAGTGGCTGGAAACCTTCCGTTTAGAGAAGCGCTAGGCGTGGCAAACACAACAATTGGAAAATTCATTAAAGGCTTAACTGAAACAATAACTACGGCAAGCCTAATCAACCTTGACTACGCAGACCTAAGGGCTATAATGCAAGGAGCAGGACTTGCATCCATAGGCGTCGGAGAGGGCACAGGAGAAGGCAGAGTGGAACAAGCAGTTGAAAAAGCATTAAACGGGCGGTTGCTCGACATAGAAGACGTAACGAAAGCACGTGGCTTGCTAATACACGTCGCAGGCGGAGAAGACCTAACCCTGTTCGAAGTCAGCCACGCAGCCGAAATCATGAAGCGTTCTCTACCTCCAAAGGCAAAGGTAATTTGGGGCGCAAGAGTTGACGAAGAATTGCAGGGAAGCGTTTCTGTCATGGCTGTTGTGACTGGTGTTGAAAGCGCATTTTTAAAGCGGCGTGAAAAACGTTTTGGACCAATTAAGCTATGATAAACCTATCCCTTTTTCTATTCCTCAAGGCTTTGCAAGTTCCTATCTAACTCATTAGGGAATTTTATTCCATTACGGTTGTTGAAAAGACCCAAGCTTAACCGTTTTCTCCAGAAGTTCAGCTTCTAAACCTCTAAACTTTAAAGTTGTTTCCGAGCTTTTTCACATTCTTGTCTCTTTTCTCGATGGCTTTTTTGGCACCTTTAGGAATTCTGTTATATAACTCGCTGATTTCTTTTGGTTTTGTAATCATATACTCTACTATCATATTTGTAAGGTCAAACAGGGCAACAGCTGTGTTAATATCATCCCTTAAATTCAACTCGCCAGGGTGAACAGCATTATTACCAATTACCCGAACCGAATCCAGAGCTTGTTGTATTTTTGTAGGCAAACCTTTCTTAACCAGATTTGCTATATCCTCATTTAAGTCCTTGCCAGTTTCTCCTAACGCGACCATAAGCTTCTGTAACGCTAACCTTAACAGGGCAGCGGCTGCTCGCGGCGAAAATTAACTATATTCCTCGCTTCTACATAATCCTCTTTTACGTTTTCTGGCATATCCTCAACTGGCAACGGAGCCACAGATGAAACAGGATATACCATTTTCTCATCAATCCACAAAGCATATTTTCCACATCTGGCACAAAAACTTATTTTTAATTTCCCAACAGTAATAAAACCTCTTTCCGCTATGTATGCGTCATGCCAATACTGCATTGCATAAACTTCACAATGCGGACAATGAAAAGCGTCCATTCCAAGGCTTGGTGCAACATACTTACCTTTCATTTTATAAACTCCACCAGTGGTTTTTTGTAAGAGTTTAAACATAAATGTTTTCCGAAAACAACTAGATTATTTCACTCCGCCAGAGTTTTAGGATAATCGTTTTAATAAGAGTTTTTAACCTCTATTATCTATTGCGTAAGAGAGGCGTATTGGCGTAAATGCTGATTAGCGAAGTAATCCTTGAAAACTTCATGAGTTACGAGTATGCTAGGGTACCCTTTAAAAGTGGCGTAAACGTCATTTGCGGTCCGAACGGTTCTGGAAAATCCTCGCTTTTGCTGGCTATTTCCGTGGCGCTTGGACAGTCCTACACCGAACGTTCCAGAAAGTTAAGCGATTTAATTCGTTGGGGGAAAGACCAAGCCCGAGTTACGCTTGTATTGGATAATTCGAAAAGAGGCGGAAAACGTCCAGTTCCAAAGTTTAATAAAGACCAAATTTTCTTGACACGTGTTCTGCGCCGCGACGGCAAATACTGGTTTGAGTTGGAGAATAGGGACGCTGCAAAAGCGGATGTTGAAAGGCTTTTGTCAAAGTTGGGCGTTGACCCTGAAAACATGCTTATTATTATGCATCAGAACATGGTTGAACAGTTCACAGTGCTTCCCACAACAGAAAAGCTACGGATGGTTGAGGCCGCTGTTGGACTTGAACCATACCGCCAAAACGTTTTAGAAGCCCAGAAAAAACTTACGCGTATACTAAGCCAAGAAGACTCTATAAACAAGCTTTTGGAGTCAGCTGAACAGACATTGAATTATTGGCGGGAGCAATACGAACGGTATCAAGCGAAAAAACAATTGCAAACTAAAAGGAGGTTTTTGGAGAGGGAACTCGCTTGGGCTGAGGTTGCAAAAAGTGAAGAAGCAGTTAAGGGTTTAGAGGCTGAAATAAGAAGGGAAAGGGAAGTTTTAAGCCAAATTGAAGAAGAAAGCAAAATTGCAAAAGAAAATTTGACTGTTCAACAGAATGAATTGGAAAAATTGAGGGGCGAATGGAAAACGCTTTTTAACGAACGCCTAAATCTTGAACGTGAAAGAGCCGTAAACGAAACAACAATTTCATTTTGTGAACAACTGCTTAAGGAAACAACCATGCTGGAAACTGGAAACTCCCTATCTCAGGCAAGATATGTACAGTTGAAATTTCTGAAAAGTGAAAATTTAAAGGAGCTTATGCAAAATTCCAACATGCAAATTTCAAAGTTGAACGTGGAGATGGATGAGAACCAAAAAAGAACAAAAATTTTGGAAGAGGAAATTGAAAAGGTTAGCAGCCAAGTTGTGGATAGCAGAATTGCTTTGGCTTTGCTTCAATATCGTAGAGAAAACGCAAAAGCCGAGTTGGAGAGACTTGAGAACGAGCTTAAAAGTGCAAAGGCACATTTAAACGAGGTTTTGGCGAAGGCTGAGCAGACAGGATCAAGAATTGCCGTTATAAAAAGCGTCAATGAAATCCTCGACGAGATTCGCGTCACGAATGGGCATTTGGCTGCGCTTGCCGATGTTTCAGAGGACATTGAACACATGTATGAATCCTACTCAAAACTTTACTTGGAACTGAAGGAGAAAGCACAGCAAGTCGCCGAAAACCGTGAAAAGGCTTTGGAAGAAGTTAAAGTGCGAATGCAAAACTGGCGGACAGTTATCCAAAGACTTCTTGACCGTGTAAATTTGGAATACCAAAAGATTTTAGCTCAAACTCAAGCTGTCGGCGAGGTTAGGCTTGTTAACGGGCATGATATTGAAGCTGCTGGACTGGAGATTCTCGTCGGCTTTAAGGGTGGAAAGCCCGTTCCGTTGGATGCTTACACGCAGAGCGGCGGTGAAAGAACAACTGCTACAATGAGTTTTCTGTTGGCTTTGCAACAGCATGTGCGTTCACCGTTTAGGGCGGTTGATGAATATGACATTCACATGGACCCGAAAAACCGTGAAGTGGTCGCTCAAATGCTAATTTCAACGATTAAGGATGCAAACGCCCAGTACATTGTTATCACGCCGAGCCAAGTGACATTTGCACGGGAAGATGTAAACATAATCACTGTTCAAAATGTTGAGGGCAAATCCATAATCAGAGAGGTTGCCTAATGCAACCGTCCAAAAAAGAGCGAATAAAAACTGGAAGGGAAAAACTTCAACGTATAATAGAAATGTGCAGGTCTGTTGAAGACCGTTCGCTTGACCCATTTTTAATAAATGTTGAAGAAATCATAGGTGTGGTTAGGGAATACTTTCCAGAGTGGGAAAACATTGAAGACTTAT
The DNA here is from genome assembly GCA_038848005.1 of Bathyarchaeia archaeon. Taxonomy (GTDB): domain Archaea; phylum Thermoproteota; class Bathyarchaeia; order Bathyarchaeales; family Bathycorpusculaceae; genus JAWCNN01. The sequence goes on along the minus strand of JAWCNZ010000011.1, from coordinate 28,597 downwards.
GCCTAGACGCTGAAACAGTGCATCATTTAGCTTCTGTTATAAAACTTCAAAGCGAATGGGTGAAAAACCGCTCCACAAGCCTATACACAGACCCATTTCTGCTTGAAAAAAAACTTAAACAGATAGAAAAGGCTGAAATGGTTGAAATTTTCCTTAAAGTTTGGCATCCAACAATAGAGTTGGAGCAAATTTCGCTCCACAGCCTCTCAGAAGCCATCAGCTATTGGAACAGCCTCCTACCCATAAAAGAGAGATGGAAAGATTTTCCATTAGCAACAGCCGAAATAGGCTTTGCAAGCCGTGAAGAACTTGTTGAACAGAGAATACTGCGGGAAAAAACCTTCACAGAAGAAATGGAAAATTTGTGGCAAGAACTTAAAGCGAAAGTTGGCGAAAACGGGAAAATCTCATATTGGGATTTTGTTGGAGCAGAAAGCTACGAGGAAACAGTGCAAAGAGCCTTCTTAACAAGTTTTTTGGTTACATACGGCTATGCAACATTAGAGGTTTACCCATTAAAAGAAGAAATCTTCATAAAACTCAACGAAAAACCAACAGCAAAAATAAGCAAGAAACAACTGGTTTCCATTCCCATAGTTGTTTCGCCAGAAGAATGGATAAAATGGCGAAAGGAGAAAAACCAAAAGTGAGCAAGAGGAAGGGCTACTACGCAAGCAAAGTGAAAAGAGCAGTTCACATGCTCTTTTACCGAAGACATAAAAAGCCAGGAGTTAAAGGATGGGAACTTCGGAAAGCATTAGGCGCTGATTATCCAAAAGTGCTGAAAATTTTGGATGATTATTTGAAGGCTTTGGATTTGCAGGTTAAAACGGTTTTTGAAAATGGAAAGGCTGTGGAAAAACCAACTTTAGAGGATTTCGACAAAGCCAGATTTTACATTACATTGCGAGGAGATTTAACGCCGAAAGAGGCTAAAATGATAGGGTGGCGAATCGACGATTTAGCAGGCTTAGCAATAACAATAGCTTATATAACGTCAAAGGGAGGAAAAGCGCCACGCAAAGAAGTTGAAGCGCTTTTACGTGAAAAACTTCCAGGCTGGAAAGTTGGCTTAAACATTGACCGTTACATTCGCTATGGATATTTAACACAAGACGAAAACGAACAGTTATACCTAGATTGGAGAACACGTGCGGAAGTGGACCAAAAAGCCCTCATAGACCTAATTTTAAAAACCGAAAGTTGAGGCTATTTCCTTATTTTATGGTAGATGAAGGCTATAACATCAATAGCAATTATTGCGGCGAGAACCAGCAGAGGGCTTCCGATAAACTGGTCTATGAAAGATTCATCTTGGGCATACGCTCTGCCAACAAACACAGATAATGCCATCAACAGAAGAGGCGCTAAAGTAACAGCATATTTTTTCATGTTTTTATCCCTTCTATGTTATGCTGATGTTTTGTATTTGGAAGTACCTTTTAGCCAAAAAGCGTAGACGCTCGGCGTTTCTCCCGTTTTTTCCTATGGCTACACCTTTATCTCGCGGGTTAACTGTTACAACAGCTATTGTTTTTCCATCAGGTTTCGGCGTTATGCGCACTTCCTTAACCACTGCTGGTTTTAAAGCATTTTTAATGAATTGTGCTGGGTCGTCTGAGTACTCAATTATTTCATGTTTTTTCCCAGTCATCTTCTCTAAGGTTCGAATGTTTCTTCCACCCTTCCCAATAGCAACGCCAATCTGTCCCTCATTGACAACAAATATTACACGCCCCTGCTCCTCATCAACTATGCAGTCCTTAACACTTGCGCCTGTTATACTTTCAAACAACGCTATATAACGCATTTCTGTACTGGTGAATTTTATTCCGCTGGTCATTCGCTTCCTCCAACAGTTTCCTCAGTTTCACTGTTTTCTATTACTCTAAGAATTTCTGAGTCACCGGGCTCTCTTATACTTAACGCTGCAACAGTGAACGGTTTACCGCAGACAGCTGCCAAATCAATCGATGAACCTTTATAGGTTATTATTGGAACGTTTGAGAGTTTGCAATAGTATTCTATGTCTTCACGTACTGTTTTGGGACAGTTTGCAGCCAAAATTATCAGTTTTGCCCTTCCAGTTTTGGCGTTTTGAAGGGCGAAGTTTGCTCCAAAAAGCACCTTGCCAGTTTTCACAGCCGCTGCAATAGCCTTGTCCAAGTCTATCATTTGTTTTCCCTTCTTAAATCGCTTGTTGACATGTACAACTCTACAAGTCCCGTGCCGATTGGTATGGACTGCCCAACAATAACGTTTTCGGTTACGCCTTCCAACGGGTCGCTTTCGCCTTTAACCGCAGCGTCAACGATGTTTGGAACGGTTATCTCAAAAGCAGCCCTAGCCAAAACACTTGACTTTTTACCGCTTATGCCGTGACGTCCAATCTGCTGCACTTCACCCGTCGAAGTCATCATGTCAGCGACAAGCATAACATGGCGAATGTCAACGTCCAACCCTTGATCCTCCAAAACGCTTTTAGACTCGCTTATTAGGGCGTTTCTGGCAGCCTCTATCCCCAAAGTTTTCGCTATTTCATGAATGTTATTTGTTGTTGTTCGTGTGGTGTCCACTCCAGCGACTTCTAAAACTTTAGGCAAGTTTGAACCGTCGGTCCGTATAACCCATTCACCGTGTTCTTCCGTGACAAGCGCACGCTTTATGCCTGGAATCCCCTTAACATAAAACGACGAAACCTTATCCAACAATTTTTTGAGGACATCAGCCTTTTTGGGCTTTATATGTATTTTACTTCCTCTTATACTTACGCTGCAGTTTTGTATCTGCAGTTTCTCCTTTAACTCCTCTAAGGTCACTCCACGGTCTTCCATCATCGACTTGTTAAGCTCAACAACTATTTCCTCGCGCATGGGATCCTCATAAATTTTTTCAGTCAAATCCTCCAACGTCGTGTAAAGTATTTTACGTGCAACTTTCACAGCGGCTTCCCTGCTTTTCTTATATTCGCCTGTAAGGTAAATGGTCATTATAGGCGTGGATGGAACCCTTCTGGCATCAACAATTTCTATGAGCCTCGGCAAACCCAAGGTTACGTTTTGTTCTCTAACTCCAGCATAATGGAACGTTCTAAGGGTCATCTGTGTGCCCGGTTCACCTATTGATTGGGCTGCAACTATTCCAACGGCTTCGCCTGGCTCCATTAATGCACGCTTGTAATGTTCAACCGTTAACCTAACCGCTTCGTCCACGCCTTCCTTGCTCAGTTTGGCTTTAGCTAAATTTTGTTTAAGCTCCTCTATAAGCAAAGGCGTGAGTTGGTCTTTAACTTCCTCAAGTTTTTTCTGGATGTATTCGGCTGAGGCAGCTCTACCCTCTTTTCCAGCTATTTTTAACTGTTCAACTAAGCGGCTTACGTTCACGGCTTTTCCATGATCGCTTTTGGCGGGGTCAACTCCGTCTTCGCCGTATTTGAATTGAATTATGTCTCCAGCTGAGTTTCTAACAGTTCCATCGTATTCCAGGCGTATATGCTCCAACGCGTTGATGAGGCGTCTCTGCATGTAACCGCTTTGCTGTGTTCGAACGGCTGTGTCGACAAGTCCTTCCCGTCCACCCATGGCGTGGAAGAAAAATTCAATAGCGTCCAACCCCTTCTGATAAGAGGAATACACGAAACCTCTGGCTTTTGGACTTGGATCTCCAGGCTTAAAGTGGGGAAGCGCCCGTCCCAAATAGCCACGAAGTATCCTTTTTCCGCGCACTGACTGTTGTCCTATGCACGCGCTCATTTGTCCAATGTTTAGGCTTGAGCCTCTAGCGCCTGTTCTTGTCATTACTATGCCAGCGTTTTCAAGTGTGAAGTCTTCGTCAGCTATTTTTCCAGCTTCATCTCGGGCTTTTGCCAGCTCGTTCATTACATAAATTTCGAAGGAATCCTCCAAAGTTTGTCCAGGAAGCCTTGGCAACGTGCCTTTACGATAATTTTCTATGAGCTCCTTAACTTTTTTCTCAACTCGCTCCATCGTCTTGTTTATTTTGTTTTCAGCCGCCGGCGACAAAACAAGCTCGTCATAGGAATAGGTGAAACCACGCATTGATATGAAACGCTTTAAAAGCCTCGTTATCTTGTTTAGGAATTCTCTTCCAGCTTTTGTTCCATAATCCTTAATTATCCTATGCAGGAGGCTTTCAGACTGTTCTGCGCCGATGGAGCGCCTGTCTATGACGCCGCTTACAAGCTCACCGTTTTTCACAACGACATAAGCGTCATGCTTGCAATTTTCGCCCTCGCATTTCGCACATCCAAGGCAAATGTTGGCTTTCAAGGCATAATTCATGTTTTTAGGCAGGAACAAACTGAAAATTTGTTTACCAGTCCATAATGGCTGAGGTTCCTTTATTTTAGGTTCTGGAAGTGGCCCTTCATATCCAGCTGCCATGAGTAAATTGCAAACTTCTTCTTTTGTTAGGTAGTTTGTTTTTCTTGTGAATAGGTAAGCTGCGGTTATAAAGTCTCGGATTGCCCCTATTATTGGACCGCCAAACCTCGGCGAGAGTATCTGGTCTTGAACTTGCATTAGCAGAAGCGCTTCTGTTCGGGCTTCTTCGCTTTGCGGTATATGAAGGTTCATTTCGTCTCCGTCAAAATCTGCGTTGTAAGGCGGACAAACACACAAGTGTAGGCGGAAGGTTTTGTATGGTAAAACACGGACTCTATGCGCCATTATCGACATGCGGTGAAGCGAAGGTTGACGGTTGAAGATGGCTATGTCCCCGTTTTTAAGGTGGCGTTCCACAATAAAGCCAGGCATTAAAGCCTCAGCAACTTTTTCCCTATCAGCAACAAACTCAAGCCTTATGCGTTTGCCGTCAGGTCGTATAATGTAAAGCGCACCCGGGTACTTTTCAGGTCCATTTATAACGAGTTTCCGCATTTCCTCAATGTTCCAATCCGTAACTTTTTCTGGCACGGACAATCGCATGGCAACTTCTATTGGAACGCCAACCTCGTTTATGTCAAGGTTTGGATCTGGAGAAACCACTGTGCGAGCGGAAAAATCAACCCTTTTTCCAGAAAGGTTGCTTCTAAACCTTCCCTCTTTACCCTTAAGCCTCTGTGATAAAGTTTTTAAGGCTCTGCCAGAACGGTGTCGCGCTGGAGGAATCCCAGAAGCTTCATTGTTGAAGTATGTTGTCACATGATATTGCAAAAGCTCTGAGAGGTCTTGGATTATGAGGGTTGGTGCGCCAGCATCCATGTTTTCCTTGAGCCTCTGGTTAATGCGGATTATGTCAACAAGTTTGTGGGTTAGGTCGTCTTCCGAGCGAATCCCAGATTCAAGCGTTATGGACGGACGCACATATACTGGTGGAACTGGCAAAACTTGCAGAACCATCCATTCTGGACGTGCAGCTTTGGGATTGAAACCTAAAATTTCAAGGTCTTCGTCGGGTATACGTTCAAGCCTTTCCCTAATCATGCTTGGAGTTAAAGGTTCTGAACCGCTTCCTGGAATTTGCTCTGTAAATTTGGTTGGTTTTTCAAAAACCACTTTGTATTGAACAGCTCCGCAATGTGGACACTGCTTAGCCTTTATTTCTTGAATAACAGACTTGTAAAATTCCTCTGTAACCATGCCTAAAAGTCGACGGCTCTTTTCAATTCTGGCTTTAGCCCTTTTTATGGCGTCATCTGGAAGAAGAATGCGCCCGCAGTTTCGACAAGTGGATTTCAGAAGTTCATAGATTAGTTTTGTAAATTCTATATGCACTATTGGAACTGCAAGTTCGATGTGTCCGAAATGGCCTGGACATCGAATAGCCGTGTTTCCACATGTTTTGCATCTCTGCCTCGGCTCAAGGGTTCCAAGCCTACCATCCATAAGACCAGCTGTTATTGGAGCTCCGTCTTCGTCGTATGTGTCTGGTGTTTGAATTTCCACAACTGAAAGTTTGCGCAATTCTTGTGGTGAGAACAAACTGAATTGAATGTTGTCCACAACCTTATGAACGACTTCTTCAGCCATGTTAGGCTTTCTCCTTAAGTTTTAATTTTGGAGCTATGCAAAGGCTCATTAATTCTTGGAGGAGAAGCTTGAAAGCATAAGAAACTATTACGGGCGAAATCTTTGCCTTGTCTCCGCATATTCTACAAATGTATTTGCGCTGTTTCATGTCGTAATAGGCTATGTAACCGCAGCTTTCACAAATATAAAGCGTGTACTTGTCAGATTCTTCCAAAAGCCTATCTCGAAGAAGCATGGCAGCTCCATGCCCAATTAGGCAGTCACGTTCCATTTCGCCGAACCTTAAGCCTCCGCCTCTGGCTCGCCCTTCTGTGGGTTGTCTAGTCAGCATCTGCACTTGTCCTCTAGCTCTTGCATGTATTTTGTCGGCGACCATGTGATGCAACTTCTGGTAGTACACTACTCCAACGAAAATTTCCGCAACAAATTTTTCGCCTGTCACACCATTGTAGAATACTTCGTTGCCTGTATGGCTGAACCCAAGCCTAATTAGGGCTTTTCTAAGCTCCTCAGACCTTTCATTTGAGAAGGGTGTGCCATCAACTGGTTTTCCCCTTACAGCGGCAACTTTTCCAGCCAGTGACTCCACAAACTGTCCAATCGTCATTCTTGAGGGAATAGCGTGCGGATTAATTATGATGTCTGGAACTATGCCGTCTTCAGTGAAGGGCATGTCCTCTTGTGGAACAATTAACCCTATAACGCCTTTTTGTCCGTGGCGGGAGGCAAACTTGTCGCCTAACTCTGGAATGCGTTGGTCTCTAACTCTAACCTTTACAAGTTTGCTTCCCTCCCCAGACTCCGTTAAGAAAATGGCATCAACAATTCCAGTTTCCGACGGACGCATATCCACGGACGTGTCACGCATCGAAGGGCCTTTCACTTCAAACTCCTTATATTCCTCAATAAACCTCGGCGGGCTAATTCTACCAATTAAAACGTCTCCGCCTGAAACGTTGGCTTCAAGGCTTATTATGCCATCTGGTTCAAGAAGCCTATAATATTGCTCACCTCTGAAACCACGTGTTCCAGGCTCAGGCACGATGAATTTGTCTTTTAATCCGCCAAGGTACTGGCGGCATTCTGCCTCATAAATCCTATAAAAGGTTGAGCGCGCCAAGCCTCTTTCAATTGATGCTTTATTAAAGATTAGAGCGTCTTCCATGTTGTAGCCTTCATAGGATAATACGGCTACTACACAGTTTTGTCCAGACGGACGAAGTTTATATCCCAAAATGTCCATTAAGGCTGTTTCAACAAGCGGAATTTGTGGGTAATGTAGAATATGCGACCTTGAGTCTACGCGTTGGTGAAAGTTTGTTGCGTAAACTCCCAAGGCTTGTTTCGCCATAGCCGCCTGATAAGAATTGCGCGGTGACTGGTTGTGTTCTGTGTAGGGTATTGTTGAGGCGCAAATGCCAAGAATAATATGCGTTGCAATTTCAACATGCGTGTGTTCTGGAGTTACCTCTTCAAGGCTTAAGGCTACATAAGCGTTTTCCTCTTCCTCAGCGTCCAAATATTCAATTATGCCGTTTTTGACAAGGTCCTCCCATGACCATTCTCCGGAAGCAATTTTTTCGACATGTTCTGGCTGAAGCTTTGGAACGCCATGTTCAACGATTATGAGGGGTCTCCTAACTCTTCCCTCGTCGCAGTTAACATATATTTCATCTTTTTCTCCATGAGATTTTGAGAAGTAGGCTATGTTGACCTCTGTTGAGATTTCGCCAGTTCTTCGCCTTTCCCTAAATTCACGTGTTAAATCTTCTGGGGAACGGCAATATCCAACGAGGTTTCCGTCAACGAACACTTTTGCTCCTGAAAGCTTAAGTGCTTCGTTTGCCTCGTGAACGGGCGTTACGCCCATGCTGAAGAGAATTCGCCTTATTTTCTCAGGATTTATACCCACGGAGATACATGCGGACAAAGCTAAGTTTTTGACAAGACCACAGTTTGAACCTTCAGGGGTTTCGTTTGGGCATAAGCGACCCCAATGTGTTGGGTGTAAGTCTCTTGCTTCAAAGTTCGGCTGGCTTCGGCTTAAAGGCGACTGCAACCTTCGCAAATGGCTTAAAGCTGAAATGTGATTTGTTCTGTCTAAAAGTTGGGTTACGCCAACCCTTCCCCTACCCCAGTTTCCAGTCGCAAGCGCATGTTGAAGCCTTTCGGTTATTATTCCAGGGCGAACGGCGGCTGAAACAGTTATTACTGGTCCTTTCACGCCTATACGTTCAAGCTGATACTTTATGTCTCTGACAAGGTTTCTGAAGGCTACACGGAACAAATCAGCAAGCAACGGTCCCGCTAGCCGCAGTCTTTTGTTTTTGAAGTGGTCTTTGTCGTCGGGTTTTCTTCTTCCAAGTTTCAATTCTATTACTCTGCAAGCCATTTCGCCGAGAAACAAAGCTTTTTCTTTTCTGTTTTGGTTTGTTCTACCGAGATGCGGCAAAAAGTTTTTGTCAAGTATATTTTCAGCTTTTTGTATGCGGTATTCCTCAACTTGACCGTGGGCGACACGGTTTCCAATGAAGAGAATAGCATCTTTTACAGTGTCAACGCCCACGGCTTTTTCAAATGAAGGCTCAAGTTCCACTTGTATTTCTTTTTCAACAGAAATCGCCTCGGCTATTTCCTTATCCGACTCCAAACCCAAAGCACGCATCACAATAACAATGGGAATTTCTGTGGGTACACCGGGCATTGAAACATATATCACGCCGTCTGATTTCAACTTCAATTCTATTCTAGCCCTGAAACCCACAGTTGTGGAGAACATTTTCGCCTGATACACGGGTGTTGCGCCTTTCTCGTCTATATCCACTATTACACGGTTTGGAGCCAAATCCTCCATAGCCACTATTACACGTTCTGAACCGTTCACTATGAAGTAGCCGCCTGGGTCGTCAGGGTCTTCTCCACAAGCTATCAGCTCATCTCTTGAAAGTTGCGAAAGGAAACATAATTTTGACTTCAACATCACAGGGATATTCCCAATATAGACAAGCTCAGTATCCTGCTCTCTGCCATCTATGACAGGTGTCATTTCAAGGGCTACGGGTGCTGCATACGTTAGGTTTCGAAGCCTTGCCTCCATGGGGTAAATTTCATGTTTTGTGCCGTCCACTTCCGTCACGTATGGACCAGTTATGCGCGTTTGAGGGTCTATTATCCAAACTTGTCCAAGCTTCACTGTGTATGGATTTTCTGGAACTTCTATTGGAATTTCGCCAACCTCGTCAATTATTTCCTGTAAGCCATGGTCTACAAACTCGTTGTAAGAGTCTAAATGTTGGCGGACTAATCCCTTCTCTTTAAAAAATGCTTTCAATAGAAGATTTATGTCTCCTTTTGAAATTTGAGCCAATTTGTTTAACCCCCCGCAAATTTAACATTTAAGCGTTTATGGACATGTTTATATGATGCGGGTTTCCTCAAACTTTCAATTTCCTCCACTTAAAAATGGTTTCTGGTTTAAGAGGCTAAACACGTAAACCACACAGCTCCGATATAAACTTTTTCATGTAACTTAGATGTTTTCAACTGTAATTGTTGTTGTTTTTGGGTGGAAAATAACAATAATATTTGGGTGGTTTAAATGTCGTCTGGTTTATAGGAAAATTGACGATGACGTTTGAAAAAGGGCTAATATTTTGTATGTTAGGTTTCATTGTGAACACATAAGAAAATAATTTAATAGAGAGAAACTAAAGTTTATTTTGAAGCGGCGGTAGCGAAGCCAGGTCTAACGCGGAGGACTCAAGATCGGCGTTTAGGGCTTAAACCCCTATGAGCCATCCTCTCCCGTAGGGGTTCGCCGGTTCAAATCCGGCCCGCCGCACCAAAATCCAGCTTTACTCCATCACTTCTGCCAGTTTGAAGGCATACCATGCAATGAATAGGAAGATGAAAATGTAAATTGCCGCTACAACCATTGCTCTTAGTACGATAAGCGAGATTGGTTCTGAGTAAAGTTCAGTCCACAAACTGGGTTGTCCATTTGTAATTCCGCCAACTTTGTAGAAGACCACCTCCATTGATGGGTGAAGTATATGGGTAATTAGGTTGGCGGCGATACCGTCCGTTCCAGTGAACACCGCCATTCCCGGCAGGTATGGATTCTGCGGGTTCAACTCCTTTATGTAGCCTGTGGCTCCGCTTCCGGGCAGATAATTGAGAATCCAAGCATAATCTGTGAACATGGAAAGTATTGAAGAGCTTATGCTTAAGGCGATGAAAGATCCGAATGTTCCAAGAGCGGCTATTAAAGAGCTTTTTGAAATTGAGCCTATGGCTAGAACCATGGATACATAGACAAATGTGCTAATGAGAATTCCAAACAATAAAAGCGGGATTAAATGCAAGTTATTTTGGGGACCGTAAATGATTGTTCCGCCGATGGTTGAATACAAGAAAAGAATGGCGTAAGCCGAGAAAAGGGTGATAAACGCTGCAAAAAGTTTGCCGCAGAAAACAATTGTTCGAGAAACGGGTTTCGTAAGCAAAGAAACAATGGTGCCGCTTTCAAACTCGCCTGAAATGCTGTTCATAACTGTTACTACGGCGAAAAGGAAAAAGTTGAACCCGCTAATGTTGGCAAGAGAAGAAACAACATAGTCCGGATTTGGCTTCAGCGGTTGACCCGTCACGTTGCTCATAACCACTGGCAAAACCAAGGAAAGAGTAGTGAAGACAAAGGCAATTGCAATCACGCCTATGAACTTTTTCTTTCGAATATTCCATAAAAGCTCATATTTCACAACCGCCCAAAAACGGGTTTTCCAGTTAGGCTTCGCCTTAGCGGTCATTCAGCTTTTACCCTCCGACGATTTAGCGACAAGCCGCATAAAAACTTCTTCAAGCGTTTGCCCCTTAACGTTCATGGCGGTAATAACTCCTCCAGATTTTGTTATTTCTTGGGATATTTGCTGCCTAACGTCATCGCGTGTTTTCAATTCAATTGTTAAGGTGTCGTCTTCACGTGATATGCCGGAAACAAAAGGCAGTTTCTTTACGTTTTCAACAATTTCTTCTGAAAGCTTGGCAACTTCCACTTGTAACAATGTTGGTCCCGAAAGCTTGCCATAAACGTTTTGAAGCGTGTCTGAAGCTAGGGAAACTCCTTTATGGATTATGGTTACGTGAGTGCATATCTGTTCAACCTCAAAAAGAAGATGGGATGAGATGAAAACGGTTCTGCCTTCTTTGGCTATTTCCTTCACTAATTCTCTAATTTCAACCATGCCAACGGGGTCTAAACCCAAACTTGGCTCGTCTAAAATAACCAGTTCAGGCTCGTTTAACAAGGCTTGGGCAATGCCAATGCGCTGTTGCATGCCCTTACTATATTTTCCAATGAAATCTTTTTCTCTGCCTTTAAGCCCAACCATATCAAGCAGTTTGGGTATTTGCTCCCTGCGTTGTTGCTCACTCATGCCATACATTCTTCCATAAATATCCAAAAGTTCCCAACCACGCAAGTGCTTTGGAAACTTTGGAAGTTCAGGCATATAACCAACCTTTAACCTAACATCCGGCGTGTCTCCACGCACTTCTTGCCCTAAAACCTTAACTGTACCTTCATCCGGCGTTAACAATCCCGTCAGAATTTTTATTGTAGTGGTTTTCCCAGCCCCGTTTGGACCGAGAAAACCATGTATTGTGTTTCGTTCAACCTTTAAGTTAAGCTTGTTTACCGCAGTTAGTGAACCATACCTTTTTGTTAAATCAACTGTTTCTATGGCTAATTCCATTTATATGGCTTCCTTTAACTTTCCTAGAATTTATAGCCGAATATATAAAAGTTAAGAAAACGCTATAGATAGAAATTATTCTTTAATGAAAATTGTTTCTTCTAATCCTCTAAAGTGCTCGTCTCCAGTGACAACTTTTCCTTTAGCTGTTCTTGCCGTGCATAAGATTATTGAGTCCGCCAAACCCCAGTCTTTCACTTTCTTTTTCATGTCCAAGTCAATTTCGCCTGCTTCAGCCGCAATTTCAAAATCCAAATCAACTATTTGACTTGCTGCTCTTATAAACTCTAGACGTTTTAATCTTCCTTCATGAGTTTCATTTCCAAGCTCGATTTCTCTCAGTAGTTTTCTGCTAATTTCTGAAACAACTATTGTTGGAGTTGCTGAACCCCCACTTTCTATGTATTTTTTGGCAACTTCCCCAGATTTAGAACCTCTAAAATACTCTATCCAAGCGTAGGCGTCAACAACGTATCTATAACTCATGGCATTCAGCCTCTTCCTCCCTTGAAAAAGGCTTCAATTTAGGATTTGTCCCAAACATTGAGCGGGAGATTTTCTTTCTCTCGGAAATTAGCGTCTTAATAACCTCGTCGTGGCTCCTCGCTCCCATTTCCTTTTTTAACTTGTTAAGTAACTGAAGCGTTTTTTCGTCTACTTGAACGGTTGTCGGCACGTCATCACCGACTCTATAATTATAGTTATAGAATATAAAACTTGCGACAACCCACTTCCACAAATACTGCCATCAACATCACATTTAGACCTTCCCGTTGACAACAGCCAGTGGGCAAAAAATATATTTTTGCGCACTATTAGAGAAACCCTAAACTTGAAAGGCGAATGTTAAGTGAATTTAGTTGAAGAGATAAAGAGGCTAAAAAGGGAAAAGAAAGCAGTAATATTGGCGCATAATTATCAGCGTCCTGAAATTCAAGATATTGCGGATTATGTTGGCGACAGTATAGAGTTAAGCAGAAAAGCCATGGAAGAAAAAGAAGCGGAAATCATAGTTTTTTCAGCCGTGGATTTTATGGCGGAATCAGCCGCAATTTTAAATCCAGACAAGAAGGTTTTGTTGCCAACTTTAAGCGCAAGATGCCCAATGGCGCAGATGCTTACGGTTGACGAAATTAAAAGGTGGAAAGTGCTTTATCCGCTTGTGCCAGTAGTCCTATACGTGAACACTTTAGCTTCGGCGAAAGCCTACTGTGACATATGTTGCACGTCGGCGAACGCCGTGAAAGTTATAGAGTCGCTGGATGCGGACACCGTGCTTTTCGGGCCGGACCGCAACTTGGCGGATTACGTTCAAGAGAAAACTGGAAAGACGGTTATTCCAATTCCAGAATGGGGTTTCTGCCCGACACATTTGCTTTTTCACCCAGAAGACGTGCAGGTGCTTAAGGTTGAGCGTCCAGACGCTGTTGTTATGGTTCATCCCGAATGCACTTCTGAAATGCGCAGTATAGCCGACTTTGTTGGAAGCACGTCGCAGATGTGCCGTTACGCACGGGAAAGCAAAGCCAAAACTTTTATTGTAGCTACTGAAGAGGGAATTCTGCACCGATTAAGAAAGGATAACCCTGAAAAACAGTTTATCTTAGCATATGAAGGAGCTGTTTGCCCCAACATGAAGCTAAACACTCTTGAAAGGCTTTACACAAGCTTGAAAGAAGAAAAACACGTGATTACAGTTCCGAAACCCATAGCGGAAAAAGCCAGAAAAGCCCTTGAAAAAATGTTTGAATTAACAAATTGAAAAGCGTCAGGCGGAAACCAATACTGTTTTTAGGATTTTCACGCCTTTTTTCGCTGCCAATTCATCGCTTAACTTTCTGATTTCAGCGGCGTCGCCCTTCACGGCTACAGCTTCTAGGCAGTCCCTCTCGTTTAAGTGAATGTGCATTGTCGAACAGATTATGCGGGAATATCGGTGTTGAACGTCTGTTAAAGTGCTTTCCAACTCCTTAACCTCGTGGTCGTAAACCATCATAAGCACCCCAGCCTGCACACCTCTTTCTTCTTGAAGCCACTTCTTTTCAGAAACAAACAATCTAACAGCGTCTTGAACAGCCTTAGAACGGTTTTCATAACCCATTTTACTGATTATTTTGTCAAAGTCCTTAAGTAAATCTGGTGGAAAAGTCACTCCAACACGAACTATTTTTGTCATCCAGCTTCCTCAATTGTGATTGGCGGATTTACCATAAAGCTTTTTTTCTAACTGATGCTCTGGGGAAACTTAGCTCGCCTATTTAGCAATGGAATTTGGGGAAAGTAAGCTTTTTATATGGATGGTGTTACTAAATTGTTAAAGGGTGTTACCAGATTGGCTTATTTCACAAGCAAGCAAGTTGCTGCCATAGCCATAAGCGCAGCTTTGTACGGTGTGCTGAGCGCTTATATTGCGCCAATCTTTTGGAGAGCCACCAATCTGCCTTTCCTCTGCGACACTTTAGGCGTGTTCATATTCATTCTAACGTTATGGTGGGTTAGAAAATTTGGAGCAGTAACCACTACCGGCACAATTGCGACAATCGTAACTTTAACGCTTAACCCATCCTCCACCCAATTCTTAGGCTTTACAGCCGCAAGCATAATCTTCGATGTCATAACAAAACTCATCGGACACAGGAACAGCTTAGAAAAACCAAAGCTAAGTGTAATCAGTCTATTCTTCGCATCAGTGGTTTCCACAGCAACAGCAGGAATCATAATAGGCTACATTTTCATGAGCCCAGATAAGTTGATAAAGCAGTTTGGGGGTGTGGCTTTCTTTGCGGTTTTGCATATGATTGGCGGCATCATCGGAGCGGCAGTAGGCATTACTTTAATTAAAGTGTTATCTACACGAATTAGTCTGACAAGGGTGTAATAGAATGAAGGCAGAAACTCTCAAGGTAGATGTAGATTTCACGGAGCTTATAGAGAAGGCTGTAGATTTACATGGGCATTTGGGTCCTTTTGTGGTTATTGGCGTTAAAATGGGAGAAATTGCCAAAAGAATTTTAAATTCAGCCAACAGCGGAAATGACGCCTTACAAGTGACGGCTGAAGTTCCGCTTTCAATTCCTTTTTCATGTGTTCTTGACGGAATTCAAATTGCAACCCAATGCACCGTTGGAAACCAAAAGTTAAAAATAAAAAATTCACAAAAAGACATAACCGCTTATTTTCAAAGCGTAAAAATTGGCAAAACATTAAAGATATCGGTTAATCCGCAAGTAACGGAAACATTAATGGAAAAAATTTCAAAGGGTTCCCAAAACGAAAAGCTAGCTTGGGAAATTGCCCATACGCCGGAAAACCAGCTTTTCATTGTAGAAAAGCCATAAATTAATATTTTTCATTATCATGTTGAAAATGGAAAGACAAGATTTAATCCTAGCGAAAAAGCGTTTATTAAACGGAAAAGGCATAACGCTTTCCATAGTGAAGAATGGAGAAATAATTTTTGAGTGTTCATCCAGCGGAATCTCGGGTTTTTTAGAAGCAATCGAAAAGCTCAACGGAAAACTTAAAGAGGCTTCTGTCGCCGACACAATTGTAGGAAAAGCCATAGCCTTCTTATGCGCTTATGCGGAAGTCAAAAACGTTTACGCAGTAATCCTAAGTAAAAGAGCAAAGGAAACTCTTGAAAAACATAAAATTTACCATGAATGGGAAAAAATTGTTGAAAACATAATGGATTTTGAAGCTGACATGTGCCCATTCGAAAAGTTAACAGCCGAAATTTCAAATCCAAAAGAAGCCTACAAAAGGCTTAAGGCTTTACACGCCTCTCCAAGGCGTGGCTGACGGAAAGTTCATGAACGACGGACACGAACAATTTATATTTGGGGAAGATAGAGAACTGAAGCGTATCAGAGAAAAGAAGCTTAAAATGTTTATGGAGAAAGTGCGTAAGATGACTGCTGAACCGTTCCATCTAACAGATTCAAACTTCAACGAAATTGTTGGGCAAAAGCCAATAGCCCTAATAGATTTTTGGGCTTCATGGTGCGGTCCATGCTTAGCTTTCGCCCCTGTAATAGACGAGTTAGCAAAAGAATACAGCGGAAAAGTTTTCGTTGGAAAACTTAATGTTGACGAAAACCCCGAAACTGCGGAGCGCTTCCAAATCTTCAGCATCCCAACAGTTGTAATAATAAAGAACGGAAGGGAAGTCGAGAGGATAGTGGGGGTTGTTCCCAAAAAACAAATTGAGGCGCTTATAAGAAAACATTTGGGGTAAGCGAAAATGGAAATTCCACAACGCAGAGTTGTAGGAGCGCTTTTGCTTCTTTTAGGCGTTTCCTTCTTTGCCATAAGCGTTTACACTGGACAATTAAACACGGTGTTAGAGATGCTAAAGAAAGCCTTCAGCCCACTATAAACGAATTCGCATCTAAAAAGGGTTTAAAATGAACCCGCCAATAATTGAAGGCAAAAACGGAGAAAAAGAAGCGCTTTTACAAGTAGCAGAACTAATGCTTGTGGCGGCGAGAACAGCCCCGAAATCAGGCGGTGTAGACGACATTTTAACGGCAATCGTTTACGGCGAGGAAAAGGACGCAATCGCCAATAAAATGGAGGAAATAGGCGAAACAAGAAAAAATGAGGGGTTCAAAAGAGACGCAAAAAACGTCAAAGACTCAGAGGCAGTTGTCTTAATTGGAGTTAGAGGCGACAAAAGCTTCGGATTAAACTGTGGAGCATGCGGCTACAAAAACTGCGGAGAATTCCAAGAAAAAGCGAAAAAGCTTGGACAGGACTTTTACGGGCCCACATGCATTTTTAAGGCTTTAGATTTGGGAATAGCTTTGGGTTCAGCCGTGAAAATGGCAGGTTTGTTGAACGTTGACAACCGCATAATGTACCGCATTGGAACAGCCGCTTTAATGCTTGGAATGCTTCCAGAAGCAACAGTCATCATGGGAATCCCATTATCTGCGAAAGGCAAAAACATATACTTCGACAGACGATAATTAGCTTTGGCTTTTCATTTTTTCATACATTTTCTCCAGCGTCCAACGGATGCTTGATTTAAGCTCTCTTAAACGGTTTTCATCAAAATTTCTAATTGTTATTTCACGGATTACATCGCCTTCTCTGACAATGTTATAAGAGAAAATTTCTTCCGGCGCTAACTGTCCAGTTCTGGCTAGTTCGCTGTCTTTCTCCTGCATTTTAGCTAAAACTCTTTCAACAAGAAAGGGGGTGAAAGGCGGTGTATTAACATTGAAGCTCTTGTCTTCGGCTGGCACAACTCGCAACGAGTTTCCGCTTACGTAGAGATTCGCTAGAAGCTCGCCTGACACAGCCTTTAACTCTGTAACACTTTCATATTCCATTTGGGAAAGCGGTGAATGTTCAACTGTAACCTCTTCTTTTGGTGGTAAAGCCTCAACTTCGGCTGATGGTTTTGCAATTTCGGCGCGTTTAAATCCCTTTTCAAGCAGTATGGAATTTACGGTTTCAAGCATCGCCTGCAACTCTTTAAGTTCAGATTCTAAATCTTCAACCCTTTTTTCTAGTTTTTTCTTAAATGCTATAAGCTTCTTTATCTTTTCAGCGTCTTGGGACATCATCTCTCACAACAGCTTTTCTGAAGCTTTCCCTCTTATTTAAACCCTTTAAAACGCTGTTTTTAAGCCATTTCAGCAATGCTGTAATTTTCAGGGGCAAACTCGATGTTGGAAAGGGGTTTAAGCTTAACTTTTAATTGTGTCGTAAGGAAGCTCTCAAACTCTTGGAATACGGGGCTGTCTGTGTTGTTGAGTTTTTCGCAGATGTTTTTTCCTTCAAATAGTGGACTTAAGTCGTAGATTGCTATTTTTTTGTTAAAAGCTGGATTTTCGAAAACCGTTTTAACAAGGGTTTCCGATGGAGTTTCGGAAAATAGCCAAGCGGTGTAGGATGCTTCAACAACATGGTAAGACAAGCCTTCCCGAACTATGCATCTTCCATTTGAAACTATGCTCTTAAAGGATGATGGATGAACATTTCTTGTCCAGAGGAAGTTGTGATATTTATCGTCAACTTTAACCCAATCCTCAGTTTTAGAAGTTTTCCAACCTCTAAACATGCAGAAATCCTTGAATTTTTCAATAATTTCCCAAACTTTAGGCATCTTCATTTTAACCACTGCTCTATTGGAATTTTCTATAAGAGTTTTCTATTGGCATATTTAAGTTTATTTGTCAGTTTATTCGCAAAAATGTAGGTTAAAGCTATTTAAATTGAAAAATTGTAGATAAAAAAAGTTTTTACCGACAAATTTCCAATTCAGAACCCGAACATAGTTTTCGACAAAAAACAATAAATTTAAAACTTCACTTAATAAATAAAGAGTAGAGAAACGTTGAAACTTAAAAATAAAATTCCAACTTTAGATGCTGTGGACTACAAAATCTTAGAGGCTTTACAAGAGGATTCAAAACAAACTTATACAGCCATAGGTAAACGTTTGGGAATAGCCCACTCAACAGTTTACGAGAGAATAAAAAGAATGGAACAGTACGGAATAATAAAGAAGTACACTGCGGTTATAGATGCTGAAAAGGCTGGAGCAAAAAACATCACAGCCATTATGACCGTTTACACAGACCCAAAAGAAAGCGAGAAAGTAGCGGAAAAACTCTGCGAAGCACCACAAGTCTTGGAAGTTTACACATCCCTCTCAGAAGAACTCCTAATAATAGCAAAGGTCCTAGCGGAAAACCAAGAAAGCCTACACAACTTCATAGCAAATTCAGTTGCGCCACTGCCAGGAGTTTTAAGAGTTCGCACATCAATAGTTACAAAAAAGTTTAAGGAGACTCAACTTTCAATAATTGATGACGAGAAAAAGTTAAGATTTATAAAGGAAACACATAATATAAAGAGGAAGAAGTAAAATGAATGCAGAAAAAATTTTGAGAACAGTTCCGAGAGAAAAAGCATTTTACTTTTTCACTTCAATAGGAAATTACACTGGAATAAGCGCCTCCTCAATTGAGGAATTCCTGAAAAAAATAAATGAAGTGAACGTTAAATCCTTAGAATTTCACTTCCACAGAGGAGACTTTGAAAAGTGGATGGCTGAAGTGCTTGAGGATAAAGAATTGGCAGAAGAAATTCGAAAACTCCAAAAATTTAACCTTTCTGGGGATGCCCTTCGAAATCACTTATGCGAAATTATCTCGAAAAGGGTTAACTACTTAACAAACTTAAAAAACCAGCCCAGCCCAACCGAACTTGACTTTTCCGTGGTTTAACTTTTTTGAAACAGCCACTGACAAAAACCCTGCGCCGTACACGTTAGGTTGCAGTTTATAATTTGGAATATGATAATTTTCAACAGCGGAAGAATGCGGATAATAGTCCAGCCGGCTTTTTCCCAAGTCTGTGAAGTATTCAGGTATTTTCCTAACCGCTTCGGCAATGGTGTTGTTTTGGTTGATTAAGTAGTCAAGTAAAAGGGCTATTCCATTGTCATTGTCGAACTTGTCAATCCATCCATCCCAGCTTATGAACGCTTTCACACCCTTTTCTATAAAGGCTTCCGCAGTTTTAGTATATCCCGTTTTCAATCCGTTACAGCTCATCAAAATAATAACCGTATCCTCAAACCTTCCACTCATACATTCCTTGATGAACTTTGGAGTTATCGCAAAATAAAGGAATGGGTCACCAGTAATGTTGCACAACTTAAGCTGTTCTGAAGAGTACTGCTCATACATTCCAGAAACATATCTCTCAGAAGAGCATATAGCAATATAATTATTTTGGTCTAATGCTGAGTGCGCCCTCCAAATTATCAGCTTATAATTTAAAGAAGCAAGTTTAGTGTACTGTTCCACCGTGGCGTTGTCTGAGTAATAGTCAACGCTTGAAAACCGCTGATACAACAGCGTTTTTGCATATCCAACAAATGTTTCATTTACACAACGTGTGCCTTGGAATAGTTGACTGCTGCTTAACTGGTCTATTATGGCGGCTTTTGGTTCACTGGGCTGGTTTGGATGAAACAGAAAGAAGTAAGAAAATGCTAGAAACAGCATAATTAAAATGGCAACAACCGCATATGTCAACCTTTTATTGTAAACAAGCTTTTCGATTTCACCCTTCTTCCTTTTCGTTTCCATTAAATAAACTCCAAGATTTATAGAAAGGCAACCTTAAGTACAGCGAATTAAAGTTTGTGCGGATCTATCCTTTTTATTCCTGGTATTGCATCGAATACCTCGTCTGTTGAGATTATTGTGTGGTCTGGAACTTGGTTTAGGGCTGTAGCCGCATAATAAGCGTCAAAAATTGACTTTACCCTATATTGCCGCATTAACGTTAAGGCTAAAAGGTCTATTTGGTATGTCGTTTCAACGAACTTTAAATTTTCTATGGCTGTGAGCGCTGCTGCTCTGGAGATGTATTCGTCCAAGCTGACGCCTTCTTTCGTTGAAACGTAATATAGCTCGTGAAGGCTCTCCCTCGAAGTATATACTACGCCTAATTCTCCCTTGATGATTTTTGTTATAACGCTGTCTGCAACGGGTTTAAGCCTATCCTCCCTCTTCACATACGCATATAACACATCCGCTTCAATCATCAAATTTGTTTTCTCCTCCATGCACGTTTCACTGCGTCATCCAACGCGGATTTTTCCGCTAACTCTTTCAGTTCATTTCTTCCTCTTTTAGATGGAAGCCACGAACCAGCATATTCATGCGGTTTAGTTGGCAATGGAATTGCCACAAAAAATGTTCCTGCTGGAATTATTATTGCTCTTGTCTTTTTAACTCCTAACTCCTTTGGAATTGTCATTCTCCCCCTATCATCAACTGTGACCACTGTCATATTTTTATCCCACTAAAATATTTTTAACCCATAAATATAAATTTTGCCCAAACACAGAAACGGAAAATTCCAGAGAATTAACAATTCTGAAAGTTCATAAAATAGAAGAGAAAGGAGAAGCTATTTTCTTTTGCGTTTTGTTAGGCTTGACATAGCCGCAAACAGTAGGGTTAAAGCGGCATAAGCGGTTATTTGGGGCGTGAGTGTTGAGGTTTGTTTGATTATGGAAGTTGTGTATCCCCCAACTTGAACTGTCATGACTATTACTCTTGCAACTTCAGATTGCACCTTGTTGCCATTAGCATCCGTAACTTCTAAGTAAACGTAATATCTGCCTCTTGCCGTTGGCGTGAAAGTCCAACTGTTTTCAGTAGCGCTTGAAACTGGCTCGTCATCCAAATACCACTGATACTTGTAAGGCGTGTAGCCTCCTGAAACCGTGGATGTGAACGTCACTTGTTCACCCAGCAATATGGATGCTGATGTTGGAGAAATTGAAACCGTTAGTGAAGACGCCACCGTTACTGTTGCCTCGTTTGATTTAGCCGTGTTTGCAGAAGCATCGGTCACAATTAAGTAAACAATGTATGTTCCAGTGGCTGTTGGAGTGAAAGTCCAACTGTTGCCATCAGCGCTTGCTGGTGTTCCGTTAAGGTACCATTGGTACTGGTAGGGTTTTGTGCCTCCGGAAACAGTGGATGTGAAGGTTACAGACTCTCCAATTTTGATTTTCGCTGTTGATGGACTTATTGAAGCGGTTAATGGTTGAATTTGGGTGTAGTGAGCTGTAGCCGTGTGAGGTGCATCCATAACAACCGTTATTGGGTTAACACCACTGCCTTTTGAAACGCCATCGACATCCCAATAGTTAAATGTGTATCCGCTTACTGTTTGGGCTGTTAAGGTTACGCTTGTTCCAGAGTCATACCACCAACCGTTGGCGGGACCAGCCTCGCCGAGCGGATTTCTTGTCGGCTGAGGACTTAAGCCACTTGGGTCTGTAACCACTGTTAACAGGTATTGGGTCTTCCAGTTCCACGTAACGCTTGAAGGCTGAGTTATTATGAAATTAACGGTTGTACCCGTTCCAGAAGTTGGAACGCTTCCAGTTCCAGTCCAGCCAGTGCAAACATAGCGTGTTCCAGTTGGACCGGAAACTGGCGAAGTGACAGAAGCAGTTATGAGTGTTCCATCGTCAAACCACCCGCTTGTCGGAGTCGGCGAACCGTAAGGAGAAGACACTGTAAGATAATACTGAGTCTTGTAGTTGCCAACTACACTGCCAGACGCTGAAACGGTTATGGAACCGCTTTGAAGCGTTGACAATCCAGTTGTGCTTGTCCAAACATACTGTTTAGAGTTGACGGAAACAACCAAAGGCGACTGGAATGCAAAATTGTGAATGGAATTGGCATCCCACCAGAAGGAAACTGGAAGCACGCTGACGCCGTATTCTGTTCCATCAACAATTAAAACTGCGCCTGCAAAGTCAGGGTTGACGCCAGATTGGTCGAATGTTATTTCGAACTGGGTCTTGTAATTGCCGATAACCATCACTGGACCCGTGACGTTTATTGGAGATTCGGGACCAGTAACTCCAGTTAATACGAACCTTTTGCCATCTGTGGCGCTTGAAACTTCACTGCTGTAAGAATAGGTAATTATGGTGCCATATTCAACATAAATTGTGAATGGCAAATCACTGAAAGTTTTGACATCGCCATTAACTGTTAGGACGACTCCCACAGCCGAACTGTCAAGACCTGTTTGGGTGAAGGAAACAGCATACTGTGCATATTCGGTTTTGTAGTTGGCTGTTATGTCTTTAGGCGAATTTAACGTTACTGGCGCTGGTCTATCCGAGCCTGAAACGTCACCCGTCCACTGAACAAAAGTGTAAATTGTCGGGTTATCCCCGATTGGACTGTCAATATCAAGCTGTATAAAGGCATATGTATCATACCAAGCTTCAAAGGGCGTGGAATCCGAAGCTGTTCCCAAAACCGTTGTGCCGTTGTAAACGTTTGTTGTTTTAGTGCCTAACCCGTTTGTGCGCACAATAAGCTTATATTGGGTTTTCCAGTTTGCCACTGCAGTTTTAGGTCCATCCATCACTATTGGATTGCTTTGTGCATAGTTTGTTCCTGAAGCGTCACCGCTCCAGTGTGTGAACACACGTCTTGTTCCATTTCCATGGTCCACAACACCAGTATCTAAAGTTGCATAGGCTGTGGAACCACTTGCGTACCAGCCTTGTCCGCCCACCGTGCCGAAGGGAGAGGAGACCGTCAAGTAATATTCTAGCGTGTAGTGGGCGGTTGCTGTTTTGTTGGCGTCTACAACAACAGTGATTGGATTGCCATTTACAGGCGTGCCGTCAACATCCCAATAATTGAACTTGTAACGAACGCCATCTGAAACGGGAACAGTGTCAGGCGCTGTTAACTCTACGCTTGCACCTTCAGGATACCATCCTTCGCCAGGAATAGTTGCAACGCCAACTGGGTCAGTTTTAACTGTCAGGTAGTTTTGACGTGCAACTACGGAGATAATTTTTGATTCTGTATCCCACCTTCCTTCGCTGTCCGTAACGTTCAATGTTACAAGGTAATCTCCAGTGGCAGAGTAAACATGCGTTATTATTGGTTGGGAAACGGTTGTTATGTTGCCGTCGCCGAAATTCCAAGTATAACTTGTAATAGTGCCGCCGTTAGGCGTAGAAGCAGAAGCATCAAAAGTTACGGTTTCACATCGCTGTGGATATAGAGGTGTCCAGAAAAAGTCAGCAACTGGCGCCTTTTCAACGGTTACAGTCTGCGATTCAGTATCCCATTTGCCTTCACTGTCAGTAACATTCAAAGTAACAGTGTAAGTGCCATAATCGGCATAGGCATGAGTTATTACAGGCTCAGAAACCGTGGTTACATTACCATCGCCGAAATTCCAAGTATAACTTGTAATAGTGCCGCCGTTAGGCGTAGAAGCAGAAGCATCAAAAACAACTGTTTCACCTACTAAAGGCTCCTGTGGAGAGAAAGTGAATGAAGCAGTGGGGCGCTTACAAACATGTATAACCTCAGTTTTTTCACCAGTCAAGCCGTTGTTATCTGCAACTATCAACTTAACAGTGAAATCTCCATAACCAGCATATGCATGCGTTGTTACTGGGTCATATTCCGTTACAACGGGAGTGCCATCACCAAAATTCCAAGTATAATTCACTATGTAACCATCTGGGTCATAACTTGCCGAAGCATTAAAAGTTATAATTTGACCAACTTCTGGATTTTGAGGGCTAAAAACAAAGCTGGCAACTGGCGGTTGAGGCGGAGGAGCCCCAACATTCAACAAAACAGTAGAATCATGCCAGACATCATTATGAATTATGTTACCCCGCCAGTCCTTTCCATAAGCGTCAAAATGCATTCTAACCCCACTGACATCAGAAAAGCTTACATGAACCACCAAATCCACCGATTTACCACCATAAATTCTTCCAACATTAACAATTGTGTCATTAAACCATGTGGGATAAACATCGCCGGAAGGCCAAATCCACACGTTATACGGTTTCGGAGTGCCACGTTTAAAGGCGGATTTAGGCACGTTTGTTCCATTCACAACCATAGACACAAGATTAAAATAACCCACATCATTAAGCGCAATAACAAGACGTGTATCATAGGAACTATACTGATAACTGTTCACAATCCTTACAACAAAAGTTTGATTCACACCAGTTAAATTCAACAACCAACACCAACTCAACCAAGGATCACCACCATACTCAGACATAACATATGTCCCAGAAGGCAACGAAACACTCAAATATGGATAGGGACTCGCACTAACCGAAAACACAAAACAAGAAGCCAACATAAGAAAAATTAAAATGAGTAGGGCATACTGCTTAAAGGCGAATTTCAAATTCTCCCTCTCCCTTCGGCACCAAATATTTTAGCAATTTAAAACAATTTAAGTCTTTTGGAAAAAAGTTCTATAAAATAAGGCAGTATTTCTGCTAGAGACTTAACAATGTGACCAGCGTTAAAAACTACACCACTGACCAGCGAATCACTCAAGATGAGGTTTCTTTTTATCGAAACAACCTGTACTAGAGAGACAGTAATATGGGATAATAGTATATATTAGAAAGATAAAAATTTATATTTAGCAACAACATTTAAATCTATGTTGAGGGGGATAGGCATGTACTCTTTCATGAAATTCGTCGCCAAAAAAGTTGTTTTCTATGGATTTGTAGCATTCGTGGCGTTAAACTTTGCATTTTTCATTCCTCGGATTACGCCCGGCGACCCCATCAGCCGCCTTATCCCTCCGACAGCCTATGTCCCAGGAATGAACATCACCGCCATCCGAGAATATTATAAAAAACTTTGGGGGATGGATAAACCGCTTTTCCCAGATCAATACCTAAAGTTTTGGGGGCAAGTCCTCACATTAGACCTAGGGCCACGCATGGGGAGGCAGTGGCCACGGCCAGTAGCCGAAGCTGTTATGGCTTGTTTGCCTTATACTTTCGCTTTGGTAATCCCTGTACTTGTTGTTAGTTTCATCTTGGGAAATTGGATTGGGGCCAAAGCAGCATATATGGGAGGCAAATGGAGCGAATTAATTTATTTCTATTCGGTTTTTTCCAATAGGCTGCCATATTTCTGGTTGTTAATGGTCCTTGTATTTCTTTTAGCGAGACAAGCTAAACTTTTTCCACCTGTTTATCTAGAATATCCGACGTGGTGGGACTTTGATGTTTTTATCAAAATGTTACGGTACTGGTTTTTGCCTTTTCTATCCTTGTTTATTGTATATTTGGGCGGATGGGCTACAGGTATGAGGGCGATGGTTATCCATGAAATGGACTCAGGGTACGTGCGCTACGCTGAACAATTAGGCTTCAAAAAGAAGAAAGTGATGTCCTATGCTCAAAGAAATGCAATACTTCCCCAATTCACAGGCATAAACTTATATTTAAACGCTCTTATTGGAGAAACTGCAATAGTTGAAATGATCTATGCATGGCCTGGAATCGGTACTTTACTGTACGATGCCGTTACGAATTTTGACTCTCCAACAATTATAGGCTGCTTTATAATTTTAATGATTGTTATAACTTTCGGCAATTTTCTAGTCGATGTGCTGTATGGATTTGTGGATCCACGTATAAGAATTGGACGCGGGTGATGGAAATGTTGGAACTGTTGTTGAGAAGTCGGAAATTCATTGCTGGTTCGGTGGTTGTGGTAGCAATTATTATGTGTGGCATAGTAGGTTCAATAATAACTTCAGAAGCATCAGCGAGAATTGATCCATCAAAGGTTGGAGAGGGACTCCCTCCCAGCTGGGAACATCCTTTGGGAACAACTACTTTCGGGCAAGATGTATTTGCTGTGTTGTGTAGGGGTATCCGCAATTCCTTAATGGTGGGTTTATTGGGTGGAAGTTTAGGCACGTTAATTGCTGTTTTGCTTGGTGCTTTTGGTCCATATAAAGGAAGCTGGGCTGATGAACTATCAAATTTCGTAACTAATGTAGTCTTAGTTTTTCCCGTTTTGTCTACATTGTTATTCCTATCATTTCTTCTTCGGCAAAGATCTTTACTTCTGGTTGCATGTTTGATAGCGTTAACGACTTGGCCTTGGGCAGCAAGGTGCATAAGATCTCAAGTACTTAGCCTCAAAGAAAGGGAATTTACGAATTTAGCTAAAATGTCAGGTATGGGAAGTTTAGAAGTGGCTTTAACAGAGGTTTTGCCAAATATGTTGGCGTATATCATAATGGTTTTTGTGTTGTTGGCTGGTGGAGCCATCATAGCAGAGGCGGGAATCAGCGCAATAGGTTTAGGTCCGGATTACTTTCTGGTTCCCACATTGGGGAATACTATTCAGACTTGCGTAGCGCAGCCCATGATACATGGGCATTGGTCGAATATTTGGTGGTGGTTTATTCCGCCGGGCTTAGTGCTGACTGTGCTTTTGTCGGCTATTTTTGTTATGCATGCTGGCATGGATGAAGTGTTTAATCCTAGGTTGCGCAGGGTGTGATTTGTATGGTTGGGCATTTGCTTGAAATTGAGGATTTAAAGGGTTATTATAGAGGTACTTTCGGAGTGGTCCACGGCGTTGATGGTGTTACGCTTACACTTGATAGTGGCGAAATATTGGGGCTTGCTGGCGAATCGGGTTGCGGAAAATCCACTCTTGCAGAGCTTGTTTCAGGTTCTCCGCCGCGGCTGTTACATTACGAGGGAGGTAAAATTATTGTTGACGGGTTTGACATATACCACATTGACCCCGAGATTTTGAGGACGGAGGTTAAATGCAAGCGCATGTCGTATGTGCCACAAGCTGCAATGGAATCTTTAAATCCTGTGAAGAGAATAAGGGACTTCCTCATGGATGTCGTGAAAGAGCGTACTGGCAAAAAGCCCCTTAAAGAGGAAGTTTACAAAATGGCTGTGGAGCACTTTAAAAAGTTGGGTTTAGAATCGTGGGTGATTGATCGTTACCCGTTTGAACTTAGTGGAGGCATGAAGCAAAGGGTTGTTATAGGGATATCCACTCTTTGGAACCCGAAGCTTCTTTTGATTGATGAGCCGACTTCTGCTTTGGATGTGACTTCACAAAAACGAATGATAAAGGCCCTTTTAGATTTGAAACAAGCGAAAGTCATTGAGAGTATGATATACATATCCCATGACATTTCCAGCTTGAGACAGCTTTGTGATAGATGCGCAGTTATGTATTGTGGAAAAATTGTTGAAACTGGCAACATGGATGACATAATAAATAATCCATTGCATCCATACACTCAAGGACTGATATCCTCAATAGTCTCTTATGAACCAGAAGGTAGAAAAAAGGGATCGTTAAA
The DNA here is from genome assembly GCA_038848005.1 of Bathyarchaeia archaeon. Classification (GTDB taxonomy): domain Archaea; phylum Thermoproteota; class Bathyarchaeia; order Bathyarchaeales; family Bathycorpusculaceae; genus JAWCNN01. Next base: position 1,143 of record JAWCNZ010000011.1, on the reverse strand, counting down.
GAGTATACCTGGAGAGCATCCTGACTTAAGGAATCCACCACCTGGATGTAGATTCCATCCAAGATGTCCCTATACTATGAGCATATGTAAGACTAAGGAGCCTCCGGTGATCATTTCTGAAAGGGGTGGAAGAGAAGTTTCCTGTTGGCTTCACAGGTAGGAGAAAGTGCAATGGGAGAGGAAAAAGCTCTTTTAGAGTGCAAAAATTTAACTAAGATTTACACTTCAGGCATCATAAAGACGAAGACCATAATTGGCGCAAAAGATGTAACTTTTAACATAAACAGAAGGGAAATTGTCGCGCTTGTTGGCGAAAGCGGAAGTGGCAAAACAACAGTGGCAAGGATGATTCTGAGGTTCATTCAACCATCATCCGGCGATATCTTCTTTGACGGCAAGAGCATATTTTCATATGATATACGCCATTACTATAGTCGAGTGCAAGCAATTTTTCAAGACCCCTATTCGGCTTTTAATCCATTTTATAAAATTGACCGTGTCTTATATAAGGCGCTTAGGTTACATGGTGAGCCTCTTTCCCCTGATGAAAAAGAGGAAATCATTAGATCCACATTAAAGTCAATAGGGCTGAACCCAAATGAAGTTTTAGGCAGATATCCACATCAGTTAAGTGGTGGCCAAATGCAACGCATCCTCATAACAAGAGCCCTAATCATAGGTTCAGAGTTGTTAATAGCCGATGAACCAACAAGCATGATAGATGCGTCTACACGTGCCGGCATCTTGAACAATCTTCTAGAGTTGAAGGAAAAAAGAGGTTTATCCGTATTATTTATAACACATGATATTGGACAAGCCCAGTACATTTCTGACAGAGTACTTGTGATGGAAAAGGGCGAGATAGTTGAGCAAGGCCCAGCTGACGAAGTTTTCGTTAACCCCCAGCATCCATACACAAAAGACCTCCTTGCAAGTGTGCCTAGGCTTTATGAAAAATGGGAATTATCTTAATTTAGGAAGTTTCCCTCCAAAAAGAATGATTTATTTGCATATAATTAATTTTTAAAGAAAAAGGGGGGTTAAGTTGGTGTTTTTGGTGGTTTATGGGTCGCTGAAGCTCCATTCGCATAGGAAGAATGCTGCTATGTTGCGTATGTCTTTCATGTCTATTAGGTTGCCGCC
>JAWCNZ010000010.1:0-47706 GCA_038848005.1 Bathyarchaeia archaeon | reverse complement strand
TCAAGGAACAGTTCCTCAAGATTTTTTAGGGCTTTGCAGACTCTTTCAGAAGCCATAACAACCGCTTTGCGGAGGGGCCACCGCCTTTTTATTTTGGCTGTTTGCCTAGCCGAATAAACCAGCGACACACACTTAAACAACAATTGAAAGTCCTCTTCCAAAGTTTTGTTTCGCAAGTTCATGTCTGGTTTGGGCCAGCTTTCAAAGTTTACTGATTCGGGCAGTGTGGAGTCAAGCTTTCTATAAACTTTTTGGTATAACTCTTCACTTAGAAAAGGTGTAATGGGATTAAGGAGTAACGTAACTGTTTTTAGGACATGCCAGAGAACAGCGTATATTGCCAATCTTCTGTTTAGGGTTTCCGGATTGTCCGTCCATAATTCCCGCCTAACCATTGGAACATAAAGCCTACTCAAATTTTCTATTATGTAATTTTCTAGGGCTGTTAAAGCGAAGTTAAATTCACATTTTTCCAGTTTAACCGTGTATTCTTCTATGACGGATTGAAGGGTTGAAAGCAACCAAAAATCTGGACTTTTAAGTTGTTTTTCCCTTATTGCCAATTCTAAAGTGTTTGTTTGCGGGTTAAACCCGTCGTATTCGGCATTTTGCATCAAAAACCTATTTAGGTGGTAAACTGTTGAAAGCACTTGGTATGGGCGGCGGTTCAACTCTTGAACGTCAAAGTTTATGAAGTCAACTGGACCGCATTTCCTAAGCATATAAAACCTGCAAATATCCGCCGAATACTCTTTTAATAGCTTGTTAACTTCTATAACGTTTCCCAGGCTTTTGCTCATTTTTCTGCCCTTTGCATCTTGGGCTAAACCTTGAAACAGAAAAGCCTTGTAGGGAGCTTCAGCCCTTCCAGTTAAAATGACGTGTTCCAAAAGAAGCGAATTCGCCCATCCACGTGTTTGGTCTATCCCCTCAGTTAAGAAGTCAACTGGCACGTACTTCGCAAACTCTTCATCCGTAAACCTAGCGTATGGCGAAGCCCCACTGTTATGCCAAGTATCCAAAACATATGGTTCACGGCGCATTGTGCCCCCGCATTTTTCGCATTTTATGGTTATGCGGTCAATCCACGGCTTATGAAGTTCAAAGTAGCCTTCTGGTTTTTCCACGGCTTTTTCTAAAAGCTCTTTTTTGCTTGCCACAAACGTTTTCGCCCCGCATCTTTCGCATTTCCATATGGGCAGAGGTGTGCCCCAAACTCGTTCACGTGATATGCACCATGGCTTGCCCTCTTTCAAAAATGAGATGAAACGGTTTTTTGGACCTTCAAAAAACGTTTCCACTTTTTCAGCTGCTTCCAAAACTTTACTGTTTATTTTGTCCGTTCTCACGAAGTATTCTCTCCTCGCAAGCCAAACAATCTTGTGGTGTGAACGCCAACAAGTGGGATATTCATGCTTTATAGTTTCGGCCTTAACAAGCAATCCTCTTCTGCGAAGTTCTTCAATAACCATCTGGTCAGCGTCTCTGGCAAATATGCCCCTGAAGGCTCCAGCCTCAGCCGTAAATTTAACTTCGTCGTCGAAAGGCGCAAAAATTGGAACGCCGCGTTTCTGCGCAGCGAAAAAGTCTTCTTCACCGTTTCCAGGCGACTGATGCACAACGCCAGTAGCCGTGTTCACATCAACAAAATCCTCGCAGACCACAGTGTGCACCAGTTTATGCACGCTTTCCAATTCCGCCTGTCTCGGAATTAAATCCTTTAATGGGTATTCGTATTTTGTGCCTTCGAGGTTTTTGCCCGTTACTACGCCTACAACCTCATATTTTTCTATGCCCAACTCCTGCATGACTGGTTCTACACGTTGTTTCACCATTATCCAAATTTCATCGCCAACCTTGATTTTTGCGTATTCGGCTTCTGGATGCACAGCCAAAAGCGTATCCGTCACTATCGTGAAGGGCATTGTTGTCCAAACGAGGAAGTATTCATTTTGACTATCGGCAACCTTAAATTTGAAAAACAACGATGGGTCTTCAACTTCTTTGTAAGAGCCCTCATAGCCGACTTCGGCGCTGCTGAGGCTTGTTTGGCAGCCTGGGCAATAGGCAACCACGTAGTAGCCCTCCTCCAGCAGCCCTTGCTCCCAAGCGCGTTTTAAATATTGCCATTCCCTTTCTATGTACTCGTCCTTATATGTCCAGTAAGCCTTTTCTTGGTTTATGAAAATGCCGAGTTTACGGTCGGCTTCAATCCATTCGCTGTGGTACCGCATAATAGTCCTTTTACATTCTTCTATAAAACGTTCTTCGCCGACGCGCTCCAACAGCTCACGCTTGTTTTTTACGCCTAAAATTTTTTCAACTTCCAATTCCACGGGCAAGCCTTGACAGTCCCATCCAGCCCAAAAAGGCATGTAAAAGCCCTGCATTGTTTTCCAGCGATAACGCAAATCCTTTATGACGCGCCCACGTGCGTGTCCAACATGTGGTACACCGTTCAGCGTAGGCGGTCCTTCAACAAAGCCAAGCAAGCCAACGTTGTTTTTTTCTCTATAAGCCTCTAGTTTCTTTTGTATTTGGTTTTTCTCCCAGAAAAGGCGGATTTCCCTTTCGATTTCAAGCGGGCGGTAATCCGTCATAAGCCATTTTTCAGAGTCAGCGTTAAATTTGGCGGTCACCTTTCATCACGTTGCACCCGCAAATACACAGAAGTGGCGTCAGCCACATATAACCTTTTTGAATTGTCATTTACGCCATTTACTCATTTTTATGAAGTCTATTCCACACAATTCCTTGTGTAGGTAGGCTTTTGGCACAAATCCAACTTTGAAATAGAGAGTTAATGCTGAATCAAAATCTAATGCTTTCTTTGGGTAGTAATCTTTTTCAAAGCGATTCCACATGTCACTCATTGTTTCAACAGAAACTTTCGCCGAAAACTCAGCGTCTTCAACAATCATCTTTCGAACCAAAACCATAACAAACCTTCCTTACACGGAAATTTTTCTTCCATCAAAGTCACGTTTCCAAATTCCAAATTCATCTTTAACTTCCTTTAACTGGTTTGCCGTGAATACTGGTCCGTCTTTGCAGACGCGGTACCTGCCTACGGTGCATGTTCCGCATAAGCCTATAGCGCATCGCATTAGCCTTTCCAAACTTGCTTCGAAAGGCGTTTCAGTTTTTTCAGCTAGTTCGAAAACTTTTCGAATTAACGGTTCTGGTCCACAAGCGTAAACCATGGCGAACTTTTCTTTGGCTAAAAGTTTTTCTGTAAGTGTGGAGGCTAAACCCTTAAATCCGCATGTGCCGTCTTCAGTTGCCGTGAAAATGCTTTTTGCTTCACACAACCCTTCAAACTGATTTAGAAACAGCAACTCATCTTTTGTTTTTGCGCCAACCACCAAAACAATTTTCGCCCCTTCAAACGCCAACTTTTTCGCCAAAAACAAAAGCGGAGCAACGCCTATTCCGCCGCCGACAACCAAAACCTTTCCATTCGTTAACGTGAAGCCCTTTCCGAAGGGTCCACGCACGCCTATTAAGTCGCCGACGCGCTTGCCATGTAACGCTTGGGTTGCCTCGCCAACACATTTGACAGCTATTGAAACCGTGACTTCTTTCTCGTCCACGTCGGAAATGCTTAATGGAATTTCGTCTACGCCTGGAATCCAAAGCATAAGAAACTGTCCAGGCACGGCTTTTGCGCATAGTTTGTCTCTGAAAGTGAAGATTTTAACGGTTGGACTTTCAGCTTTCACGTTTAGAATGCGTACCATTCTAAGCTTGTTAACTGCGGTGGGATAAGCCGACAATTTCAATCACGCTCTTGAAACCCTTTCTTTTCAAATATGCGTTTATTCCTCTTGTAACGCTTTTGAATATGCCTAAGCCTTTTGTGGCTATGGCTGTTCCAATTTGAACGGCGGAGGCTCCAGCCAACATGAATTCCACAGCGTCTTGCCAGTTGGCTACGCCTCCGCAACCGATGATTGGCGCTTTAACTTTTTCATAAATTTCGTAGACGCATCTTACGGCGATGGGTTTTATGGCTGAACCCGACAATCCTCCGGTTTTGTTGCTTAAGATCGGCAGGGCTGTTTCTGGGTTTATTGCCATCGCCTTAACGGTGTTTATGGCTGTCAATGCGTCAGCGCCGGCTTTAACGGCGGCTTCTGCAATTTCAGTTATGTCCGTCACGTTTGGAGACAACTTTACAAAAACTGGCTTATAAACCACGGATTTAACGCTTTTAACAATTTCTTTTACTTTTTCTGGGTTTTGTCCAATTTCCATGCCTGTTTCCTTGACGTGTGGACAAGAAACATTAAGCTCAACAGCGTCGGCGCCGGCGTCAACCGCCTTTTCGGCTACGGTTGCATACTCCTCTTTTGAATAGCCATAAACGCTGACAATCAACGGCGCTTTCAAAACTTTTTTGGCAATGCGGATTTCTTGGGCGTATTCTTCTATTCCAGGGTTTGGAAGTCCCATGGCGTTTATTAATCCACAGGAAGTTTGCACTACGGTTGGGTTTGCATAGCCCCTTCGAGGTTTTAATCCAACGGATTTTGTGACAACGGCGCCGGCTCCGCTGTCGGCTATGCTTTTAAGCGTCTGCGTTGAATAGCCCAAGATTCCCGAAGCCAGCATTGTGGGATTAAAAAGTTTTAAACCAGCCAAATTAACTTCTAAACAGTTGTTTCTCAAAGGCTTTTCACCGTGAATGCTTTCAGTAAAGGTTATTTATGGCTTTAACAAAATAAAACTATGTTTTGTATAGGCTTTTACAATTAAAACTTCAGTGTAAGTCTACCAGCTAATATATTTATGCGATTTTGAATTTGCGTTTACGTTGTTTCAGTTTATTTTTTCTTTTTCTTGCTTAATTCTGTTTCTTCTTCGCTTATTTCGGCTTCGGCTCCGAGAAGTATTCTTAACGATTTTACTTCTTCTCTTAACATGCTTATTTCGTTTTCTAGGGCTTTGGCTCGGGCATCCGCCATTTTTCTAAGTTCTTCAACTTCAAGCAGAAGATTTTTTCGTTCAGTTTCCAACGCCCTAAGTCTCTCCGCTAAACTTTTAATACTGCTCATGCTCCGCCCCAATTGTTATGTATTCCATTCTTAACACTTAAAACTTATGCAAGCAATTTTACGGTATCCCGCCTCTGCTGTTGTAGTTAAACGTCGTCGACGCAAAATTTCCAAAAACGACAACACTTGAACGGTTACGTTTTATGCAACAACTATTTATCTGGTTGAAGCTAAATGATTGAGGTGATCAGCGGAGGAACGTAAAATGAGAGCGGTGATAGTTGAAAGTTTGTTTGGCATTTTGGCTTTCGACGAAGAAAATAGGCTGCTGGATAATGTTTTGTTTTCAAAAAATCCTCAAAGGACAGCGGAAGTTTTAAGCAAAATTGAATCTGGAAAAGTTGTGGATGAACTTGCGGAGTTGGTTAATAAGCTTAAGGGAAAGGGCTGCGAAACTTTTGTTTTTGAAAACGCAAACCTCGCCGAAGAAGCGCAGAAAACGTTAAAAATTAAAGTTGAAGTTTTCAAGCCTTCGCGGGCAGGCGAAGTTCTCCGCTCAAACATGGCACGCTTTGCCGTTGAAACTGGCTTTGCACAAAACTCAAACGATTTCAGCCTTTGGGTTCATAAAGTAACAATGGAAATGGCCAAGTTACGGGTTAAATTAGCCGTTGAAAAAAGGGATTTGCTCGTAGCCCAAGCCATACAAGCAGTTGACGATTTGGATAAAACCTTAAACCTATTCATGAGCCGTATAAGAGAATGGTATGGCATCCACTTTCCAGAGCTTGACCGCCTGCTAGATAAACATGAAACCTATGCATGTTTGGTGTTGGAACTTGGAAGTAGAGAAAACTTCACAATTGAAAAATTGGAAGCGTATGACATTCCAAAAGCCAAAGCAGAGCAGATAGCCCAAACAGCCGAAAAATCCATGGGCGCAGACATAGCGCAAATAGACCTTACGCAAATCCAATTGTTATGCAAAAATGTAATCAGCCTGTACCAGCTGAGACAAACGTTGGAGGAATACCTTGACAAAACCATGGATGAAGTTGCACCCAACGTGAAAGCCCTTGTAGGCGCGTTGCTTGGAGCCCGTTTAATTGCGCTTTCCGGAGGTTTAACGAATTTGGCTAAAATGCCTGCAAGCACAATCCAAGTTTTAGGGGCTGAAAAAGCCTTGTTCCGCTCGTTGAAAACTGGGGCGAAACCGCCGAAACACGGAATAATTTTTCAACACGCTTATTTGCATGAAGCCAAAAAATGGCATAGAGGAAAAATCGCCAGAGCCTTAGCTGGAAAACTTGCAATAGCCGCAAGAATAGATGCTTTCGGAGGACGCCAAATAGGCGAAGAATTAAAGGCTGAAATAGAAAAGCGTTTGGCGGAAATACGTGAAAAATACGCTGAGCCAACGCCAACGCTGACGCCGGAAAAGCCTAAACGCAGAAAGAGGAGGAAACATAAACGTGCAAGTAAAAGTTAAACCCCACCCCATTTTTCCAGCGGTTTACCAAGCAACCCTCGAAGACGGTGCCCAAAGACTGGCAACAAAAAATTTAACGCCTGGAAGAAGCGTTTACGGCGAAAGGCTTGTGCGTTATGAAGGCGTTGAATACCGCCTTTGGGACGCCTACAGAAGCAAGCTGGCAGCGTCAATACTCAAAAACTTAAAAACAGTTCCAATAAAACCTAGGCATAAAGTGCTTTATTTAGGCGCGGCTTCTGGAACAACCGCCAGCCACGTTTCCGATATAGTCGGCATGGAAGGGCACGTGTATTGCGTGGAGTTTGCGCCGAGAGCCATACGCGAACTAGTCAACAACGTTTGTGCTTATAGGGTTAACATGTCGCCGATACTTGAGGATGCACGTTTTCCAGAAAAATATGCGGTTTTCATCAGCGGAAAAGTTGATGACATTTACTGTGACATAGCCCAGCCAGAACAAGCAAAAATTTTGGCGGACAACGCCGACTTATTCCTTAAACCTTCTGGGTGGGTGATGCTGGCTGTTAAAGCCCAAAGCATAGACGTAACCCAAGAACCAACAGAAATTTACAAACGCGAAATTAAGGTTTTAAAGGATAGGGGTTTCCGCATAGAGGAAATTGTGCATTTGGAACCATACGACAAAGCCCACGCCATGATTGCAGCCCAAATCTAAAATATACTTTTATATTTGGCGTTGTAATGATGTTATTTTTGTGGCGCTTCTATGCCTTATAACGAGACTTTAAAAGCTTTAGCAGACATGTTGAGGGAAGCTGGTTTTAAAGTTTCTGAAAGATGCCTTTGTAGACCAAGCTGTTTCGATTATGCCGCTAGAAAAGGCGAAAAGGTTATCCTCGTAAAAGTTCAAGATGACATTGACAATTTTTCTCAAGGCGATTCTCAAGAGCTTAGGCTTATAGCTAAAAGCGTTTCAGCCTCTTCAATTTTAATAAGCGAGAAAACACGTGAAAAACCTTTGGAAGACGATACAGTTTACTCAAGATATGATGTTTTGGCTGTTAACCCGAAAACTTTTGAAAATTTTGTATTACGCAATGTTCACCCGCTGGTTCGAGCTGGCCCAGGAGGCTATTATGTTGAAATCGACTGGGAAGCCGTTAAAAGGCGGAGGCAAGAGTTGGGTTTGTCCGTTGGCGAAATGGCGGATATTGTGGGCATATCCCGTAGAACAATTTACGGTTATGAAAGGGGAACGGCAAAAGCCTCAGTAACTGTTGCATACAACCTAATATGCGTTCTTGGAATTCCAGTAGCGAAATCCGTTAACATATTTGAAAAATCACAAAAGCAACGTAAAGATCCCCTAATACAAGCTGGACGCACAATCAAAAACAAACTCACCCAAAAGATTTTCAAAAAATTTTCCAGTTACAACATTGTGGCTGTGAAAAAGGCGCCCTTCGACTTTATCGTTAACGTTTCAGAAGGTAAAACAAGAATCATAGGCGGAGTCGCAAGCGAAAAAGAACAGAAATTGGAAAGGAGAGCCGATGAAATTGTAAGCGTCAGCAAGATTGTAAAGGCTCACCCAATCATCATAACCAAAGGACAAAAACCATCCAGCAAAAACATTTCATGCATAAGCGAAGAAGAAATATCCAAAATTAAACGCCCAGAAGACCTAATCAAACTTTAAAAATAAGCTTTTTCTGATACGCGCTTCCATCTTCTTTCGCCTTTTTGGCGGGCTTCCAAGATTTTCTAACAAAATCCGGATACTCCCCAAACTTTTTTAAGCATTGCTGAAGAAAACTGACGGTTTTTGGGTCTGTTGGATATCCGCTGCCAAAATCTCCATACACGCCTTTTAAATCCTCAATTTCCTTGTCCCTTTCAACCTTAGCGATTATTGAGGCGGCGGAAACTATGGGATATTTCCTATCCGCTTTATGCTCAGAAACAATTTCCACCTTAAAGGGCAAAACCTCCAGAATGTGCTGTTTAAACCGCTCTTCCAAAATGTCTGAAGCATCAACATAAGCCACGTCGGGCTTAAGCATTTCAATAACCTTCGCCATGGCTTGCGCCTCCAACCTGTTAAGCTTGTGAAGCCTTCTCCTGGACTCAACAATCTTGTCAATTTCCTTCGGCAACAACTTTACTACGCTGTATTGTCGAACCGTCCGCTTTATTTCCACAGCCAAAACTTTACGCTTATGCGGAGACAAAAGCTTTGAATCTTTAACACCTAATTCAACAAGCCTCGGCAAATCCTCTTGGCTTAAAAGAACACCAGCAATAACTAAAGGACCAATCACGCATCCGCGTCCCGCATCGTCAACGCCAGCAACCAACATACAAAAACCTTCACAATTTTAATCGGTTATCTGCCTCTCCCTAATGAGTTTTGCCGAACCCGCTTTTACACGAAGCTCTTTTAATTCTTTCTATGATTGATTGATGTAGCCTATCCCTGTTTTCATATGTAACCGTGAATATTTCCGCATCCTCCCTTGTTTTCACCATGTCTATCAGCTTATCCTTCGCTTTCCAGTGGATTGTTCCAATAACGAGTTTACTGCTTTCAACAGCCTTCCAAACGGCTTCTCTAAACTTTTCTGAATAAAGTTCCATGGGTCCAACCTCGTCTATTGCCACTACATCACAGTTTTCAATTGCGTGAAGTATGGCGGAAACGCCGACACGGTTAAGGTCTTCAATGTTCACGCCGTATTTGCCAACTTTTGGACCAGCTTTATGATTTACATGAGCAAGCCACCCGCTTTTTTCGGCGGCTAAATCCAAAATTTCAAAGCCAACTCTCATTCCGCCTTTGCGCACTTCACGGCTTATCATTCCGCCCACGCTATACTCCAAAGCCTTTAAGCTTTTAACTGTCTTCAACAAAACAGTTGTTTTTCCTATGCCGGGAACGCCGGTTATGAATAACAGCCGCTTTTTCAATTGCTTCTTCTCCAAACAGAATTTTAATATTGCCTCAATTAATGGTTTATGGCATGGAGAAAATCAGAACATGGATTTTCCAACTGAAATTGTATGTGAAGGTGAAGTGAAAGTTTTAGTGCCGAAACTTGAGGCTTTTGTGAAGTCACTTTCGAAGGCTCCGGTTTTTTACAATCCAGTTATGGAGTTTAACCGTGACTTGGCGGTTTTGGCGCTTCAAGCCTACCAGCGAACGGTTAACTGTGAAATCACTGTTTGCGAACCTTTGGCTGGTTGCGGCGTCAGGGGAATACGTTTCGCAAAAGAAGTAAAAGGCATAAAAAATGTTTTAATCAACGACATTAACCCAAAAGCCTTCAAACTTGCAAAGTGCAACGTGGAAATAAACGGTTTGGGCGGCTGCATAACCGTAAAAAACGAAGATGCAAACTTTCTTTTGAGCGGTTACGGCGCGCCTCGTAAAAGGTTTGACGCCATAGATGTTGACCCTTTCGGTTCGCCTGTGCCCTATTTGGATTCAGCCATCAGAGCTCTAAAAGATAGGGGATTTTTGGCTTTAACAGCCACGGACACGGCGCCGTTATGCGGCGTTTATCCAAAGGCTTGCATGCGCAAGTACGGCGGAAAACCCCTGCGAACAGAATATTGCCATGAATTGGCTGTTAGGCTTTTAGTTGGATGCCTAGCCACAACAGCTGCAAAACACGACATGGGCGTAAACGTGCTTTTTAGCCACAGCACAGACCACTATGTTCGCTTATACGCAAAAATAGAGCACGGCGCAAAAAAGGCTGACGCAAGCTTGGAAAACATGGGCTATGTACTGCATTGTTTTGATTGTTTTCATAGAGAAACCATAAAGGAGCCGTTTCACCATTCTGGAAAATGCGGCGAATGCGGCTCAAAACTTGGCGTTGCTGGTCCACTGTGGCTTGGAAAAATCGTTGACGGAAACTTTTGCAGTTTAATGATGGAAGAACTGCGAAAAAGAACGTTTAGGCTTAGGGAAAAGCTTGAAAAAATTTTGAATTTAACAAGAAGCGAAGCTGACGCACCCATCACCTATTACGTCATTGACAAAATATGCGATAAACTAGCAATGCCAACTCCTCCCATAAAAAAGGTTTGTGAAGCCTTAGAAAATGAAGGTTTCCAAGCTACTCTAACTCACTTCACATTCAAAGGCTTGAGAACGAATGCGTCTGCCACGGCGATAACAAAACTTTTGCGGAGAACTTATGCAAATATGACAAGTTTTAAATAATATTGGCTTTAATAACTGAAAGCTTGGTGACTGAGAGGATGGATAAAACGAAATATCTACTCATAACGCTTGTCGCAGTAACACTGCTGACAATACTTTCGCCAACCTTAACTTATGCGCAACCCCCCGCAACAGTAAACATATACACGTGGACGGACAAAACAAGCTATGATCTAGGAGAGAAGGGCAAACTCACAATAGTAATCCGCAACGATAGAACAGATGAAGACCTAATACTATACAACATAACTATAATGTATCCATGGTTTGCTTACACCGGCGAAGCCTGGGAAGGTAACGACACCATAATTGTTAATGAAGCCATACCAAAAAATGGAGGAATCAAAACGTTTACGAGAGAATTTACAGTACCTTCCGACGGAAGGGTTGTAACCTCGTATGTTACTTCATTATTACCGATTTCAATAGTAATTGCTGTTGATAAATCGCCCTATCAATATTCGCCCTCTAGACCCCCGTACATCTACGTAAAAAGCGTGCCACTATACATGTCGCTTGAAGACGGAGACAAACTAGTTACTCTTCTCACAGTTCAGGTGGTTTTGTTGATTGTTTGCACAATTATAATTGCTGCGACTATATTCCTTTCAGCGCGTAGACCCCAAGTGATGTGGAAAGCAGAGGAAAAAGAGGAGTAAACCCTTAATTCCACATTTTTATTTTTATGTTAGTTTAACATAAAAATGATTAAGTAATAGAATTTGATATTTTGCTAGTGGCTATTGAATTTAGGCTGGAGTTGCATTGAAAGCTGGAAAGGTTTTGGTTACGTCTGCTTGGCCGTACATAAACGTTACGCCTCACATCGGCAATTTGGTGGGTTCTGTTTTGTCTGCTGATGTTGTTGCTCGGTATTATAGGTTGAGAGGCGACGAGGTTGTCATGGTCAGCGGTTCAGATGAGCATGGAACCCCCATTGAAGTGGAAGCTATCCGCATGGGCGTTTCACCTAAAGAGTTAACAGACAAAAACCACGCAAAAGTTGCCAGTCTCTTCAAAAAGTGGGGGATATCCTTTGACAATTATACGCGGACGGAAAACCCAGTGCATAAAGAGTTTGTCCAGAACCACCTAATGAAAATTTTTAGGAACGGCTACATTTTCACTCAAGAAACAACCTTGCTTTACTGCGAAAATTGTCGGCGTTTTCTGCCCGACAGGTTTGTAGAGGGAAAATGTCCCTTTTGTGGGCATTTGCCAGCCCGCGGCGACCAATGCGACGCTTGTGGAAGGCTTCTGGAGCCCACCGCACTGATAGAGCCTTACTGCGTGATTTGTAGGGGAAAGCCCACGTTGAAAACGACGAGGCATTGGTATTTTGACTTGTCACGTTTTTCTAAGCAGTTAAGCGATTATTTAAGCTGTAACTCGCAGTTGTCGGCCAGCACAAAAAACTTTAGCCTCAACTTGATAAGGGAAGGCTTAAAGCCGCGGGCGGTTACGAGGGACGTCAACTGGGGAATTCCAGCGCCTTTTCCAGGAGCGGAGGGCAAAACCATTTATGTTTGGGTTGAAGCCCTTTTAGGGTATGTTTCAGCCACAATTGAATATTTTAGGAACCGCGGCGAACCGGAAAAATGGCGAGAATACTGGTTCAACAAAAATGCTAGAACGCTGTTTTTTATTGGGAAGGATAACATTCCCTTTCACACAATAATTTTCCCAGCTTTGTTGTTGGCTTCCGGCGAAGATTATAATTTGCCTTGGAACGTTTCTTCAACGGAGTTTCTCCAGTTCGGCGGGGAAAAAGCCTCAAAAAGCCAGCGCATCGGCATTTGGATAGACGAAGCCTTGGAGCTTTTTCCAGCGGATTATTGGCGCTACTATTTAATGGCGACAAGACCAGAAACCAAAGATTCAAATTTCACTTGGGAATCCTTCATAGAAAAGGTTAACGCAGACTTAAACGACACGTTCGGCAACTTCATTCACAGAACCCTAAAGTTCATAAACACCAAATTTGACGGGAAAGTTCCGCAGCCAAAAGCTTTGGCGGAAGATGACAAGCGAATTTTGGAAACGCTTAAAGAAAAAGTTGAAGCCATAGCTGAAGAAATTGAAGAGTGCAGGTTGCAGTTAGCTGCAAACGACGTGATTGGCATAAGCCGCATGGGAAACCAATACTTAAACGAAAAGGAACCTTGGAAACTCGTGAAAACTGATATGGACAAAGCTGCAAACGTCGTTTATGTGGCTGTGCAAATTGTTAAGGCTTTAGCCGTAACTTCAGCGCCGTTTATTCCATTCACGGCGGAAGAACTTTGGAAAACCCTGAACTTGCCTGGAAGCGTTCACGAGCAAAGGTGGAGTGAAGCCTTAAAGCCGTTGCCAGCTGGACACAAAATAGCTGAGGCTAAACCGCTTTTCACGAAAATAAAAGTTGGCGAAAAAGAGCTTGTGGAAATGTTGATGAAAATACGGGAAAAACTGGCTAAACAAGCTTGAATTGGCTGTGGAAAATTTTGCAGTTAAAAATCGACTTTCACGTTCACACGTGCTATTCGCATGATTCTGTCATAACACCAGAAGAACTGGTTTTTTACGCTAAGAAACACGGGTTAGACAGCGTTGCCGTAACAGACCACGACAAAATTGAAGGTGCATTAAAAATCGCCAAAAAAACAAATTATCCAATTATTGTTGGAGTGGAAATTTCAAGCAGGGATGGACACGTGCTTGGACTTAACATTAAAGAGCCTATACCCAAGGGATTAAGCGCCGATGAAACTGTTGATAGAATTCACGGCGCCAGCGGCATAGCAGTGGCTTGCCACCCCACAGCCCTTTTCAAAGGAAGTTTAAGTAAAAACGTCAACGCAAAATTTGACGCTTTTGAAGTAATAAATTCATCGGCGATTCCATTCGGCTATTTATCCAATAAAAACCGAAAAATCGCTTCAAACCTTGGAATAGCTCAAGTTGCCGGAAGCGACGCCCATTACAGTCCAGAAATAGGCTGTGCATACACGCTTGTGGAAGCTGAATTAAAAATTGAAGAAATCATTGAAGCTGTGCGAAGGGGTTTATGCCAACCCTTTGGAAGGGCGATACCATTAACGTTAAGGCTGAAAAGAGAAGCCTTAACCCTCAAAAGAAAATTGGGGGTTTAAAAGTTTTCCATTTGATAAAGATTTAATTCCACGCCTAATGGTTTTTCTGGTTCAGCGTAGGGTTCCATGTTAAAAAGCTGCGGCGCTATCGCTTCGAAACCGCTTAAAATGTGCGGTGAATTTACGCCCGTCATAATTAAGGTTACCTTTAACTTGCCGTTTTGTTCGGGATTCACCCTTGCACCCCATATAACTAAGGCGTCGTCATCCATCATTTCCGTAACTATTTCGCCGACGCGGTTGGCTTCTTCAATCGTCATTTGACAGTCGCCTGTCACGTGAATTAGGGCTCCCGACGCTCCCGCGTAATCCACATCCAAAAGCGGGTTTCTCAAAGCGTTTTTCACTGCTTCTTCCGCCCTGTTCGGCATGTCTGACTCGCCGACTCCGACAACAGCAACTCCGCCCCGTTTAATGATTGTTTTAAAGTCTGCCAAGTCAAGGTTTATGAGGCTTGGTGTCGAAATCGTTTCAACTATACCTTTAATCATGTTTGCCAAAACTTGGTCTGCAACCTTGAAGGCTTCATTTACTGGCAGTTGTGGCACAAGATGCATAAGCTTATTGTTGTCTATAACGACCACAGTGTCGCAGTGCCTGCGCATTTCGGTTAAAGCCAAAGCTGCATGTTCCATTCTGCCCTTCTCTATGCGAAAAGGCGTTGTAACCACACCAACAGTTATTGCCCCCTTTCTCTTGGCAATTTCAGCAACAACAGGTGCCGCACCGCTTCCTGTCCCACCGCCCAAACCAGCAGTTACAAAAACTATGTCTGCATTTGAAAGCAGCTCTTCCAAGCGTTTTCTGGATTCTTCAATTGCTGCTTTGCCAAGTTTAGGGTCGCCTCCAACCCCAAAGCCCCCAGTGAGTTTTTCGCCTATCAAAACTCTTTTATGAGCTTTTGAAGCGTTTAAATGAAGCGCATCCGTATTTATTGCTATGCATTCTGCGCCTGCCACGCCCATCTCCATCAGCCGAGTTACGGTGTTGTTGCCTGCTCCGCCAACACCAACAACAACAATGCGGCAGTGACCCAACTGTAGGGCTTCAGTGCTTAAGCTGTTATGCCAAGCATACTTAAGCATAGGCTCTGAAGGGCTTATTTTAGCCAACCCTTTTCCTCCGAACAATCTCATCATTTATCAAATCACGGATAGCCACACGAATCGCTTCAGCCCTATTTGGATAAAATTTTTCAGTTACAAGTTGGTCTAACGCCTTAATATACGGTTCAGGCAAATATATCGTAATCAACTTCATTTTGCTTTCTCCCTCCGTAAGGGATAGCCAACTGTGTTTTAGAAAGTTATAGTGCTATATATTATGATTTAAATATGTTTTAAACATGTTTAGACAATTATTTATAAAGATTGCTTAAGTCCCGTTTCAGTTTTCTGTAAATTTCAGTTTTCGGCAACCCTTACGTTTTTATTTATTACTGAAGCATTTATCGTATTGCAATGAACGCTGCACGTGTTTTTGTTAAGAGTTTCGGTTGCTCCACAAATTTGGCTGACGGCGAAGTTTTAGCCGGATGCCTAGCAGAGGCTGGCTACAAAATAGTGGATTTCCCCTCAAATGCTGACTTAATCATTTATAATACTTGTGCGGTTAAGGGACCAACTGAAAACCGTATGATTGAGATTTTGAAGCGTGTCTCAGCCTCTAAAAAGCTTGTTGTTGCTGGATGTTTACCCCTAATCAACTTTGAAAGGTTATGCAGAGAAGTGCGTTTTGACGGTGTTGTCGGTCCAGCAGTGGGCGATGGAATTGTCGATGTTGTTAGGCGTGT
This sequence comes from Bathyarchaeia archaeon, assembly GCA_038848005.1. GTDB lineage: Archaea > Thermoproteota > Bathyarchaeia > Bathyarchaeales > Bathycorpusculaceae > JAWCNN01. Next base: position 32,102 of record JAWCNZ010000010.1, on the reverse strand, counting down.
TTTGATGGGCGAGCAAGTCATCGCTTTAAAAGGTGCTTTGAAGGCTAAACCAAGCTTAAAATTGCCTAGGGTGCGATTAAACCCTGTAGTGAGCATTGTTCCCATAAACTATGGCTGTTTGGGCTCATGCGCTTACTGCTGTGTTGTTTTTGCCAGGGGACGCCTAAGAAGTTACGGTGTTAGGGAAGTTGTTGAGAGGGTTAGGCAAGATGTGGGTTCTGGTGTGAGGGAGTTTTGGCTTACATCCCAAGACACCGCCTGTTACGGACTGGACTTAAACACGAACTTGGCTGAGTTGCTCCACGCCGTATGCGCTGTCAACGGCGACTTTAAAGTGCGTGTTGGAATGATGACTCCAAACATGGCAGCAGCCATGCTCAACGATTTAATTCAAGCATTCAAAAGCGAAAAGGTTTTCAAGTTTCTTCATTTGCCACTGCAAAGCGGCGACGACAAAATTTTAAGGCGTATGCAAAGATTTTACACAGTCGAAGACTTTAAGCGAATAGTTAAAGCCTTCAAAACAAACTTTTCAATGTTAACTTTAGCCACAGACATTATTTGCGGTTTTCCAGGCGAAAGCGAAAAGGCATTTGAAAAAACCATGCAGTTAATAGCGGATATAAAACCCGACATAGTGAATATTTCAAAATTTTTTGCTAGACCCAAAACAGCAGCCGCCAAAATGCCAAATAGCGTGTCTCTCCCAGAAATTAAACGCAGAAGCGCAGCAGCCTCAAGTTTGGCTAGGCAAATCGCCTACGAAAACAATCAGCGTTGGATTGGTTGGACAGGCGAAATCCTAATCGACGAGGTTGGTAGGGCTGGTTCTTGGGTTGGACGCAACTTCGCCTACAAACTAATCGTGGTGAAAACCGCCGATAACATGCTTGGCAAAACCGTGAAAGCAAAGGTTGTTAAGGCGTTCTCCACGCATTTGGAAGGTGAAATCGTTGAATAAATTATTTATGCTATCAGCGTATCATTTATATTTGGAGATGAAATCGTTTGAGTGAAGAAAACATCGTTGAGGTTGGACGCGTAACGCATTTCTTCACAAAAATAAGCGTAGCCGTTATCGAACTTAAAGCGCCATTAGCCGTCGGCGACACAATACTCATCAAAGGACCAACAACAGACCTAGAACAAGTCGTAGAATCCATGCAGATAGAACACAAAAACGTTCAAAGAGCCGAAGCTGGACAAAGCATAGGCTTAAAAGTCAACCAACGCGTAAGAGAAAAAGACATAGTATACAAAAAACTATAACTTTCCCTTTGCCTCTTTCTTTTATACAACAACATTGTTGAGTACAATGACCGTGGGAGTTGTTAAAGTTATAAGTTGGGCGGAGTTTAAGCGTTTGGCAGAGGAGCTTAAGCCTAAAGCCGTCGTCTACAACATTGAACAGGATGGTTTATCTCCTAAAAGGGAACCTACGAATTTGAGGTTTATACTGCCCGCTGGAAAAGCCTATTACGTTTTCATAGACTTTCCAAGAGGTGAGGCTTTACGGGAAACGGGTATTCCCCTAAGCCGAGACGCTAAAGGAAACCATTACATAAAAGAGGAAGACGTAATAAACTTTCTAAAAGCGCAGTTTAAAAGGGAAGACCTAATTATCTGCTCATACTGGACAATTTAGCGTATATCCTCAATAGCCTTATGGAATAAAAGCATTAATTTCAATTTTCATAACTAATATTTCTGGAGAAAACTTTGCTATTCCATTCAAATTTCCATTATTGCCTTTATGATTAATTCTTTAGCCTTGTTTATGTCAACTTCGAAAATGTATTTTTCTAAGCCTAAACTTTTGCCGATGTCTATGTGTAGGGCTACTTTTCTAAACTATTTGTTCAATGACACGTTTTGAAAGTGCATCCACCAAATCAACAGTAACAGCATCAACCACATGAAATATTGCTGAATCAGTAACCGAGTAGAATCTTCTGTTTCCGTTTTTCCTATCCTTCACAAGTCCGCAGTTTTTCAGTATAGCCAAGTGCCTAGAAACTATTGGTTGGGCAACGCCTACATATGGGATAATTTCGCATACACATTTTTCGCCGCTGCGTAAACATTCAAGTATTTCAAGCCTAACTGAATTAGCCAACGCATTGAAAATTTTAGCCTTAAATTTGTTTATGTTTTTGGTTTTTGGATGCATGTTTTAAACCAAAGTCTATAGCAATATTTAAATATTGTTATGTTCTTTCACTACTCCAACATGGTGAAAAAATGAAAGAAGTGAAAGTGGAAGTTATCGGTCCAGAACCGCCGTGCATGCGGTGTCAAGCAGCCAAAAAAGCCGTGGAAAAAGCCGCTGAAAAACTGAGAGGCGCCGGCATAGCCGTCAAGATTGAAAAGGCTAACATAATGTCAAGAGAGGTTGTTGGCAAATATGGCGTTTTGGTCAGCCCAGCCATAGCAATAAACGGCACAGTCAAAATCATGGGGAGAATTCCAAGCGAAAGCGAAGTGGAAAAACTGTTGACCGAAGCAGCCAAATAAAAGGCGAAAACACATGGAAGAAAAAACATTAAGAACTATTCGAGCAGGCATAATCCTAACATTCATAATAGTTGTTATTGGACTTTTAATTTACAGTCGCATAACGGCTTCACCCACAAAAGCAACTTTCAAAGAAAAAATGGACAAGCTTCAATTGTGGGAAAATCCAATAGTGTTTTTGGCTATTCCAGTGTTGTACCTCATCGACTATTTCAGCCATGGAATAATCTGTCTTCTTTTCGCTTTTACAGTTGCAGGTTTAATCTACGAGTTTGTGCCAAAAGAGGTTATTACAAAGTATATGGGCAGAGGAAAAATCACTGGATATGGCATAGCCGTTGCAATGGCACCGTTCCTAACTGTTTGCTCATGCACGATGGTGCCGCTTTTCGGCGGGGTCCTCTACGCAGGCGCAGGAATCGGACCAGCAATAACTTTCCTTTTAATGGCGCCAGCATCAAACATCTTAACGATTGTGCTTACTGGCGAAATGATTTCTTGGGAACTGGCTGGCGTCCGCATTGTTGCGTCTGCTGTTGTGGCGTTAACCGCTGGCATAATAATTTCAAGAACTCCATGGGGCAAAGCTGTCGAAAAAGAATATCAAATAACTAATACGGCGTCAGCTTCGAAAATAGAAGTTGTTAAGCCGCCCTTAGACGAGAGGCTTTGGGCTTCGTTGAAGTTTGCCGGATATTTGGCAAAACAAATTCTTCCATTCTTCATTTTAGGGTTGGTCGCAGTGAGCTATATATCAGCATTCCTTCCAGAAGATGTCGTCGGAACATACTTAACAGGCGTAAGTGGAGTATTAATTGCCTCCATTATCGGCGGACCACTTTACACGCCTACTCTAGTCGAAATTGCTTTAGGACAAGAAATGTTGATCAAGGGTATGTTAAAAGGCGCTTTGCTGAGTTGGCTTATGGGACAACCGTACGATGTGGCTAATGCCTTTGCTGTTTCAAGAATAGCCCGTTGGAAAGTCGTTTTAACCTACATGTTCATCGCCTGGGCTGGAAGCGTAACATTCGGTTTGCTTTACGGCTTTTTAAGCGGGTCGCTATAATCATGTCTTGGTATCCCACAGTTTTTCCAGAAAAATGCGACGGCTGCGCTCCCTTTAGTGCACCCCGTTGCGTAGAGTTTTGTCCAAACGGCGTTTTCACATTCCAAAATGGAAAGGCTGTTGTTGCTAACCCGCATAAATGTGTCAGCGGTTGTACGGCATGCGAGCCTCTATGTCATAAAAAGGCTATAAGCTTCCCCAAAAAAGAAATGTTTCCGCAGGTTAAATGTGGAGATAAAGGTTTGCTGCGTAAGGTTGTCTGTGCGAGATGTGGCAAAACTTTTTGGACAAACAGAAACGTTAACTTATGTTTTGAATGTGAAAAGCAATAATCTCTCGCACATAACGGATGTTTTAAAAAAGTTATGGGATTATTTCGCAGCCGTTGTATTTTAGGAATTCAAAGTCTTTTAGGCTTATTTTTCCTTTTTCAATTAGGTTTTTTATTCTTGGAATTTCTTGGTGAACTGTTTCTATGAGGTTTCTTACGGTTTTGCAGATTTCGTTGTAGGCTTGGCTGCTCCAGCGTTTTGTGATGTTTGCGTATAGGCATCTGCCTCCGCAGATGTGGTAAATATCGCATTTGGTGCACGGTTCGCCTACGAAGACTTTTTTGAGTTTAAGCGGATTCGCTGTGCTTATATGCCCCAAATAGTATTGGCGTATTCCCCACATGCTTGGGCATGGAATGATTGTGCCGTCTGTTTGTATGGCGTAATTTATCCATCCTGCACCGCAACGTAAAGGGCTGTTGTTTTCGCCTTTTAACAGCGACTGCGCCACGCCCATGAACGGGTAAAGCCTCAAAACAACACCTTTTTCGTTCATAACGTTTACCCAGTGCTGAACAAGTCTGCGTATTCCAAGGTTATAGTTTTTTTCAGCCCATTCTTTGAAGTTTCTTTTGGAGTAGTCGTTGCTCCAGAAACCAGCGTTTAACTGCCAATGCACTGACGTGAAAGGAAAATCAGCGTTGTTTAACAGCCATAAAACTTGGCGGTAAATGTCCGTTTGCTCCATAACAGTCATTCTTGCAATGATTTCGCCGCGGAAACCACGGCTTTTAACAAGCTTTAAATTGTTGACGACTTTGCGGTGAACGCCCTCGCCCCTGTAATAGTCAGTTAAGGCTTCGTCGCCGTCTATGGAAACGATTATTGTGTGGAAACGGTTAACGTAGGATGGTTCAAGCCTATCCAACAATAGTCCGTTTGTTTGAATGATGAAATGTTTAGCCGCTACGCAGTCCATAATTTGCCTAATTTCGCTTGTGCAGAGAAGCGGCTCCCCACCATAAAAAATTAAGGTGCAATCAGAATCTTTTTTGCAGAAATTGTTCAGCACGTCAACGTCGTAATTTATTTTTTGCGGTAGGGAATAGTCCACATCAAAACCGTTGAAGTCGGAGTTGAAGTCTTCTATGGCTTCGCCGAAACAGTAACGGCACTCCAAATTACACGCAGTTGTCAATATAACGTGAAAGAACACGCCCTTTTCACCGCTTATTAAACGAATTTTTCCCTAATCTTCTTAGCCTTCTCAATATAACTTTTAAGCTCACGCTCACGAATAACCTTTTCAGGCAAAGTTTCAGGCGCATACAACAACGGAACAACAGCCAAAAACAAAAACAACGCCGCCAAAGAAAAAGCATTAACCTCGTTAAGAAGTTTAACATAACCAGCAAAAAACATCTGAACAATAGTAGCCAAGAAAAAAGGAGCATTTCCGATGAAGTAATATATCTCTTTTAAACTTTTTGAAGCTAAGTCACCCCAAATTACCATAATAAAAATGATGTCAAGCAAGCTCCACGAAAAATTCTCACAGATATAAAATAAAAACCAAACTGGTAAAGATCTAGGAACTATACTTGTAATAGCATAAGCAATGCCCATCACGGTGAAACCCAAAATTGTTACTGGTTTACGTCCTATTAAATCGCACAAAACACCACCAAAAAATGCGAAAACACTAAAAGAGAGCAAACCCGTGAGTTGTAACATATTGTAGTAATCTGGAAAAGTAGCACTTACAAAGTCTCTCAGAAGTAGCCCCTCAAGACCATCTATGATGTTGAACATAAGCCATGGGATGAGGTAAAAGTAAAGTTTGTTGTTATGCACCATTAGAACAACACAGTGTTTCTCGAATTCAGCTTTTTTGTGTTCGCTTTGCAAAGTCAAAAAAGGAACGAACCCGAGTAATCTCCAAAAGCTAAGAAGCAAATACGACGCTGATAAGTCAAATAAGTTAAATACGCTAGTTAACGGAACAGCACAAGAGAGAGAAACCAGTAAGACTATGCCACTAAGACGTCCCCTATTTTCGATTGCCGTATTCTCTGCGAAATAGCCTAGACATAAGGGCATTCCAAATCCAAATGAAAACCCCCACGCAAAACAAGCCGATTGAAAGTCTAATAAGGTAGAAATGGATATAAACAATGGTAACAGCGATGTTGCAACTCCGAAAAAAATCCATAAAAGCAGAATTTTACAACGATTTTTTAGGAAGGGCAACCCAATTATTCCCCCAATAATTACGCCTAATGAATGGAAAGGAAGAAATTCCGTTTGTTTTGCACCAATATTCTCTGAAATCATAGTCATTGTGTTAAGAGTTAAATAATACCACAAAAATGCATTAATTAACATGAATGTTAACATACTAGCTTTTTGTAAGCTAGGTTTCAGAGTTAAAAAACTTATTCCCGTCATGATATTCATATTTCTTTATATGTAGGTGTTATTATAAATTATCGCTTACAAGAGCGGTATGCGCAAATTATTTATACTTGCACAACACAAATACAGTATTTGATGCGTATGAAGAGAAAGGAGATTCCAGTTCGACATTGGACGATATACCCATTCCGTTAGAGTTCATTTTTGGGGTATGTTGACTCCAAAATTTGGGTGAGCCATTTAGTGTTTGTTATATTTTTTAAAATATCTCGTCCCTCATCAATTAACCTCATAAAGTTTTCTTCAACTTCGCCGAATATGTTTGCAGTGTAAATTATGTTAAAAATTTTTTCAGCATCCTTCTTTGTTAATTCTTTACTCTGTAAAATTGGCATTAATTTTTTCTTTAAGTGAGGTTTACGTAATGCAGAAATTATTGGTAGAGGCAACACTTCATTTTTGATGCGGCTTATCATTTCTCCATAATCCAACATGTCAGCGTTATCATCACCTAATATCACTAACATGCCAAGTATGCGTCCAAATTTTCCTAAAGTTTCTATTTGCTCTCCTGATGCATCAGCTAGAATAGCGCTTATTCGCATGTAAGCCTCAAACTCCGCCGCTTTTTTCTTGACAAATTCCATATATTCCTCTATTTTTAGCGTCTTTTTTCCTCTAAGTGCCACTTCATAGGCTTCTGCGTCCCCTAGTTCAAAAAAGAATTTCTTTAAAATTTTAAAAATAGTATAAATCTTTTCTGGTTTGATTTCTTTAGCGGCTTCATGGAGAAGAGTAAGTCCCTTAAATAATAGTGCATCACCAACGAGTAAAGCTATGTCCTTTCCAAATTTCCCATAAATTGTCGGATAAGCTCGTTTAATTTCTGTCTTATCAATAATGTCATCATGTATATCAACGGCTCCACCAATAAGTATTAACGGAACAGCTATAGGTATGGTTATATCGGGGTCTCCACCCAAGGATTCACATGCTACTGAAAGCAAAGCAGGTCTTGCGGTGTCCCTCCAGCATTCATTCATAAAATATTTTAGTGCTTCCCGCACCTCTTCACATTCTAACTTTTCTGCCTCTTCTAACATGGCTTTTCTGGCGATTTCCAAAGCTTTCTTGCCTTTCTCTTCAAAAAGTTTTGCCACATACTTTGAAAGTTCTTCGCCTGAAAGCTCCTTTTCCGGCTTCATACTCTTTATATTTCATTCTTGTGGTATTTGTTCTTTTAGTATGGAATGGTATGTTTCTATGTAGCTTTTCCCATTCGCCGTTATGGTGTACACTTTTCTTATTCTTCCGCCTTGTTTTTGTTTTTGGCTTGTTATGAAGCCTTTCTTTTCTAAAGCGTTTAGTAGTGGGTATAGTGCGCCGTGGCGTAGCTTTATACCCGTTGTGGCTTCTATTGTCTTTTTTATTTTGTATCCCCACATTGGCTCAGCGTTTATTAGCTTTAAAATTTGGATGTCTAGCAGGTTTCTGGTTATGCGTTGAACAATTTCTTTTTTGAATTTTTCCGCCATTGTTTTCACGTTTATGTGTGCTGTTTTTGACTTATTTTTATGGTTCTGCTTATTTAGTTTATGTAGGAAACGGAATAGTTGCGGTATGCTCGTGTATGTTTTTTTATGTTTTGGTTAAGTGTGAACCTTTATATGAATGTTTAGGCTCTATAAAGACTTGAGATATGTATGTCCAATAAAGGACATACCGTATACTCGTACAACAAAAATACGGGAAGGAGAAACATGCTAAACAACTCAAAAGAAGTTCAAACAAAATTGATGAAAGGATTATTAGACCTAATAATTTTACAGTTCCTAAACTCACAGCCCATGCACGGCTACCAAATCATAACAAAAATCCGCAAAACCTTCGGCATATATTTCGGACCAAGCACAATCTATCCGCTTCTAAACACGTTGGAAAAGAGGGGCTATGTGAAAAGCGAATGGAACATGGAAAACGAACGCCCCAGAAAAATATATAAGCTAACAACAGAAGGACAAAACCTACTAAACTACACAGAAGATTCGCTAAACTTCATATGCAGAAAAATAGGCGCTCCCGGACTCCCAAAAAGCGGATTAAGCGAAGCGGAAGAAGGCATTCCACAGCCCGCGCTGCGCCCACTACTAAAGAAAATCGAAGAAAAAACAATCTTTTAAACAGCCGCCTTCCAACAATTTTCTTTATCACAGCATGCAAAACTAACAACCCTCTAAAAATTAAAAACGTTTCTACTAGAAGAAAGTTCAATAAAAACCATAAGTTTTATATACATATATAATTTAATTTTATGATTTGATGTTAAAATGGAGAGGAAAATTATTGTATTAGTAGGATTGTTGTGCGTCCTTTTAAATGTTTCTGTTGCTTCCTTAAGTTTTGCAGGTGAGCCTTTAACTCCAGAAGACGAAACGCTTATCAAAAATTTCATGACAAACGTCATAAGATGGACAAACGTAACCTCAATAACGCCTCAAGAACTTCCATGGGATTACGCAGCTCAAGGGAAAATTAATGATGCTTTAGTGCAGGCAAGAGTTTGTTTTGAGGATGGAGTTGTATGGGGTTATGAGTTACTATCATCCCCTAATCCTAATAATATTTCAAATAAAACTGTTGAAGAGTGCCTTAGTATGGTCAAAAATTCCGTAAAAGCCTATGGCGAACTATTTAATTACAGCCTATGTAACTTATTCGCGAGCATGGTTCCAGAAAGCGTCGCTGAAAATACAACGATAGAAAGTGAAGGTATGGGATTAAAAATTACGATAACAGAAGAAAACCTAAAACTTGACTGGGGACATTACAAGCTGGGAAACTACACACTATGTGATGTTGCAACAATCATATGGTTTAAAATTTCCAAAAAAAGCTTAATAACAGACTTTGGACGTGCAACTGGCTATTTAGCTACTTCAGAAGTAAACATTACAAAGGAACAAGCAATTGCCATGGCTCTACCATACGCGGAAGCCTACGCACAAAACCACGGAAGAACAATACAATCTATAGAGGCGATTATGGTGCTTAATAACCGTAGAAATGAAAGTGAAGCTCTCTATCCAATGTGGCTTATAAAATTCATTTTTGACGAAAGAGATGATACTTTAATTTATGGCTACAATGCCGCAATATGGGCTGACACAGGAGATTTACACTATAGCGGTGAGTTATGCAAACCTTCTGGGATTAGTGTTGGAAAGCCGCTTCCACCTTTTATGCTAACTCTTACGGCTATTCTGATAGGTGCAGTAATTTTTCTTTCTGGTGTAGGCATATACAAATACCGCAGGAAACATAAGGCTATTGCCAAATCATTTTCATTAATCCCCGACAAAATTCAACACGCACTTAAAACAGCATTTCATAGGTGAAACCTATGAATGCCAAAATTTACTTCAAAACTTGTTTAATAGCGTTTATGATAGTTGCCTTTTTTGCCTTGTCAACTCCATCCGCCTACTCCGCAGTTGCAAGCATAACTGGAAGCACTTTGAAATTTTCACAAGAAGAAGTTCAAGCACAACACACACTTGGCGATTACATTTTAAATTTGGCTGAACAAGCAGGCTACAAAACGCAAGATGCCAGAGTTGGCTATGAAAAGTTTTGCTGTGCAGTTGAAGGCTGTGGCGAGCCATACTCAATAGTTTTCCATTGCAGCCACGGAGGACTCGACGAAGCATTAGGGCATTGGAGATGGATATTGACTCCAATTGGTCCACTCCCAATTTGGTGTCCCCATAGTCAATACAGAATATTCCAAGACCACGAAGTAGTAGGCGTCTATGGAATGTACGACGATTTCATCTACAACTGGTCAACATCCCATAAACTTAAATTCGCGTTTATATACACTTGCCACTCAGCAGACGTAATGGGCTACTTTAAAAAATATTCGTGTGGTGAAGTACACCCATTCGGGATGCCTTTCGCATGGCTACACACGAACCAACTCAGCACAGACGGCTACAAAAACCCAGACGGACACGGACTATGCTACATAGGATTCGAAGGAGCAGGACCAAACCTAACATTTAACTTTACAATTAATGGGCAAACCATAGAATGGGCATGTTATAATTTTGTGCAAAAATTCTTTTACGCCACACTTCAACTTAAATTCACAGTGAACCAAGCGTTGGACTATGCAGCTAGACTGATCTTTAAAAAGGTTGGAGTGGAATACTTTAGCCAATGTGTTCTTTACACTGGTTATGTGGTTAAAGAGCCTGGTAGAATGAGGGTTTATGGCGATGGGACTATACAGCTTGTTTCAATAGGTGATTTAAACCATGACCACAGCGTAGATGTGACTGACGTAAACATGGTTTACCAAGCAATAGAAACACAAGATTTACAATATGATTTTAACGCAGACGGCGAAGTCGACCTGGAAGACGTTAGACTAGAGTATAAATGCCTCATCGAACGATACGCAATCGACTTCACACGGCAACTCAGCAAAAACATTGAATACTACGACTTTGAAAATAAACGAATAATTAAACGTTGGACAAATGCTCCACCGATAGAACAAACAACTAGCATATTTGGACAAACAATAAATGTACTAGCCAATAATATTTCATAAATGGTTATGGCAAATGGCCGAAATTTTCATTATAGCGGTGTTAACATTGCATAGATGTGTAGGAAAATGAAAATTAAGTGATGTTTAGTTGGAGCGAAAAATTCAGATTCTTAAAAGTAACTTTGCATTTTTTGTTGCCTTAGTACTAGCTGTATTGTTTGCTATAACTTTAGTTTATATGATGTATGAAGTTCAAAATGCTGTTGACGAACTTCTGGGGATTGTTTCCCCGCCTTATTTTGGAAAAACCATTGATAAGAATATTTTGAGACCTATTGGCTATGTTGCATTTGTGGTCACGTTATTTTTGATTGTACTTGGCTTGCTGATTAAGAGGCGTTGGTTAGCCATTACAGGTTCGGTGGCGCTGTATTTACCAACGTTCGGCTATTTTGCTTTTACCATGTGGACTCTTTTTGGAGGCATAGGCGTTTTAAGGATATTGTGGTTTCCACTACTTGATTTATCCCCAAACACCCTTGAACTTGGAAATATAGTTTATTGGCCATTTTTAATTGTAAGTTTTCTACTACTACCTTTATTATTTGTAACAACTGGAAGAAACAGTTTGTATCTTTATGAACTTTTACCTTTGAGTGATGTGATAATGGCTTTTGGATTGGCTATATTATTTCTGGGCGTGTTCACGTGGCTTTATGGCAAATTTAAGGGTTACCAGATAATAGACTTCTGGATTTACCGCTACTCGAGACATCCACAATATTTAGGCTATATCATGTGGAGTTATGGATTTCTCATCAACACCTTGCTAGGACCGCATCCTTTTTCCGATCGATGTCTTCCGCCGCCAAGCCTGCCATGGCTTATATCAACGCTAATAATAATTGGCGTCGCCCTACATGAAGAAAACATAATGGCTAGCGTATACGGTGAAAAATATATTAAATACCGTGAAAAAACGCCGTTTATCATCCCCTTTCCAAGGAAACTTGCAGCTTTAGTTAATGTCCCAACTAGAATACTATTCAAAAAGAAACGCCCAGAAAACGGCAAAGAAATAATTGTTACACTGCTTTTTTATGCTATCATTCTTATTTTACTGTCGATTTGCTTCCCAACAATTTTCTCCACTTAAGCAGTATACTTTTTATTGAATTTCCACTCTAAGATTTAAAACGGGTGCGTTTTTGGAAAAAGCCGACATACTAATTCACGACTGCATTATTTTGCCGATGAACGTTGAAGGCTTCATAGAAAAAGGCGTCATCGCCGTAAAAAATGGAAAAATAACCTTTATTGGCAAAGCGGATTCTGCAACCAATCTAAAAGCTGAGAAAAGGATAAACGCTAAGGGAAAAGCCGCCATGCCAGGCTTAATCAACTGTCACACACATGTGGCTATGACGCTGTTTAGAGGAATAGCCGAGGACCAACCCTTAAACAAGTGGCTTAAAGAGACGATTTGGCCTTTAGAGGCTAAGCTTAAACCTGAAACCATTTATTTTGGGGCGCTTTTGGGCTGTTTGGAAATGATTAAAAGCGGAACAACATGTTTCGCCGACATGTATTTTTGTGAGGATATGATTGCAAGGGCTGTTGAGCAAAGCGGGTTGAGAGGAGTTTTAGCTCAAGGCATATTTAAAACCGAGAAAATGCTTGATGAAAGCGTGAGTTTCGCCGAAAGATTTCACGGGTATGCCAATGGCAGAGTAAAAGCCATGCTTGGACCACACGCAGTTTACAGTTGCAGTTCACATTTATTGGCAAAGGCAAGCGAAAAAGCCTCAGAGTTGGGCGTTGGCTTACACATACACTTAGCCGAATCAAAAGAAATGTTGAAGGAAAGCGTCAGCGAAACGGAATTTTTGGATGGAATAGGCTTTTTTAAGGGCAATGTCTTGGCTGCCCACTGCATAAACCTTTCGCGAGTGGATATGGCGATTCTTTCTAAGCGTGGTGTTAACGTGGCTTATGTTCCAGTGGCTAACATGAAACTGGGCTTGGGAACCGCCAAAATAGTGGATTTGACCAGCTTAGGTGTTAATGTGTGTTTGGGAACGGATGGACCTGCCAGCAACAACACACTTGACATGTTTGAAACTGTAAAAGTTGCGGCTTTACTTCAAAAGCTTGCTTATAGGAACCCTACGGTTTTGTCAGCATACGAAGTTTTGAAAATGGCAACGTTAAACGGTGCAAAAGCTTTAGGGCTTGATTGGGAAATTGGCTCTTTGGAAACTGGCAAAAAGGCAGACATAATTCTAATAGACCTTTCAAAACCCCACTTGAAACCGTTGCATAACATTTACGCAAACATTGTTTATTCGGCACGTGGAAGCGACGTGGACACCGTTATTGTCGACGGAAAAATATTAATGGAAAACAGGCAAATTAAAACGTTAGACGAGCAAGCCGTGATGGAAAAAGCTGAAAAACAAGCATTTAACTTGTTTTCAAAACTAGGACAAGGAATATTTTAAAACTCTTGTTACCGCCGTTGTGAGGCTTTTTCCATTGTTATATGTTCTCATGTTAACTTTGAATTTGTCCATGTACTCCATAAGCATAGCCAATAGTTGTAAACCGTTTCGCTTGAAAAACCAAACTTTTTCGGAATGTCCGCTGAAAAGTGCATGCATAAGCTCCAGATATTCGCCGCAACGTGTTTCTTCTTTGTGCCTTATTAGAAAAATGGCTTTTGCCAAGCGCATTAGAATTGTGAATTTCTCGAAAATAGGCGGTTTATTTATTTTCTTAACTCCATATTTTTCCTTGAGAAAAGCGTAAACAGTTTCATCTAATCCATTTTTTACGTCAACATCATATACATCAACTAATCTATCGTTTTCAAAAATGAAAAATGTAGCTTTTGTTTCGTTTAGCAGCTCCGCCAGCAATTGAACAATATCCGAATAATATATTTCTACGTTGTCAAGCAAAAAAGCATAGACATCTTCTCCAGAAAAGCTTTTAGCTATTTCTTCTTTAAGGTTCTCCAACTGAAGTTTTGTTTCAGAGTCATAACTCCCAAGTAGCAAAATTATGGCTATTGGCTCATGCAACGCAACTTCACTGTGGTGTTTCCTCTAATATTTTCCAGCTTATAATCTTTAAGTCCTCATCTAACCTCGCCTCAAATTTGCCTTTTCTTCTGGGCGTGACAGAAAATAGTGGAGTTACCTTAAAAACACCCTTAACAAAGTATGTCCCCTCTTTTACCTCTAATTCAGGAATTTCGACATCCAATGTTAAATAAGACTCGTCAAGTGCTCCAGCGATTTCCCTTCGCAGAGCCTCTCTAACATCGTACATGGAGTATTTGGCTTTCATTGGACATCCTCCATTTTCTTGATGAGGTTCCCGATTAGCCTCTGTATTTCTGGAAGCTTATCCTCTACAATTTTATAAATTGGCTGTCCTTCAATGTCCACTTTATCTATGAAACCTTCTTTTATAAGCTCGCCTAGATGGAAGCTTAACGTGTTTGGGTTAACATAGCCCACCCATTCCTCCAGCGTTTTTTTCAGTTGCGACCATGTGACTTCCTTTTTGGCGGTTGTAAATGCAACTATGAAACATCTTAGTGGATTGCTGAATAACTCGCATTTTTTACTTCTTTCAATTATCAATTCATTAAGTTCATTGTAGTTTACGTCCTTTTTGGGAGACATAACATACTCCAAATATACGTTTATATAACCTCAAATATATAGTTAACTGTAATTAACTGGCTAACTCGCTGTTAAATGGAAAAGCTGTTAAGAAGCATCAACTACGCTTATATAAGGTGGTTGGGTGATTCAAAATTCGGAAAGCCTATGCGGGGAAATTCTTGGTTTTTGTAGGCGTGTGGCTGGCTCTTGCCGGATAAGGGCTGTGTGCGTTTGTGGCGATTATGCTTTGGGGTTATGCGATGAAAAGGCTTTTTTGGAGATTTTGCTTGTCCTCTGCGGTTTTCAGCCTAGGATTATGAATTATGTGAAGGTTTTTGGTGGGAGAAACGCCGTTGTTGTGGCTGTTGATGAATGGGTTTTTGAGAGAGACGTGGACAGGGGGTTTTTGGGCGAAGCCTTAGCTGGTGGACTGCTTTTTCCATACATACCCTTAACAAATGGAGATTATCTATACACTCAAGAGGTCAAATTGAAAAAACGTTTAATTCTTGAACTTTTGGAAAACCTTGTTTTAAGTTTTCCAGAACTTTCCTATGATCTTCGTATAAAACCAGAATATTTTCTTTATGAGACCATGTTGAGCCGAGCTAGGGTTTTTCCGCCTACGCTTTATAGCTTGCTGAATTTTATGCGGGCAGATGTTAAAGGAAAGAATGTGGAACGTTCTCTTAATGGATATTTAAAGGCTTTAGAAGAGTTGGAAGCTGAAAATAGGGTTTATTTTTCAAATGGTTATGTAAAGGTTTCCGAGGAATTTGTGAACGTCGTTAAAAACCGAAAAATAAGGTTTACAAACTTTTTCCGAACGGCGCAGAGGGCGCTTTTCGCTTCTCTGCTTAGCCTCTTTCCCAAAACCTTGAATTTGCTTTCAAAAAACCGTGAATCAATCTTTAAACTGCAAAGGTTTTCAGAGGAAAACCTTGGGATTATCCGCCAAATGGCAGACCCCAAAAGCTATTTGTATGTTCCAACAACTCATGGGCTTGTTCCATTGTCAAGTAAAGTTGACGTTGAAGCTTTCGCTAGAAAGGTGCTTTCCGCTGGTGAAAATGTAAGCGTTAAGGTTGAGGAGCTGGGCGGCTTTTTAAATGATGTTTACTTGGTTAGGGCTTCTGCAAACAATGTGGAAAAGCGTGTTGTTGTTAAAAGTTTTAGGGATTGGTCAAGTTTTAAGTGGTTTCCGCTTACATTGTGGAGTTTTGGAACAAGAACCTTTGCGGTTTCTGGACGTTCAAGACTTGAAAGGGAATGCGCCATAAACCAGCTTTTACATTCAAAAGGGTTCATGGTTCCAAAACTTCTCCATGTAAGCCACAACGAACGCCTAATTTTCATGGAGTATGTAGAAGGCGAAAACCTAAGCAAAATAGTAAAGGAAATAGCCACTTCAAAAAATGCTGATGAAATTTTATGGGGTTTAAACGTCATAAAAAGGGTTGGGGAAAAACTCGCAGAAATTCACGCTTTAGGCATAGCTTTAGGCGACACAAAACCAGAAAACATCATAGTTGGAAAGGACGGCGAAATCTACATGTTGGATTTTGAGCAAGCTTCACGGGGCGGAGACAAAGTTTGGGATGTCGCCGAATTCCTTTATTATGCTGGACATTATATTTCGCCTTTTGTTGGCACTCGTCCAGCCCAACTCATTGCAAAAGCTTTTATTGAGGGTTATGTTGGCGCTGGCGGAGACATCAAAACCGTTAGGGATGCTGGAAAGCCAAAATACACAAAAGTTTTCAGCGTGTTCGCTTTTCCCCACATAATCTTTGCCATTTCAAACATTTGCAAAAAGGCGGAGAAGCCCCATGGTTAAAAACGAAACAACCATAACCTTTTACGGCGGAGTAAACGAAATCGGCGGAAACAAAATTCTGTTGAAAGACCGTGACGTAAAGGTTCTCTTTGATTTTGGAATGCCCTTCACAGCGAAAAGGCAGTTTTACGCTCCGCCTTACCTTTCGCCTAAAAGCGAAAAAGCCCTGAAAGAGTTGGATATTCTCCCAAAAATTAGGGGAATATACAGCGAAGAACAGCCAGAAATAAACGCTGTGTTTATTTCGCATGCGCATTTGGACCATTCCGCTTACATTTCCTTCATAAACCGCAAAATCCCAGTTTACTGTGGCGAAACAACAGAGATTATTCTGCAGGCGTTAAGCGAAATGCGTAGGGCAGATTTGGAATTTAATGTTGAAGGCATAAACTTTAACACTTTCAGAACAGGCGACAAAATACGTGTTGATGGTTTGGAGGTTTTGCCAGTTCACGTTGACCACTCCGTGCCGGGAGCTTACGGCTTTATCATTCACACTTCAAATGGTTGTGTTGTTTATACAGGCGATTTTCGGATGCACGGGGCAAAACATGCAATGACAGGCGAATTTGTTGAAAACGCATGTGAAAGCAAGCCTCTAGCCATCATCACCGAAGCCACAAACATGACAAACGCTTCGGTTTCCTCCGAAAGTGAGGTTGAAGATAAACTGAACAGAGTTGCCAGCCAGGCAGACGGCATTGTTTTGGCTGATTTTGCTCTTACAGACATAGACCGTCTAAACTCGTTTTATCGTGTCGCCCAAAAAACTGGGCGATGCTTAGCTGTTTCGCTTCGCCAAGCCTATTTGATGGAGGCACTCCGCAAAGACAAGCATTTAAAAATTCCACAGTTGGACGACGCCAACATCCTAATCTTTCGAAAATCGAAGAGGCGCCATGAAAAGTGGGAAGAACAAATAACTAAGCAGTATCAAGGCAAAGTTGTGGATGTCTCCGAAGTTTCGAAGCGACAATGCAAAATAATTTTGGCTTTATCCTTCTATGATTTGGAGGAGCTTGTGGAGATCCAACCGCTGGCTGGAAGCTGCTATATACTTTCGGCTTCTGAACCGTTCAATGAGGAAATGGATATGGACTTTGAAAGGCTTGTTAACTGGCTTAGGCATTATGGCATGCCGCAATATCATATTCACGTTTCTGGTCATGTAATGCCGCTTCAACTAAAAAACATTCTAAAAAGGATTAGTGCAACAAAAATTTTTCCAGTTCACACGGAAAACGCAGAGTTATTCGCAAAGTTCATGCGAGACCTAAAAAGCGAAACGATTATTACTGAAAAAGGCGAGGAATATGAAATTTAGTTTATCTCACCATTCTTTTGTTTTTTTCTGAGCTTACTGCTTTTTTAAAGGCTTTTTGCATCTGCAGTCTTTTGTATTCGCTATATGTTAATTTCGAATATGGATAAAGTTCTTTAAATTTTTTATATGGGACTCTCAAGTCTATTTCGTCTGGTTCGCCCATGAGCTTTCTGGCGTAAACCCTTTGTCTTTGCTCAGATTTTTTAGCGCCCCAAGCTATCAGTATCACAATTCCGACTACAATAAAGATTACAATTGTGAAAGTCCAGATAACCGCTTCCAAATTGGAAGTTGTTTCGCTATAAGACATCAGTTTCACCTTTTGGGTGTTTCGCTTTCTGTCGTTTTCTTTTCAGACTTTATTGGAATTAACGGTGTGCCTTCAAGTCCAAGCACGCTGAGAACATCTGCGGATGATGGAACAATTATCTTTGTTTGCTGGGCAAACGTGTCTCTTATAATGTCCAACCTTTTGTATAATTGGGCGTTTTCCTTGAAGTATTGGTTTGCAGCTTCAGAAACCATTTTTATGGCTTGGGCTTGCGCTGCAGCTACGATTTCTATGGATTTGGCTTCTCCTTCAGCTCGCAGTATCGCCGCTGCTTTTTCGCCTTGAGCCTTTAATATGGCTGCTTCTTTGTCTTGCGCTGCTGCTTCTTTTCTTCCAGTTGCCAAAAGGCGCATTTGCCTTCTTTCTTGTTCCGCTGTTTTTTGTTTGTGCATAGCTGCTTGGATGTCGGCTGGAGGGTCAATTCTTTGAAGTTCTATTCTGTTTACTTTTACGCCCCATTTGTCTGTAGCTTCGTCTAAAACTTTTCTAAGTTCAGTGTTTATCTTTTCCCTAGACGTTAAACACACGTCCAACGTCATTTCGCCCACAATGTTTCGCAGTGTTGTTTGCGCCAGTTTCACTATTGCCAATTCAAAGTCTTCCACTTCGTAAAGTGCTCTTCGCGGGTCGATTACTTGATAGTAAATTACGGCGTCGATGGTTACGACAACGTTGTCTTCTGTGATGATTTCTTGGGGTGGCACGTCTATGACTTGTTCACGCATGTTTATGCGGAACATTCTTTGAACGAAGGGAATTATAAAGCGTAGTCCAGGCTCAACGGTTTTTTCGTAGGCGTGCCATCGTTCCACTATGCCTTTTTCGTATTGGTTCACCTTTTTTATTCCAGAAGCTATTATCGCCACAACTATTAGAACTATTATCGCTGCCAACATCAATTCAAACATTTTCTTTTTCCACCTCCTCTACTATAAGGCTGACGCCTTCCACCCTCACAACCCTCACTTTTGCTCCTTCTTTTATTGTTTTGTCTTGTTCTGGTCGGCAAAACCACAGTTCACCCATGAGTTTGACGATGCCGCCGTTAAGCGGGTCAATGTCGGTTTTCGCCACTGTTTCCATGCCTACCAAAGCGTCAACGTTGGTTTTTATGGGCTTTACATTTAATTTTTCAAGTAAGCCTCCGCCGTGTATTTCTTCAACTTTGAAGGTGCAGTCTTTCAAATGGTTTAGACGCCTTACTAATTCGCCGAAGTTGTCAGTATTTAATTGTAGAATGAAATCGCCGTTTTTGCGTTTTAACGTGTAGGTTGTCCGATACTGCTCTGAGAATTTGTCCAGTAACTGTGCAAGTTTCAGTTCATCGGCTTTTATTGTGAGGGTAACTCTCATAGTTCTCAATCATCATTAGACATTAAGCATTATATAAGCATATCGATTTTTATTGATGAATATTGGCTTCTATTTATTATTAATGAATAAGTGAGATGTTAATTGTAAGTTCAAAGGTTTAATCTTTAGGTGTTGTTGTGTGCTCTGATTCACAACCTATAAGTTACCGTATTATATCTTTATATTCTCGATAGAGAATGAAAACCAACCAAAAACTCAACCACAAAATCCAAATGCTCTTCCACATTTTAGGTTTAAGCTGTCTAGGCGGAGCCATATTCCTCCAAACCCTAGTTTTCACGGACATACTCCAACACGGATATTTCATGGCAATAGAAAACAACCCCGCCATCCTAGCGTTTGAAATGCTACTAACAATCTTCGCAATTATATATTTCATATACATGTACCAACGTTTTATTCGCTCAATAAAATAGCCGATTTTATGCATAAAACTTAAAAAATCAACTTTTGGAAACCACTAAATAACAAGAAGATAGTAGAAAATAATTAAATAAAATTTCATAAAACCAAACCAGCAAGCAGTTTATGGATAAGGTGAAAAAATGAAAAAAACATGTTTGGCAACAATAATTTCAATATTCCTATTCACAATAACTTGCAATGTAAACGCCCAAACAGAAAACATGCAAACATTCCTCGACGAGGAAATTCAAGAAATAAAAATAACTGTTAACGCCACGGCAAAAACCAAACCAAACGAAAACATAACTGTTAAACTAACAATGAATTCGCTTAGAAGGTTTTATATCAACGTAAAATATTTTAATTTCAGCGTTTTCGGCTTCATAAACGGCACAGACAAAATCATGCTTTACAACATAACTAAAGAGAACTTTCCACTGCCGTATGAATGCAACTTCACATGCACAGTCCCAGAACAAGTTTGGGGCGTAACACATGGAGAAATCACGTTAAAATATGACACGACATACACTACCCCCCAAATAACAATATCATATGAAGATTTGATTGGTTTTTCAATGACCCCCGTTGAAAATATTTACTTGAAAACAGTTGAGGAACAACTTGAAAATTTAAACAAAGCTTGGGAACAGCTTAACCAGACTTTTCGTGAGTATTTTGGCAAGGATTTAACTCCAGAAAACTTTAATAGCACATGTCGAGACTTGAAGGGAAGCCAAAATGAGCTTGGCAGTACACGGATGGCTGTGGCAGTTTTAGCTATAACAACTGTTTTCTTTGTGGCTACAACAGCCTACCTCTTCCTTCAAAAGCCGAAACAGGCTTGGTAAACGCCTCTCTCTTTTTTCACTTTAGCCTAAATAATAATAGTCCCTTTTTCATCAAATACATGTTAGTGAATGCCGTTGTCAAATCAAAAAATAGTGGAAGGCGATTACGTGCTTCTTTACTTAAACCAGCGCAAAACATTTTTGGTTAGGGTTGAGGCTGGCAAAACCTTTCACACGCATAAGGGCTTCATAAAATTTGACGATTTAATTGGGAAAGAATACGGCTCAATGGTTCTAAGCAGCTTAAACATAGAATTTAAATTGTTAAAGCCGTTACTGCGCGATTATGTTATGAAGGCTTTGCGTAAAACCCAAATAACCTACCCAAAAGACATAGCCCTAATCATCATGTTCAGCGGCATAAGCGCTGGAAGCCGTGTTGTCGAAGCTGGAACAGGCGCTGGAGCATTAACAACAGCCATAGCCCATTATGTCAAGCCAAATGGTAAAGTTTACAGCTACGAAGCCCGAGCGGAATTCCTTGAAACAGCAGAGAAAAACCTTAGGCGGGCGGGCTTAACAGATTTTGTAGAACTAAAAAATAAGGATATAACCGCCGGTATAGACGAACGGGATGTTGACGCAGTTATACTGGATTTGGCTACGCCATGGCTTGTTGTGCCACATGCCTACACAGCCCTAAAACCATGCGGAACGCTGGTTTCCTTCAGCCCAACAATAGACCAAGCAGTAAAAACAGTTGAAACCCTAAAAGAAAACGCCTTTGTAGACATAGAAACCGTGGAATGCTTATTACGTGGAATGCAAACTGAAAGGGGAAAAACAAGACCGCAAACGCTTATGACGGCACACACAGGCTATATAACATTCGCACGCAAAACAATAAAATAGCGATGAAAATTAACGCTTTGAACAACAGAAACACTTTTATTTTTCCTTTTTGTCTGTAAACATGGCGGATGGATGTGATGCCATACCAATCCAACTAGAAAACTTCCAACTTCGAGTTTTGTTAGGATTCCCCATAAACTCAAGGAGGTGTAAATTATGTTCTTGGTAGTTTTAGACTTTGAGGGTGTACTAGTAAAAGGTGAATATATTTCCTGTACTTGCTAAAATGGCTGGAAAAAGCGGTGAAGTTGAAAGAATAACCAAAGACGGAATTGAGGGACGCATAAGCTGGAAAGAAGGGCTAAAACAGCGGATAAAACTTCTAAAAGGCGTTAAATATCAACAATGCATTGAAGCAGCTAAAATGCTTGAGCTACAAGACGGAGCAAAAGAGTTTGTTAATTTACTGCGAAAAATTGGAAACGTGAAAGTGGGCATCATAACTGGATGCTTTGACATAGTGGTTAATCCAATAAAGGAAATGTTGGGACTAGACTTTGCTGTTTCCAACAAGCTTGTTTTTAATGGTGATGAACTGGCTGATGTGGAAATATTTGTGGATGAAAACAAGGCTTTGCATTTAATGCGTATAGCCGAACAATTTGGAGTTAAAATGGAAAACACAATAGCCATAGGCGACGGAGCCAACGATATAAGCATAATTTGCAATGCTGGATTTGGAATAGGTTTTAACCCAACACAATCTCTTGAAAAACATGCAAAAGTAAATTTACACACGAACAAGCTGGATGAAGCGTTGCCGTTCATAATAGCTTTTATCAAGGAAAGACAAAAAGGTGAGAAAATGCCATATAATTTTGAGGGAGAAAAACTGAAGGTGCTAGTGTGCGACCCAATAGACAACGAAGGAATTGAACTGCTAAGGAATTACGGGTTCGAAGTAATTGTAAAACCAGAAATCACAGTTGAAGAACTAAAAGGGAAATTAGCTGACTACCACGTTTTGATTATTAGGAGCAAAACAAAAATTACAAAGGAAATAATTGACGCCGGCGAAAACCTAAAAGTAATTGCTAGAGCAGGAGCGGGCGTAGACAACATTGACGTTGAATACGCAGAGAAAAAGGGTATAAAAGTTGTTTGCACATCAGATGCTGTTGCAAGGGCAGTGGCTGAGCTTACAATTGGGCTTATAATAGCGTTGGCTAGACAAATACCAAAAGCTGACAACGCCATGAAAGAGGGAAAATGGATAAAACACGAAATTAAAGGATGGGAACTCTACGGAAAAACAATCGGCATAATCGGTTTCGGACGCATAGGACGCAAAGTTGCAAAACTTGCAAAAGCTTTTGAAATGAAAATTCTAGTTTGCGAATTAAACAATCCGCCTGAAAACCTCCTAAAAGAGTTAGACGCCCAACTAATGCCGCTAGAAGAACTGCTAAGGAAAAGTGACATTGTAACGTTACATGTGCCATTAACAAAGCAAACATACCACATGATAGATGAAAACCAAATAAGCCAAATGAAAAACGGCGCCTACATAATCAACACTTCAAGAGGGCAAGTTATAAACGAAAAAGCGTTGTTCAAGGCTTTGGAAACGGGCAAAATAGCCGGTGCAGCCCTAGACGTTTACGAAATGGAACCTCCAGAAGATTATTCGCTTATAAGGTTGCCAAACGTGATTTGCACTCCGCATATAGGCGCACAAACAATGGAAGCGCAAAAATACACTTCGCTGGCTGTTGCAAGAAAAATAATTGAAGCTTTTGAATATCCACGCAGAAAACCATGCGATTACAAATGTCAAGAATGCATGGAATACCAAAACGACTACTGAAAAACTTTTTTAGCCGCTTCCACACCGCTTTCAGCGTCCACTGGAAAACCAGCTTCTTTTAAGGCTTTTCCAAAAGCATTCACCGTCGCCAAAACCTCCTTCTGCGAAACCACACCCATGCATCCAACCCTGAAAATTTTTCCCTTAAGCTTACCCATCCCGCCAGCAATCAAAACGTTATATCTGTTCCGCATCGCTTCGCGCACGGCGCCCTCGTCAACATTTTTTGGAACGTTAATTGCAATCACAGTGTTTGAACGTGCCTCTTTCTCTTTTGGAAAAGCGGTCATCTCAAAAGCTTCAGTTGCATTGTAAAAGGCTTCTGCACATTGCCTATGCCTTTCAAACCTTTTTTCTAACCTCTCTTCTAAAACCATTTTCAAAGCTTCGTCTAGAGCATAAAAAAGTGGAATTGCCGGAGTAAATGGGGTTTCGCTTTTAACTGCACTTTCTCTCATCTGCAACAAATCAAAATATAACGGTTTACCCTGCGTTTTCTCTATTTTTTCCCATGCTTTCTGGCTTACAGAAACCATTGCCAAACCTGGGGGACAAGCCAAACACTTTTGGCTTCCAGTCACACAAACATCAATATTCCATTTATCCACTAGAAGTTCATCTCCGCCGAGAATGGAAACGGCATCAACCACAAACAACAAATTGTTTTCTTTGGCTATTTTCCCAATTTGAGGCAACTCGCGAACCGTAACGCCAGTTGAAGTTTCATTGTAAACAATAAATATAGCTGTAACATCAGAATTGTTTTCAATAGCTTTCCTTATTTCCGAGGTCTTTGGGGCTTCTCCCCATGGAACAGCCAACTCTACTGGAACACCACCCCTACGCCTTATTTTTTCAGCAAGCCTCTCACCGAAAACCCCGAAAACTGGAACTATAACCTTCTCGCCGAAACCAACCAGATTGCTAACTGCACATTCAACTCCACCAGTTCCAGAAGCTGACAAAACAAAAACGTCATTTTCAGTTTGAAAAACACATTTTAAGTTTTCCATAATTTCCGCATAAAGAGCCTTAAACTCTGCTCCCCTATGGTTTATAATTGGCTTCATCATAGCGTGCATAACACGATTTGGAATGTTAGTTGGACCTGGAAGCATCACCAATTTTTTTCCGACCATTTGCGCCACCAAACCTTCATAAACATTCAATGTTTATTGAACCTTGCCGTCTGAGTAACTCTGAGATTTCATCTTTAATGTCAATCTAATGCCTTCTCATCATCCGGCAAAAATGATGAAGTAAGTCCAAAATAAAAATGTTCTCCATCAAGTTAACTGGCAACGATGTGAATTTTAAATCTATATTTTTGATTCATAAGAAGGCTAACATTTTATTTAACTTTTAAATCAGCCCCAATAGGATTTGCGGTTAATATTCATTAACAGAAATAGGACAAACTAATTATTTTGTTCATTTTTAAATTAAAAATTTTTAAATAAAAATACGTATGTTTTAGTGGAGAGTTCTATGGCTCTGAAGCCCCGTTCTCCTCAGGTTAGCACGTGAATGTTTAACTCCTAAAAGCGTTGGCGAATCTTTGCTTTTTGCTCCTTAGTTAAAGGCATTAACACCACGTTAAAAGGTTATAGAAAAAAGGGGAATTTTAATCTTCTATTTTGGATACGATTGTGGTTATGGTTGTTGTCGGATGTGCCCAGCCTGGCGCAAAATACGGTAAAACCTTGGATTCGCAGCTAAGGTTTGGAACGTGAACATAAACTGCTAGTTTAAGACGCCTCTGCGTTAAGTTCCAATAACGCCATTCTTCAGTCCAAATAGTAACAGCAATTGTTAAGTCTTCGGCTTTCCAGCAATTACCGAAACTGCTAACATCAATGCCTGTCCGTGCACAGCCAGCGTAAGTTTCCAACAGTGTTTGCTTGCAGTTCGAACCCCAATCAGTAGCCCATTTTTCATCTGTCTTCCAAATTAAGAACCATTGTTCGTAAGGCATGTAGCATGAGTCGCCGTCGGGACCATTCATTACACACCAGTTTTCTTCACAGTTTGTTGGTATACCGAAAATGTGACTTAACTCATGCTGGATAATTCCACAGAGGCGCTCAAAAGGTTTCCATTTACCATGTGGGTTGTAATCCACTATTCCAGCGCGTAATACAGAAGAACCAGCGCCACCAAGAAGATTACCATATTCATCTACCAAGTCTTGTTCCACAATGTATATTCCCGCTGTGTAACCTTTCCGATGAAATTTCCATGTAAAGAAGTAACCGTAGTTATCAAAAAGTGTGGTGTATATCCCGTTTGTTTGTCTTATAGCCTCTGTTATCAAGGTACGATAGTCTTTGGTGTCTTTTCGTGATTTCCAACTACCAACCACTTCCAAATCGATAGAATGTTCAAGCTTGTTTTGAAATCTGCTTTCAACTTCTGCTAAAGCGTTATTAATTATTGCAAGTTCACTGCTATCAATATTAGCGGTTTCCCAGTAAACTGCAACCTTAACCGTGCCATCAGCTTTCACCATTGATGCAAAAGTTGAAATCAGCATTATCACTAATAGGCTGATGGTTAGCGGTTTCGCTTTCATATGTTTTCACCATACGCCTTTCTTTTTCTTTATGGCTGTTGCTAAACAGCCAACTCCTGCTGCCCCTGTAGAAGCACTAACACAAGAACCAGTCTCAGCTTTTAACTCGTCTATCAGTTTGTAGATTGAATGTTCATAATCCACATAATCTACATGCCACATTTCAGATGGATAGCGGGAATGCCACTGTATGCATCCGCTTTTGTCGTCATTCCATAAAACCACTATGTAACTTCCATCTTCAGCTACTGGCACCCAACCTTTGAAACTGTAACGTTCATCATTTATGTACTGCACCATATCCACGTATATCTTCTTTCGTGTAGCATCTTTGATGGCTGCATAAGCCGAAACAACAGAAACGCTTAAAAAGGCAATTGCTAACGCTATTAACAGCCAAACTTTTTTATTCATTTTTACACCCGGGTGTACACAATAGCTCAGTATTACTATTTATTGTTTAAAAGCTTTATGAATTTTACGATATTTTTTCTAGATTTGGATTCTCTACGCCAATTCTCAACAACACTTCAAAGGTTTTATCGCTTTGACGCACGTTTTGAGGTCAACCTTAATACGATGGCTCTGGCATGTTTCCACCTCAAATGTGTATTCAAAATATAGATTTGAGATTCATAAGTTAGTTAAATGCAAAAAGCCATTTTCTCTGCGTGTGGAGGAACATCCTTGAAGCAGAAACTAACGCTTAAACAAAGGAAAGATTTGGAGGCGAAGATGGCTAGGGTTTTCAAGGAAAATGTTAAGGGGCTTTCGACAGAATTGCAAAAAATATTGCTAGATGATTTGGTTACAGCCTTTCAGAATAGAATAAACGTGTTAATGCGTGCACAAGATAAAAGAAGCTACTAACATGGAGTAAATAGGAAAAAGAAGGAGTTTGAATCCATAAAAGCTTTATATAAAAATGGCAGAAGTATGGTTAGAGGTTTGGATGATGAGACGTTCCAAACTTGAAATGTATATAGATATCCTTAAAGTGTTAGCCCATCGCGGTCCATTAAAGCTTACGCATATAATGTATAAGGCTAATGTAAACTGCAGTGTTCTAAAGGAATATTTGGATTTCCTAATAAAACAGAATTTGGTTGAAGAGCGAACTATCGGAAAAAGAAGGGTTGTTTATGCCATAACACAGCGTGGCATAACTGTGCTTAAATACTTCAGAGAGCTTAAACAGGTTTTGCCCATAGTGGAAGAAGCCAGAAACAGAACGCCAGTGCCATTTTAAATCCTCAACTTTTCTAATTTGATAAAGTGTGTTGTATTCTTATTTTATTGATTGTTGGCATTTGTTTTTTGTAAGTAGTTTGTGTTTGTTTTGTGAATAATTATATACGTTTCGTAAGACTTAATAAAAGCGGTGGTCTTTTAAAATATTGTACACATGTAAAACACCAAAGGGGAACAACTGTGGCTAAACAAGAAAGCCTAGGACGCAAGCCCTTACAAATACTTGAGAAAATTAGGGAGAACCTCGAGAAATTGAACGAGAAAATGGAGGTTATGATTGAGTTGCAGAGGCATGGGCGAAAGGACAATCAACTTTTTGCGGCAGAAGCGCCGTTGGATGTTATGGCTTTGCTTTCTATGCCGGACCACCTTAGAAAAACGGCTATGACCGTGTGTAGGCTTGGTCGTGCCACAGCTGATGAGGTGGCTCAGCAAACGCACAGGGCGAGAGCCGTGGAAAGCGCCTATTTAAACCAGCTCGTTGTTATGGGGTATTTGAAAAAGGAGAGGAAGGGCAGAAAAGCTTATTTCTATGTTGATAAGGAAGGTCAAGGGTGATTGATTTGGGTAAGATAATAGCTGTACATTCATACAAAGGTGGAACTGGGAAAACCCTCCTTTCCGTGAATCTAGCCGCAACCTTTTGCAAACGTGGGAAAAAGGTTTGTTTGTTGGATTTGGATTTTAGGGCTCCAAGTCTTTCCACAATTTTAAAAGTTGAAAAGGCAGAGTTTTGGTTAAACGATTATTTAAATGGTACATGCGAAATAGATAAGGTTTTGATAAATTTAAGCAGTCAATTCCAACAGAAAGGCGAATTTTTTGTGGGGTTGGCTAATCCGTCAACAGAAGCCATAAGGGATATATGTGCAAAAGATAGGAAGTGGGAGATGCGTGCTTTAGGGAGGCTTTTAGCTTTAAGAAATTCTCTTTTAAGCAACAAGGGTTTTGATTACCTAATTTTTGACACAAGCCCTGGACTGCAGTATTCGTCGATAAACGCCATTGTAAGCGCTGATTTGGTGCTTGTGGCAACAACCCTTGACAGGTCTGATGTTGACGGCACAAAGCGCATGTTAAGGGAACTTTACGATTTGTTCGAGAAGAAGACTCAGATAATCCTCAACAAGGTTCTTTTGGATGGTTCTTCAAGATCGGGGAAAGAAGAGTTTCAAACCAAAATAAAGGATATATATACTGTTCCGCTTTTGAAAGTGGTGCCATGTTTTTGCGATATTTTAAGGGCTGAAGGTAACACAATCTTTGTCCAAGATAAACCTATGCATCCTCTTGCGAACATTTTAGATGAAATAGCAAATGAAATAGACAATATGTAACTACTGCGTTGCTATTCTGTTTATTAACTGGTAAACTTTGCAGTTTTTGCATTTTTCATATTCTTTTTCGTTGCATTGCTTACATATCAGACGGTTTAACTCTTTAATTTCTGAGTTTGCCGTCATCCCATCATCCTCTCCTTCAATAAACAAAAGCGTCAGAGAAGTAAATAGGCGGTATTTCCTTTTCCACAATATTTCAAACAATAAAACTCTTATAGAACGAAAAATTCCATTATCGCTAATAAAAACTGGAGAAAACCAATTATTGGATAAAACGGCAATTATCCTTGCTGGTGGATTTTCCAGCAGATTTGGAAAAGACAAAGGATTGTTACCCTTAGCGAACAAGCCACTTATAAAACATGTTTTGGATGTTGTTGACAGCCTTGTTGATGAGGAAATAGTTGTTGTCAGCTCAAAATCTCAAGTTGAGGGTTACGCCAAAGTTGTAAACGCAAACGTGAAAATAGTCGTTGACACCTTAAACATGCATAGTCCATTGGTTGGCGCATTAACGGGTTTTAGGGCGGCGATGGGCGAATATGCGCTTCTTCTTTCATGCGACACGCCGTTTATCTCCAAAAGCGTTCTTGCGCTTTTGTTTGATTTAAGTCCCAACAGAAATGCGGTTATTCCACGATGGCCAAATGGTTACATAGAGCCTTTACAAGCCGTTTACCGTGTAAAACCAGCTTTGGAATCGGCTGAAAAGGCTTTGGCAAGTGGAAAATTTAGTATGCGTTCGATGGTTGATGGGCTTAGGGGTGTACGCTACATTTCCACGCTTGTTCTGCAACAGTTGGACCCAAACCTTAAAACATTCTTTAATATAAACACGCCTATTGACCTAAAAAGGGCTGAACGCTTCCTAACTAGGGGTTTTACAAACGAAAATAAACGAACTTTATAAATACATTTTACATGGGCGAACTCCTTTGGAAAACGTTGTGGGAAACTTCAACGTAAAATGGTTTATGTATAAAAATAAGCGGAGGGAACAAGGAAAATTCCAAATTGCGTCCTTTTTGTTTTACACGAAAAAATGTGAATAGACAAATTTTTACATTAAAAAAGCAAAAATTAAAAACTTCAAACAATTTTTAGCTTAAACAGTTTAAAATAAAAGCTTTCGATGCCCTATGAAGTGAAAAGTTGAAAACGAAGTTTGACTTGCTTCAGCCTATTAATTCAACCGTTGTGCCTAGAGCTTGACCTGGCAAGCCCTTCCTGAATCTTGCCCGAACTAAGCCTTTATTGCCATGTAAAGCCACAATTTTTCCAATTATTTTGTTTTTTCCAGTTTTCCAAGCAACTTTCCTTCCGATAAGTCTGCTTGCGTCGGCAATCGAATTTACATTTACAAACTGGATTATGCATTCTTTGGGTTTTTGGGTTTTCGGTCCAACCCTATAATTGACGACTGTTCCCTGCGTTTGCTGAGCCATGACGGTTCACCGAAAATTTAGAATTTGAAGAGGAAAATTTTATTTGTTTCGCTATTACGCTAGAATTTCTGTGATTGGTTTCTTTGCAAATTTTATTGCTGGGTATAAGCTTGGGATAAAGGTTGCCGTTAAAGCTGTTAATAGCCATGTTGCTATTTGGATGATTGTGACGCTTGTAACCAATGGTTTTGGAATTAAAATTAGCAATGTGATGATTGTTCCGAAGGCTACTCCACAAGCATAACTTGAAAGCAAAACCACAAAGTTTTGTACAGCAACAATTTTCAAAATGGTTCTAGGTTTTGCGCCTAAAGCCCGTAAAACGCCGAATTCTTGGTGTTGTTCGGTTATAGCCAACATAACATATCCCACAAAACAAAGAGACGCTGAGGCTAAGGAAAATATGGGCAAAAACATTATTGTAGACCATATATACCCCAGAAAAGCAGTGCTTCTTTCTAAAATTTCGTTAAGCTCCAAAACTGCAAATTCGGAGTTTGTGGCGTTAATCTTTGCTTTTATCTCATCTAAAACTGCTGTGCGGTTGACTGAAGGTTTCGCTTTAACCATTACAACGTTTGGTTTTGACAAGCCAGTAATATTCTGCAAATCTCTTAGTGGCACGTAAATGATGTTTCCATTGTTTATTGGGTCTATGCATATTCCCACAACATCAAAATAATGCTCATACACTTGCAAGCTTTGGTTCAGGGGCATTGTAAACATTTTGTTGGCTATGGAATCGCCTACAACGGCTTTTAGGCTTTGTCCTTCAGCGAAGAACTCGCCTTCCATGAACCACCTGCCAAAAGTTTTTTCTGGTTCAACGCCTACAACGAGAGATTCGCCCTCTCGGTTTTTACCAACAGAGGTGGTTGCTCCAGTTTCAGAATTGAATACGTAGCCTGGAACCTCCTTCACATGCGCATGTGTGATTAGGCGTTTTTCTATGCTTATATCAGCTATTAAACCTAAACTGTCAAGAATTTCTTCTGGCATCATGTATCTTGCTTCAGTATAGTTGAATACAGATGTTTCTTTGGTTTCATAAAACTTTGACAGTAACAGCGTGTATCGGTCGCATATGTCTTTGTGGGCTATTAGGATTATGTCTTTGCCAACGGCTTTTTCAACCCAGTTTTTAGTTGTTTGATGGGCAATTATTCCTCCAGCAATAGCCACTGTTACGAGAAGGAAAACTATGGCTAGGCATAAAAGTATGCGGATTGTTGCCGATTTACGGCGGAAAAGGCTTCGCAAAGCAATTTTAACCGTTAAGCCACGTTTTGAAACTGCTTTAAATTTGGATTCTGCTGTTACACCTAAATAGTAGGTTGGCGAAAACGCTTTAGCTGGCTCAACTTTTGTCGTGTCCAAAATTGGTTTTGCTCCAAAAATTAATGCAAGAACGAAGGATATGATAAAAACTATTAAAACAAGCCAAAAATCAATTGGCTTTTGTGATATTTGGAAGCCTAAGCTGTTTAAAATGTTGGTTATGGCGAAATCGGCTAGTAAGCCTAAAACAACGCCTAAAAAACAGCCGATGAACGTAACTATTAAAAGTTCGTTCATGAAATACCCAAAAATTAAGTCGTTTGGACAACCAACGGCTTTCATTAATCCCACATCTTTTATTCTTTGCGACATCATGACGAAAACCATGAAGGAAATGAACACGGCGCCAGCTGTGAAAATTAGGAAGGCAACAAAAATTATAAATTGGGACAAAACTGTTGAAAAGCCCGCTGTTAGTTTTCCTTCAACCATTAAGGATATTCCAAAACCTATTTTATCGCTTGACAATAATAGGAAAAGTGTTGATGCAACAGATAATGTTAGGCTAATTATGGTGAGGGTTGTTTGAAGTTTTCTCCGCATCAAATCGTTTATTGGAAAGAAGGTTTCACTCAACTAGACACACCAGCTTTCCATCTTCTAAAAGCATTTTCTGGTCTGCCAAAGGAAGTATACGCTCGTCATGAGTGGCAACAATTATGGTTTTTCCGTTCTTCAGTTTACGAAGTATTTCAACAATTTTTAGGCTTGTCTTTACGTCTAAATTTCCAGTTGGCTCATCAACGAGAAGCAGTGGCGGGTCATTAGCTAACGCACGGGCAAAGGCTACACGTTGCTGTTCGCCGCCGCTTAGCTGAAATGGGAAATGGTTTGCCCTATGTTTCAAACCAACAATCTCCAAAAGCGTTTCAACAC
>JAWCNZ010000009.1:0-50388 GCA_038848005.1 Bathyarchaeia archaeon | reverse complement strand
CACCTCCTCTCAGCTCGTCTGGCAAGACCTTTAATCTGGCCTTCACCCTGCTGTCGCCCCCGGTGAGATTTCCGGCGTTGACTCCAATTAAACCGCAAGCTTCACCCCTTGTGGTGCTCCCCCGCCAATTCCTTTAAGTTTCAGCCTTGCGGCCGTACTCCCCAGGCGGCAGGCTTAACGGTTTCCCTGCGGCACTAGAGCGGCTCGTAGCCGCTCTAACACCTAGCCTGCATCGTTTACGGCTGGGACTACCCGGGTATCTAATCCGGTTCGCTCCCCCAGCTTTCATCCCTCACCGTCGGGCGCGTTCCAGCCGACAGCCTTCGCCACTGGTGGTCCTCCCGGGATTATAGGATTTCACCCCTACCCCGGGAATACCGTCGGCCTCTCCCGCCCCCTAGCCGAACAGTATCCCCCGCAGTCCAACGATTGAATCGTTAGATTTAACGGGGGACTTGTTCAGCCGGCTACGGATGCTTTAAGCCCAATAAACGTCCCCACCACTCGGAGAGCTGGTATTACCGCGGCGGCTGACACCAGACTTGCCCTCTCCTTATTCCCCCAGCTGTCTACACTGGGGAAAAGCCGTCCTCAGCGGACGGCACTCGGGATGACCCCGTCACACTTTCGTGTATTGCGGAGGTTTCGCGACTGCTGCGCCCCGTAGGGCCTGGGCCCTTGTCTCAGTGCCCATCTCCGGGCTACCGCTCCCACGGCCCGTACCGGTTATAGGCTTGGTGAGCCGTTACCTCACCAACAACCTGATCGGCCGCGGCCCCATCCTTGGGCGACGCTTAGAAGCATGGTCTAAGCGCCCTTTAGGCGAAGACCCATTCCAGGAGTCTTCACCTATCGGAAATTAGCCCCAGTTTCCCGGGGTTGTTTCCGTCCCAAGGGCAGGTTAGCCACGTGTTACTGAGCTGTGCGCCGCGCTTCCACCGTGGCTTGGAAGCGCACGACTAGCATGTCTTAGTCTCATCCCGATAGCAGTGGGGTCCGGCAGGATCAACCGGAGTTGGGAGTTACAACCGCAAAGCCAACTGGATTTGGAGGGGAACAACCATTAAACGTCAAAGCCCACTTCAGACCTAACATGGTGAACGTCAGGTCTACATGTTTGTCCCCGCAATTGGAGGCCAACCGTCCTCATCCTTTGGGGCGTTTTATTACGCCTTTTTAGTTGGGGTTGAGCCGCCGCCATAATAATTGCGGGGCTGGCTGTAATCGCCTAAATGAAATTTGGGCGTCTTAGCCAATATAAATATTTCTTTCCAAACTAATATACGTTATTGTTTGCCGTCGGCGGCTGAAGTTATTTTTTGGCGTGATGCCATTTTCCGTTGTCTCCGAGAAAATATTTGATGGTGCTTGTTACTCGTGCGAGTATGTTGATTAAGCGTAGGATTGGGTAAAACGGCGTGTAGAAAAGCAGTGCTTTATAGTTGTGGTGGTTGTATGCGTATTTTAGGGCTATTGCTTGATTTATGATGCCGATTAGTAGGCTGTATGATGCGAAAACGAGCAGGTTAAGAATAAAGCATATTCGGTCTGGGGCGAACCAGAAAAGGAAAGGAAAGGCGGATAAAGCGGCTAAGTCGATGAAGGCGCCGCCGTACTCGAAAACGTAGCAGTACCACAAAAGCAGTGTTAACCAAGACTTTTTTAGAAGCAACTCTTTATGTATGCCCAATGTGTTGTGAAGCCAGCCTGTAAACCACCTGAGGCGTTGATTCCATAAAACGTTGAATGATTTTGGGGCGATTGTGGAGCTTTTGGCAATATTCACGTAGGCAACTGCACAGCCTTTCTTATGCATTTCCAAGGTTATTTCTAAATCTTCGGTTACTGAGCGAATGCGCTTGTTATTTAGGATTTCTCTGAGAACATCGGCATCATACAAGCCAATAGCTCCGGAAACAACCAAAACGTTGTTGCCAAGCGATTGGGCGCAGCGGGCTACGCCTAAGCCTTGGCTGTATTCAAGCTGCTGCAAAATCACGTATGGATTAAATTCGCCGTTTCCATCTGAGGGATGCACGTATCCCGTAACGGCTTTTTTCCCGTTTGAAAGCATGTAATCAACAAGCGCCTTCAACGTGTTGGGCGTCCACCACGAATCTGCGTCTACAACGGCTATTAGGCTGCCTAAAGCTTTGTCAACGCCTGTTTTGATGGCTTCAACCTTGCCCATGTTAGCCGAATGCCTAACAACTTTTCCGCGAATTTGCGGATGTTTTTTGCGGTTAACTTCTATTGTTGCCCAAGCAATTTCGTATGTGTAATCACGGCTTCCATCGTCAACAACAATTATTTCGCATAAGCCAGCGTATTCCCTTGCGCATTTGAAAAGGCTTGTTATGCAACGGGCAATGTTTCGCTCTTCGTTGTAGGCTGGAACAACAAAGGAAACCATCGGATAAAAAACTGAACGTTTCATTTTTTCCCGTTTAATTCTTGCGAATGTGGCTGCTAAAGCCCAAAAACCAGCAACGCCCACAGCCAAAAAAGTATACCAGCCAAAAAAGATTTTGGCGGTAACAAGCCAAAGCCAGTTTGCGGGCTTTTCCGCTGTATACCCAAAAGTGTAAGCTATAAATGCGCTGGCGAAAACTGGGAAAAACCGCCACGAAAAATAGGCTAGAATGAATGGGATGCAAAAAGCCAAGTAAACGATTCTGGAAAATTTCATAACGTAACCCTTTTATTTAAGTTGTAAATGGGAAGGGTCCCCTCCTTTCTCCGCAAGAACAAAAAGCATTTACAGAATAAATCAAGTATTCCCAAACGAAGAATATTCCAAACAGAAAATCATAAAACCATACTACAACTAAAGTTTAGGGTTGCGGTGGCTTCGATGGAAAACTTGTCGCGATATTACACTTTGCTGAGAGACCCAACACGTCGAAAAATAATTGAAATTTTAGGCGTTCAAGAAAAAATTGGGTTTAAAGAGTTGAGGGAAACCTTAGGTTTAGGCGTCGGCACAGTTTACTATCACTTGGACATGCTTTCAGAATTTATCACGCAGGACAAACAGCGCAAGTATAGACTTAACGATAAGGGACAACTCCTATACAAAGTTTTGAAGGAAGGAAACGTTCCGCCGTCGTTGGAAATAAGCGAAACCTTCAGCCACCGCTTGGCAAAATGGATTTTTCTTTCGCCGCTATTCGCCAAAACAAACAAACCCCTAAGGCTTTTGCCAGTTTCGTTGGCTGTACTGTTTTTCGGCGCTGTAGGCGCCGCTCAAGCAAGGCTTGAACCCGCCTTGTTCTTTTACTTTGACTATTCCATCCGTAACTTTACGGGAATAGCCGTGCTTTTTATATTCAACTGGATAGGCTTGTTTCTTTTAGCGGAAATCCTCACATACGCTGTTTTTAAGCATGTGGGAAATGACCTTCAACTTTTCACTTGTGTTGGTTTGGCAGCTTTTCCGTTGGCGTTTTACCCGTACATTTACATGGCTGTTCCAACAGTTACAGAAGCCTTGGGCTTGTACTACATGGAATTGGAAACCGTGAAACTAGCCATTCTAATTGTTCTTCAAATTTGGAGTTTAATGTTGGTTTCAGCAGCCTTTTGTTATGGAAAGGGCTTGCGCCTTGACAAAGGCATAACGATGAGTCTAATAGCCGTATACCTAAACATGGCGGTTCTGTTCATGCTTGGACGGTTCACGTGAAAGTTCGAGGTTTCTAGAACCTTCTAAAAACGAAGTTCGGGTTTTATGGAAACGATTTTCTTAATAAACCGTTTAACATAGTGTTTTTCGGTGATAAAACTTGAAAAACACTAGAAAAATGATGAAAACGGCTTCTTTAGCTATCTTACTAGCTTCCATGGTTATACAAGCGTTTTTAGTCAGCGGCGTCAACGCTGCGGGCAACCAACGAAAATTGAATTATACGCTTTCCAACGATGGCAAATGGTGGAAAGTCCAAACGGATTTAATAACAATAATGTTTCCCGCAGGCGGAAAAAAGCCCATGTTTCTATGGTGGTACACAAACGACACCAGCAACATTCACGTGGTTAAGTATAAGGGATTAATTGAATACTTAACGCTTGACTTTGACTATTACCGCAACGAATATGTAGCCAACAACTTGACGATACAGGAAAGGTTAGAGGCTAAGTACGCTATGTCAAAGCCTGAACCCCACAGAACCCAAATAAGAAATAGAATCAGAGCATATTTCGGTTGGCTTTTAGGCTTCCATCCGGCTTTTCTGCCGTTCAGCGCTTGCCGTTGGAATTTAACTGGTCCCGAAAACGTCACGAGGGAAGACGGTGTTTCATACATTTCCTTTAACTTTACGCTTGTGGATGCGCCCCCAACATTTGATTTTGCAGAGGGCAACGTGATAATCCGCTGTAGATTCTACGCTACAGACGCCGCAGAAAACGTGTGTGGGCTATACGATTATACAGCGAAAGCTGGAGAGCTTAAAATGGACTTGATAATAAAAGGTTGGGATTGGAACACTGACAAATTAAACAGTTTATTTGAGGTTCTTCAAAACGAGTTCGGCTTAACTGTTCCGAAATTGCGCGCTGGTTTAGCGTTGTTGGTGGACTTGGCATCCATAAATGCCGAGAAACTCCAAATAGCTGAACAAGACGTCAACACACCATTGCAAACAATTCCTGAAGATGCTGTAACTGACCCAGCGGAACCAGTTGGAGAAAACTCAGGCTTATCCAACATAATTGCTGGGGGACAGAAAATCCAGATACGCAACAGAATAACAGAGCAGACAGATGCTTTAAATGTTAGAACTCGCTTGCACGAGCGGTTTAGGTTGCGTTTCGCTAACGAAAGTCAGACTTTAGCTGGGTTCTTTGACTTTGTTAATACTGCAGTGGTTATTAACACCACCACTCAAGAGAAAACCATAGTTAATGTTACAGCTGCTTACATGCCGAGAGGAAATTACGTAAAGTTGTTTATAGGTTATCCGTACTTTGGCGACGGCGTTTTGGAACATGACCCGTCAATAGGCGTTGAAGAGGTTGTTCCGTGGCTTTCGATAAGGCTGCCGTTGATTTTGTTGGGCGTTACTGCGGCTATTGTCGTTGTTGTGGTTGCTGTGAAGGTTCTGAAAAAGCCGATTAACGTTTTAACTGTCAAGTAACTTCCCCATTTTTGTTGATGATAAAATTTTATATAGTATATTGCTATACACTATTTTGGGCTTCTACATGAAAACAATTGAAAAACTGGAAACTGAAGAACTACGTTGGCAAGTTGTAAAGGCCATGTTAGACGAGTTTCCAACAATAAGGGAGAAAGTTAAAAACTATTTGAAGGAACAGCAGAAACCAAAGCAGTAGTTGAAAATGCTAATTTTCCTTAAGCAAGTGCGGAGGGGGCAACTTAACATTGTTTCTGTAAGAGTTTGTGTTTTCTGTTTTTAGAAGTTCGGTTAATTCTCTGTAACGCCTAAGAAAGTTCAAGCCCTTCTCAGTTGTCTTATAAATTTCCTTACCATTTTCGCAGATTTTGTCCAGCAAGTTGAGTTTTACCATAAACCGCAAGTAATGGTTAAGCTGTGTAAAGCTTAAGTTTGCCCTATACATAATTTGGGTTTTTAATGTTCCTTCTTCGGCTATCTCCAAAATTTCT
The DNA here is from genome assembly GCA_038848005.1 of Bathyarchaeia archaeon. Lineage (GTDB taxonomy): Archaea > Thermoproteota > Bathyarchaeia > Bathyarchaeales > Bathycorpusculaceae > JAWCNN01. The sequence goes on along the minus strand of JAWCNZ010000009.1, from coordinate 44,759 downwards.
GCAATTATGTAAAGTTTATCTCGCCTTTTAGGCGATGGGTTTGGACTCCAACTATTCATTTTCTATATTCCTCTTTTAGAACAGTTTTCTAGATGAAAAAGCAACTTCGAGTATTTTAAGTAGTGTTTCGCTTATGCATTTATTCTAAAAAGTGAAATATTCTCTAGAATAAACTTCTAGACGAAAAACTTTATTTTATATGGACGGAAATTGTTAGGAAAGGTGGGAAAAGGTGCTTGTTGGGTTAATGGCGGATACACATGACAACTTGCCACTAATAGACAAAGCGGTGGAAAGGCTGAACGCCGAAGCCGTCGGGCTTGTGCTTCACGCTGGAGATTACATTGCACCTTTCGTCATTCCAAAATTTATGGAGTTGAAGGCGAAGTTGATTGGAGTTTTCGGCAACAACGACGGAGACCGTGAACTTTTAAAGAAAAGGTTCAGCGAAAACGCTAATTTGGAAATACGTGGAAACTTTGCAGAAATAACCGTTAACAACAGAAAAATCGCTTTGCTTCATGGAAACGAAGAGGAACTCCTAAAAAGCTTGGTTAAAAGCGAAGTTTTCGATGTTGTTGTATATGGACACACGCACAAGGCAGAAATCAGCCGTAATGGAAAGACGTTGGTTGTGAATCCAGGCGAAGTTTGCGGGTACTTAAGTGGCAAATCAACAATAGCCCTATACGACACAACAAAACACGAAGCAAAACTGATAACTCTGTAAAATGAAGTTAACGACTAAGAAAATGGAAAATGAACTACCTTCTAGCTTCGGTTTTTGGCAGTGTCAATTTTGCTGAGCGTCGGCAACTGCAAAATTGGATAGACCTTTGGATATTTTATGGCTTGAATTGTTGTATGGTTCTCTTCTTTGGTTTGCCAATTCAAACAATCCAGCCAGTTCTTTATCACTTGCCCCATTTCTCATAGGCGTTAAAACATCCACCAAATTGTCGTTCCGCATTAGGCAAGGTTTAAGTTTTCCATCGCTTGTTAGGCGTAAGCGTGTGCAATGCAGGCAGAAATCCGTGTTTTCTATTGGATGCACAACCTCAACCGTTACGTCTGGCAAATAGTAAACATGGCGGTTTTGCATGTAACGCCTAGTTTCAACTTTGACTGCCTTCTGCTTGAGCATACTTTCATATTCGTCTAAGGGCTTGTGGTTCGCCACGTAATAGACGTGGTTAATGTTTAATGGTTCAAGCTCTATCAACTGCAAAATTGCGCCCGTTTCTCTGGCGAATTCAATCATTTCCGAAACAGCCATGTCATTTACGCCTTTCAAAACGAGCATGTTAAGTTTTACAGGATAAAAACCAACTTTCACAGCGGCTTTAACACCTTCCAAAACATGGGCTAACTTACCACCAGTCAACTTACCATAAACCTCTTCATCCAAAGTTGGAAGGCTTATGTTAACACGCCTCAAACCATTAGCACATAGTTCCTCGGCTAAGCTGGCAAGCGCCGTTCCATTGGTTGTCATGGAAAAATCTGTTAAACCGCTAAGTGAAGCTACTTGCTTGACAATTTCTGAAATGTCTTCACGCAAGAGCGGTTCTCCGCCTGTCAGCTTTACTTTGGAAATTCCTAGGCTAACAGCAATTTTTACAATGCGGACAATTTCGTCAACACTCATTTCCTCTGCAAAATTTTCAACACCTTTCTTTTCGCCTTCCATGTGGCAGAATTGGCAATTTAGGTTGCACTGTCTTGTAACGGCTATTCGCAAGTTGAAAAGTGGACGTCCATAAACGTCGACTAACACCATCGTTATTCCCGACTGTGCCTAACGATGTGAGCAACTTCGGGCAATATAAGCTTTTCAAAACAAAGCTTAACAGCGTCAGGCGAACCGGGAATGCAAAAAACGGCTTTGCCCTTAGCCACGCCAGCAACCGCACGAGACAAAACAGCCGCAGAACCCATGTGGCTGTAGCTTAAAAACCTAAAAATTTCGCCGAAGCCTGGCAAAACCTTTTCAAGAAAGGGTGAAACCGCCTCGATGGTTACGTCTGAAGGCGCTATGCCGGTGCCGCCGCAAAAAACAATAGCATCTAAACCCGAGTTGGATAAAGCCGTTCGCATACAATCAGCAATAAAACTTTTATCGTCTGGAATAATCCATCGAAAAGCCACTACATGCCCAGCGTTTTTCAAAAAGGACTCGATTAAATCTCCAGAGGCATCATCAACTTTTTCGCCCTTTTCCATTTTCCGATAACGAGAGGTACTGCAAACATAAATGGCGAACCGCAGGCTTTTTGGAGCTTCAGCCTTATGCCTTTTTGAGGTTTCACTCATCTCTAACAGCCTTAACCTTTTTTACAACGCAAATGTTTTCGATCGCCGTAAACGGGTACTGACCAAACTCGTCCTTCTCATACTGTTTCACCATGTCCCAAACTGTTAAAAGAGCAACTGCAGTTGCCGTTAAAGCTTCCATTTCAACTCCAGTTTGCGCCCTCGCTTTAACGGTGGCTGAAACATGCACTTTAGATTCATCTAAAATGTTTATTTCAACTTTCACGTTTGTTAATGGCAATGGATGGCAAAGCGGAATAAGCGAACTCGTCTTTTTAGCGGCTAAAACACCAGCTATTTGGGCGGTGTAAAAGGGGTTTCCCTTCTCGATTTTGCCTTCCCTTATTAGGCGTATGGTTTCAGCCTTCAACCTAATAGTTCCAGTGGCTGTTGCCTCACGAAAAACTTCTGGCTTATCAGAAACGTCAACCATAGCCATAAACCTTCACACCCAGCACAATAATGGCGGTTTCACTTATTTGTGTGTTCCCAAACCTTAAACAGTTTTTGAACAGCTTCAGCCTTAGGCGAATGCATATTAAGCCTATAAAGGCGAATTCTTCCAAATGTTTTATGGAGAACAATGCCTTCATCCTCTAAAATCCTCAGGTGTCTAATAGCCGTGTCATAATTTATGTTGAGCTTGCGGGCGATTTCAGAAACGTTCAACTCGCCAAACTGCACAAGAACCTTCAAAATTTTCATTCTCAACTTTGAAGAGAAAAACTCGGTTATGTCCACGGCTTTTACCTCTCCGCTTTTTCCAAAATGACGGTTAATTCCTTCTCCAACTCGTAAGCCGAAATTCTAGGCAAATAAATAATTGTTGACCTTCCACGAACGCCAACGTTTAAAACTTCAGTTTTTAAAATGCCTAAACCCGAAAGAAAACGCAAATACTTCCACAATTGTGTGTGACTGTGCGGTTGCGCATCGAACTCTTCACATACAACACGATAGGCTTTTTCAGCTTCAACAAGGGAAACATGGGCTTTCTCGCTTTCCTTGAAAAGCCTTGCTATGCCAAGCAGAAAAAGTTTTTCGTGCAAGCCTAAATTGGCTAGTTCGCTTTTCGGCAAAGTTGGAATTATGCTTGAAACAGCCTTGCGGACGCATTCAGGCGTAACGGTGTCTAACCCTTCAGCGTCCGCGTATTTTCCAGCTCGCCAAAGCAGTTCAATGGCGAAACGGGCATTTCCACCCTCGGAAGAGGCAAGGTCAGCTATTAGGCTTATAACGTCCTCAAGCACTGTTGAGGGATTAAAAGCCAAACGCACACGGTCGCTTAAAATGTCAATAAGCTGTTCCCTAGAGTATTTTTCCAGAGAAATTATGTTGTACTGCAACGTGCTCCGCGTGCCTGCGTCTAAACGTTCAGTTGCCCTTAAATCCCGCAGAATACATATTAATGAAAGCCTTTGAGGCTTGTTTAGCCTTGTTTCCTGTAAACGTGTAAGCTTATAAACGGCTTCTGACCCTTCCCGTTCAATGAGATTTTCAAACTCGTCTAAGGCTAAGATAACATAAGCATTTTCTTCATCTAAAATTTGCATGAGAATGTTTAGGAGTTCCTCTGCCGAGTAGCCCCGCTTTGGAAAGCCAGGGTGAAAAGCCAATATTACATGTTGCAAAATGAGGAAGAAGTTTCCCTTATACTCACGACAGTTAACATGAATGTAATTGACGGCAACACCACGCTTTTTCGCTTCGCTTGTTACTTCCTCTCCAAAACGTCTAGAAAGCACGGTTTTGCCGGTGCCAACATCACCAGTTATAATGACTCTCTGAGCCATTTTATCTGGAAACTGCCAAATAAAACCGAAAAACTCCATTAAAAGGCGAAGTTCCCGTTCTCTGTGAGGAAGACATTTAGGAACATAGTTAATGTCAAGTTTCGCCTCGTCACGAAACACACTGCGGCGATATGCCACTTTCTAAACCCCAAATAAATATTATGCGAAGGTTTGTTATTCTTTTCCCTAAAGCAAAAAGCATAAATACGCATTTGCTGTTTTTATTGCGAACGGAAAAATGATTCCAAAATACTTCTTCCTAACCAAAGGCGTCGGCAAACACAAAGACCAACTGCAATCTTTTGAGTTAGCCCTAAGAAACGCTGGAATACAACACTGCAACATAGTGAACGTTTCAAGCATAATACCGCCGGGATGCAAGCTCATTCCAAGAGAAAAAGGCTTAAAAGCGTTGAGACCAGGCGAAATAACATTTGTTGTTTTAGCTAGAAACGCAACTAACGAACCGCATAGGCTGATTGCGTCGTCGATTGGCGTGGCTATTCCTTCAGGCGATGATAATTATGGTTATTTGTCTGAGCATACCTCTTTTGGGCAAACGGATGAGGCTGCTGGAGATTACGCGGAAGATTTGGCGGCGACGATGCTTGCCACAACCATGGGCATTCCATTCGACCCTGAAAAGGCTTGGGACGAACGGAAACAGTTTTTCAAAACCAGTGGGTTAATAATCAAAACAACAAATATAACGCAGTCGGCAACTGGCGACAAAAACGGTTTGTGGACAACAACAATAGCAGCGGCGGTCTTCGTGCCCGCTAGGAACAAGTCTAAACGTTAGAAGCGACATTTAAAAACCAACCTTTTTATTTGTAGTGGCGTGTCTGCCATCCCAGATAATAACCAAACATACCATCCTTTAAGTTTTACCCAGATACCCACTTGACTAGGAACTGCCTTCTCGGCTAGGTTATATTTGATGCCTAAACCCCTTAGGTATGATGCCCAGATGACTTTATGTGGAATCATACTTTGCCTCCTTTTACTTGCTTTACATGCAATATTACCTTTGGCAATGCTTTTCTTTATCAACCTTACCAACAAGGCTGAACAGAAAATGCAAAAGCCCTAGGAGCGTCAAAAATTAGTAGCAAATCCCAGATAACAGTTCCCGAGGCGTAATGGAAAACTAAAAGTTAAGGTTGACGATGCCTAATCTTTGTTGAAGAAAATGAAAAGGTTATTATAACAACTCAAGTTTTTGAAGGGAGGGTTTGGACTGGGTTTTTGTGTTTAAAAATAGCCACTCACCAGCCTGTCACTTTCTTAAAATCTAACAAAACCTTTAAAAATTCAAACTCAACACTTAATAAGCCTATGAAGCCAAAACCACCCATCATAATAGTTAACTTTAAAACGTATCTTGAAGCAACGGGGAAAAAAGCCGTTGAACTTGCAAGGAAAGCTGAAAAAGTAAGCAAGGAAACAGGCGTTTGTGTGGGAGTTGCTCCCCAGTTTGCGGATATAGCCGTCATAGCCCAAACAGTGGAAATTCCAGTTTTCGCCCAACACATAGACCCAATCAAACCTGGCAACTACACGGGACATGTGCTTGCCGAATCCGTGAAAGAGGCTGGCGCCGTGGGAACATTAATTAACCATTCTGAAAGGCAACTTAAACTGTCGGACATTGACGAAATAATCAAGATAACCCGTGAAAAGGGGCTTTGCTCGGTTGTGTGCGCCAACAACCCAAGCATAAGCATGGCTGCGGCAACACTTAAACCAGACATGATAGCTGTGGAACCGCCGGAGCTTATAGGCACGGGAATTCCAGTTTCAAAAGCGAAGCCTGAAGTGGTCACAGACACCGTTAAGCTTGTTAGGCAAGTGAACAAGGAAGTTACAATACTTTGTGGGGCTGGAATAAGCCGTGGAGAAGATGTTGCAGTGGCGTTGAAGCTTGGCACTCAAGGGGTTTTGGTTGCAAGTGGAATCGTAAAGGCAAAAGACCCATACGCGGTCTTACGTGAGTTTGCAGAGTCGACAAAACTGTGAATGCGTGGTAACAGTTGAAGGTTGAGGCGGAATGCATTGCATGCATAGTTAATAGAGCCGTTGCTGAAGCCAATAAAGCTACAACAAACCATGCGTTACGTTTTAGGGCGATGACGGAGCTTCTACGCCTCTTAAACAGAGAGTTCAAGCCAACAGCTGTTCCAGCAGACCTCGGCACGAAAAGAGACCGCCTAATAAAGCGTGTTACTGGCAACAGCGACCCATACGCAAGAGAAAAAAGGATAAGCAACGAAAAGGCCTTGAAACTTTTGCCTTATGCAAAAAAGCTTGTTGAAGAAGGCTATACACAGCAGGACAGATTCAAAAAAGCGTGTTTATGCGCCATAGTTGCAAACGCAATGGAGTTCGACATTCCAGACCACAAATTCAACTTCAACGGCCTTAAAAAAAGTTTAAGGGAAGCCGCAAAAGACTTAGCCGTAGACGACACAAACAAAATTTACGAGTTGGCTAAAAAGGCGAACACCGTGCTTTATTTGACGGATAATGCTGGAGAAATAGTTTTCGACACGCTTTTGGTTGAACAACTAAAGAATATGGGTTTAACGGTGATTGTTGCAGTTAAGGGCGGACCAATCCTCAACGATGCAACTTTGGAGGACGTAGAAACTTCTGGAATTGGCAAAATCTGCGATAAAGTAATAACCACTGGGGCGGATGCTGTTGGATTAGCCCTAAACGAGTTTTCACGGGAGTTCATAGACATTTACAAAAGTGTAGACATTGTTTTTGCGAAGGGCATGGGATACGCTGAAACTTTAACGGAGTATAAACTGGAAAAACCTCACGCTTTACTTTTTAGGGCTAAATGCAATCCCGTAGCAAACTTTTTCGGCGTGATAAAAGAGAAAAACGTTGCCAAGCTGATGCCTTAAATGAAACTGCCATTCATAACCGTCAACGGCGGAAAGCTTTCACGTTTTGAAGAGGCAATCCAGCAGGAGTGGATTGTAACAAACGGTTTGGGCGGTTGGGCTTCCTCCACTGTTTTGGGAATAAACACAAGAAAGTACCATGGACTGCTTGTGGCGGCTTTGCATCCGCCTGGAAACCGAAGGGTATGCCTAACAAAAACAGATGAGGAAATATGTGTGGGCAACGCTTCTTATCCCTTAGGCGCTAACGAGTTCAAAAATGGAATTTTTCCAAAAGGACACCTATTCCTAAAAGAGTTCGCCGTTTCACCCCATCCAAAATACATTTACACAGTGCAAAACGTCGAAGTTCAAAAAACCATATTTATGCCTCATGAAAAAAACGCAGTTATAATCCTTTACGAAGTATTGAATGGGAATGGTTTTGACGTTAAAGTTAGAGTTTATCCGCTAATAAGTGGTAGGTATATCCATTCAGTCATAAACAGACATGAAAGCTGTTGGTGGTTTTCCGAAAAGCACGGAGACGCCGAAGTGGAACTAGCCATGCCACAACATATGTTAATAATGAAAACAACTGGTGGATGCTACTGCAAAAGCGAAAGGTGGATTGAAGGGCTGTATTACCGCGAAGAAGCCTCACGTGGAGAAAGCTGCCTAGACGACTGTTATCAGCCTGGATATTTTGAAGTTAAAGTTAAAGCCCTCAAACGTGAAAGTTTTGCATTAATAGCCACCGCAGATGAAAATGAAATCAACGCACGGAAAATTTTGGATGAAATATCCAATGTGGAATCCATACGCAGACAAGAGCTAAAGCGCAGCGAAGATTTTTTGGCGAAATTTTACATGGAACATGAAGGCGCTTCCTTGGATGACTGGCTGAAATGGATTGTTTTAGCCACGGATATGTTTATTGTCAAGGGAAAAAGCGAAACGCAAAGGTTTGTTGTTGCTGGTTACCACTGGTTTGAAAGTTGGGGAAGAGACACGTTCATTTCATTGCCGGGTTTAATGCTTGTCACTGGAAAATTCGAAAACGCAAGAGAAGCCTTCCTAACATTTAAAAAATATTGTAGACAAGGTTTAATGCCTAACCTCCTCTCAGACCAGCTTGGACAACCGCTTTATAACACTGTTGACGCTACTTTATGGTTTGTAAATGCTGTACTTCAATACCTAAAATATACATGCGACTTCAAATTTGTCAAGGAACAGCTTTGGGAAACTCTCAAGGCGATAATTGAAAACCATGTTAAAGGCACAATGTTCAACATACACGTGGACAGTGATGGGTTGCTTTCGCATGGTCCACAATTAACATGGATGGATGCAACCGTGGATGGGCAGCCTGTGAATCCAAGGGATGGTAAAGCCGTTGAAGTTCAAGCCTTATGGTATAACGCCCTAAAAACAATGGAGCTTATAGCAAACAAACTTGGAGAGAAAAACCTTTCAACAGAATATGCGCTTTTAGCTGAAAAAGCAAAAAAAAGCTTTGCCGAAAAGTTTTGGAATGCAGAAAAGGGCTATTTGTTTGATGTTGTAAATGAAAATGGAAGGGATGACTCTTTAATGCCTAATCAGGTTTTGGCTGTTGCTTTGGACTTTACAATGCTTGACAATGAAAAAGGCGGAAAAATTGTGGACGCCGTGCAACGTGAACTTTTAACACCTTATGGTTTGAGAACGCTGGCGAGAAATAACCCGAGGTACATTGGCGTTTACTGTGGCGACAGAAGAAGCAGAGACAAAGCCTACCACAACGGCACTGTTTGGCCTTGGCTTCTAGGCCCATTCACAACGGCTTACCTAAAAACTAAGGGTTACAGCGCCTTTACATGCGAATACGCCTTGAAAAATTTTCTTTTGCCATTGTTTACTAAACAGATTGTTAATGCTGGACTTGGTGTGATAAGCGAAATTTTTGATGGAGACCCGCCGCACACGGCTAGGGGCTGTATAGCCCAAGCGTGGAGCATAGCAGAGCCTTTTAGGGCTTATGTAGAAGATATTATGCTGTTTAGACCAAAACATGAAAAGGAAATTTTAGGTTTGAATGGCGTTTCTTAGGCTTTCAGCGGCGTTTTCTGGCGTGATGGTGTTTATGTATACGCCTGTGCTTTTTTCGAATCCAGCCCAAATGGCGAGGCGTGGGTAAACTTCCAAATGCCAATGATAATGTTTGTGCACTTTTTTGTTTAGGGCTAAGTGAAAACCGAAATTGTATGGCGGGTCGTTCACCAACCTTTTTAAGGCGTTGAAACATTTTTTGATGGTTTCGGCGAAAGTTTCCATCTCGTTTTGGGACATTTCAAGCGGTGAAACCTCATGTCTTTTTGGGAAAATCCAAAACTCCATGGGGTTGACACTTGCCCACGGCGAAAAAACCGCGAATCCAGAATTTTCAAGGATAAGCCTTGGACCAGCAAGTTCATTTTCGATGATTTCACAGAAGGCGCATTTGCCGTTTTTCTTCCAGAATTTTCCGCTTGCCCTGATTTCTTCAGCCACAATTTTTGGAATGAAAGGCGTGGCGATTATTTGGCTGTGGGCATGAGAAAGTGAAGCCCCAGCTTCTAAACCGTGGTTTCGGAATATAGAAACATACTTCACATACGGCTTTGCGGAAAGTTCCCTAAGCCTATCCAAATAGGCATTAACAACGTGGATCAGCTGTGGCGTTTCAGCGTCGGCTGGATGCTCATCGTGATTGGGCGATTCAACCAAAACCTCATGATGCCCCACAGCAACAGCCAGACCACTATCGCGCTTTTGACGGCGAAGTTCCTCTTTAGGCGGAGAAAACGCTGGATAAAGATTTGGAACACAGCGAACCAGCCAGTTCTTATGACGAAAACCATTTTCATCCTTAGACTTGCTTATTTCACCATTCGCTTTGAGGTAAACCAAAACCGCAGGCGGAGTCATATGCTCATTGCCGGGACAAAGCGGACAAACACTGGCTTTAGCTTTTTGCCTTTCCTGTTTGGCGAAGTCTGTTGGACGGCGACTGCGTTCAGTGGCTATGACGACCCAACGGTCAAGCAAATAATCCCTACGAACTTCATTAAACGACATAGCCTAAACATCGACAAACCACCAAATTAATTTTTATCAACACTCACATGTAGAATTTTGGAAGGAAACGCCTACAATTTCCCTTTTAAATTGTTGTTATTTTAAAGAAAACACAAACAACAACATTTAAACAAAAACTGCAAGCGTCGTCGTCCCTTGAAAATTTTAAGCCGACGACATTTAAAAGCGAAAAACCCATAAAGACGGTGGGTCACTGAGGTTCGACGCCCAGAATCCGCCGAACCCCCCAAACCTACACTCGTACCCGCACCCCCTTGAGCGCTGAACGTCCAAGCTTAGGTTGCTCCCTCCCGGGCCTAGCCAGATTCGCCTGGCAAACACCATGGCAAGCTTCCCTACGGAAGCCACCCGGCAACCGTCAGCCCCAAGGGACGGATAGTCAAAGCTTCGGAAATGAGGGATTTCAGCAGCCACGGACGCCTCAGCCTCAGATTTCGGCCCGTCGTATAGAGGGTTTACGGTACAGGGGACCCCTAACCCCCCGCCTAAGACCCACCGCCAAAACATTATGAACAAACCAAAACTATAAAACTTTACTCTAAAGCCTCAATTTCCTCCAATTTTGCTGGAGCTGACAGATCAGCCACTTTCACCTTCACATACGTGAAACTAATTATTATGCAACCTAAGACAACTTAGTGCCATTTTGGTTTTTATCTGAGGCAGTTGTCAAGCCACTCCATATAAGCTTTATAACCTTTAACAATTGGCAATGCAATTATTTCTGGAACTTCATAACTGTGTAAGGCTTTAACTTTCTCGCATAATTTCTTAAACAAGTCTATGCGTGATTTCATTAAGAGAATGTATTCCTCAGCCTTTTCGATTTTTCCAGCCCACCAAAAAAGCGAGGAAACTGGTCCGAACATGTTTGCGCAGGCGATTAATCGTTCATTAAGTAGGCAATGCGCAATTTTTTCAGCTTCTTCTCTGCTGGCGGTTGTCACTATTGCCAGTACATACGCGTATGCCAAACTTTTCATCCTCAAAATTTACTTAGAAGTCAAACTTATTTTTGTTCTGTTACTGCAAAAAAACGGCAAAACTTTAATGACGTTCTGTCAAAAGGTTTTAGGAAACTTTTTAAGACACTTAGAGAAACTACATGAGAACCCGATTTGAGGTGAAAGTGAGTGCCAGAAAAAACAACAATATCAATTATTAAATGCGACGTGGGTTCATTAGCTGGACACCAAACAGTTCCCAAACCATTGCTAGACATAGGAGAAAAACGCCTGAGAGAAGCGCAAGAAAAGGGGCTTATCAACAGCCATTTCGTTTTCCACGCCGGAGACGACCTAGAACTCCTCATGGTTCACACCAGAGGCGAAAACAACCCTGAAATCCACAAACTTGCATGGGACACCTTTCAAGAAGCAGCGAAAAAGGCTTCCGACCTTAAACTTTACGGTGCAGGACAAGACATTCTAAAAACAGCCTTCAGCGGAAACGTTCGTGGAATGGGTCCCGGAGTTGCTGAAATGGAAATTGAAGAAAGAGGCTCAGACCCCATAGTGGTTTTCGCCGCAGACAAAACCGAACCAGGCGCCTTCAACTATCCGCTTTTCCGCATGTTCGCCGACCCCTTCAACACCGCTGGACTTGTAATCGACCCAAGCATGACCGGAGGCTTCAAATTTGAAGTTCTAGACACAATTGAAAACAAAAAAGTTGTCTTGAAATGTCCCGAGGAAATGTATGATTTAATCGCTTTGATTGGAACACCTAGTCGCTACGTGGTTTCACATGTTTGGCGCGCAAGAGACAATCTCATATGCGGTGCAACAAGCACGACAAGGCTTTCTTTAATTGCAGGCAAATACGTTGGAAAAGATGACCCAGTAGCCATTGTAAGAGGACAACACGGCTTACCCGCAGTTGGAGAACTTTTGGCGCCGTTCATGCATAGCTATTTCGTTGAGGGGTGGATGCGCGGAAGCCATTGGGGTCCACTAATGCCAGTCGGCTTAGAAGACAGCAGATGCACGGCTTTTGACGGACCGCCAAGAATCGTGGCGCTTGGCTTCCAAGTTAGCCACGGAAAAATCGCCAGCGACGACGACGGCAACCCATTAATAAGCGACATATTCAGCGATCCAGCTTTTGATTTGGCTCGCCGCGAAGCAGTGGAATACGCAGCTGTTCTCCGCAGAATGGGAGAGTTTGAACCAGCCCGTCTAGGCGCCGAAAGCATGGAATACACCACCCTACCAGAAGTCTTGAAAAGGCTAGAGAACAAATTTGTAAAAGCAGAATAGTCTCCCTCCTTTTTCTTTTATTTAAAGGGTAATAATAGTCACTGTTAACGTTAGAGTTTCATTAATGCTGTTTTCCCATTAAGATAAATGCAGACACAGCCATCACACAAACCACCACTATAATTAAGGTTAGGAAGAGCATCTGCGGCATCCCAAAAATGTAATGTTGAACCTCATAATCCAAAGTTACAAGCTTATCTTGCGAAGAACCTACATTAGAAAAACGCAAACAATATTCACCTTCTAAATCACAAACAAAATCGTAACGCAAATCGCTTCTTTCACCGAAATCCCTCACCGTCCCATTAGGATAAATCATAGAAAAATTCAAGCCACCAATAACAGTGAACTTTATCAAAACACGGTCATCAACTGCAAGATTAATAATTCTCGTTTCTTCTTGACCAGCCTTTACAGTGAAACTCAATGTTGTGGCTTCCGCAAACCCACCAACAATTAGAAACACTATTATAGTAATAAGGAAAATGAGCGCTTTCTTAAATCGAATCACCAAATAATTCCTCACAAATCAACTCATAACTCTTGTTAAACAAAAATAATGATTAGAAATACAAGCGAAGTGGCGCGGGGTGCGGGATTTGAACCCGCGCGGCCATTGCTGACCACAGGCTTAGCAGGCCTGCCCCCTACCAGGCTAGGGCAACCCCGCAATTATACCCTTAACTGTTAAGTCTTTCAATCATATACGTTGTTTACGTTTTATTTTTGTTTTTCTTCCATTTCGATTTTGTTGGGTTTAAAGTTTGACTGAAAAATTTGACACTTAGTTTGTGTTAGTCATCCATCTTTATCATTCATGCATGTGTTTGACTATGTGATGTTGTTACACAAAATTAATATATAGCATATATACTAAAATGTCGGAGGGGTGAGTATATTTATTGAAAAAAGAATGAGAAAAGCGAAAGCATTGGTAATCGTGTTGACTATTGTTTTGTCAACGTTTTGGATTTGCGCTGTGAAAGCTGAAGAAGTACCGATCATTAATGTTGAAATGGACCGAAAAGAGAAGGTGATGGTTTTACCAGGTGGTGATGCAACTGTCTCATTTGAGCTTACTGTCCCTACGTCTTTGCTTGCGGAGATATATAGAAAAACACTTTTGGGCGAAACCCTAGTGCCGCCTGAAGTGGAAATCCCAATGCCCGAAAACATAACATTTAGTCCTGATGTAGAGTTGGAGGAAGGAGTTAAAGATTTTTCACTTACTGGAGACGCAAACTCTGACGGTATAGTCGACATGAAAGACTTAAGAGCAGTAGCCGAGGCCTTTTTAGTTGAGTTGGGATCAGAAGGATGGAATGCTGAATTAGACATTAACGGGGATGGAATAATCGACATGAAAGACATTGTGATGGCTGCCAGAAACTTTTTGAAAGAACGACAACCACCACCCGTAATGGTTGTCCCTATTAGGGAAGAGTTTGTTGGCGGGTGGTTGCTTGAGCAATTGGCTTTGTTTGGTTTTAATTTGGAGGTTGTTGACTGTACAATAATGCCATGGGGCAAAAACAATGAAACAGTAATTCACGTAAACGCTTACGCTCCTCAACTTGCCATACTGGATCCAGCCAGTGGAATTTGGCGGATTAATGTTGGACCTTGGGATGAGAATGCCACTGAGTTAGCTGCCAGCTACATATTTAACAAAATTGGATCTATAAAAACAATGCTTAGATCAATACCGAATGAGCAAATCTTCATATGTGACTGGAATTTGACGATTGATTTGCCTGTTGATGCTGAAATCCTCAACCCTAGTGAACTCATCGGAGAATCTTGGATTGTAGATTTTGGCGAAGGCACCATCATGGAAACCCATTCAGAAGTTGGTTTACGCAATGTTACGGTACATGAGACGACAGTTGTAACTGAGCAAAACATAACCGCAACAGAAAGCTATCTTACAGAGGCCCTTTCTAGCTATAGAGTGTTCAAAATTGATTACTTAACTGTGCATTATCCAATTGAAATCATAGGACAAGTGGGAAAAAGCGAAATAGAAGACTGGAAATTCGAGAAAAGTTGGAGTTGTTCATGGACACAAGGCCCCTATTCATATACATGGTCTCAAGGCCCACTAACGGCGACGTTGAAGATAACTCCACAATTAACCCTTTCTGGGTACATTGGAATTTGGGGCAGGTGGTTCACAATCGATGGATTTGAGACATGGGTAAGCGTAACACCTTCCATAAAAGCTGAGGCTTCCGTAAGCGCCACAGCCAGCTACTCTAAGACGTGGTCTAAGACCTTTTTGAACGTTAAAATTACCACAATTTATTGGCATGTGGCGTGTATCCCAACATGGTGGGATATTAGACTAAAGGTTGATGGCAAAATAACAGTGAGTGCCAGCGGAACAATATCGTGTTCAGCTAGCGTAACGGTTTCTGCGTGGTTTAAGGCAGGCGTTAAGTGGACAAGGACCGGCGGTTGGACTGGTATATGGAATATAGGTGCAGGCGCCAGCAAGACTGGACCCACTATAACGGGACATGCGGGCGCCACAATAACGCCTGAGGCAAGTTGCCAACTTTCCGCTCTGCTTTATGGTGCAACCGGTCCATACGTTGAGGCCGTACCCTACGCACCCATAACGATAACGTACAATCCAAACACTTGGTCTATTAAACTTAAATTTAAAGTCAACGCAGGCGTGGCGGTGCATCTACTTTGCAAGGATTTCAACTGGGGTACAACGCTTTGGGACGGACAGCTTGCATCATGGAGCGGAACTTGGTAGCGTCCAAACAACAAAACACCAAAACTAGACTAGGTTAATTCCGCTAATTACCCCCCATTTTTATTAAACTGTTGGTTACTGTTAACAGAAAAGGCAAAAGCAGATTTTTAAACTGTTGAAAAATAAAAGTGAGTTTTGCTGAGTTTTCGCCATTCTTGGCAGAAATAGGCAACCCCACAATTGCCATACACTATTTTGTTGGGTTTTGATTCTGAATCATCAATATACTTTTTCTTTGCTGAGGGAAACGCCTTGTTTCGGGTCGGAGTTGAACAGGTTTGGCTGTGTCTTGAAAGCTTTTGTTCTGTGTTTTTTGATTTTTATGTTTTTTATTTTGATGTCTGGTTTGGATTTTGTTGTTCATAGGGTTTTGTATGGTTATGGGCTTAGGTTTAGCCTCGACTGGGCTGTTTTCTATTGGAACGTTTATTCTTGCGTTTTTCTTATTTTTGGGTTTGCCGCTGGATTTGCATATTGGTTGGGTTCTGGCAAAAGCCGAAGAGACGTAAAAGTAAGTTTTGGTTTGTTTTTGAGCGTTTGCCTGTTATTTTTTGGCGGGTTGGCTGATGTTTTGTGGTTTGTGTTTTGGGGTGGTGGCTTGCCAAGCGATGATGTTGTTTGGTTGTGGATGCCATGGTACAAAATTTTCGGTTTCTGGAACAGTTTTGCACAATTAATCTTGCTTTTCGGAACCATGGCAATTGTTGTTTTGTTTTGGGTTTTTGTTTTGAAGTGAAAATGTTAATTGTGAATTTTTATTTTGGTTTCATAACGTTTTTGTTGTTTAACTCCGAGTTTTGTTTGGGTTTAAAGTTTGACTTGGAAAAATTTGACGCTTAATAACTGGTTTGTCAGGGTTATTCTTGTTTTATGGTTGGTCAGCTCTGCTTTTGTTATTTTGTTGCTTGGAAACATTGATTGGATTGTCCATAACGAACTTTATAGTTATGGTTTGCACTTTAGCCTCGACTGGGCTGTGGGTTACTGGGCTACTTTAAGGGCAATTTACGTCTTTCTGGCTGTGCCAATTGTTTTAAGCATTTTTTATTTCGGCTTAGAAGTTTGGCGTTTCGCCAAAGGCGGAGAAATTGTTGTTAAAGGTAAACCTATCAAGCCCACCAGTCGAAGTGCTAAAGATGTTGAGCAAAATCACATGCTTATTAGCTGTCCCAAATGTGGGCGAGTTTTCAGCAAGCCTCTGGTCATGTTGGATTTTAGCAGCGGAAAAACTAGGCTTGTGAACGTTTGTCCCTACTGCAATCATGTTTTAAATCTAGAAACAGAAACCGTAAAGGAAGATGTTAGAGTTGCCGATTTAGACGAGAAAAAAGTCAAAGATTGCAGAATAAACTAATTCATTCAGTTTTGTTGCTCGTTTCATGAATTTTGCTTTTCAGTGTTCACCGAAAAGTTTCCTCAAAGAATAGCCATTAGTACTTTTTTGTGCTTCTGGTTCTGGAGTTGCCATCAACGTTGGGGAGGAGTTAAGTTTTTGTTCCAACTCGTTTATTCTCGATTCAAGCTTTTCCACAGATTCTGTCTTCACCTTCAGTTTTTCTTCCAATTGTTGAATGGCTAATTTCTCTTCCAACAGCCTAGCCCGTTCTTCCAAGGTTTTTTCTTTTTCCTCTATTGAGTGAAGTTGAAACTCCAGCTCCGCCTTTTTCTTTTGCAAATCCTCAATTTCATGCCACAAACTCAATTCCAACACACCTATAATTTTGTTCGCTTTTAGAATAATTAAAGTTATGAATCCAAAATCAATATTCCAACAATACTGGTTTAAGAGTTTAGGCGAGTGGCTTGTGTGTTGTTGTGGTGCAGAATTTTTAACAATAACATTTGAAGTTTTTAGCGTGTGTGATGTTTTGGAATTGGAACAACCAATGCAGATAGACCAGTTCTAGAAAATTGGTTTTAGTTATTATAGGTTACAATGTTTAGTTGGTAGATTTCGAAGGTTTGTGTGGTGTTTGGCTGGGTTTCTATTCCTATTAAGATTCCTTCTATATGGTTCGAGTTGAAATTTCCTTCTGTTGTGCCTTGTTTGAGGTTTATTACGGGTTTCCTTGTTTGGTTGGTTAGCAGGCATTGGTAAGAGAAGTAGTCTGTTGTTCGGTTTTGTAGGTTAGTGAACATTATTGCGACGAGTTTTGATTGGTTATAGGTTTTTATGGTTAGCCACAATGCTTCGTTTATGGCTAATGGTTTATTAAAGGTGTACATGAGGGAGATTTTTCCGCCATTGTTTGTAGTGGCGGTGAATTTCGTTGTATTTTGTTCTGTTGTGAGTGTGTAGTTTGTTTCTGGGTTGTAGTTCCATGGCGCTATTGTAGTGGGGATGAGTTGGGTTAGGGTGTAATTTTCGTGGAAGGCATAGAGTGTGGCGTATTTGAAAGTGGCTAAGTATCGGAGTTGAGGGTTGTCAACGAAAATATTACCTAAAACTGTGCTGTTCACCAGCCTTTCATAAATCAAAAAGAAAGGATTATTCTTTTTGGGTTCCAGAAAGTATTTTACATTTAGCTCTCTCATTCTGTTAAGGATTTCAGTTTCGTTTGCTGTGGTGATAATAGAGTAGATTGGCATGCCGTAAATGGGATCGGATAAATCAATTGTGAATCTATTAGCGAAAGTTATTAGTTCATGGCAGTAAAAGCCCATTGTAACGAAGTTATCTGCTATACTTTCATCATAATAGTTAACTACCTCTGGATAATGCAACCAACCACCGTAATATTCATATCTGGACCCGCTTCCTTTATTAACTACGTCCGTAATTATCGGGCTCATGGAGCTTGTAAGTAGTATGACGTTCAGACCAAATGTTAATGCCGTTGTTGTAATGAACGCCCTTCGTGAAAGTTGGATTTTCCTTTTTATTTTGTTAATTAAATTTTCATAGGGAGTGAAAATTATAGAAAATATGAGGGCTGATACTGCAATGAATTCTATGTCGGTGGCGGGTTGGTATAGCTTTGAATAAAGTAATGATATGTCATTGATTGTTTTTGCTCCAGTTTTTGTTAGTGTATAAGTGGTTACTGCGGTTATGTATAGTGGTATGCGTAAAGCAAAACCGAAGGGGCTGAATAATTTTTTGATTACAAATAGTCCGTGAGTTACGATTAACGCTATAAAAGGCGCAAAATAGTACAGTCTACGAGGTTGAGGGTCGCAAGAAAGAGTTGACCATAAAATAGAAACGCTTGCAAAGAAAAATAGAATTGGCGTGATGTTATACGGAATGTTCTTCTTTTTTAGGAGAATTAATAGGACTGATGCTATAGAAATAGATGCGGGTATGAGATAGGGCGGAATAAGCCACCAAACCGAAACAAAATAGTCCCATTGTAACATTTCCATTAAAGAAATGCTTTTATGTGGGTTTATTTCGTTGAAAAACGTTGCAGATTTAAAAATTTCTTTGTTAGATATGGGTATACCTGGAACTACAAATCCTGAAATGATGATATTTTTTAGTATATATATTATGAGTGGAAGTAGCGGGATTAAAGTTAACGTTAAAAGTTTTTTGTTTAATTCTTTGTTTTTTGTGTTTTGATTTTTTGTAAGTGGAACATTTTTAATGATTACCAGAATGAGCCCAGATATTATGAATACGGGTGTAAGTCTTTGTATGTAGCATAGCCATGAGGAAGGGTCTAAGAGGATATTTCTTATTTCTCTTAGGTAGTAGGCTAAACCAAGCATTAAGGTTGATGTTATTTCCCAGTTTTTGGGCTTTAATGTAGCAATAAAAATTGCGAATAGTGCGGGAGCTATGAAGATTCCGAATTCTGTTCTTGTAAGAACCATCATGGTGAACCCAATAGCGAGCATTACATACTCGAACCATAAGGAGTTGTGTGTTGTTTTTTGGGTATTTGTTATTTTTATTGTGCAATATAGCGTGGAGAGAAAGCATAGTATAAAGGATAGGTCAAGGTATAACGAGCGGGAGCTTATTACTATTATGACGGTTGGTAGCGACATAAAGACTAGTGACGAGGTCAAGGCGCCTTTTTGTGTAAAAAATTTTTTGACAATTAGGAATATTGTTGTGATGGTTAGTATGAAATAGATTAGGGCTAGGTTGTAGAGGGATTCTAGGTTTGTGAAATTGAGTAGCCATGCGTAGGTTAATGGGATTGCTGGTGGATGTTCTATAAAGTTTAGTGAGCGGTAGGGTTGGGAGGTTAATCCTCCTGTGGTTAGTATTGCTTTTGCTGTTGGGATGTAGTGGGCGATGGCGTCCCATTCGATGTAGATTGTGTGGAAGTATATGACTGTGGAGGACAGCGTTAGAAGTGCTAGAAAGCTTAGTGTGTAGGGTATATGTTCTAGTTTCATTTTGAGGGTTGTTGTGGGTGGTGTTTTATGGTTTTTAGTTAAGTATGTTATGGAGATTATTGTTGTTGCGATTGAGGTTATCGTAAAGGTGTTGAAGTATGCTGTTATCCAATTTGTGAATACTCCTAGTATGATGGATGGGGCGATTAGAAGGAAATTCCATAAGATGCTTCCGTAGAGGATTTTTTCTAGGGAATTGAGTGTTATTCCGATTTTTTTGGATAGAGCAAATAAGAAGATGATGCCTGGAAAGAAAATGATGCTGGTTATGGCGAAATCGAAAAGGGTCATTTGTGACTGATTTGGTGTATTATTTTTAGTATGGTTTCAACTCTGTTGTCCCATGAGTGTTTTGTTGCTATTTCTTTGTGGATGGCGTGTGCTTTTTTCTTCCAGTATGGGAGTTTTTTGATGGCTTCTTTGTAGGCTTCTTTTAGTGCTTCGGGGTTGTCGGGTTCCACGAGGATTCCTGCGTCTAATTCTTTTATTATTTCTGTTCCTGGAATTGCGGATGCGATTACGGGTTTGCCGCAGGATAAATACTCGTATAGTTTGAGGGGGGATACGCCGATTTTCTTGTTTCGCCAAGCAGTAAAAGGCGCAATACAAACATCACAAGCATTAATTATACAAGGAACATTTTCATGCGGTACACATCCTAAGAATAGCACGAAATCGTCTAACTGTAAGTTTGATGTTAATTCCTTCAGTTTCTTCATTAATGGACCTTCACCTACAATAATAAATTTTACATCCTGAGCTTGTTCTTCTTTTAAAAATTTTGAAAAACCAATAATGGCGTTTTCCACCCCTTGCTCAGGGGAAAGACTTCCTATAAATCCTAGGAAAAGAGGAGATTCGTCCAATCCAACAGCTTTTCTACACAAGTTCGTTTCAATCGGATGAAACTTGACTGGATCAACACCGTTTGGAACTACGAAAAAATTTTTTGGTCTACATTTGTAAGATTTGAAAATTGAAATTTGGCCATGAGAGGGCATTATCACCAAATCTGCTTTTGAATATGTAAACCTTATCGCTTTTTCAATTACCCAGCGAATAAGCGTTTCATTGAAAGAGGGATTGTCTAGCAGTATATCTCCATTTAACTCAAGAATTACAGGGACATGAAATATTTTCGCTGCGACCACACCAAAGTTTATTCCATTATCCCTTTGATATACAAAAGAGGGGCGGTCTGTTAATATTTTAATAACACACATAGAAAAACTTAGAATATGTGTAAAAAGGAAAAGAATGCATGAAGAAAATGACATACGAAATTTCCAGTCAGGTAAATTAAGTATGCTGATTTTCGAATAGTTAGGTGTTTTTTGACCACGTATAATTAACGATACTCTAAGCTTTTTCTTGGATAACACCTTCAGAAATTCCTTAACATGCACCATGTCACCTTTCTTGGAGCTTAAAGAGACGAAGTCAGCGATATACAGCACATTAATTTTGTTATTTCTCCACCGTAAAGTCTCCAAACTGAAAGTTTTCGATTTCACGTAGCGCACCTTATACATGAGTAAATGCTTATTAGAGCAACAAATATTCTAAACATTTTAATTTAACACCTTTTTTCCGAATAGCAATCCGATAACGAAACCTATTCCAGCAACACTATGTAAAATCCAAAACATGAGAGGCAGAAGAAAAATTTGAATCTTTTTCTTCGCAACTTTTGCCGATAAAAAAATATTGGCAATCCAATAAACACCCAAAGGAGCAAAAGAAAAAGGCCAAACACTTCGCAAGAAAGGCTCTATAAACAAAAACAGTGAGTATATAACAAACGCCGATGGAACGAACCAAATGGCACGGATATAGCCCTTTCTTACGCATAATCCCTTGGCTATACCGTTATCAAAAGTTTGTTTCAAGAAACTTTTGAGGTTGTTTCGCGCATAATAATATGACCGGATGTTAGGATTATAATACAGCTTATACCCTCGTCTATACAGACGCAGATTTAGTTCAAAATCTTGTCCTTTAATCATATCCTCGTCGAAAAAGCCAACCTTTATAACAATTTTCTTATCGTAAAAGCCAAAAGCTACAGTACTAGCAAAGGAAGCCTTCGTAGAATACCAAAAACTACTAACTCCAGAAAATGGTGAGGTAAAAAGCAGAGAAACCAGCCTAGCGAAAGAATTTTCATACACCATTACGATACGCCCACCAACCGCCGCTAATTTTGGTTCGTTTTTTCGCACCTCAGCAAACGTCTTAACACTTTTCTCTAAAAAATCTCTCTCAACAAAAGAATGCCCACTAATAACCACAAAAAAATCGCCTCTGGCCCGTCGTATTCCTTCATTAAGAGCAAAAACATGCTTGACCCTCGGATTTTTGAGTATACGTAAATAAATTTTGTCCCTAAAACCCTTCGCAATGTTTAGAGTATTATCCGTAGACAGCCCATCAATCACTAAAACCTCAAACTTATTCTTAGGATAGGTTTGATTAGCGAGAGACTCTAAACATTTGCCAATGTATTTTTCTTCATTTAAAGTTGGAATAATAACTGAGACAAAAGGTTCGAAAGAAATAGAGTAGCTTGTCAAGCGCTATTCATCTTTTTCATAATTCTTGTTATTGCGTATAGTGTTATGGCTGTGAACACCGCAAAAAGCCCAATTAACGTGAATGCCATTGAGGCTAAAGCTATATTTGTCACAATCCTATGCTCTGCAGCGTAAATTTGCAACATCCAAACTCCAAAAACAACGCCGACCATTAGGCATAGTATTCCAGGCAATCCAAGATAAACCAGCGGATGCTCCTCCACAATACACCGCACAAGCGACATTACAACGCTTACACCATGCCCAAAAGGATTAAGCTTAGAAGACTTCAACCTTTTATCATAACGGCATGAGGCCGCAACCTCACTAACCTTTAAGCCATGCTTCTGCGCTTCAAGGAGTATTTCAACACTTACGCCCATGCCATTTTCAGTCAAATCCAAAACTTCTAGGGCTTTGCGACTGTAAGCCCTAAACCCGCTTTGCGCATCCTTGAGGCTATGCTTAGCTGAATTGTTCGCAAGTTTCGTGATAAGCCAAATGCCAAAACACCTATACCAAGGCATTCCATGCACTAGGCTTTCGTTAACGAACCTGCTGCCGATGGCTATATCTGTATCGCCTTCAACAACAGCCTTCACAACACTTGGAATTTCATGTGGATTGTGCTGTCCATCCCCATCCAAAGTGACAAAAACATCAGCGTCCAACTCACGGGCACGCTTGAAAAGGCTTTGAAGTGCAGCGCCATAACCCAAGCGTACCTCGTGCCTAATCACTTCTGCGCCAAGTTTTTCGGCGATTTCTGCAGTTAAATCGTCTGAGCCATCATCACAAACTATAACGGCGTCTGCATATTGCTGCGCTTCCAAAACAACCCGCGCAATACTACGCTCCTCATTAAAGGCTGGAATGCCCACAACAACGAAGGGTTTAGCCCTAACCAGTTCAACGCTTTCTTCAACTTCAACCAAAACTTTCACCCACAAAATTTGTAGACGGATATTCTGCCAAAATCCCAGAGCCTAACAAAGCCTTCGGGAACTGTGATGCCATACCATCCGATAGGCGTGTTCCACCAGACAAAGTAGACGTTGCTAAAGCCGTAGTCGAAAGCTGAATCCAAAGCCAAATCCACATCATTCTCAAAATGCACGATTATACGCTCATTACCTAAATATAATTTTCCCCACCACAAAAACGCATGCTGCAACAAAACACAACTGCGCTCATCCATATTTTTGTCAAGCCACTCCAAAGCCCCAACAACATCATCCACATCCTCGTAAGGAACCGTTGGAGCGAAAGAAATATACTTGTAAACTGGAGGAAAGTAAAAGTTCACATCAGCGGTGAAAACCCTAGTGAAATAAACAGGAGTACCCAGATAAGCACATCCCACTAAAACCGTCAACAAAGCCACGCCACAAACTTTTCTGTTGTAAAGGTTTCCGTGAGCTTTATGGTTTCGCCAATACTTCGTAAAACCGTTTACTGCGTAGAAGGTGAATGGATAAACCAGCATAAACATCCAACGATGCCAATATTGCAAAGCGCAAAAAGGAAAAACCACACAACCAAAAGAACCAATCAAAAGCAACGCAGTCCAACAGCTTAAAATTTGATTTTGGAATAAGCCTTTCCAAACAAAAAAGATGTAAGGCAAATACAACAAAGAAAACAGCGCAGTCACGCTTAAAAACAAGTCGAAATAAGAGGCATACCAATCAACTGAGGTTTTCACGCTTAAATAGTTAGTTAGAAAGAAGCTTCCAACGCTAGCATAAACAGTGTCGCCAGCGTTTAATACGTTAGTTTCAATTTTATAGCGTATTGGAAAAAGCCTCAAATAAAGGCTTATTGAGAAAACGGTCAGCGCTGGAGAAACAGCCAAAAACAACCGCTTATTGCCTGTTAATTCTTCCCCCTTTAATTTAGACCATAAAACCAAGCTGAAAACTATGAAAAGCAAAGTGACAGCCACATACTCGTGGGCAAAAACTGAGAAAAGCGAAAGCAAAACAAAACATGCAAAACCCCGATTAGAATTGAGAGTTTTAATGAATGGTAAGGTGAACAATAAAATGCCAAGTCCAAGTGTGTTTCTAAGCAAGTCCCAACTAATCCTTACGGAAGCCAATTGCAAAGCGAAAAAAAATCCAGCCAATAAACTAATGCGGACGCCCCAGCTTAACATTTTTCTTGCAAACCAAAAAATTCCAGCAACATTTAACCCAAACAATATTGGAGCTAAAACCTTCAACAATATAAATGGGTTGCTGCCAAAAACCTTGTAAAGCGAAACTGAAATAGCGTGAAAAAGCCATGATGACGTGAAAAATGAGCTCCAATGAGGCCAAACCACGCCATTTTTCATGACAAATGCATAGTATATGGTGTCAAAACCTATTGGATGAGGCCAAGCCAACATTTCAGGGATAAATCTGACAATAAACCCAGCAGAAAAAAGTAATGCTAGGCTCTTTCTGTCTGAGAACTCTGGACTTAAAGGTGTCTTCACTTTAAAAACACGCATTCTTATTGTTTATGATGCCTTTTTTGTCGGTCTTTTCCCACTTCCTCGACCGGCGCAGCAAAATTAATAATGCTGCGTAAAAGGCTATAAACGCTTGTAAACTCCAGTAGAAGTACATGAACGGGAGCCAAAGTAAATTCGCCGTCCTTCTAGGCTTCGAAACGTAAATTAATGCCAAACCACAGACAAAAATTGTTAATGTGCTCGTTATTGTCATTAACTTTATCATAATGTCCCATAAAACATTAAATTGAATGGGTGAAAAGAAAGCGCTGAATCCAGCAATGTAAGCTACCATAGAAGCGATTAATATGAGTGGTCCAAAAAGTGTTGTTTCAGCGTCAAAATTCTTTCTGCTGAGCTTAGTCATAAGCTTGCCATATTTTAGGGCAACTTCAATTGTTCCCCTAAACCATCTTGTGCGTTGTTTAAACAGTTGTTTTAAATCCGCTGGTGTTTCCTGCCAAGAATAAACGTCAGGCGCATACCTAATTTTGTAGCCTTTTTCCGTAAGCCTCACCGATATTTCCATATCCTCTGACATGGCTTTTTCATCGAAGCCGTTAAGTTTTTTCAGGACATCTCGCCTTATGAATTGGCAGCTTCCCTTTAAGTGGACAAACAAGTTTAGGATGTCTTTGCCGCGCAAGTATGTTTCACACCAAACAGCCTCCTCGTAAGATATGAATTTGGTTAACATGTTTTCTTCCGAGTTGATTGACAAAGTTCGACCTTGAACAGCAGCAACCTCTGGGTCTTCGAAATACTTGCACACTTTTATTAGGGCATTCGTGTCTGGAACGTTGTCTGCGTCAAAAATTCCAATAATCTGCCCATTAGCATTTTTTATTCCATAATTTAGGGCTGAAGGCTTGCCATTAGAAACTGATTTACGCAAGATTTTAACATTGCTTCCGCATTCTCCAGCATATTTCATGCAAATTTCAGGCGTCTTATCAGTTGAACCGTCCTCAACAACAATTATTTCCATTTTATCCTTAGGATAGTTCAGCCTTAACAAAGCGTCAAAAAGCCTCGCGATAACTTTCTCTTCATTTTTAACTGGAACAACAATTGAAAATGTAGGCAAATCCTTTCCGCTATGGAATATTCTATTAAATTTTTTCTTGCCTAGCCGCAAATTTTTGACACCGACAGCCAAAATTGGCAAATTGTAAAGCGACCACACCAAGACAACGAGAGAAAGGCAAATTAAAATTGTGTATGCTATGTTTAACAAGGCATTTTATCTCTTCATTTGCTGACGGGTTGTCCCTACATCGTTAATGTGCATAATTGCAAGAAACCTTGCAAAAGATAAATCCGACATCCAACTTTCCGCAAACGGGTTACCCCACTTCTTGGCAAGTAAACCAAGTTTACGTGCAATGGAAAAACCAACTGCGCATATGATTCGGGAAATTCTATTTCCAACAGAATTCTCAACCTTAGTCATAACGTTCAATAATGCTTCTGTCAATCTTGGACTTCGCACCTTATCAGCAACTTTTATCGCTAAATTAATCAATGCCCTATCAAGACGGCTAAACACCTTAAACCAAACACCGCTTCTCTGCGCTTTCAGCCTCAACAAAAGCAACTCGCTCTTTCTTAATAAAATGGATTTAACATTAATCATTGAGTTTTACCTCAGAAATTATGTTAACCTCAGAATCCGAATATAAGCTTTAACACAAGCCAAACTATTCATAGCAATTTTAAGATTTTGTGTAACAAATGTTTTTACTGTGACAAGCATTAATGCGGATGAGGAGGAAACCGCTTTGTCTTCATTGGGCGAGGCTTTAAAGAGAACAAGCGAAGTGCTAAGGCTTGGAGCTTCAAGGCAAGTTATGGATTATGAACAACGTTTTGCCTCTCTTAAAAATTTCCATGAAAGTTTGCTTTCAAACCTTATAAAAACCGAATTCAACTTCAAAGATGCCTACGAGACTGCCCACGAGTTTTTTGGAACATCTGCTGTTCGTTTTGCAGGAATAGACGGCACAATGTATTCGAGATCCTTATTTGATTTGGTGATTTTCTTCGGCGGAGCTTATGCTTCAACAGGCTCTATAACGTTTCGAGAAGATGCTAAGCCCATTGTTAAGTATGACGAGGGAATTCTTCAGCGTGGAGCAGGCATATCAAGCGTTGTGCCAATCTATGTTAATGAAATTCCAGATGTGGACCAAACATTTTTTGCTGTTGAACAACCAGAAGAAGAAAAAATAATAAACAATGCGACAATTGCAAATTGGATAATGACTTTTGCCGAGTATTATCTCGCTTACAAACTTGCCACAGACCCAAACCAAAAAACACACATAATACTGTTGGATAGGAGCCTATCCATAGAAAGGGCAAGCTTACTATACGACACCTCATGGCGTGAGCTGTGGGAGAAAAAAAGCAGTATACTCGGATACAAAGTTGACGGCGAACCAATAGGCATCAACGACTTAACAATAGCGAGACAACACGTTTACAATAGGGCTTTAGGCTTGCCACCTCCAAGAGCTGACTATTTACGCTACGCAATAATCCACCTAGCCAAACAAAAAGAAACCCTAACGGAAACGGATGTTCTCGCCGAATTCGGCATAAAAGACGAGAAAAGAGCAAAAAGAGTAAACCGCTACGTTAAACAGTTGGTTAAACACGGCATTTTAGAAGAGAAAAAAGATGTTTACAGTTTAAATCCGAAATACGCAACAACTTGGGAACGCATTAAAAAACTTGTAACAAACCTAGGTGAACAATTCTTTTTTGCAGAAAATCCAGAAACAGCAAGTCTAATGAAGATTTTGAAGGATGGGAAAGAACATTGGCTGACAACCCTCGACATCGCTTTTCTGACACTTTTCGCCTTGCAAATGCTTATGGAAGAATGCTGGGAAAGGCATGTTTTGCTTGTAGGCATAACGAAGGACACAGCCGCAAGAGACTTTAAACGGCAATTAATCCCGATAATGAATAATGAGGAACTGCTGAAAACCGCTGTTTTTCAAGAAGAAATTGAAAAGCTACCCAACACAGACCGTATGGTACTCCAATCCGTAAGCATATTCAACCCAGAAAAAATAAAAACGCCATGGACCCTAATAGAATATGATTCCGCTTACAGGACGATGGTTCCAGATAAACAAAACGGGAAAGGCTATGTTTCGGGTGCAATAAAAAATAAAATTGGACTGGAAAAAACCTTTCTAAAAACTTATGTGCAATTAAGCCAAGCCACGACAGACCCGCTGTTAAGAAGCAATGTCTTACTAGTAGACCGCCTAGTTTATCCAGAATACGATTACAAACCCGAAAACATTGTGGAGTTCTGGAACGAACTCAGCGACGGAACAAAAGAGCCAGTTGAAACAATATTGTATGTGAATAAGGCTGTTCCAAACAAAATCCAAAACATGATAATGATTATGTTGGAGGCGATGGTGCCGTCCAGCATTCCAGAAGCCTTCGGACACAATAAACCCCTATTCATAGCGGACAAAATCGCCAAGTGGAACTACAACCAATTCAAACGTATAGTGGACACAACAGCAGATTGGATACTCAACAACCACAAACTAAGAAAATTCATATTTTACATGAGCACTTTTAGAGAGAGGAGAGCCACAATCGAAGCAACAAGAAGAGAACAAATTTAACAGACTTTACTGGGTTTTCGCAGATTTTTTTCTATAAAAATATACGTATTACCTCCACTAGGCTGTCCACGCCCTTTTCAACTCCTCCATTGTTTTAAGTAAGCAAATATCACATAATACCTTTTAGCCATCTCCTCAAAATGGCGATTCACGTCATAATGCATCTAATCCATGCTTTCCTTCAAATGTCAGAATTTTTGAATGCTAAAGCCGCTCATACAATTTCAGTTTATCTTTAATAATCAAAAAACATTAATATTTCGTTAAAACCGTTCTCCATATTTTTCAACAAGCTATGAACCCGCATTGGAGATTGAGCACTAAGCTTGTTCTGGGCGCATATGTAGTGTGCGATATGCTCTAAACCTAAAACAAGTCTAAAGCAAAAATTTTGCCTAAAACAGGCTTTTTTAGTAGTGGGCCGGGCCGGAGTTGAACCGGCGACCTCAGCCTCGTAAGGGCTGTTTATGGTTTGCTATGCAAATGTCCTAACCAGGCTAGACGACCGGCCCTTTTCTGCTATTTTAGGAATGCGTGTTTTTATTTAAGTTTGGCTGTTGGGAATAAATATTTAAGGTATATTTCAATAGTGCAGAAAAGGATGGTTAGTGGTTTGATGGGGATGAAGAGGGTTTTGGTTACGGGGGCGGGTGGACCGGCTGGTGTGAATTTTGTTATGTCGCTTAGGATTGCGCCTGAAAAAATGTTTATGGTGGGTACAGAGGCAGATGAATACTTTATCCACTTGATTCCAGTGGAAAAGAGATATTTGGTTCCTAAGGCTACGGAAGTCAACTATATTGGTAGGTTAAATGAGATTGTAAGGAGGGAAGGTATAGAATTTATTCATGCCCAGCCTGATGTTGAGGTGGCTGTGATTTCGGAAAACCGTGAAAGGCTGGAGGCTCGTGTGTTTTTGCCTTCAAAAGAGACTATTGTTAAGTGCCAAGATAAGTTGGAATCTGCGAGGATATGGCGGAAAAATGGTGTTCCAGTTGCGAGGTTCTTGGAGGTGTGTGGCGAGTCGGATATAGACAAGGCTTTTGAGGAGTTTGGAGTGCCTATATGGATAAGGGCTAGACATGGCGCTGGCGGAAGAGGAAGCACATTAGCCTATAACAAGGAAACGGCTCTGTCATGGATTAATTATTGGCGGTCACGCAAGATGGATTGGATGTTTATAGCCCAAGAATATTTGCCTGGAAGAAACATAGGCTTTCACAGTTTGTGGCGAAATGGCAAGCTTGTTACGTCGATGGCTAGAGAACGGATTGAATACATTTATCCAAGCCTTGCGCCTTCGGGTGTTACGGGCACACCAGCCGTGCAAAGAACAATACACGACGATGCAGTAAATGAAATTGGAACTGAAGCTGTTTTATCCATTGACCCGAACTTTAACGGAATTGCATGTGTAGATTTAAAAGAAAATAGAGAAGGCGTGCCGTGCGTCACGGAAATCAACGCTGGAAGGATGTTCACAACATCCTTTTTCTTTTCTTATGCAAGCAAAATTTTACGAGGGGATTATTACGCCAACATACCATATTTATATGTGAAGTTGGCGTTTGGCGAGGAAATTCCAGACATGCCAAAATATAATATTTTGCCAGAAAACGTCTATTGGATTCGTCACATCGACGCGCCAGCAAAACTGGTTAAGGATGGAAAAGTTATTGGGGAAATGTACCGTTGATTGAAGCTGTCATATTTGACCTTGACGGCACATTGATTCATCTGCCAATAAACTACGAGGAACTGTTCAAAAAACTAAGCGAAATAACACGGTTGTCAAACGTGCGCCCATTAACGAAGGTTATTGCCCAACTAGATGAAGAAACAAGAAAGAGGGTTTTTGAGGTTTGGAGCGAAACCGAGCTTAAAGCGTCGGCAAACGTGAAAGTTAACAACACAGGAATAGCCCATTACAGAAAATTCTCGGATAAACAAAAAGCCCTTGTAACAATGCAAGGCAAACCCCTAGTGCAAATTGTCATCAAACAGTTAGGTTTAATCTTCAACCACATCGTAACTAGAGAGGATTCCCTTAACAGGGTTGAACAGCTCAGAATTGCCGCGGAAAAGCTTAGAACTCCAATGCGAAATATTCTTTTTGTTGGAAACACAGATGAGGATATGCATGCATCGGAAATTGTTGGATGCCAATTCTTGAGGGTTGAATGAATGAAAGTTTGGTATGATGCTTGCACGGGCAAACATGTAAGATACGGCGTAGCCATAGCACGGCATCTTCGTAGAAAGGGGCATGAAGTAATTTTAACTACGAGGAAACATCCAGACACGTTGCCCTTGGCGGAGTTTCTCGGAGAGGAATTCCATGTTGTAGGAAAATATAACCCTAAATCTTTGCTAACTAGGGTCAAAGAAGGAGCTCGACGCCAGCTTTTTTTCTGCAACTTTTTTGAGAAGAACATGCCGGACGTTGCAATATCGCATGGTTCGGTGGACCTTTGCAGAGTAGCATTCGGTCTTGGAATCCCAACAATAACAACCATTGATACTCTTTATGCAGATGCCGTTAACAAGCTTACGTTGCCGTTGTCAAGTTATGTTGTTGCGTCAAAGGCTATTCCGGAGGGAAAATTGAAGGCGTACATTCCTAAAGGAAACTTGATAAATTTTGAGGGGGTTGATGAGGTTGCATGGATTAAAGGTTGCGTTCCATCAGTTTCATTCGATTTTGGAAGTTCATTTATTGTTGTGAGGGAGTTTGAAGAAAAAGCATCATACGCAAAGGGAAAAATTGATTTTTGGAGCGTAGCAAAAAAACTCACGAAGTTTGGAAAAGTTATCTTTCTTTCGCGATATAAACGGGAAGCCGCCAAAGATAAGGACATAATAGTTCCTAAAGGATTTGTTGATTCTGCCAGTTTGGTGGCGCAAGCAGACCTGTTCATCGGCGCCGGCGGAACCATAACTCGGGAAGCAGCCTTACAGGGAACCCCCTCAATAATAATTGATGTTTTACCGAAGCAATATGCAAACGATTTCTTAGCCAAAAGAGGTTTTCCAATTTTTAAGACAAGCGCATCTAACGTTTTAAAACTTGCCGAGAAACTCATCGGAAAAAAGTATGAAGTAAAACCTTTGCTGGATAAACTTGAAAATCCAGTCGATGTTATAGAGAAGATAGTAAACGGAATTTGCTAGCTGGTGGGAACGGGTTAGATGAGCGCTCATGAAAAATGCGTTTTAATAACTGGTGGAGCAGGGTTTATCGGTTCACACCTAGTTGAGGAATACCTTGCAAATGACGCAAAAAAAGTCGTTGTCTACGATGATTTTTCCACTGGGAACATGGAAAACCTCAGCGAAGCAAAAAGCGATAAAAGATTGAAAATTGTTAAAGGGTCGATTTTAGATGCCACTATGCTTCACGATGTTGTGCAGAAAGAAAAAATAAACATTATAGACCACATCGCAGCTGAATTGGAAGTTTATACTGGTATAAGGGACACGGAAAAGGATGCTCGCATAAACATTTTGGGAACATTAAACGTTTTGAATATAGCATTAAAAAGCAAAATGGAAAAAGTTTTGTTTGCCTCTTCTGGTGCCGTTTATGGAGAAGCCAAATATCTTCCAATAGATGAGAATCATCCCTTAGAACCTCATTGGCCTTATGGAGTTAGTAAACTTTCTGCTGAGCGGTACGTGGTGCAATATTATAAGCTTTTTGGTTTGAACACTACGGCTTTTAGATATGGCATTGTTTATGGTCCAAGGGAGTGGTTCGGCCGTGTTCTAACGATGTTTATTAAACGGATATTTCTTGAAAATAAACCGCCAGTAGTGTTTGGCGATGGCTTGCAAACAAGAGATTTCGTTTATGTAAAAGACATAGCCAAAGCGCATATGTTAGCCATTGAAAAGCCGGAAACAGCGGGAGAAGTGTTCAATTTAGGAAGCGGGAAAGGAATTTCCATTAAAGAATTAGCCACTACGCTGGTGGAGTTGATAGGCAAAAAATTGGATGTTATTTATGATAATCCTCCAGAAGGTTCAGCTTCAAGTTTTCAGCCAGAACGAATTAGGCTTCAAGGCGAACTGAAAAATTTTGTGTTGGACTGCCGTAAAGCCAAGGAAATCCTCGGCTGGGCATCTCAAACGAGTTTCAAAGATGGACTCGCTGAGGAAATAGCGTGGATTTTAAAGTTTCCGAAAAGATGGAGCGGCAAACCAAGAGTTTAACTTAAATATGTGCTGATTAGCTTAAGTCTTGTCACATTCAAAAGGTGATTGTGTTGGCTAAAGAGAAAGTTTTAGTTGTCGGTTTAGGCGAGGTTGGCATGCCCCTCTTTGAATTGTTGAGGGAAAGTGGATGCTTCGAAGTTTACGGCTTAGATATTGACAAAACAAAAATGGAGAAGTTAGGGCTTAATGCGGAAACAATTCCTGAAACGGTAGATGTGCTACACATTTGCATTCCATGCGTTTCCCAAGGTAAATTCGTGGATACCGTTGTAAATTACGCTGAAAAATACCGCCCAAAATTATTAATTATCAACAGTACAGTTTCACCCAAAACAACCTTTAAAGTTTCTGAAAAATGCAAATGCCTCATTGCACATTCACCAATTTTTGGAACTCACAAAAATTTGGAGTATATGAAATGGGAAATAAAACGTTGGACAAAAATTGTCGGCGGCGTCGATACAGTATCCAGCAAAGCTGTATGCGAACACTTTGAAAAGGCTGGAATCAAAACAAAAGCTCTAAAAAGCCCAGTTGAAACGGAATTGACAAAACTTTTAGAAACTGTTTATTCAGCTTGGATGATTGCCTTTTTCCAAGAGGCGCATCGAATTTCAAAATTTTTCGGTGCAAACTTTGACGAAATAGTCAGCGTCATAGAACAAATACACCGCATGAGACTTGACAGACCAATATGGTATCCAGGGGTTATTGGCGGTCACTGTTTGATTCCTAACACGGAGTTGCTTTTGAAAAGCTATGACTCTGATTTTTTAAGGCTTATTTTGGAGTCTAACGAAAAGCGCAAGGAAGAAATCAAAGACGAATGTGTTCGTGAAGAAGTTGAAAAGGTTAGGAAAAGAGTGGAAGCTTTTCAAAAAGAGTTATGGGAAAATATTGGAGTTCAGTGATTCACAACCGAGTTTACATCAGAGTTACCGCTACACCGTATTCCCTTGAAGTTTTTGCTTGTTTCTCGTCTGAAGTTAATAAGGGCATGTTTGTATCTATTGATAACGCTATAAATAGCGCATCATAAATTGCCATTTTATTTTTTGCGGCTATTTCCAAAGCCCTTGAGAAATAATCTTTTTGTGGTACAATTCTAACTATTTTTGGCAGTTGATTAAGTATTTCCTTTGCAACTTCAAGGCTAACTTCATTTTTTAAAATTTTCTTAACTAAAGCGTTGGCTGTCTCTTTTAAGGCTAGGTCCAATGTGACGCATCCTTCTCGCATGTGTTCCTCAACTTTTTCCCAGTTTTCTTCCTTCGCCACATATTTAATTAAAGCTGAAGAATCAATGACTTTCACGGTCTTCCCTCAACGATTTTACAGCAAACCCCTGTTCTGAGGGCTTTACTTTTTCAAGAAGCTTCCTCATTTTTCCAGTTTCTTCGGCGAGTTGAAGCTTCCAAGCGAGTTCCTCCAAGTGTTTTTTTATGACATCTGGAATGTTGACACCAGCTTTTTCCAGAGCTTCTTTTACTTCTTTTTTGATTCTTATTGTTACAACCGCTGTCTGCACCATTGTAAACACAATGTATACAAAAAAGTATACAAATATATAAGTATTCCTTAAAATTCGCATACTAATACAAAAATTAAAAATCTGCGTGGTCTTAAGGACATGTTGGCAAAATATTTATCTTATGTAATAGTATTCCCTACCATAACTAGGGTGAACAGGCTTGTTTAAGGTTGTTCCGCCAGTAAAACCGTATTTTTTAGAAGAAGACGTTGAACAGATAAAGGCAGATGTGGAAAAGGTACTTCAATCTGGAATGTTAACCCTTCACACGTACACTAAGGAATTTGAAAATCAATTTGCAAGATTATGCAACGTGAAACATGCGGTCGCCGTTAATTCTGGGACAAGCGCCTTAGAAATAGCCTTACGCACATTGAAAGTGAAGGCTGGAGATGAAGTGCTTGTTCCAACAAACACATTTACGGCTACAGCCGCAACAGTTGTTTTTGCGGGAGCTAAACCAAAACTAACAGACATAAACCCGGAAACACTTTGCATAGATTTGGAAAACATCCAGAAAAATGTAACTCCAAAAACAAGGGGTGTCATCGTCGTTCACATTGGCGGGCTGATATGTCCAGAAATAGAA
Organism: Bathyarchaeia archaeon; assembly: GCA_038848005.1. Classification (GTDB taxonomy): domain Archaea; phylum Thermoproteota; class Bathyarchaeia; order Bathyarchaeales; family Bathycorpusculaceae; genus JAWCNN01. Next base: position 10,194 of record JAWCNZ010000009.1, on the reverse strand, counting down.
GAAATAAGAGAGTTTTGCCAGGACAGAAAACTCTTTTTAATAGAGGATGCAGCGCACGCTCACGGTTCAACAATAAACCGGAAGCCAGCGGGCTCGTTGGGGGATGCTGGATGCTTCAGCTTTTACCCAACAAAAGTTATGACTACTGGCGAGGGCGGTATGATAACAACAGACAACAGCGAAACGGCGGAAAAAGCCAAAATATTCAGAGACCAAGGCAAAGAAAACTTTAACAGCAACATAATCGTCGAGTTAGGCCACAATTGGAGACTGCCGGAAATAAGCGCGGCTATAGGCTTAACCCAGCTTAAAAGATTGCCGGAAATTATTGAGAAGCGTAATGCAATAGCAAAATACTATGATAAGGCATTGAGTAAAATTAGTGGAGTAAAACTCTTAAAAACTCCGCCTAACATCAGAAACAACTATTACAAATACGTGGCTTTTTTGGATGATGGTTTGGACAGAGAAAAATTGAAGGAAAAGCTAAAGGCTAAAGGCGTAAGGTGCAGCGGCGAAGTTTATTGGCCGCCTCTGCATCTCCAACCAGCTTATAGAAGGCTGTTGGGCACTAAAGAGGGTGATTTTCCAAACGCCGAGGACGCATGCAAAAGAATGGTGTGTTTACCTTTATATGCTCAGATGACAACAGAAGAAGCGCAATATGTGGTGGAAAAGTTAAGAGAGACTATATCTGAAATTTGAGGTTGGTGTAGGCTGTGAATGTGCTTGTTACCGGCGGTTCGGGTTTTATTGGAAGCCACATTGTTGACAAGCTTGTGGAGGAGGATTATGCCGTTAGAGTTTTTGACGAGCGGAAACCTCTAAGGGAAGACGTTGAATGGTTTAAGGGGAATTTACTAAACGAAAACGACATTTTAGAAGCGTGTAAAGACATAGAAGCCATATACCATCTAGCCGCTGTGGCAGACGTAAACGTTGCGCTTTCCAATCCAGCCTTGTGCCTACAAGTAAACGAGATTGGAACAATGAACTTGTTAAACGCAGCCACGGCGATGGAAGTTGAAAGGGTAATATTAGCCTCAACAACATGGGTTTACGGAAAAACCGAGGGAATAGTAGACGAAAACACACCTTTGCCACCGCCAGACCACATATACACAAAAACAAAGATAGGGCAAGAACACCTATTCATTGCATGGCAGAAGCACACTGGACTTCCATACACAATTTTGCGTTATGATATACCTTATGGACCACGCATGAGAGCGAACATGGCTATTGCCATCTTCGTTAAAAAAGCAATGAAAAACGAGCCGATAACGGTTTTCGGCGATGGAAACCAAGGCAGATGCTTTATCCACGTAGAAGATTTGGCAAGTGGTAACGTTGCGGCGCTTCAACCTTCTGGACGCAACCAAATTTTCAACATTGCAGGACCAGAATTCGTTACAATAAACAAGATTGTAGAGGTTTTACGTGGCTCCTTTAAGGGTTTGAAAGTTGAATATGCACCTCCGAGACCCCACGATTTTAAAGGAGCTGTAACCAACATTGAAAAGGCTAAAAGATTGCTGAAATGGGAACCAAAAATCGCTTTTGAAGATGGTTTAAAGGACTTTATTGCGTACATGCAGAGCCAAAAGATTTAACAAACTCTTTTAATCCCTTTTCAATTGAAAATTTTGGTTTAAAACCCAATTTTTTCTCCGCTTTGCTAATGTCAGCGTAGCTTTCTTTTATGTCACCTTTCCGTTCAGCTTTGTGAACAACTTTCGCATGCAACTCATTTACACACTCAATCAAAATTTGCGCCAACTCGTTTATGGATGTTTTTGTTCCAGTGCCTATGTTAAAAGTTTCCCCAGCACAATTTTTGCATTGTAATGCAAGCATGAACGCTTGAACAGCATCCGCAACATATATGAAATCTCGTGTTTGGTTTCCATCGCCGAAAATGGTAAGTGCCTCTTTTTTCTTCAGTGATTCAAGGAAAGTTGTTATTACGCCTCCGTAAGGTCCGCTTGGCTGTCTTGGACCATAAACATTGAAGAATCTTAGGCAGATGGTTTGCAACCCATATATTTGGTGAAAGACTTTGCAGTAATGTTCAGCTGCAAGTTTTGATGCGCCGTATGGCGAAAGTGGGTTTGTCGGATGTTCCTCGTTTATTGGTAGATATTTGGCTTCTCCATAAACGGCGCATGTGGAAACATACACAAAACGTTGTATATCATGTTTTACGCTTGCCTCTAAAAGGTTTAATGTCCCTTGAACATTCACCTCGTTAGCTAAAGAGGGGTTTTCTATGGATAAGGGAACATTCACAATAGCAGCCAAGTGACATACGGCGTCAACATCTTCCAAAGCCCTTTGAACATCTTCTGGATTTCTAATATCGCCTTTAATTAAGCGGAACCTCTTGTTGTTTAAGTGTTGCTTTATGTTTTCAATTTTTCCAGAAAAGAAGTTGTCTAAAACAACGGTTTCCCATCCAAGCTTTAGGCAGTAGTCAACAATGTGGCTTCCAATAAAACCCGAACCGCCGGTGATTAAAACCTTCAAGGTTAATATTTCTCCGTTTGCAATTGATTATTCTACCCATTTTAAAGCACACATAAACAATTTATAGTTAACCATTCGACTGTAAAAACGGTGAAGTCATGGTTAAACTTGTTTACGCCAACGATGGAATAAGCAGTTATGACGAGCTTTTTTTGAAGTCTTTTATGGAAAAATATGAAGTTTATGTCTTCACTTTCCATTCTTCGCCCAATTGTGTTCCGAAAGGAGTTAAAATCGTTAAAATGAAAGATTTTATTCCTGAAACAAATCTTCATCCGTTTGAGGGAATGCGCAAACATCTTTTAACTCCGTTGAGGGCGCAAACATTGAAGAAAAACTTAAAAAAAGTTAAGCCTGACATTCTTATAGGCTGTTGGGCAAGCACCTACGGTTTTTATTCCGCTTATTCAGGTTTTCACCCGTTCATCCTATTTGTTTGGGGCTCAGATGTTTTAATTTTCCCGGAAAAGTATTTTCCACTTAAGCCCTTTATTGTTTATTCCGTTCGAAAGGCAGACATGGTTGTTGTTGACAGCGAAGTTCAAAGGCAAGCTGTAATAAACCTTGGATGTAAACCAGTAAAAATTGTAAAGTTTCCATGGGTTAACTTAAGTTTATACAAGCGTGACGAAATGCAACGGCGAAAAATGAGAAGGTTATGCGGTTGGGGCGACGACGACGTCGTCGTTATAAGCCTAAGACACCACAAGCCAATTTATGGCGTCGAATACCTAATAGAAGCAATTCCACATGTAATAAAGAAAAACAAAAACGTAAAATTCCTCATTTTAGGCGAGGGACCGCTCACCAACACATTTAAAGCAAAAATGGAGAGGTTTATAAGAAGTAGACACGTCAAGTTTGTGGGAGCAGTTCCGCACGATAAGATTGTAGATTATTTAAGCGCTGCGGACATTTACGTTTCAACTTCCTTTTCCGATGGAACATCCGCCAGCCTATTAGAAGCTATGGCTTGTTCACTAGCGCCAATAGTCACAGAAATACCAGGAAACACAGAATGGATTAAAAATGAAGCAAACGGCTTAATTGTTCCCGTAGCAAATTCTGAAAAACTTACAGAAAAAATTCTCTTATTGGTTAACGACTATAAACTTCGCATGGTTTTAAAAGAAAAGGCTGTAGAAACTGTTAGAACAAGGGTGAATTGGGAAAAAAATATGCAACAATTAACAAGAAAAATAGATAAAATGATATCTGCGTAGGTTAGTTTGTCATGAAAATAAGGGTATCCGTTATTGTGTTAAACTGGAATGGCAAAAAATGGCTTAAAAACTGCTTATCTTCAGTTCTAAACCAGTGGCTTGATGAGGAATTTGAGGTTTTGCTTGTTGATAATGGTTCAACCGACGGCAGCGCTGAGTACGTTAAGCAAAATTTTCCTCAAGTTAAAGTCGTTGAACTAGATAGGAATTATGGTTTTGCTGAGGGGAATAATCGCGGAGCTAAATTTGCATGTGGCGATTATCTTGTTTTTGTTAACATGGATACTAAAGCAGAGGACGGATGGCTTGAAAACCTTGTGAAAGCTGCTGATGAGCATCCTGAATACCAAATTTTATGTAGCATACAACTTCCAAGCCAAGAAAAGAATAGGATTAGGACTTTAAACGCTTTTGGTGATGCCATGCCAAGCCCATATGAAAGCAACCTTGCAATAACAGATTCGATATTTGCAAGTGGCGCATGTTTTTTAATTAGGAGAAGTTGGCTTAGCAAACTCGGTTACCTTTTTGACCCGTTTTACTTTTGCTCCGCTGAAGACATAGAACTGTCTTTAAGGACTATACTGCTTGGAGGCAGAATAGGATATGTTAGAGACAGCCGTATATGGCACCATATTGGAGGCGCAAACTTTCCATCTGCGAGGATGGCGTACTTATCGGAACGGAATCTGCTATTAACATATTACAAATTGTTAACGCTGAAGGACTTTGTCAAGATTTTTCTTGTTCGCATGGGATATTTGACAATGAGGCTTGTAGCTCGTCGCCGCCAGCTACTAACCACTTTAAACATGATGAAGGGAGTGCTAGGCTTCCTCGCAACTTTCCATCATTATCAAGTTTACCGCCGAGAATTCGCCAAAATGAAAAAGAGAAATGGAAAGTATGTGTTTGAAAGATTCCTTTACAGAAGGGGGTGGAAAAGGCTGTTGTTGAAAACTTTTTGGTTCGTAATCGAGATACAGCGAACAAAATTCCGAATATATAACTCAGTATTTCCATTTCAGCCTCTTAATCTATCAGTTTTTAAACAGCTTTTAAATATGTAAAGTCGAATAAGTGGATAAACAAAAAAGATTTCTGGACATTTTTTCTTAACAGCGACGTGAAAGCCCCTAATAGGGCTTGTAAGGAACATCCTAACTAAAGTTAATTTAGATGCAGCGAATTTCGGTTTGATTATGAGTGTTGGTTCATTAAAGTGGGGAACGTAATAACATCCACATAGTTTTGTGCGTTTACATTTATTTGCCATTACTCCAGAATGTTCCAATTCATGTCGAATTCCTTTCCTTAGATGTAAAGAAACCACCTTGCTATCAATAACCCATTTATAAGGAGTAAACCAATTTATTTTCTTATACAGTATGGTATCCGTACAAATTGGACATTCATTAGGAAAACCGCCAAGTGCTTTTATAACTTTAGTTTTATATATGGTATTATCCATACTTACTTCTATTTCCCCCTGTTTGCCTAAACGTTCAGAATGAAACCCAGAAATAGCGCGCAATATTCTATTATCGAAAACTCTAATTCCTCCTGCAACTGCTATATTTGGCTCTTGCATATACGGAGGAATGCAATCCCACCAATCTTTTGCCAAAAGAAGATCTTGTTCAAAACTTATGAAGATAGGAGTCGTAACGTGCCTCAAAGCTTCATTTGCTCCGAATGGAATACCAGAATTAGGGTTCACATAGACTTTCCAATTAAAATCTTTGGCAATTTTGACAGTATTATCCGTGCTATGGTCATCAACTAGAATCTTATCGTTCACATTCTCTTGTGGAATGACCTCATCAATCCGCTTAAGAACAAGCGGCAATGTTCTTTCTCCGTTTTTTGTCCACATCACCAAATCAACTTTGCCAACCAAATTACATTACAACCTTTGAGCGTTAATTGTTTAAAGTGAACTTCAGTTATTTAATAAAAATATTCTAAACGATGATTAAAATATTTAAGTGATTTACCTACTTAGTTTGTTATTTGATGTCTTTCATGGGAGTATCTTAAAATGGAGAAGACTCATCATGGAAACAAAAAATTCTATAACAAGCCTATTATCAGCGTTGCTATGCCAAGCTGTAACCATGAAAATTACATTGATGACGCTATTAACTCAGCGGTTTCACAAAGAATAGAAAATTTGGAAGTGATAGTTGTTGACGATTTTTCAAAGAATAGAAGCAGAATAAAAGCAATTTTTCACAGCAAAATGAGATATAACACGGACAGTAAATGCAACATTAAAATTGCAAAAGGCGAATAAATATGGATGAAATGATAAAAAGGGATTTAGAAACCTATAAATTCCTTAAATCGAAAGCCGAGTATGCTTTTAACAAGGGTTATTACGAACAAGCTTTAGATTACATTTACCTAGCTGCTACATTAGCATGGCAGTTTCATATCGGTATATGGTATGACGACGGATTGGAACATTTACTTTTGATAATTGGCAAACGCCTTACAGACAGAAAAAATACAGCTTTTAGGAAAGCGAATGAAGGGCGAGGTAAGCGTAAAAAAGCAATATATATAGTGAGCCATCTGTATGATGTGGGGGGACATTCCAGAATACTAACTGAATGGGCTAATCTACTATCGGATTTCTTTAATGATCAGCATGTATATGTTACTAATGTCACAAACGGACCTACAGTTAGTCCATATATGATAAACAAATTAAAGCGTAAAGTTGCAATTAAACAGTTTATTTGGTGGGATAGTTATACAAACAGAATAAAAAAATTAACCGAGTTAATTGAGGCTGAATCACCAGATGCTATCATTTTGTTTATCCATCCAAATGACATCATAGCAGTTTCGTCACTTTTAGCTCTCACAAACAAGCCTCATACAATCTTTTTTAATCATTCTGACCATACATTTTGGCTTGGCCGAAATGTTGCCGATTTAGTTGTTGAATGGAGAGTTGAAGGAGCAAGACTTTCTAAAAAATTCAGAAAAATTGATAGAATTGCCATGGTTCCGTTAATAACTACTATTAAACCGAAAAAAATGCCAAAAACTATTTTCGGCATACCTGAAACTGCTACTGTATCAATTTCAATAGGTAGTTTTTACAAAGTCATTGGCAATTCATATGTAAATTACTTTAAAACTATGGAAAAATTATTGAATATTTTTCCAAATCACTATCATCTATTTGTAACCACCCCCCCTCCTAAAAATGTTATTAAAAAGTATTTGCCAGTTAATCAAGATGTCAGAAAAAGATTTTTAATAACAGGTCCCTATAAAAGTTTAGAACCTATTTATGGAGTTGCTGACTTCCTCATAGAAACCTTTCCTTTAAGTGGAGGTACTATAAGACTTGAAGCCATTGCTTCCGGGCTACCTATTGTAGCGTTTCAAAATGAGGAGATTCCATTCACCACTAAGATAGGGATGCTACCACCAAATTATCCTTTCCTGGCATACACCGCAGAGGATATAGTGAACTATAGTTCTGGTTTTATCCAGAACCAAGAACTTAGAAGCAAAACTGGTGCATGGCTTTATGAATACTACAAACAAAATTTTGGTTCAGAAAAAACCCGTAAACTTTTAATAAATATTCTGGCAAAGAAAAATTTTAAATCCACTGACGTACAACTCATCGATGCCGGGAAAAAAATTGATTATGATATTGCAACCTATAGACGTCTATTCTCGCAATGGAATCATTTTTTAAAAAACAAAATGTTGCTTAGGCAAGCGTTATCAAAATCTTCCAAATTTTCTTTAAGGGATAGAATTCGATTTTATGTTGATTCTCTAAAAAACTATGAATCTAAATCAATAAAAACACTTATCAGCGGCACATTTTTCACTTTTCTCGGATGGCGCGTAGCAATTCTATACTGGTTGTTGAAGAGTAAAATTTTGGAGTGATTGAGTGGGTTCTGAAGTTGTAGTATAAATTCAGATTCTGAATCCATAAAATAAATAAGGCAAAAATAAGGGTGATGGCGAATACCCACAATTACCTATAGGAGAATGATTAGGAATGAGTTCTTTGAGTTTGCCACAGTATGAAATGATAAGTTCACCATCGAATTTGTCAAAGTGTAGGATAATTAATTTGCCGAAAGTAAGCGACAGAAGGGGGAACCTCACGTTTATTGAAGGGAATAGGCACATACCCTTTGAAGTCAAAAGAGTCTATTATATTTATGATGTTCCAGGAGGCGAAAGCAGAGGCGGACACGCACATAAACGCTTACAACAATTGATGATTGCGGCAAGCGGCAGTTTTGACGTCATTTTGGACGATGGATTTAAAAGGAAGAGGTTCCATTTGAACAGGGCGTATTATGGCTTGTATATTCCGCCAATGATATGGCGTGAAATGAACAATTTCTCTTCTGGAGCTGTCTGTTTGGTTTTGGCATCCGACCTTTACGATGAAGACGATTATATAAGGGATTACGAAACTTTTAAAAGAACGGTGAATAATGCATTGTGTAATTTGAACCACGTAGACCTTCAGGTAGTTGAAATTTGAAGGGAAGAAAAGAGAAAATTGTTATAGTTGGCGCTGGTGAGTTTGCGGAAATAGCCTATGAATATTTCAGTGATTTTTCAAGTTATGAGATAGATGCATTTTCAGTTGAAAAAGCATTCATCAACAAACCTAAACTTTTTAATTTATCAGTAATACCCTTTGAAGAAATTGAAAAGCATTACCCTCCTCAAAAATACAAGGTTTTTGTTGCAGTTACATACACTCAACTGAATAGGGTTAGAACACGATTGTATAGGCAAGCTAAAGAGAAGGGTTACGAGTTTGTAACGTTTATTCATCCAACAGTGTTTTTGGGAAGAGACGTAAAGATTGGAGAGAACTGCTTTATTTTTGAATATAACAATATTCAGCGAAAAGTTAACGTTGGAAATAACGTTATTATTTGGGCTAAAAATCACATTGGACATCAAAGTGTTATAAAAGATAACTGTTATTTGGCTTCAGGAGTGATTATTTCTGGTTATTGCGAAATAGGGGAAAACTGTTTTTTGGGTGTGAATTGTTCTTTGAACGATAAAATAAAGGTGGCTAAAGACACAGTTGTCGGTAACGGAGCAATAGTGATTGAAAACATTGAGCAGCCAGGCGGGGTTTATGTGGGCAATCCTGCGAGGCGGTTGTCGAAAAGCAGTTATGAAGCTTTTGGTGTAAAGGAAGAAGAAATATGAAATGGAAGAAAATGGGATTAATATATTGCCCCTCAGGCAAACACGGATGGGACAAACACTCCGCTTTGCAACCAACACCAATAATTTTGAATGACAAAGTTCTGCGCGTATATGTTGGTTTCCGAGATGATGAAGGAGTAAGCAGAGTGGGATTTGTTGACTTAGACGTTAACAATCCTTCAAAAGTGCTTTATGTGTCAGAAGAGCCTGTACTAGACATTGGTGAAGAAGGCGCGTTTGATGACAATGGTGTAGTACCTTGCACGGTCATTCAAAGAGAGAATAGATTTTACCTGTATTATGCTGGTTATCAATTGGTTAAAAAAGTTAAATTTTTGGTTTTTGGAGGGTTGGCAATAAGTGATGATGGTGGTTTTAGCTTTAAGAGATACAGTAAAACTCCAATTGTTGATAGAACGGATGATGAGTTGTATTTCAGGGTTATACACTCGTTGATATTAGAGGAAGGTGTTTGGAGGGCATGGTACGGCGGTGGAAGTAAATTTATCAAAGAAGGTGACAGGATTTTGCCATCATACAACGTTAGATACTTTGAATCTCCAGATGGTATCAATTTTCCCAAAAAAGGAAAGGTGATTTTAGACTTCATTTACGTAGATGAGTATAGAATTGGAAGACCTTACGTAATAAAAGATAGTGGGATATACAAAATGTTTTATGGATATGCCATAAAATCAAATGATTATCGATTGGGCTATGCAGAATCTAAAGACGGTATCAATTGGACCAGGAAAGATAGAGATGTCGGCATCACTGTTTCAGAAAGTGGTTGGGACTCCAAAATGATAGCTTACCCCGCCGTCGTAAAATGGAAAGAAAAGGTCTATTTATTTTATAATGGAAATGATATGGGCAGAACTGGTTTTGGGTATGCAGTGTTGGAACACTGGTAAGTGTGAGGTAAATACTGCTATGGAAGCTAAGGAATCAAGTATAAAGGAAATAAAGATTGTTAAGTATAACGAAAAGCATAGGATGGCATGGGATGATTTCATAAAAAATTCTAAGAATGGAGTTTTCCTTTTCTATAGGGATTATATGGAATATCACGCTGACAGGTTTACGGATTTTTCTCTTATGTTTTTTGACAATAACAGGTTAATTGCCGTCATGCCCGCAAATGTCAAAGATGACATTTTGTTTAGTCACGGCGGTTTAACTTTCGGCGGCATTGTAACAGATAGAAAAATGAAGACGC
>JAWCNZ010000008.1:0-51983 GCA_038848005.1 Bathyarchaeia archaeon | reverse complement strand
GGTCAAGGTTGTTACCTAAGATTAGAGAGTGAATGTCGAATATTAAAAGGTATTTGCGGTTTGTGTTGGACGGTTTTGGGTTTTGTTGGTGTTTTTGTTGTTTTAGGGGGTTTGTTTGGTGTTGGTGTTTTGTGGTTTTGTTTTACAAATGATTAATATGGTGTATTGAGTCGTAAGATTTAAATGCGTTATTTCCTCTTAAATACACGATAACAAAAAGGAGGGATAAAAGAAAATGAAATTGTTGAAGAGCAAGAAAGCCCTAAGCCCCGTAGTCGCATCAATCATACTCATCGCCGTAACAGTCGCCGTCAGCATAGCCGTAGCCGCATGGATGGGCGCACTAACAGTAGGATTCATGGGAAGCGGAGAAAGACTAAAACTAGGAACACCATACGGATGGACAGACAAATCCGTCAATGTTTTGGCAACAAACGAAGGAGGATCAACAGTCAAAATAACGGCTTACCGTATTCAAGGACATGGCGTTGATGAATATAACGATATTCCTACGGATATAGAAATACCGTCAAAAGAAACCAGACAAATAATTGCAAACATAACAGGTACAGGTACTTTTTCAGTGGGATATGAGTACACTATAGTGTTGGTTACAACCAACAACAATGAATTTCGAACAAGCGGTCAAAGACCATAACAAGCCGTGGTTCAGTTGAGATTGGGGGTAGGGTGGATAAACGCAATTTCCTTGATTTCCCTCGTTTATTCCCTATGTGTGGAGGTGTAAAACAATATGGTAGTAGAGATAAAGGAGTACGCTTCAGCAGAAGAAATAGCTGAAACCCTTGAAAAAGAAATTTCAGAAACAAAAAGCACTTTAGGCGAGTATTTGCGCCGACTAGACGATATACGGGCTTTAGCTGAAAAATCCAAAAAAATCCGAGAAGTCGTTATGAAATTAGCAGGCAAAAAAGCCACATCCGAAAGCCTGGGCGAAATCACAATTGGCAATTTAAATATAGTTTTAGATGCCAATCCATTCCACGAGTTAACAGCTATAGAAGAGGTTGTAAGAAGCTACCAAGAGAGGCTTTTGGTGTTGCAAAAAGCACGAGAAGCCCTGAAATGGCTTGACCAACTCGGCGACACAGAAGGCTTAAAATATCTTGTGGTGGAAAACGACGGCGTTCCAGAACGCATACTCTTCAAACTATCCTAGAAAGCCTAGAGGAAGTGAAAACCCATGGATAACGAAGCTTATTCTTTCGCCCTAAAAATAACCCTAAACGAAATTCAAAACAAAATTCAAAACATCTGCCCAGACATAACCCACGCATTCATATTCAAAGAAAACGGCGAAATAATAGCTGGAGACGACCCTACACAAGAAAGATTGGCAACACAAGTTGTAAACGCCTTTAACGGCATATTAGACAGGGCGGATAAAATAGGCGGTGTTGAACACATAACCCTAGAAGGCAGCAACGGCAGAGTAGATGTTTCTCACATAAACAACATTTACTTCGTCACAGTCGCCTCGCAAAAGGCGGATATAACCTACATAAACACTGTGACCCGCGTCTTAATACCAACAGTTCTAGAACTGCTAGAAAAAATCTGCCCTACCCCCCTCAAAAACGTTTCACCTCCACAACAATTCCAAACAAAACCCGCATTTCCGCCACCAACCGGAAAAACTGAAGAACCCGAAGAAACAATAGAAGAAGAGATGGAAGAAGCCACGAAACCTAAAATGGAATCTGAACATGAACCACTCCTTCCAGAACCTCCAGTAAACCAACTTATAGTTGAAAACCTCGGCGGACTGCTTGTTCCATCAGACACTGTGCGCATAGACAACGCAATATTATCACAATGGGAGTCGCTTTACCAAGACATAAAAATCGAGGAAGTCGAAATCGAAACCTTCGACGGAAAAACAATAAGATGCAAAGTAAAACCAATCAAAGATTCAAAATACGAGGGAAAAGGCATAATACAAATCCCAGAAAAAATGCAAATCACCCTAGAAATCAAAAAAGGCGAACTTGTAAAGGCTAAACCAGTAATCGAATAATGGAGGCTTATGTATATGGTGAAAAAGAAAAGGGAAACCCCAGAAATCGCCGCAATAACCGAACCCGTAACAATCGAAGAAACAAAAACCGCCGACGTTTTACGCTCAAAACTTGAAGAAATAAAAACCTACGAAGGCGTTATAGGGTATATCCTCAGAAACTCAACATCAGCAGCAATAGACCTCAAAGATCCAACAAAAATAATAGACTACGCCATCCTTTCATCTTCAGCGCTTGACGCAAGCGAAAAACTCTGCGAACTATTAAACTTAGGCGAAATCAAAAACATAACAGTCGAAAGCAAAGAAATCAAGGCGGTATCCCTAATTATTGACGAAAACAGAATAAGCATTTTCATGGAGAAAAACGCTGACTGCGAAAAAATTTTAAGAAAACTGCATTCACTCTAGCAAAATTTGTTTCGCTTTTCCTTTTCTAGAATAACAATCCCCATTTTCAGAACGTTTAAATTCCACTTTTCTCTAGTATTTCCTGGAGAAGGGAGTCCCAGCATTGTTAGGCTGGGGGTTTGATAACACTTGTTAGACCAAAATAAGAGGCGAAGCAATAGCCATCGCTGTCAACTAGACGTTATCGCAGACATTTTAAATGCATCCCACACGGGAGCCAAAAAAACACACCTCATGTACCATTGCAACATGAGCTTCAGACAAGTCAAATACTATTTAGATTTACTCCTCAAAAGAAAGCTTCTACACGAAATTAAAGACCATAATCCAAGCATTTTCAAAACAACCAATAAAGGTAAGAGGTTTCTTGAGGTTTACAAGGATTTAAAAGCCCTCATGGAATAGTCTGCATCAAAAACTTTTGGAAAGTCCTCCTAAGCTTCACTTTTCCCCTTCTTTCATCCATAATCACCAAATCATATTCCCTCAAAAACGCTATAACCCGCAAAATTTCATCCCATCCAAAATCCATTCTCCGCCTTAGCTCTTCCATATAATGCCATTTCCCATCTTCAAGAAATTCAATGATTTTCGCAATTTGGGAGGCCGTTGATATGTCCTCCAAAGGATATTATATTATATGCGTTTTGTTTAAATGTTTTCTGAGGTTATCTTTCAGAAAATTTTTCTAGAAGATTCTAAGTTAATTTCAGCCGTGAGGAAAAAGACTTATAATAAAAGGGGGACCTAACGACCACCAGCCACTCCAATGACGCCTTAGCAAACACAAACCCTTTTTTATTTCTAAACCAACAACACAATACAACGGAGAATCCCATGCATGAAACAGATTAACTGGCAAAACCTCCTCATACAATGCAAAAACAACATACAAAAACAAATTGCTCCACTCCTAAAAACGTTAAATGAGCCGCAGCTAAACCTTGGCATTGGAGCTGGCGGCGACCCTATAAGGCAGATAGACCTTGCGGCGGAAGATGCCATAACAAAAACGTTGGAGGCGCATGGCATTTCTTTCACGCTTATAAGTGAGGAATCTGGCGTAAAGGAATATGGCGAAGCGCCTCGAAAGCTTTTTGTGACTGCGGACCCCATAGACGGTACAACAAACTTCATGAGGGGAATACCATTTTACGCTACGTCCATAGCTGTTTCCACAAAACCAATTTTAAGCAGTGTCCAAGCAGCTTTAGTAGCCGACTTACACCATGACGTAGCTTACACAGCCATTAGAGGCGGGGGCGCCTACCGCAACAATGAAAAGATAACGCCTTCTAAAATCGTTTCGCTGGAAGAGGCAGTAGTAGGCATAGACATAAACACTTACAAAGTTGAAGAAATAGCTCCAAAACTGTCAGGTTTAATACAAAAAACAAAGCATATCCGCCATTTCGGAGCAAACGCTTTAGAACTTTGTTATGTGGCGGATGGCACAACAGACGCTTTCATAGATATACGTGGAAAACTCCGCACAACAGACATTGCGGCTGCATGGCTAATAATACAAGAGGCAAAAGCAGAAATGACAACGCCTGAAGGAGAACCGCTAAACGTGAGGTTAAGCCCAAAACAAAAGGTTAAGTTCATAGCTTCTGCAAATGTGGAAATTCACGAGGCTATACTAGACTTAATGCGGAGAAAACAGACGCCTTGTTAAAGCCTATTCCAAATCATCCAGCCGTTCTGGTTAAGGAAGTGGAAGGCAAAACTCTTGTGATAGGCGACTTGCATATTGGATGGGAAATGGCGCTTTCAGAAAAGGGCGTGCACGTTCCAACGCAAATGCCAAAACTTCTTGAAAGGTTAACGACGCTTATATCCATTTATAAGCCTGAAAAACTTTTGATTTTAGGCGATGTGAAACATACTATTGCAACGGCTGAAATAGGCGAATGGCAAGACCTACCCGAATTCTTCAACCAACTGAAAAAACAAATAGGCGAAATATGGGTTGTGCCGGGCAACCACGACGGAAACCTTGAGCCGTTATTACCAGAAAACATAAAAATCATGTCGGCAACGGGCTTAGCAATAGGCGAAACGGGCTTTTTCCATGGGCATATGTGGCCTTCGCCAGCTCTTCTAAAATGTAAAACCCTGGTGATGGGACATATTCACCCAGTTGTGGCTTTCCGCGACCCAGCGGGTTTTAGAATAACAAAGCAAGTTTGGGTAAAAGCCAAATGCGATGGAATCCAACTGGCTGATGTGTTGTTGCGTAAGTATAAAGTGAAAATTGAAAAAAGCTTGGAAGAAACGTTGTGGAAACATTATAAGGTTAAGCTTAAAACTTCACGGCTTTTTATAATGCCTTCTTTCAACGAGTTGCTTGGAGGGAAACCCATCAACACGGGAAAAATTAGCGACGAAGAAACGCTCGGTCCGATTCTCCGTTCAGAGGCGGTTGACATGGAAAACGCAGAATTATACCTTCTCGACAGAACATTTCTCGGAACATTAAACCAACTTAAAGCTTTAACTTGAAAATTAAGCATAAAATTTATACATATGGAGTCATCAACACTGTTTAAGGTGGAGTAAATGCCATCGGAAGATGAGTTTCCAGATTGGTTTAGAAGGAGACGCTTCCCATTCTTTAGAGGTTGGTTCTTTGAAGACATAGACCGCATGTTTCGTGAAATGGAAAAGATGATGGAAGAAGAATTCAAAATGTTCACGTCGCGTATTCCAAAAGATTATGTGCGGGAGAGAAAACTTCCAGACGGCACAACCGTGCGTGAATGGGGACCATTCGTGTACGGCTACAGCGTAAAAATAGGTCCAGACGGCAAACCTGAAATCCGCGAGTTTGGAAACGTCAAACCAACCCGTTTAGGACCGCAAGTTAAAGAGGAGCGTGAACCTCTTGTGGACGTTATCGAAACAGACGGCGAAATCCACGTTGTGGCGGAACTGCCAGGCGTGGAGAAAAACGACATTAAACTTCATGGAACAGAAGATACATTGACCATTTCTGTTGACACTCCGCAACGCAAATACTACAAGGAGGTTCCATTGCCAGCTAAAGTGAAAGTGAAAGAGGCAAAAACACAATATAAAAATGGAGTTTTAGAAATAACACTGCCAAAAACTAAAGAGGAAAAGAAACCGAAGGGCGAACCAATAAATATAGAGTGAACCTCTTTAGGGCGTTTTAAAACAGCTTGTGCATGTATGGATGAAAACTCTGAAATTGACGTGTTAAACAGCGTCTGCCGAGAAGCAAAAAAGGAAGGCAAACTAACAGGCAAAAACTTAACAAAACTGTACGAGGTTTTCGGTCAAAGATTCACAAAGGCTTTCGAAACTCTAAAAGAGGGACGCGTAAAAAAATACGTTTTCAAACCAAGCGGCAGAACCGTTTGGATAGTTGTTGGAAAGGAACGTGATTATCTCCTAATGCCTGAAGCTGAATTCTGCTCATGCGACGACTTTTACTTTCGTGTTATGGACAAGGAAGTGCACTTGTGTTATCACCTTCTCGCCCAAAAACTAGCCAAAAACTTGGGATGGTACGAAACAATAGAGGAACACGACGAACTTTACGATTCGCTTATGAACGAATGGAAAAACCCAACGCCTTAAATATTTAAACTTTAAAATATCTTACAAAGAGAGGTTGGTTTCCATGGCTGGCATAAGCGAATACTTCACAGTGTTTGAGTACATCCTTATGACCGTGACTTTCATAGCTTTAGTGCTAATATTTTTGCATATAATATATGGCAAAGAAGAAAAGAAAACAACCTAAACTTTCAATTTGTTACGCATTGTTAAGAGCATTATAAAGCCTAAAATTGCGAGGATAACGGCGAAGAGAACTACCCATCTAGATTCTGGACCGACGCCGAAAACTATAGGAATAAACCATATGAATATGACGCCTCCAAAATTCGCTGAACCCTCGCCATAAAACACTGCCGCAACAATTAATATGATGATACCTACAAGAATTATTAAAAAACCTATGACGAAAAGCATTAAAAATGTTTGCGGTTTGTTTTGCTCCTCGCCAGCGCAGTTTTCAACTTCGCCTATACCCATGAAGTTTTCACCTTGACAACAAATAAAATATCACCATCGCTACTATGAGAAGCGCTGTAAGCGTCAACGAAAGAATCAAAACGGTTTTTAGTGATTCTTTGTCTGTTCCGAAAATTATTGGGAAAGGTCCTATGATGATGGCTCCGCCTCCCCTAACCTTTCCAGCGCCTTTAACAGCTGAGCGGAAAGCCAAAACAACAGCTGCTAGGATGATGAGGATTCCAGCGAATATTAGGGTTATGCCTAAACTGTAAAGCGTCTCCGCATCCGCCATTAATTGGACACCGTTTCCCACAAGTTTAAGGTCGCCTAAAGCCTTTAATAAACTTTATAACGCTTAATGAAAGCGTTAAGGCTGAATGTCGACTGAAGAAATAATCAAATACATTGTTGCTAAACGCCCAGAAATTTCCAGAGAAGCGCTTTTTGAAAGGTTAAAAACTGCAAGGGAGAAAACTGCAGGGTTTATTTCTGATGAAAGCCTTCTGCGAATGATTGCAGCGGAGCTTGGCGTGGAGCTTCCCATAAAAAACGTTTCAATTTCCACGCTTTCAATACACAGTTTAGTTCCGAATTTAACCGATGTAACTATAAGTGGTCGTGTAGTCGCAGTTTTTCCACCGAAAGATTTCAAGGCGGGTAAAAGCGGAAAAATCGCCAGTTTACTTGTCGCTGACAAAAGCGGTATATTACGAGTTGTCTTATGGAACGACAAAACAGTCCTCATCGAATCCAACAGCATAAGCGTAGGACAAATTATACGCTTTTCCCATGGGTACACCGTTGAAAACCGAAGCGGAAAAGTTGAACTGCACATCGGCGATAAAGGTCAAATTGAAATTAACCCGCCAGACATAGAAGCAAAAGATTATCCAGACATAAGCCAATTCACAACAAAAATTGGAAAAATAACGCAGATACACAAAAACAAAAGGATAAACGTTATTGGAATTGTTAAAGAGGTTTTTCCGCCGATAAACTTTCAAAGGCAGGATTCAAGCCGAGGAAAACTTATGCGTTTTATACTTGCCGATGAAACAGGCGAAATATCCGTTGTAGCTTGGAACGAACAGGCGGACAAACTTGAGAAATCTTTAAAGGAAAAACGCTTGCAAATGATAAATGTAAAAGTTAAAAAGGCAATGGCTGAAGGCTTAGAACTTCACGTTGACCAAGAAACGTACGTGCAGTTTCTTCCGCAAAAAGAAGAATTTTTGAAAATATCTGATTTGCGAGAAGGCTTAAATCATGTTGATGTTACGGGTGAAGTTGCCACAAAACCCGTACTCCGAAACGTTAAAGCGTCTGGAAACGAAATTGTAAAACTCACAGTTTTCGAATTAAAAGATGAAACTGGCAAAATATGGGTTTCAGCGTGGCGCAAAAACGCCGAAACAACCAGCAACCTAAAAATAGGCGACAAAATAACCATAAAAAACGCATACATCAAAAAAGGCTTCGGAAACCAACTTGAAATAACAACAAAAAACACAACACAAATAGCCATCATAAAATGTGAAGACAACAAGTAATAGAGACGTTCAAATTCGCATTAAACGTTAAGCGGTGGATCCACCGGATGTTTTAGTTGGTTCAGGCTCCATTCCCAAGTCGGGTCTTTTGTCTATCATAAGCCCAAAATACGGCGCCCTTCGCATCCCGTAATTGTAAAGGCGCGTGTAATAAGTTACGCTTTTCGTTATGAGTTTCGCCTGCCAATTAAAGGCGGTTTTCCAACGTTTCCCGGTTATTAAAATTACTAAGAAGTTGATGATGTTTAAAATCAACGCAACAATACTATAAACCAGTATGATTATTCCAAAAGCTAAAGAATATACAAAACTCACCAACACAGTTAGGAAACACCAGACTATTCTCACAAGCAGTTCAAGACGCGATGCCTTTTCATCAAACGGTATAGCCACAGTTTGAACCACATAAGATATGGGAACCTCCACCACCGTTGGCGGAGCCGTCGACGCCGCTTCTGGCTGCGGCTGTGACGCAACAGCAAAGCTCACTCCAAAAGATGAACGAAAAGCATTGTCCGGCGTTTTCTCGCCACATCCAACACGGTGTGACATAACATTAGTTTTCTCATATGCAATATAAAGAACTTTCGCTTTTAAATGGTGCCGGGGGCGGGATTCGAGCCCGCGACTTCTGGCGTTGGGCGCTTAGCCCCATTCGACTCCAGATTATGAGTCTGGCGCCCATTCCAGGCTAGGCTACCCCGGCTGATTTTCCGGGTTAGGTATGATTTAGCGCTTGCTTATTTACGTTTTCTAAAGAATAACAGTCGCCTTTTTCCGCAGACATATTTGAATTCCATTTCGACAAAGCTTTTAACTTCATAGTTTTGTGTTTGAATAGAACTTGTTCCACATTAATGTAGAGTAGGTGTTCCGATTTTTTATGTTTAAGCTTTTGTTTTATGGCGTTCCACATTGTGTTTTTTGATGGTAATATGTGAAAGGATTTGCGTAGTTAAGTATTTTCAGTTAGAAGTGGCGGAAATTTAAGTTTGGTTTTGCGAAAATCTAAAATAGGCGTCATGTTGTAAAAAGGAAAATCTGGTGTTTAAATGAGGCGTGTGTTCTTCACGTGCATGTTAATGCTGGGGTTAACGTTGGGTTTATCAGGGTTTGTGTTTAGGGTTTCAGTGGTTCATGCGTGGACTGGCACTGTTTACATTAGAAGTGATGGAACTGTTGAGCCTGCCGGTGCGCCAATTAATACAACCGATAAAATCGTGTATAAGCTTTGGGACAACATTAGCGTAAGCGGTCTTATGGCAAGCGGTATTGTAATAGAACGAGACAACATCGCTATTGAAGGTAACGGTTTCGCCGTGCATGGGTTGCAATCCCAATTCACGATAGGAGTAGATTTAAGGCAGCGAAACAACGTGACCGTTAAGAACTTAAACATAGAAGGGCATGCCTTTGGCATCAACTTGTATCAAAGCGTGAACATCAAAATTCAAGAATGCAACATAACCAATAATAATTGGGGAATCGACTTAAAATATTCCAACAGTAGCACCATATTAGAAAACAATTTGGTAAACAATGGTTTGGCAATACGGCTGGGAAGCTCCTCAACTCACAACTTTATATTGCGTAACAATGTGACTGGTGCTGGAAACGGCATCGTAATCCAGGAAAACTGCAACTTCACCATCATATCAGAAAATTACTTGGCTGGGGACCTTTCTTTAATAGCAACTGGAATAGCGATCAGCGCTTCAGAAAATAAGATTTTAAGGAACACGATAACCTCATATGGTGCTGCAGGGATCAGCCTTTCCTACGCCTCAAAAAACCTCATTTATGGAAACGACATCACCCTTAACGGAGCCGTTGGCGTCGACTTGTATGAGTATGCAGACAACAATACAGTGGCTGGAAACACAATAGCTGTGAACGGCTATGGAATCAGAATTTACATGGCATCTAACAACAAAATCTTCAATAACATCTTTTATAATAATGGCCTCAACATAATGATAGAGACTGGAAGCGGCAATCTTTTTAATGGAGGCTATCCTTGCGGAGGAAACTACTGGTCTGACTATGAAGGTGAAGATAGATATCATGGCGAAAACCAGAATGTTCCAGGAGCAGACGGTATAGGAGACTACGCGTATGTAACCGATAGCACAATTGATGAATACCCGTTGATGGCGCCGTTAAACCTAACCTATGTCGGAACGTGGGACAGCATCGATTATTATATAGGTGTCGCAAGCAACTCCACAGTGACAGACGTCCTCTTTAACCCTGAACTGGGACCCTACTTGAAGTTCAATGTTTCCGGGTTAGATGGAACAACGGGATTTTGCAGAATAACGATTCCAAAGGCAGTTTTATGGACGGAAAACAGCTGGAACATAACGGTTAACGGACAAAAAATTGAAAACTACCTAGAACTCACGGATGAAGAAAACACCTATCTATACTTCACTTACGCCCACAGCGCAAAAACCATAACAATCCAAGGAACAAACGTCATACCAGAATACCCGCCAGCTACATTATTAACACTTCCGCTTCCATTGCTTATAACAACCTTTATAACAACCATAAAAGGCAAGAAAGCAAAAAGCACTCCACGATTTAACGTCAAAATCCCCGATTTTTCCGCTGTGTCTCTTAACAGAAAAGCGAACCTGTTAAAAAGGCGGAAAGAAAAGGAGTTTTGCATGGGACAGCGCGTGTAAAGTTTAAAATACGTCTTTTCTTGATAATTTTTCCACTTCAAACTGTTTTCCAATATATGCTATATGTGCCATTTTAACGAAAAGTCCAGTTTCAACAACTCCTGGAATCATCTTTAACCTGTTTTCCAGCTCCGCCGGGTTGCGTATAACTCCGAAATTTGCGTCTACGAGCATGTTGCCATTATCCGTTATAACTGGACCAACTTTTCCGGAGCCTTCCCTTAAAGTTGGTTTTCCACCCATCTCATTTATTTTCTGCATGACAAGCGGCACCGCAAACGGAACAACCTCAACCGGCACTGGATGACCGTTTTCTCCTAAAAAATTCACCCTTTTGTTTTCATCAGCCACTATAACAAGCCTTTTCGACGCAGAAGCAACTATCTTTTCACGGGTTAAAGCCCCACCCATACCCTTTATCAAGTTTAGTTCAGAATCTATTTGGTCTGCTCCATCAATCGTCAAATCTAATGTGGAATGTTCCTCAAGTGTTGTTGTTAAAATTCCACACTGAACCGACAACACAAAAGCTTGATAAGACGTTGGCACACCTAAAACACGCAAACGCTCACGTTTTATGCGGTTTCCTATTTCTCTAATGGCATAGGCAACAGTGCTTCCGCTTCCCAAACCAACAACAAACCCGTCTCTGACATGTTTAACGGCTTCCAAAGCCGCATTCATCTTTGCCCTTTCAACCCAGCCTCGCTCAAGTTTCAATTTCCATCTGCCCCAACCTTTCCAAAACCTTCTCCACCTCAGCCCTTATCTCCTCTATCCTTTTCTCAGCCTCCGTCTTAGGGCTTGGTTTGGCTGAAGGCGGTTTCCTCCTTCTCTTTGGTTTTTCTTCAACGCTTACAGCCGGCGCCTTCTCCGTTGTGGGTATAGCGATTTCCTTTATTGGTTTTGCCTCAACCTTTGAACGTAACTCCTCAATTTTTCCACTCAATTCTTCAAAGCGCTCACTGAAAAGCTTCAACAAATCCTCTTGCATAGCCTCAAGCTCATGCAAAGCAACCAACTGCTCATCCTTTGTTATAGCCTCCTTTACGCTCATCATCCTAGCCTTATACGTCTGAGCAAGCCTTTCACGCTCCTCCTCAGTTATTTTTCCTTCAGCGTGAGCCTCATACAACCGCCTAATAGCGTCGCTTAAAATTTCCCTCTCCAACTCAAGCATTCTAAGCTCTTTCTTGGCTTTACTAGCCTCTTCAGGCGAAATGCTCCTTGTAATTTTGAAGGGTAAACCTCTAAACTCAGTTTCCAGTTTCTCCTGCTCTTTAATTTCTTCCTTCTTTTTCCTCATAGCACAAAGAACAATTAAGCATGCGATAATCACCCCTACCGCAATTATTGCACAGGTTATGAGTTCACCGAAGGGCAATTAACGTTTTCCCTCTCTATTTTCACATTGGTTTTGTGAATATATAAATTATCCAGAACCAAAATTGAAAGCCAATTTTCAATTTCATATGCACACAACAAAAATGTTACATAATTGTAACATGACTTATCCTAAAAAGAAAATTTCAAAACATTCAACCGTAAGAATTCCTAAAAGCATGTTATTGGCAATAGAAGAGTTCCTAAAAACAGACGAAGCTAAAAAATCGGGTTTCCTTCACATTACAGATGTAGTTACTGCAGCAGTAAGAGAATTCATGAACAACAGAAGATTTGAACACTTCAATTTAGATACTGAAAAAGGCATAGTTAGAGTTTTCGACCGCCAACTTGGCGTAATAGCTGACGTTTATTTCAGACGTAAAGACACCGGTCCAGTCATAATTTGCGAATGGGACCGTTCAAGCAAATGCGACCACGTAAAATACGCCTTAACAATCCCCAAAATTAAAGACGCCCTATACCAAAACGGTTGGATAGTAACAGAAGACTTCAAAATCAAAAGAAAACCCACCTAATCCAAAACTATACCAGCTTATATACAAAGTATTTAAGATGATATACATGAAGAAAATGACAACCATAAGAATAAACCCAGAAATTCTCAAAAAAGCACAAGAACTCGGCATAAACATCTCCAAATTCACAGAAAACGCCCTAAAACAAGCAATCGCCTATCTATCAAACCTAAACACACAAACCGCCCTAAACTTAAACGACGGCAAGGCGGCGGGTTCAAATCAAAGCTTCCCGACCGCCCAAAGCGGTTCTCGGGCGGGATTTGAACCCGCGACCACCGCCTTACCAAGGCGATGCTCCACCAGGCTGAGCTACCGAGGCAACCACAACCATAGAAATAAATTGGTATTTTTATGTTTTAAGGATTCCCATGCTGTAAAGTAAATATAAATGTAAATGCATTTTCAACTTTGAATTTAGAGTAGTTGCGGGGGTCGCCAAGCATGGTCAAAGGCGCAAGGCTTAGGACCTTGTCCCGTAGGGGTTCGTGGGTTCAAATCCCACCCCCCGCACTTGATTTACCAGTAAAATTTGTATTGAAGTGTGTGTTCGCACATCAAGTTTCAGTTCGTTTTTAGCCAGGATTCAGCGTCAGTTAAAATACAACTTATGACTAATAACGGTCAGTAAACGCTTCATCGTGTTACTCACGGTTTTGTACAATTAGAGAAATAGGAGGGTGTTTGTGAAAAAAGGTGGGGGTGGGTGGAGTGTTTAGCCTAAGTCGACGAATGAATTTGCTGGCATGCCGCCTGGAGTTGTGCGTACGACTGTTAATGCGGCGCCTTTCGCTGTTCTAACCTCGATTTTTATGGTTTGGTAGTCAGCGACTCCGTCGTTGTATAGGTTAATTATTAGGAATGCTTTTTCGTTGGATTCCAAGACAGTGTCATTATCATCGTTGTAGATTGCAAACATTGCTCCTTGAGATTGTATGCCGCTAAAGTTTGCATTATCAGCTAGTATTGTATCTAAGCTAGTTGTGCTCGTTGAGTTTGCGCCTTTATAGATGTTTAGTAAAGTGGCGTTTGGTAGATATACTGAAACAACTACTGATTCGTCTCCGAGGTCCACTGCTGCTTTGCCTGCGGAGAGTTTTACGGGAACCACCATGTATTTAATGCATCGGCTTGAGTTGGTTTTTCCTGTGACTACTCCGTCTAGTTGTAGTGCGCTTAATGATTCGTCTAAGCCTGACTGCATTGTTTCTTTTGTTTTTTGTGTGGTGTAGAAGCCCATGTTGACGACGACGTAGCTTAGGGCTGCAGCGATTATGATGAAGGCTATTAGGACTATGGCTGCTTCTACGCCGACAATACCCTTCTTATTCTTAAACAATTTTTTAATGAACATTTTAGCCTGCCACCGTTATCCAGCCAGTTTCCAACGATTCGGGAACATAGAAGTCCACTGTAAGCGGCGCAGCCTTTTCTGGTTTAACCTCCACAACAATGTGTGTTCTTGCAGTGGCATTTTCGATTAGACGTATCACTAAATATCCTTTCTCGTCAGAATCCAAAGCTTCATCTCCGTTAGTGTTCTGAATGAATAAAGTGGCATTACCCGGTTGAACTGTTTGAAGTAAACCGGTGAAGTTGGCGCCGCTTGACATAGCCATCGTACCGTTGTATATGTTTGGCCAAGCTGTTCCTGCAACCGTTAATGTTACAGCTGTTTCATTTTGTCCGAGCGCCACGTATTTGACGCCGTAAGCCCTTATTGGAATAACTATGGCATCAATTGCTGTTGCGCTGGAAGCGTGTAGCATTATGCTTCCGTCAACCACCAAGGGCGTGCTTGATTGTCTTAGGCTGTCTTGCACTACTGTTTTGCCGCGTTCTGTAGCGAACAAACCTTGGTTGATAACCATGAAGCTGAATGCGCCTGCAATTATGACGAAGGCTATGAGGATTATTGCTGCTTCTAAGCCCATCACTGCCCGCTTTTGTTTTGATAGTTTCGTCAAAGCTTTTTTCCAGTTCATTTTTTTCATCTCCCTTTTTGGGTGCTTTCTGAGTTATGTGCATCTTATATTAAGTATTATGAAATGACAATCTGTATTTGTAAAATTTACAATTTTGATTCTGAATAATGAATAAATTACAAAATCGGATTCAAAATCAGACTAAAAAGGGGAACTAGCGAAGCCACCGTTTCTAACGCAAATCCACATATCTATTCTCAAGCAAACCGCCGGGAATGGTGCGAACAACCGTTAGAACAGCGCCTCTTGCGCCTCTAACCTCAATCGTAACGGTTTCATAATCAGCTATTGTATGGCGCACTCCTGGAATTTCCGTCACAGTGCTGTTCAAGTGAATTATTATGAATGCCTTTTCGTTTAATTCGAGAACGGTGTCGCCGTCGCCGTTGTAAATTACGGCCATCGCCATATCAGTCACGTTCATGTTGTAAATGCTGCTTAAATTTCCTATAAGCACATCGCAGTCGGCAATTTGTGAACCGTTCACGTGAACTCCGTTGTATATGTTTAGCAAAGTTACGTTGGGCAGGTATACCGAAACTACAATGGCTTCTTTTTTAAGGTCTAGCGCAGCCTTTCCAACAGACAATTTAACTGGCAAAATCAACCATTCAACGTGACGTTGACTGTCTGTTTTCCCAACAACTATGCCGTCCAACTGCAACGCACTTTGAGATTCGTCAACACCTTCCTGCATTGTTTCTTTAGTTTTCTGTGTTATGTAAAGCCCCATATTAATGACGACATAGCTCAAAGCAGCAGCAACTATTATGAAGGCTATCAGCACTATGGCGGCTTCAATACCAACAACACCCTTCTTATTCCTCAACCATCTACGCATTAACCATCCCTCCTAGAATATCGGCACATAAGCGTTCTGCGGCATAGACTCTGGTATCGTAATCTCAATCGAAAGCGTAGCACTTTTCTCGAGCCTAATTTCAATGTTTATCTGCGCTCTGGCAGGAGCTGCTGCATCCGACGCCAACGTAACTATTAAAAAGCCTTTTTCGTTTGTATCTAAAGCCTCATCGCCATTACTATGCGCTATTGCAAGAACAACCCCGGTAAACAATCCTTGGCTGTAGCCTTCGCTGTATGTTCCATTTATGTAAACATCCCGTGGTTCTCCGCCAACGGTTTGGTTGGCATGTCTGAAGCCCACAAACTCGTCAAATTGATTTCCAGTTGGGTCATATGTAAGGTCGCTAGTGGTATAGTACGCTGGGGGGTTAGATGGTGTTCCGTTGTGCCCCATGTATAAAACGCCTAGGTAAGCATTTGCCCAAGCATGTTCGCCAACTCTTAAGACCATGACTGTTTGGTTTCTTCCAGCAGCCACATATTTCACTCCGAAGGCTTTTACCGGGATTATAATGACGTTTACTGCCTTGCCGTCGGGGGTTGTCCGCACGAAAGTTGTTCCATCTATCGTTAACGGTGTGCTTGCTTGTTTCAAGCCTTCTTGAATGACTACTTTGCCTCTTTCTGTTGCGTATAAACCTTGGTTGACAACCATAAAGCTGAAGGCAGCGGCAATTATTACGAAGGCTATTAGCACTATTGCTGCTTCCAAGCCTATAATGGCTCGTTTTTGTTGCACCAGCTTTTTTAGTGGATTATTGTTTAAGGCGATGTTTGGAATTTTTTGGTTGCATGAAGGACATGTTACCATCTTAAGTTTTGACCTTGTATGCCATTCGTATCCACATTTTCGGCATTTGATGTTTGGTTTTTCCTCCATTTCCACCACCTACGCTTACTCCTCCACCACCACTTCCACCACTAGTATAGCGAGTATTAAGATTTAATAAACATTATTTAAAAGACACATTCAGAATACAAACTCAGAACATGAATTCAAAATACAGAATTCAAATCAACACCATACCCCTAAAACTCCCAATTACCACAAAAAGCCTTAAATTGGCAGTTCTATGCTTGGCATGGCGCCCAAAGCCATCTCTATAAATATGTGAGCAACCATCCATGTTATACCACTTATCACCAGAAGAATAGCAAAATTTATGAAAAAAGTTCCCCAATACCCCGCCGCAACCTCTTTAATTGTTAAAGCATTTACAACAGCCATTATAAAAACCAATGCTATGTTGCCAACTTCAAGTATCGGTACAGGAATAGCATTAAAGCCAAAATATGGCAAATTCACCAAGTATTTAGACATAAACCCGGCAAGCACTTGCATGACAACAAGCAAAACAACGGTCAAGGGCTGCATAACCATAATTATCGTTTGGAAGCCTTTAGCCATAATATCCCTTGCCTTTCTAAATTCAATAAACTTCACAACACGGTTTCCCAAGGCGTTGCCTATCTCCAAAGGATTAGCCCCTCTGCTCAGAGAATCCAACAATATCCTATTGCTTATATGAACTTGATACGACGCTGCTTCAGAGGATAACGCCTCTAAAGTTTGCTCATGCCCTATTCCAAGCTTTAACCTCGCTAACGCCTCATTTACAAGCTTTTTAAACGGGCCGAGCTCCATCTGCCTTATATAAGACAAAGCAGCCCGCAAATCCGATGTAGACGCCAAATTTTCCCCCAAAGCCTTCAGAAAAGTTGGATAGTTTCTGTCAATTTTGTTAACGTATCTCTCAAGCATATAACCGAACATTCCAGGAATCAACATTCCCACACCTAAAACCATAAACGCAAACGGTGGTCCCCGTGAAAAGTATAGGAGTATGGCAAGCACCATTGAGGATGCTCCAGTGGAGATTAAACTCCATTTCATTCCAAGGTAAAGCCCATGTGGATACCTCCCAATATAAACAACATTCTCTTTTGGAGACGCCGTTCTAAAGAGGACATACATCATTATGACGGCTGCAGCTGCGATTAGATAGCCGAAGATTATGGCGCTTGGGTCAATCATGAAAATAGCCATAATCACAATTGTCATTATCAAGAACACAGTTACGCTTTGAAAAGATGTGAATATTCCTCCAAGAGTTTTTAAAGTTTCAATTGCACGTGTGTAATAGCCTGAATACTCCTCAATCAACATTGAAGATTCCATTTCCAAATATCCTTTCGGCTCCACTGTTGAAAACACGTTTGTAAAACGGACAAGTATGTCCTTTAGCGGCGGCTTAACAACTTCGGCAACTTGCGCAGTAGCCTTTGTAATGCCATATCCAAAATCTTTGGCTAAACTGCGAATTTTCTGGAAAATTTTGCTGTAAAACCCATATTCCTTGTTTTCGGCAATTGTTCTTACAAGGTCTTCTGGTGAGGTTTCGCCCATAGATAAACCATACATGTGAAAAACAACGGTTGTTAAGGTGAAATCCACCCTTTTCGGAAAACGCCTTTCAGACGTGCGCCTTAAAAACCACAGAGCGATAAGCCCCATAAATAAAATTAGGATCGTTTCAAATGTTTTTCCAATAGCCAAATAATAAACTGAAAAAAGCAGTGAAGGAACCATTAACAGTAAAAGCAACACGTGTTTTCTCGGCATTTTCACTTCCAAGGAACCTTCATCTCCTTCACTTTGCGGTATACTTCCCAAACGCCCTTTTCACGAACAGCAATAACCGTCGCCCATACATCGCTGTATCTTGGAAAATTCTCTGCAAGAAAACTTAGAATTTCAGCTCTAGCCTTCAATTCCTCATAAAGCTCCCTTAGCCGCTCTTTCCCCCACCCTCGGAAAGTGAGAACTTTCGTTTCTAGGTGATAACTTGAACCCATAAACCGAAGCACATCCAAGTCCGCATCGTAAATGAATGTTGGCAAATAGTTTAATCTGGCTTCATCTGGTTCGTACCCTATTATTTCATTTATGGATGTAACCCTTCGTATGAACTTTCTCCCCCGTTCCATTCTGGCTTGAAAAATTGCTAGGTTTAACCCATCTATGTGCGTTTTCGGGACGTCTATAGGATGGGATGTAAGCCTCTGAAAAAGCTGACCCAATGTTCCAGCATGCATTGTCGACAGAACCGGGTGTCCAGTTTCAATTGCTTGAAAAGCCACTCTTCCCTCTTCGCCTCTGATTTCGCCTACGATGATGTAGTCTGGTCTCTGCCTTAAGGCGGCTTTCAAAAGGTCAAACATTGTTACGGGCGCGCCAGTATGCAACCTTGTGACTTCTCTGATCCAGTTTTTGTGGAGCACGTTTATTTCGGGAGTTTCTTCAATGCTTATGATTTTAGAGTCAGAGTTGATGAAGCTTGTGAGGGCGTTTAGGGTTGTTGTTTTTCCAGATGCTGTCTCTCCACAAACCATAGCTGAAATTCCAACTTCGAAAAGCATCCACAAGTATGCGCCTAGCTCAGGCGAAAAGGTTTTCCATTTTATTAACTGCGCAACTGAAATGGGTTCTTTGGGAAACTTTCTTATTGTGAAGTTGCTTCCTCGAAGGCTTATGTCCTCGCCGAAAACTATGTTGAATCTGGAGCCGTCGGGCAAGTGAATGTCTATTATTGGATGTGTATAACTCAAAACTTTTCCGTATCTTTCGGATATATTCCTTAACAGATGGTTTATTTCGTCCTTTGAAACGTAAATGTTGGTTTCCAAATGTCCAAACATTTTATGGTAGACAAAAACTTTGCCTTCACCTGGAATGCTAATATCTTCCAGCCATGGATCTGCCAAAAAACCGTCGAGAAATCCATGCCCAACTTTTTCCCTTAAAAAGTGGTATAGTACAGCACTTTCAGGTTTTTCTTTGGGAAATTTAACCATCTTACTTTTAATGGCACGCTTAAAAAGTGCGGCTAAAACCTTTTCCTTTTCTGCTTGGTACTCTTTATCCTCTATGAGTCTGGCAACAGCAACCTCAATTTCGTCCAGAAGCTGGCGGTCGGGTTTTTCAGGTTCGATAATGTTGTACTTTCCAATTTCTCCACCAATGTCAATATGCGCATAAATTCCCATTCCCAAAGGGTATAAAATGCTGGTTTCCTCTTCATTCAATCCTGAATCAAGGTTTAATAGATAACGTGGTTTTATCGGCAAACTTTCCAAGTAGGATGCTAAATAGGGATGTTCTTTAGTGGCTTCGTCTAATGTTTCGCAAATTTCCCTCTTAAAAGGCCAAACATCCTCTTCTGTGGCTTCTTCCTTTTTCTTAAACAGGGATATTTTGAAGCTTGGTAGGCTAAGTTTTTTGGACATGGCGTTTTTCCCTTTTTAAATTTTCACTCCGCTGAGGGGCATAACCCTCAAGCCGATTTGAGGGTTAATTTCAAGTGTTATGGCGCTTTTTCTTTCGCCGCTTACACCCCAAAGCTTAACAACCCTAAGCGATTTGACATCCATTCCCGATATGCTAGCGTTTTTGAGTACGAGGTAGACATCTGAGCTTGCCCTTAACTTCATTATTGTTTCTTCAGATAGAAACTCTGGATGGAATGTGGCGACGACTGTTTTATCGTCGGAAACCAAATTTTTCATGCGAGTTACAAATGTTAAGAATTCCGATGCGGGCGTGTTTACGGTTAATACGCTTAGGCTGTCAATGATTACGGCGTCGTAGAACTTCTTTTTTAACTCTAAAAAGTTGGATGCAACTCTAAGGAAAAACGAGCTTAGAAAGTCGTTCCATCTGCCGCCTTCAACATGTAACGGGTAAATGTTAAGCTGCCCAGACAAATAATAACCATAAACGTCTAAGTTAACGGATTTCATCATGGAAAGATATTCCTTCACTGTTGCTTCGCTTGAAATCACATAAACCTTTAATCCTTCATTGAGCATTGCGGAGGCTATTTGCTGAACAAAAATTGTTTTTCCAGAGCCGTATTCGCCTTCAATAGAGATTAGGCTGGGATGGGGAATTCCACCGCCTAAGTCCCTATCAAGCTCAGGTATACCCAAACTTACAACTCTCATTCTGTTCTAGCACTCTCCGCACAAGCTTTCACGCCATAATGCGTGACAAAAACCACGGAAACTAGCCCACCGATTGGAATTTCCGGCGCTCCATCTGGAATATTAAAGGTGAACAGGGCCTCTTCGCCTGGATTTATAAAACTGTGCTTGTCTGGATTGAAAGTGTAGCTTGTATCTGAAACTTTAACTTCTAAAACTTGGTATTCTTCGATGGGGTAAGACCGCCATGCAGAACCGTCAAAATAGGACAGTATTATCGTGTTCCATTTAAATCCAGTTTGGTTTTCAAGAAAAATGACTTTGGCGCCTATGTTTTTCACGGTTATTTTGCATGATGTGGCGTTTATGGCGTCAACTGTCAACTCTAACGCAACATCAAACTTTTCCCTTTCACGGGTAACATACTCCTTAGCCATGTAGGAAATTTCTTTTAAACCTTGAAAGATTGCTATCAAAAAAGAGGAGGATATGGCAAGTAAAACTATTAAGATGATTGAAGAGGTTATCGTTATAGAAAAACCCATTTAATTTCCCCTCCTCCTAAGATGGAGCTGGAAAGAGGTAACTGCTACCAGTCCCTTTTGAAGGAACTATTTTAGCTTCGAAAATAACTCCTTCTATATTGCTTGATGGATAAGCCCTTATGGTGGCTGTTTCTCGTGGCTCCCATATGCCGTCGCTATCAGCGTCTGAAAGCGTGAACTGGTCGCTTCCGGCATCCGCTGTCGAGTTATAAGTGTATAGCTGGGCTTTTCCGTATTCGCCTACATAAACATCCACGTAAGTAAAATCACTAAGCGGTAGATACCCAACATTTTTAGCATATATAACGAATGATGGTGTGGTGGAATTATCCACAGTGGCGTAAACTATTTCCAACTGTAGATTAATTATTCTTTTATAGTCATTTACATTTTGGACTAACTCATTGTGGACTATGTTTCCAGTATATAGGGCGTATGTGGAAAAGACGCTTGCTAGGCAGACGGAGGCTATAACCATTATGATGTGGGATAAAGTTACAGAGAAACCCATTATGCAACCCTCCTCGCTTTTTTGACGCTTCCTTCCGCTATGGAAATGAGCATTTTAGCGTCGTCTAAACGTATTTCTATTCCAGACGCAATTGACGCCTTATACATGTTTAGCAACAATTTCCCTTTGGAAAGTCCCTTTGACTTGGCTTTTTCAGCCGCCACAGCCAACGAATACGCTTGTTCGCTGGAATTTTTTGGCAAAAAGCCCAAACGCTCATAGGACTGTGCAAGCTGTTTTACATCGTCTGAGGTAAAACCCAAATCAAGGAGAGACCAAACCCAGTCCAAATATATAGTTCCAGCTCTGGGCGACTCAAGCCTAGAAGGTGGTTGTTCTTCACTTATGGGCTTGGTCTCTAACGTTTTCTCTTCCGAAATTGAAGGCGGCGTAATAGGTTTTTCTTCAACTTTTTCCTCAGCCACTTCCTCCTCATTTTTCCCTAAAACTAGAGATTTAACACCTGGAGGTAATCTTTCATGGTTTAGCTTTTTTAGGTCTTTCTCGCTTGAAATAGCCCGTAAGAGGTTGAATGGATTTTCAATTTCGCTTACTGCTGAGCGGATGTCGACAATGGATTTTTTAAGTTCGGATACTGCTGTTTTCAAATCTTGGGAGAGTTTATCAACATCTGACTTTATTTTTTCAATTTCCTTCTTTTCTACGCTTTTTTCATCCTTCTCCTCGTCTTTCTTTTCCTGTGTTTCATTTTCCCTTTTTTCCTCTTTTGCCATGTAACATCCCTTTTGAAGCTAACAACTTATTTACTATTCGAATCCACAATTTACATTTAAATTATGTGAAGCCAAAATTCATATTTGTAAAATTTGCAATTTAGAGTCAAAATCTTATAACATTTACGAAACCGATTCGGAACACGAACACATGAAACATCCGCTTCAAGGAAGTTTAACCCTAAAATCTTCTTTAATGACATTAAGCGCAACGTTTGTAACCGTTCTCTTCACGTATGGAATGGTCAACAAATGCTTTATGAAGGTGTTTAGGCTTTCTCTGTCCTTGAATCTTGCAGTTACTATGATGTCGAAATCTCCAGTGATGTCATATACCGAAACTACATTATTCATTTTTGCAATTTCCTGTTCAACATCTAGGAGGTGCTTGCCTTCAGCTTGAATTAGTATTACGGCTGTTAGGCTGTATCCCACTTTGTTGGGGTCTACGATTACCGTGTACGCCTTTAAAACTCCCCTTTCCTCTAGGCTTTTGACACGGTTGAGGGCTGTTCCCACGGATATTCCAAGTTTACGTGCTATTCTGTTAAAGCTCAACCTAGAATCTTCTTGGAGTAAATTGATGATTTGCATGTCTACTTCATCTATTTTTGCTGTTGAAATTGTTTCCAATGTTTTCCTCCTAAACCTCATTTGCTGAACGTTTATGTATTTTGTGGTTAAAATAATATAAGTTTTTCTATTAAAACAAAACATTTATATATAAAAATGCAATATCTGTTCAGCTGGTTGAACAAACATGTCAATGGAAACGGAAAATTCAAAAAAATCAGCTATTGAATCGTTAAAGGCGAACAAGGTGCGATGGGTACACTCAACCTTCGTGGACATACGCGGTTTAATGCAAGACATGGTTGTGCCAGCAAGAGAGTACATCAACGGAGCAGCATTCACAGCGGGTTTAGGCTTTGACGGCTCCTCAATTAGAGGTTTCAAATCCATAGACGAATCAGATATGGTTCTCATGCCAGACCCAAAAACTTTGGCGATTCTCCCATGGACAAACGATGAAAACCAGAAAAGCGCCATTGTTATAGGTGATGTTTATGAGGGTTACGGCGAAAAAGAGCCCTCAGAAGTTTGTTCAAGAAGTTACGTTGCCAAAAGAGCGGTTAAAACAGCCAAAGAAATGGGCTACACGGCTTATATAGCGCCTGAACTGGAATACTTCATATTCTCCTCAATTGACCCAACCAAACTTGTCTGGGATTTGTGGGTAAGCCCAAAAGGAGGCGAAGGCGACTCGTGGGGCGCTCCGAGAGTTGTACCTAAATCGCCTGAAATTTCTCCAGGCAACTTCGCTCTCAGACCAAAAGAGGCGTATTTTCGGCCTCCTCCAGAGGATACAACCATAGAATACCGCAATGAAGTCTCAGCAGTGCTTGAGGAATATTTCGGTTTCATTGTTGAGAAGCATCATCACGAGGTGGCTACTGCTGGTCAAATTGAAATTGCCTTTCGCTTTGGCGATTTGGTGGAAACAGCCGACAGAACAATCTATTACAAGTTTGTGGCTAAAAACGTGGCGAAAAAGCATGGGTTGATAGCCACTTTCATGCCTAAGCCCATATACCTCGACAACGCCAGCGGAATGCACACTCATATTTCGCTATGGAACGGCGAAAACAACGTCATGTACGATGAAAATGACGATTATGCTGAGTTTAGCCAAACTGGAAGATACTTCGTCGGCGGACTTTTAGAACATGCCAGAGCCCTAACGGCGATATGTTGCCCAACAGTGAACTCTTACAAGCGGCTTGTTCCAGGTTTTGAAGCGCCGATTTATATTATGTGGTCTCGCCGTAACAGGTCCGCCCTCGTACGAATACCACTGTACTATAAAGGGCGGGAATACGCCTCCCACAAACGTGTTGAATACCGCGGCGTAGACCCTTCATGCAACCCCTACTTGGCTTTCGCTTGTCTGCTCATGGCTGGGTTGGACGGAATAAAAAGGAAGATCGACCCAGGCGACCCAGTTGACGAAGACGTTTACAAAATGACGCCGGAAAGACGGAGAATGTTGGGAATAAAGGAGTTGCCCACAACTTTACGTGATGCTTTGGAGGAAATGAAAAGCGACGAAGTTATCCACAGAACCCTTGGAAGCCACATATTCGACGCCTTCATAGAGTACAAAACAAACGATTGGAACCAATATTGTTTATATGTGACGCCTTGGGAAATAATGAAGTACCTCGATTATTAAAATTGGAGAGGTGAAAATTGAAGGCTTACATATTCGTGCAAACAAAGCCTGCAACTTCGTTGGAAGTGGTTTCAAGAATAAAAAATAAAGTTAAAGAGGTTGTTGTGGCTGACGCCATTTATGGAAGGTTCGACGCAGTCATCGTGATAGAAGCGCCAAACTTGGAAAGCATAAACGAAATCCTCTACAAAGTAATTGAGCAGGATCCCAACATAATTCACACGGAAACTGCCCTGGTGCTTTCGCAAGAATCAACCAAATAGTTGTTGGTGAGGAGGTTTTGGCTTCAAAGGATTTGCGCCGTAAACCCATAAGGGCTTTCGTGATGGTTACGGTTAAGCCTGGAACATCCGAAGAAATTGTTCGTTCCAGGCGCATAAAAGGCGTGAAAATGGCTAATTCGGTTTTGGGCAGATTTGACGCTGTTGTAGTAATCGAGGCGGACAGCCTCGAACAGCTTAACAAGATAATTTATGAAATGGTGGAGCAACATCCAAATGTTATTCATACGGAAACCCTCATCTCAATTTTTCATCCGCCAATTTCAAACTCAAACCCTTCCCAAACACGAACGGATGGTTAACAAAATGAATTTCAAAGAATTTTATCATGTAATACCTCTAAAAACTGACCCAATAATTGACGATACCACCCTAAGAGACGGCATTCAAATGCCTGGTTTAGCCACGTCGCCGGAGGAATCGGCAGAGATTGTTAGGATGCTTGCCGAATGCGGAGTTGAAAGAGTAGAGTTGTTCCACTACCAAAACCCGGACAAAAAAGCCATAAAACTAATTAAAAAGTTGGGTTTAAACATTAGGTTAGCCGCGTGGTGCAGGGCAGTTAAAGAGGACGTAGACAACAGCCTTACATGCGACTTCGACGAGGTTGGAATTTCACATCCAGTCTCGCACATTCATTTTAAGGTTAAATGGCCCGACAAAACCGCCGATGAGCTTTTGAACAGGGTGGTTGAAGTTGTTGAGTATGCAGCTAAGGACCATGGCTTAAGGGTTTTTGTTCACGGCGAGGACAGCACCCGAGCTGATTGGGAATTTGAAAAAAGGTTTATTAACGCTGTTGCTGACGCTGGAGCGGAATGTTACCGTATATGCGACACTGTTGGAATCGGCTTGTCAGATTTTAATGCGCTGTTGCCTAATGGTATTCCCGCCAAGGTGAGGGCAATAAAAGCTGAAACCAAAATTGAAAGCATCGAAATTCACGCGCATGACGACCTTGGAAACGCTGTGGAAAACACTTTAGCCGCTATTAGGGCAGCCTCGGGCGTTTGGGACAAGATATACGCCAGCACCACTTATTTGGGTATTGGCGAACGGGCTGGAAACGCTGAAACCGAAAAGGTTTTGATGAACCTTTACTTGCATTACGGCGTCAAAAAATTTGAGGGTAAAACTGAGAAGCTAAAGCAGATAGCCGACTTCATCGGTGAAGCCACGGGCTACAGAGTCCCGCCTAATAAGGCTATAGTGGGCGATTACGCTTTTGCCCATGAATCTGGAATTCATACGCATGCAGTGCTGAAAAACCCAATAGCGTATGAGCCGTTTCCTCCAGAACTCGTTGGAAACACAAGGAGACTAACCATAGGCAAACACTCTGGAAAAGCCATAATCCACCACAAAATAAAGGAAATTTTAGGGAGACCAGTAACTGAACATCAGCTTAATGCAGTTGTGCAAAAAGTGAGGCAAATTTATGAGGAAGGGCGAAAAGCCTCTTTGAGAGAGGAAGAATTCAAAAAGATTCTGCAAGATGTTGGATTAATATAGCGTTTAAGTTGGTTTCCACGAATTTGCGTTGTATTCATGTAAAACTGCATTGTAAACGCCAGCTGTCCACTCAGCTATTTTATCCCAGTTGTAATTCCACAAACATTTTTGGTAAGCGTTGTGAACAATCCAATCTCTAAACCCCCTGTCTGTGATGACTCGCGTAACAGCCCAAGCCAAAGCTTCAGGATTGTTCACGGGAACCTTCAACCCAGTGCCTTCGTGGTCCACTATTTCGTTCAGCCCTCCACATGCCGTTACCACCAGCGGACAGTGAGCTGCCATGGCTTCTAATGCGACTATTCCAAAGGGTTCAAACCGTGACGGCACAACGGTTATGTCAGCCACGCGGTAAAGAGCCCGTAAAGTCCAGTCGTCAATATGCCCAGCGAAGAACACTTTGTCGTGTAAGCCGAGGTTGTCTGCGAGCTGTTGATATTCGTCTCTTTGCGGTCCGTCGCCTACAACCACTATTTTCGCTGGGATGCCCCTGCCTAAAACAATTGGTAACGCCTTAATTAAAATGTCTAAGCCCTTTTCTGGTACAAGTCTTCCAACATAGAGAAGGATTTTCTCTGAATCATGCGCAAATCTTCTTCTGACATCCCAAAAATTGAAGTTGAACCAAAACTTTGTCACGTCAACGCCGTTTGGAATGACGCAGAGCTTGTTGTTTGGAACATGGAAACACCATGAAACGTGGTCACGCATGTAATAGGAGCACGTGATTATCCGCCAAGCTTCATAGCAAAGCCAACCTTCAACTTCATGGATGGACTGTTGAAGATCGTTGTGAATTCCGATTCTTCTGCCGTATTCTGTGCTGTGAATTGTCACAATTAGAGGCTTTCTATAAAGGTGTTTAAGCCCTATCCCAGCAACGCCTGCAAGCCAATCGTGAGCGTGTATTATGTCGATGCCGCCTATGAAGTTTATTAGGTCGCAAGCCTTTCTTTCCATAGTTTTTTGCATACGCAATGCCCAACTGTAAAAAGAATCTCCAGCGGCGTAAGCCTCAAACCTATGAACGTTTACGCCATCTATGTTCTCGTATTCCCTAGCGCCTGGAAAATTGCAAGTTACAACGTGAACTTCCATCCATTTACGGACTAGAGCCCTCGACAAATCAAAGACGTGGGCGGCTATTCCGCCTATTATTCGCGGTGGAAATTCCCAAGAGAGATGAAGGACACGCATTTGTAACCGCCTATCCAACAACTTTTTCATAAACAGAAACTATTTTGTTCACCCACCCGTCGCCTACAGGCCAAACCACATCTATTTTGCCAGCGTGCCCACCGCCGTAATACCTCAAAATTTCATTTTTAAGCCACTCGGTGTTTGCAATAACTCTGGCTGACTCCCAGATTCCCATATCCTCAATTTCCTTTATTGCAATGCTTGTTGGACCGAAATTGTTGTGGCAACGATGTCCCTCTATGGAATGGAAAGTTACGACGAAAGGTATGTTAAAGGCGTGTTTTAAGCTTATGGCTGGCGGCACAGTCAACCATTCATGGGCATGTATTATGTGAATTCTCTTTTGATTTTGTCTATAAAAGTAAATGATGTTTGACGCTTCAGCTTCCATCTGTGTAGAAGCCGTAATAGCATATGTTAAAACGCTTGCCATAGGATGCGTCTTCACTGGGTTGGCGATTCTGTGGACGTGCACTCCGCAAATGTCTTCAAATCCCGTGCGCCAATCGTCCACCACGACAACTTCAACATCATGTCCCCTTTTCACGAGTTCGTGGGCTAAAGTGGCCACATGGTCAGAAACATTTCCAAGTCGTTTCGGCGGGTATTCCCAAGTTAGGATTAAGACATTCATTGGTCCATCAAACCTTTAAGGAAGATTTGCATTAGTGTCTGATTGAGGTTAGTTCTCTACATCTAGTTTCTAATAAACTGGAAAGCTTATACCTCAACTCCTCACCCCTAAGGTTTTGCATTCTGATATGCTTAATCCTTTCAGCCAACTCATCGTCGCCTAAAACATCTTGAACCCATCTTTCTATGTCGCCTCTTGGAACATGAAATTCTAGGGCTTTTATGCTAACTGTTCTAACTTTTTCAACCATTTCTGAAAGGTTGCAGGCGGAAACCCCTGTGAACTTGTCTGGACCCACGCCCGTGTGGAAGCGAAAACATTTGTCTAGAGGCAAATGTGTGAAGACCCTCCAAGCTTCTTTGGGCAAAGCGCCTATGGCAATTAAGCCCGAACCTGTAACCCTAAACATCGGCGGATTGTCGTTGACTCTTTCTAAGAGGTTGTTTTTCTCCAGCCAACCAAGGTAAGTGAGCAAATCGGAAGCAGTGTAGGGTTCTCCAAATTTTTTTGCAAGTTCTTCCGCTGTGGTTTTACCCATCGCGTGAATGGTTCTTAAAATTTTGATGTCCTCTTCGGTTAGCTGTGAGATGGATTCATCACCTCCGCCTAGCGTTTAGGTTTTATGAAAGTAACTATTTTAATTGCTTCAGCTTATTAGCTTTAAGTAAAAAGGGTGAAATTGGCATGAGTGAACCAACCTTGCATTTGGCGTTGGTTTTGCACATGCACCAGCCAAAATACAATTTGACTGGTCCAGCCTACGAATCCGAAGTTGCCGTGGACGTGTTCCGCCAAACAATTCATCCATACACTTATCCAGCAGAAGCAGTTAAACGCAATAAAAAGGCGAGAATAACCCTCAACTACACTGGAAGCTTAATTGAGCAGCTTAACGAGCTTATGAACGTTGATTTCGATTCTAGGCTTAGGGGTTTGTGGGATAAATTTAGAGATTTGAAAAGTTTGGGAATGGTGGACTTTACTGGTTGCGGATATTTCCACCCGATTTTCCCGTTAATTCCAGAATTGGACGGTCAAAAACAAATTGAAATGCATTTGGAAACGTATAAAAACACTTTTGGCGGACAGCCCAATGGTTTGTGGCTTCCAGAACTAGCCTTTAAAATGGAGCTTATTCCACTTCTTGAAAGGATGGGTTTCAAATGGGTTATTGTTGATGGTCCACATGTAGTTAATGCGAACAGGGATAAAGACAGAAACGAGCTTTTGTATCGTCCCCACTATGCGGAATATGATGGAGGCACCATAATTGTTGTTCCAAGAGACAGAGAAATCAGCAATGCGCAGCAGAGCGGCTACAACCCGCTTTGGCTGAAGAATGAAGTGCAACATAAAATTCAACCTTTTAATGATGGGAGTATGCTGTTAACTGTTGCCACTGACGGTGAAAATGGCTGGTTTAGGCATTCAGGTGAAAACGCTGGTTTTTGGGGTTGGTTTTTTGAACCGCTCCTTTACTTGTTGGACAAAGACCCTGAATTCCAGTTTATTAAGCTGACCACAATCGACGAGTATTTGAGGGAGTATCCACCAGAAGACACGGTTGCGGTGGAAGCTGGAAGCTGGAACGTTCCAGGCGCAGTTGATGATGGGCGGTTTTTGAAGTGGACTGAAGGGCGGGAAAGACAAGAGGTTTGGAATACTATTCTGGAAACAAGTAGGCTTGTTCGTGAAATCAGCGGGAAAGTTGGGATGTTAGGCGGGGATTGTGCTGTTGGTTTGAGGGAGAATTTGGCGGAGGCTTGGAGGTGGCTTTTGATGGCTGAGTCAAGTGATTATTTTTGGTGGGGTACTCAGGATTGGTTGAATAAGTCTAAGGTTTGTTGTGCGAAGGCTAGGGAGAAGGTTAGGGAAATTGTGCGTGTTGTGGTTTGAGTGTTGTTGTTTTTGTGGGGAAATTAACAATAACATTTGGGTTGATGGTTTATTGAGACTGTAACATTTTACCATAAAATTTTTAAGGGGTTTATGAAGCAAAATTTTTGTTGAAAGGAGAGGCAAACTTTCTATACAATTGTTTGATGAGGGCTTCTGTTCCGCCTTTCGGGCGGATGGAAGCCTCAAATGAAGATGTTGTATAGGATCATGAAGCCTCTTCTTGAAAAATAAAGATAAAGGAGGAGAATGGAGAAATGGTGTTTGGAGGGTTTAGGCGCAAAGCAGCCTACAGCCTAACAATAACAATATTATTAACAACAATTTTAGTGTCTATAGTTAACATTCAGCCAGTTAAAGCAAGCGGAACTATATACATTAGGGCTGATGGTTCAATAGACCCCCCGACAGCGCCAATACAAAGAGACGGAGATACTTACACATTAACTGACAATATAGCTGGGTCATCTATTGTTGTGGAAAGGAATAACATTATATTAAATGGAGGCGGTTACATTCTCCAAGGGCCTGGCAGTTATATTGTCTCAGATATTGAAGTTGGGTTATATTTGTCTGGGCGGACCGGTGTGACAATTGAAAATTTCGAAATTAGGGATTTTGAAGCTGGAATTTTTATTGATTGGAGCGCTACTAATAATATAATTTTCGGAAACTACTTTGTAAATAATAATGCAAGTATTACGGTTCGTAGTTCTTCATATAATACTATAAATAGCAACGTAATACTACGAAGCAACTTGACTGGAATTTTTCTCGTATGCTCTTCAAACAATAATATTCGAGGCAACATCATCGAGAATAACGGTATAGGTATTTTTATCGCGGCTCCTCCTTACGATTGCAAGGATAATGTGATTTATCACAATGATTTTATAAGCAATACTTATCAAACCCATTTCATCCCTTTGGGAAATGCTACGAACATTTGGGATAATGGGTATCCTTCTGGCGGAAACTACTGGAGTGATTATACTGGCGTAGATGAGAAAAAGGGACCTAACCAAGATCAGCAAGGAAGTGACGCAATAGGAGACATACCATATAATATAAATGAATACAATATCGACAGGTATCCTCAGATTACTCGTAACATTGCCCCTAAAGCTGCGCAACTCGCTATACAAATGATAGGCGGCGCTTATAACTGGGGAGGAAAAGGATGGAACTGGTCCTTACAAAACCGAGAACGTGACTGGGCTAAGGGTTGCTATTTAACAGCAAATGAAATGAGAAACGGTTACACATGTATGTACTCTACCAAAGGATATAATAATACCGAAAAAAGAACAACCAGCAAAGATTATGAATTGGCGGCAACTATTAAAATTGAACCCAAACCAAATGCGCATTCATATAACAAGCGTATCATTATTGGTTAAAACAAGCGCGCAAGAGGCGACAGGAGGGTACCGAATAACATACCAAAAACAAGGAGAAACGGAAAAAGAAATAGCGGAGCAATCCTTTAAGAATACCGAATATAGCGAAAAGAATAAACCTACAAATATATGGGGAGAGATAAATAAGTCAATCACAATCCGCTTCTACACAAAAGTAAGCGCTCCTTCATATACCGTCTACAGTAAGAACTGTACCGCAAAGTACGAAGGCTGGTATGATAATACTGCAAGAGGTGTAGACTGCTCTGGTCTGGTTTTTTGGTCTTATAACAAGGCTTACGGCGCAAAGTATTATCCAGGAGCAAAAACATGGAGTAAGTATAAAATTAATCAAGTTACATATGTAAAATCCACCGGAATTTGTATAGCATTTGAAGGCGCTAACCTAATATGTAACTATAACACTATCCTAATGGATAGGGACACACCAAAGGAACACCTTAGACCCGGAGACTTATTATTTTTTAATGGCACGGGTGAAAAAAGAAATAAAATAACGCACG
Source organism: Bathyarchaeia archaeon (assembly GCA_038848005.1). Classification (GTDB taxonomy): domain Archaea; phylum Thermoproteota; class Bathyarchaeia; order Bathyarchaeales; family Bathycorpusculaceae; genus JAWCNN01. Next base: position 20,023 of record JAWCNZ010000008.1, on the reverse strand, counting down.
TTGCTATGTATGTTGGCGACTATTATTACCCTGGTGGGATCATTAACGGAAGACAATATTCAGCGGGAACATATGATGTAGTCAATGCGAAAGGAACTGACTGGGGCATTATACCTGATAATTCATCGTCACTTAGGCGGGAGGCGACTTTCTTTAAGTTTGGCAGAGTTAAATTTCCAGTTACTCTTTCTCTAGAAGAAGTTAAAAAATTAAAAATTAAGATCAGGTCCCCCGCAGATCTTGAAGTTACTGATCCCTCAGAATATACGATAACAAAAGATACGCTATGGATTCCGGAAAATGCAACCATTGATGAGATAGATGGATCCAGTTTACTGTACCTGCAAATTGATGAAAATGATGATGGAAAAATCGACGGGGTAGTTTTAGATTTTGAGAGACAAATTGGAGAGTACTTAATATCTGTAGTTCCAAAGCCTGATGCTAATCCCTCAGACACTTACACCTTAGAAGCTTCATATGAAGACATGACTATTATACTTGCAGAAAATATTCCAATCGCTAATACCCCAATCGGGCCATATATCTTATCATCAAACGAAACCGGAATATTTCCCTCAATAACAATAAATGCCTATTGCAGTACTGAGTCTGTTGAGATAAGCGTTCCAATAATTATGGATGGTAACCCAACGGGCTATTATACGCCTCACACTTTTACGGGCTTAACCGGGACCCACACATTCACAGTCCCAAACACAGACCCAAATGGGCATCCATTCAAACAATGGAGCACTGGCAGCACAAACCCAACAATAACCGTTAGTTCAGGCGGAACCTACACAGCCTACTATGAAGCGCCTCCACCAACTCCAACACCCACGCCAACGCCTACTCCAACGCCTGGTGTTGGTGGTTATGTTATTCCAGTTGACAAGATTGGGCTTTTGGCTCAATACATTGGTTTAGCCTCAACAACAATAATCGCCATAACAGCCACAACCATCTACATCAAACGCATCAAAAACAAAAAACAAAAACAATAAACCATGCAGACCCCCATTTTTATATTATCCATATTATATAAGGGTTATTGGTATATGCCAAAAAATAGGCATCCAAAAACCAAAGCAAAAATAAAAGCTGAAAAAGAAAAGCGGAAAGGCGTTACGCTATTCCTCGCAATCGTCCTATTAGGTATAAGCCTCCTAACATACTTTGCATACACTCTTATAACCAACCCCTCAAAGCCAAGCCTAATTGAACCAGACTGGCAATTAAACCCAAGCGCTCAGTTTAAAGCCGCCATAATTGACCACTTAAGCCTAACATTTCCAAACACAACCTTTGTTGAAACAGCTGCTGATTTACTTGTAAGCGCTAATTACACGGTTGATTATTTCAGCGGCGAAAAAGTCACAGTTGAATTTTATAGAAGCTTACCAACACGCAATTACAACATAATAATTTTGAGAGTACATTCAGCCCTTAGGGAAGGAACAACATTTCTGGCTCTGTTTACCTCTGAACCCTATAGCAGTGACAAATACTTTTACGAACAATTGAAAAACCGTGTAGGAAGGGTTAGATACCACGCCGGTGGAGACACATATTTCGGAATAAGCCATGAATTTATACTCTCAGACATGAAAGGAAAATTCCAAAACACCACAATTATTATGATGGGATGCAAAGGATTAGAATACACACCCATAGCGGAAGCTTTCATAAGCAAAGGCGCAAAAGCCTACATCGGCTGGAACGCCTCAATATCCGCCAGCCGCACGGACACAGCCACAACACGTCTACTCCACTATTTAATCAAGGAAAAACAAACAATAAAGCAAGCTATAGAAAACACGATGAAAGATGTTGGACCAGACCCAACCGACAACAGCACTTTACTCTACTATCCAGCCTCGGCTGGAAAAGAAAAAATTGAAGCTATCCCTTAAAATGCTCTTCTAGCTTTTGCTTGTTCCGTTGGAGGAAAACCTTGAAAGTTTTTGTTAAATCGTATTTTTCCACTTCGCCTAGTGGAACCCAACGGAGTTCTTCGGCGTCGCTTTGGGCTTTTGCTTCGCCGCCTTTCACCCTAACAAAATAGTCGATTATGACGAAGTGATATTTTATTTCGCCGTTTTCATCCCTAATTATGTTGTCAACAACATCAATAAGCTCAGGCTTTTCAACGTCCAAACCCGTCTCTTCTTTAACTTCTCGGATAACTGTTTGAACTACATTTTCGCCGAGCTCCACTAAACCGCCTGGAATGCTCCATTTCCCCCTTCCAGGCTCGCTTTTTCTTTTTTCAAGCAGAATTTCGCCTTTGCGGATTATGACTGCGCCGACGCCTACGACGGGCTGTTTGGGGTAGAGCCTCCTAACCAAACCAGAACCTCAGTTTTAAAATGAGCAGTTGATATTTTAAAGCTTCTACACATTTGACTGCACAATTTTTTTATACTGAACAGAAAATTAAGAGGGGGGAGGCTGAACCTTGCAAATTGAAATCATAAAACCAAAAATATGGAATTTTGAGATAGCGAAAGGAAAAGAGTCATGGAAAGAAATTGTTTATTCCGCAAGAATTTCCGGAGTTCCACCAGTGGTCAAAGACGAAGAAGTTTTCAAAATGATGGTTAAGAACGATTATGGCTCTGTTTTAGAGCATATCATCATAAAATTTGATGTTAAAATGTCGAAGGGCAACGCTCCAGAACTGCTTGAACATCGGATAGCCAGCCACTCCGGGTTTTCAACAAGGTTTGTTAAGGTTTTTGAGGGTATAGAAAAGGAAAAACCAGCATACGAAATAATTTTGCCTCCGCACCTAATTGGAGATGCAGAAAAAAGGGAAGCATTCATAAATTTGGTTGGTCAAAACATTAGGTTTTATGAGGATTTGTTGAGGGCTGGCGTACCGAAGGAGTCAGCCAGATACGTTTTGCCGTTTTGCCTAGCTGTTGGGATATACCATTTCACGATAAATTTGAGGTCGCTTTTGAATTTGCTTTCGCTTAGGCTTTGCGTTAGAACTTCGCCGGAGTTCAGGTGTATAGCCAGCCAATTATACTTTAATTTAATTGAGAATCTTCCACTGCTACGTGGGTTGGTTGGCTGTAGAGGATTTATGCGTGGAGTCTGTCCAGAAGCTGGAGTGACAGGCGTAAGGGTTGGCAAGCAACATCCAACTTATCCGCCTTGTCCATTCAAAAATGAAGGCACTGACATTTACATTCCAACTGTGGATGAGTTGCGAAGTGGGAAAACTGGCAAGTTCAGCTTGGAAAAGGCTGTTGAAGTTCAAGAGGAAATATTCAAAAAATGGAGAAACTGGGAATAACAAGATGAAGGTTAAAGCCTCAGACATAGAAACTATGGGGGAAACACGCCATTCTAAGATTTTGCCATAAAACATAAATTCAAAAGTACCAAAATATTTTGGAGGCGTGCTACACTAACTCTTAATGAAAAGGCGAAAAGAAAAACATGAACAAGGAGGAATGAGGATGAAAGGGGCTTATATGTTGTTATTTATGGTTTTTATGGCGGTAATGTTTATGCCGGTGTGGCAAGCAACAGCAAACGCAAGTAACAATGTGGAAATCATCGGTTTCCACATAAAAGATTTCACGGTGGTTAATGGAACTGCAAAGGTCAGTTTTGGAATAAAGTCGGAAACTCCTGTTGAAAACGTTGTTCTCTCCTACATTAACTATGAAGAGAAACTTGTTAATGCCACCTTAAGCCTAACTGAAGGAGACGCTAACGATGGATGGTGGAGTGCCACAATAAAACCTAAAGTGTTCGAAGAAAAAGAAGGCAATGAAGTGACAACGAGCATAAAAGCAGAAAAACTTTACGTATTCCTCACAAACAATGAGGTAGTAGAAGAAACCATTGGACCTCTAATACTTATGAAAAAGACGGTAGAAACGAGAATAGCAATTGTTTTTCCGTGGCTTTTAGGAATCATCGAAATAGCAGTGGCGACAGGCTTAGTTTTCGGATTGGCAGTGTTAAAGAAGCGCAAGAACAAGGAAAAGGTAAAGGAGGAAAACGCCATTGAAAGCGGTTAATTTTATCAAGATTGCAGTGGCAATTATGATGGTAATTTTGTTGGAAGGCAACGTCGGATGTCAAGCTACATCTGGAAACCCTCAAAAAGCTGTGGTAGTTGTGGTTGACGGTGAGGATACAAATAAGTTAGCGTCTTTAATTGCCGAAGACTTGGACGTGGAAATCAAGAATGGGATGGATGCCGTTGGCGAAGCAGATATTGCAATAATTTCGCAGAAAATAAAACCAACATATGCAAGGCGATCAGCGCTTTAAAGAGAGGAGCAAAACTTGTTATAGTGGGAGTGCTTGAAGAAGACAGTCCAATCAAACCACCAATACTGGAAGTCGGCAGAATCAGTGTTATTCAAACGATAAATGTTACGGATGGTACTTTAATTTCGAGCGAGGAGGCGCTGGAGTTACAGTTAGTTACGGCTGGTCTTGGGATAACCTAGGCGTAAGATATGATGTTGAAGCCAACTACGTAGATTCTTACGTTAACTGGAACGAGACATTTGACGGCCCAAATTACTTGCTGTGGCCATGGTATTCCGGACCAACCGAAGCAGCTCACAATTCCTACAACGCAAAACCAAGCGTTGTCATGCGCACACCAGCCGGAATCTACTATGTGCGTGTATCAGCTTATGACTCAACTGGACGTTGGAGTGGTTGGTCTCAAAGCCTAGAGGTACGGATTACAGGTGGCATGGGGAGTGTTGGTGGTTATATCGTTCCAGTTGACAAGATTGGGCTGTTGGCTCAATACATTGGCTTAGCCTCAACAACACTAATAGTCATAACAGTCACAACCATCTATGTCAAACGTTTCAAACATAAAAAGCAAAAACAATAACCATCCAAAAAACCCGCTTTTTCTACATATTTCAGCTTATTTTGTTAGGTATCTCCATGAGAGCATTATGCCTATTGAAGAGAACACAGCCGCAAACAAGCCCAAAACTGCAAAGTCAAGCATTAAAGCCGAAACATCCAGTGGCAGCACCGTCAACTGTCTTATGGCGTCTGTTAAATAGCTTATTGGGTTTACACGTGCTATTGCTTGTATCCACTCGGGCATCATGTTTATTGGGTAGAAGGTGTTGCTTGCAAACATTAATGGCATATTAATCAAATTTACAATTGCCATTTGAGTTTCGTGTCTTGTTGAGCGTAGGGCAAGCGCAAGGAAAATTGATGATAACCCCACGCTGAGCATGAATACTGCCGCGTAAACGCCTAAAATGTTAAGCGGAGAGAAGGTTTCGCTTAGGCGTAAGCCAAAAATTTTTGCAAGTATTAATACTATGGTGGCTTGAAACATCGCCCTAAAAGCTGCATTCAAAACCTTCGAAAATATTATGGTGCTTCTTGAAACTGGAGTGCTAAGCACCTTGTCAAGAAAGCCCAAACGTCTATCCCAAACCATGGACATGCCGCTGAACATAGTTGTGAACATGACGATGAAGGATATCATGCCCACAGACATGTAACTAAAATAGTCTTCAACTCCGAAAACGTTTTTCATTATGTTTGGACCGATTTGCGCAAGCATTTGCTGGAGCTGTTCGGGTGGGATGGCTATGCCTGGTATGGCGTCCACTTTGCTGTTTGAAAACATTTTGCTTAAATCCATGGATTTTCCGAACAAGCCCATCCAAATTATTGGTTGAAGTACAGCCATGAAAAGGATTATGGGTTCTTTCAGCCATTTTTTAAGTTCACGAACGGTTAAAGCCCATAAGCCACGTACAAAATTTGGGCGGTACTCGTTTGTTTTGTTTATCTCACCCTTGCTCATCTTGCTCTCGCCCTCTTTAACGCCATTCTCTGCGCCCTAAAGTTTTCTACGGATTCTTCCGCATCGCGCATCGATTTGCCAGTGTAATCCAAATAAACCTCGTTTAACGTTGGCTTTGTAAGTGAAAGCCGCTTTACAACGTGTCCTTCGCTTCTTAAAGTTTCGATTATTAGGGGTGCTGTGGACTCACCGTCTCTAGCCTTAATAAAGTATGTGTCATCTTGTTTTTTCACTTCTTCCACGTTGTCAACTTTTTTTAGAAGTGCGGTTATGTCGGCGCTTCCTTGAATGCTTATGGTGATTATGTCGCCGCCTAAATTGTTCTTCAACTCGGCTGGAGAACCCATCACAACAATTTTTCCATGGTCAATTATGGCTATACGGTCGCAGAGGACATCAGCCTCCTCCAAATAATGCGTCGTCATAAACAAGGTCATGCCATACTCCTTCTTTAACCGCCTAATATAATCCCAAGTTGCAGTTCTCGTCTGTACATCCAAGCCCAAAGTCGGCTCATCCAAGAAAAGCACTTTTGGACGGTTTATTAAGCCGCATGCAAGCTCAAGTCTGCGGCGCATCCCGCCGGAATAGGTTTCAACCTTTTTATCTTTGAAGGCTGTAAGTTCAACAAGCTCCAGAAGCTCAGCGGCGCGTTTTTTGGCAATTTCACGTGGTATCCCGTACAAGTCTGCGCATAAAATTATGTTTTCAATGCCGGTTAAATCCTCGTCGGCGGTGTACTCCTGCGGCACAACGCCTATAACTTTTCTAACTTCCCTTGCCTGTTTTATAATGTCGTATCCCAAAACTGAAGCTTTGCCTTCTGTGGGCTTTAAAAGAGTTATTAACATGTTGATTGTTGTTGTTTTTCCAGCGCCGTTTGGACCTAAAAAGCCGAAGATTTCGCCGTCTTTAACGCTGAAGTTTACATGGTCAACCGCCACTAGGCTTTTGTTGAAGACTTTTGTTAGTCCTTCAGCCACAATTACGTTTTCACTCATTGCGATTCAGCCCTCAACCGCTTGTTTATCTCCTCAAGTTTGTCAGCGGCTTCACTTAGAACTTTTATGGTTTCCTCAAAAACTTTTTCTGAAAACTTTTCGCTTGCAGTTATGCCGATGCTGGCAAAAGCTTTGATAAGCCTTAGGGAAGATTTCCGCAGTTCAGCAGCCTTCTCATCTGGAAGCCCACACCACAACATGCCGAAAAACGGCGGAGCGAAAAACTTTGCTTTCTCTCCAAACTGCGTTTGAATTTTTCGCTGTTCCTCAAGAAGCTGTTTGCCCTTATCCGTAAGCGTGTACCGTTTTATTCCAGCCTCCGCAGTTGGCACTTCACGGATATAGCCGTTATCTTGAAGCCAAGCCAAAAGAGGATAAACAGAGCCTGGACTAGGCTTCCAACATCCATTTGTCTTCTTTTCAATTTCACTCATTATTTCAGAGCCTGAAAGGGGCTTCTCGTTTAGGAGTTCAAGAACTTGGTAGCGTAGAAACCCTTTTGGAACGGCTGCCATATGCTTCAACCAGTGGCGGAACGGCGGAGGAGGTGGAGGAGGATAATCAAACATTTAAATCACCATTGATGTCAACATTGATATCAACACCGATATTTAAGCATTTCGCATTTCCAGAAACATGGTTAAGGCACTGAAGCAGTGATTGCCCCATAGGGATTGGCGGTTTCGTCTTCAAACTCTAAAACGTCATTTACATAAATTTTGACACGCAAAAACCCTTCAGCGGTCTGTTTCTGCACGCGTACGTTACATGCCGAACCAATAAAGGTTATGGTTTGGTTTGTGAAACCACCAATAGCTCTAAAACCCTCTTCTGGTGCAGTGTAATTTCCACTCCAAGTTGTGTTAGATTCCACAGCTATGGTGAAGTTGGCTAGTGTAGTCGTTGCCGTTGCTGTCGCCGTGGTTGTAGTTGCAGTTGTTGTGGTCGCCGTTGTCGTAGTTGCCGTATTTTTACCTGCGGAAAATTGGGGAAGCGACGTAACAAACCAGTACACAAGGACAAAACAAATAATGAGTGCAAAGCTGCCCACCGCCAAATTTTTCACAAGCTTGTTTCTATGCTCTTTTTGCATTGCGGTTACCCATCAAAATTACCACTACAAATTATAAAAGGTTTCACCATTCCTATTCAATTATTGTCCCTACGTGTTCGCCTTTAATGGCTAACAAAACATTTTCAGGTTTAAAACCGTTAACAACAACAATTTTGATCCTTGCGCGCTTCAAAATTTTTATTGCTTCTGGATCTATAATTTGGTGTATTCCCGCCTTATGCTTGTTTTCAGCAAGAATACTCGTTAAATCCTCATAGCGTAAACGTTCAAGTTTTTCAGCGTCTGCATATTTTTTGGGATCTTTTGTGTAAACGCCTTCTTGGTCGGTAGCTTTAACAAGCAGTTCAGCTTTTACTTTTTCAGCGATTAAAGCGGCAACTGCATCGGTGGTCATTCCAGGTTTTAAACCGCCCATAACGAGAATGTGTCCCTCACCGAAGCATTTTGCGGCTTCTTCAACTGTTAATGGAATAGACGGACAGCTTAAAACGTCAAGTTTTTCTTTGAAAAGTTGGGCGAAAATTCTTGAAACTGCAATTGCAATTTCGTCTTGGGCTTTTTCATTTAAGCCTAAACTTTTTGCAACTGCGATGAATTCTCTTGCTGGGGCGCCGCCGCCTACAACAACAGCTACCTCATGCCCTTGCATCTTCAACTTTTTTAGCAATTCCACATAACTGCCTATTAGGTTTGGGTTTACTGGCGAAGCAATAACTGAACCGCCAATCCTTATAACAACACGCATAACCCTTTTCATTCATACAGCAGTATATAAACATTAGAAGAACTTGTCCAGTCTATGCGCAGTTTTCTTATCGCCAGCTTGCACAGTTATTTTTTCTCCGAAAAGTATACGCATTCCGTCAACAGCGGCAACAGCCGAAACTCCAGTTTTCTCCTCAATAAGTTTTGCTTCGTTTGCTGGTCCCCTAAATATCATTTGCATTCCCAAATGTGTCAAAACAACCAGTTCGGGATGGGATTCCTCAACTATTTTTATGGCGTCGTCCGTCGTCATATGCCCAGTCCAAGGCTTTCCAGCGGGTCGCATAACACATAACACTAGAAGCCTTACGCCTTTGTAGTATTTGCCTATTCCCTCAAAGTATTCTGTGTCGCTTGTGTAGGCGAAATCGCCAAAATTCCCAGTTTCAAATCTGAAGCCCACGGCATCTGGGTCTGTGTGTCTCGCTTCAGTCACTGTAACGTTGACGTTGCCCACTTGAAATCTCATATTCGGTGTTGCTTCACTCACTTGTTCGGGCATTTGCTGATGATAAGTGGAAATTGAAGGTTCGCAGACGGCGTTTCCGCTTAAAACGCTTTTGGCAGCCGCTAAAACTCCATGTTTACGTGTCATGCCCTTAGTCATAGCTTCAATTAGAACTTCAGCGTCCGTGTAATGGTCTGGATGCGAATGCGAAACAAAAACGGCGTTAAGCTTCTGCGGGTCTAAGCCTTCGCTGATGGAGTACACAAGCGCTCCAGGTCCAGGGTCTAAGTGGAGGTTTAACCCTTCGCTTATTATGCGTGTTCCAGCCGTTCGCCTCTTCTGTGTAATTGTTGTGAACCTTCCACCGCCGGTTCCAAGGAATATTATTTCATATGGCGTCATGATTAAGCTTATGTTAGAATGGACAATTTTAATTTATTCTCTTTATTATGTTGGCTACGTAAAGAAAATGTTTTAATGCGCCTTTAATTTTGATTAAGCAGAAGAGAAGGGGTTAGCCTTGTTCGAAGAGCTGGGACTAATCGGCAACGTGCTTGTTCTTGCGGCTTCACTGGTTATTCTTGACAGGGCAAGCGAATTAACAATTGACAATGCAGTTAAAGTTTCGGAAATAAGCGGTTTTGGAAAGACAGTTATTGGGTTTATTCTAGTGGCTTTAGTCACCACGTTACCTGAACTTAGCGTTTCGGTTTTCGCCGCGTTAATAGGCGAGGGAATTGGACTAGCCGTCGGAAACATTTTAGGCTCTAACGTTGTGAATATTTGTTTAATATTGGGCGCGGGTTTCCTCATTGCGTCCATGAAAAGCTCAGACCTTTTAAAAATGACGCCACTCTTTGTTAAGGAGGAAGTTGGGACTCTTTATTTTGGCATTTTCGTTGCTTCAATAGTTCCGCTTACACTTCTTTACATAGGACATACAAGCAGATTTATAGGATTAATTCTCATTGGAATTTTTGTGTTTTACATCTTTAAACTTGCAAGAGTCAAACGTACAAAAAATGAAGCGTTTAGAGAGGGAAATTCAAAATTGAAGGTTTATGTTTTTTTGGCGGTTTTAGGCGCGCTTATAGTGGTGGCAAGCGCCAATTTTATAGTGGAATCCGCCGTTTACATTGCAGAAAAGCTTGGTGTGCACCAAGTTGCTTTAGGCGCAACAATCGTTGCCTTTGGAACAAGCGTGCCGGAATTTGCAAACACCATAAAATCGGCTATGAAAGGTCATTTGGAACTGGCTTTAGGCAACATTGTGGGAAGTTGCTTCACAAATACAACGTTAATTCTCGGCGTAGCTTTAGTAGGCGCATCTTTTACTGTTAACATAGCAGCTTTCACAAACCTAGTGGTTTTCTCTTTAATGGCAAACTTGATGTTATGGTATTTCCTTTCAAGCGAAAAAATAAGCTGGAGAGAAGCTACCGTTTTACTTTTCATGTACTGCGTATTTTTAGTGGTAAGCTTCGGCGGATACAAAACTTAAAATGGAAAGTGAAAGTTTTTAATTGTCTAATCGTAGTTTTCAGTTGTGTTTGGCGTTGTTTGACTGTGTTTTAATCCACTACGGCGAGCTTGGGCTTAAAGGTTTGAATAGACCATACTTTGAAAGAAAACTAATTGAAAACATACGTAAAACTCTTGATGGTTTAGAATACAAAAATGTAAAGAAAGTTCAAGGCAGAATAGTACTGGAACTTTCAGAAAAGTCGGACACAGCGAAAATTAGAGAAGCGCTCCAAAAGGTTTTTGGAGTTTCATGGTTCGCCTTTGCATTTACAACAGAAGCTAACATAAACGCCATAAAGCGTTTATTAACCAAAAATTTTAGAGTTGAAGCCAACTTGAAAGTGAAGGTTTCAACGAAAAGGGCGGATAAAGCTTTGCCTTTTACGTCTATTGAGGTAAACAGTGAATTAGGCGCTTACCTCGCCGAAAAATTCAATGCAAAAATAGACTTGAAAGAACCGCAGAAAACATTTTTTGTTGAGCTTGTTAATGGAAAAGCCTATGTTTTCGACGAAAAGTTTAGGGGATTGTATGGTTTACCAGTCGGTGTTTCCGGAAAAGTTTTGCATTTGCTTTCTGGCGGGTTAGATTCGCCAGTGGCGGCGTGGTTGCTGATGAAGCGTGGATGCCAAATAGACTTTCTGCATTTTCATGCCTTTGAAAAGTTTGATAGGCAACGATGCAGCAAAATTTTGGAGTTAATGAGGGTTTTAGCCCAGTACGGCGGTGTTTCAAAAACCTTTTTTGCGCCTTTTTACCCTTTTGAGGCTGAGGCGGTTGAAGCACCCATCAAGTATAGGCTTGTCCTTTTTAGGAGGTTTATGGTCAAAGTAGCTGAGGAAATAGCCAAAAAATATGACATAAAAGCGTTGGGAACAGGCGAAAACCTAGCGCAAGTTTCATCCCAAACCTTAGAGAACATGGCAGTAATAAGCCGAGCAACTGAGTTTCCCATACTTAGACCATTGTTAACCTACGAAAAGAATGAAACTGTTAATTTAGCCAAGCAAATTGGAACATTCAACATTTCCGTAACACCGTACAAGGACTGCTGTTCGCTTTTTCTGGCGAAGCATCCAACAACAAAAGCAAAATTAGAAGTTGTGGAATCCATTGAAAAGAAAATGAACTTGGCTGAAGCCATAAAAGAAACCCTCGAAAAAGTCGAAATAATAGATGCTGAATCACTAAAAACCATGAGCTAACCGCAATTTTAAAGCCTTATCCAACCGTGAAGCAGATTTTGCGATACCCCCGCAAAACGCCCACCTCCCCAGAATTGTTGTTGTCAAAAATCCGCAAAAACCGACGACACTTAAACACAAGAAGACACCTTATTAAATAAAATTCACATTTTATTTTTGATGTCTTCAGCCGAAATCGCCGTTCAAGCGTTTCAAAAATTGGAAAACACAGATTTCAGGGTACTGCAAGTTATCGAAGCGGCAATGGCTAAACACGAGTTCGTCCCAAAAGAAGTTATAGCAAAATTTTCGAAATTAAGCGCTGAAGAAACAGATTTTCGACTTAACCGCCTCGACAAATTAAACCTAATTTATAGAATGAAAGGCGCCTATGTGGGGTATACGCTTAATTATGCTGGTTATGATTGTTTGGCAATAAACGCCTTAGTAAAGGCTAGAGTGCTTAAGGCTTTCGGCAAGCCTTTAGGCATCGGCAAAGAAGCAGACGTTTACGACGCCTTAAATCCAAAGGGCAAACGAATAGCCATAAAATTTCATAGGCTTGGCAGAATCAGCTTTCGTCAGACAGTCCGTAAAAGAGGCTATACGACTCAGCGTACAAGCTGGCTTTATCAGTCACGACTTGCAGCGGAAAAGGAGTTTGAAGCCTTAAAACTTGTTTTTCCGCATAGAATTGCCGTTCCAAAACCGATAAGCCAAAACCGCCACGTCATAGCCATGGGCATGATTGAAGGGGCAGAACTCGCCGAATACAAAGAAATTCCAGAACCAGAAAAAGTTTTAAAAGAAATTTTAGGAAACATCCGCAAAGCTTATTTGAAGACAGGAGTAATTCACGCCGACCTAAGCGAATACAATGTTATTTTAAAGCCTAACATGCACGTTTTAATAATTGACTGGCCCCAATACGTCACAAGGGAACATCCAAACGCCCAACAACTCCTAACAAGAGACGTTAAAAACATAATTGGGTTTTTTAGGCGTAAGCACATGGTGAAAGCTAAACTTAAAGAGGCTTTGGCTTACGTGACTGGAAAAACAGTAAGACTTTAGTGGATGTCAAGTGCAATATAAAGGATATTGTTTCCCCGCAACAAAACATTTCCATAATTCGTAATTAACTGGTCTTCTCGGCATTCAGTTGCTCCCTCAAGAAGAATGTTCATGTGTCCGTCACACTTAATCATTTTACCCTTATATTCACAGCCGTTTTTCAAAACAACCGCAACATTAGCATTTAACTGCTTAACAAGGACGTTCAAAGGTTTCTTACTGGGCTCCATGCGACAAACTTCCATTTCGGCATATTCATATGCAAAACCAACAAATATAAAAGTCTTATGAAAAATAATTCCAAAATTAAAGGCTTATTTTATGCGATGAAAAGTCAATGATTATCGACGCAAAGAAAATTGCCAAGTAAATTAAATGTGGAGGTATAAGCCAAAACGGTACGTCCAACGGAAAGCTTAGGAAAGTCGGCAACAAAACCGTAATTGTGGGTATAGCCAAAATCAAGTTTGAATTGTGAGGCTGCAAAAGTTTGGCGGCATCCCTAGTTTTCAGCATAACAGCCAACGCCAAAACAAAAAACATCCACTCCAACGATATGTTCTCCAAACTTTTTATGCACATTTCTATACCGTAATGTTGAGTTGTTATGGGCCATAACAGTTGGATTTTGCCTCCGCAAATATAATCGGTGATTAGCGGATGCTGAATTAGAGCTAGAAGGTATGGAGCTGCCCTTTTGCGGTAAAAGATTAAGATTGGAATAAAAATTGTGAATAATGTTATTAGCGAATGGATTGGACCTCGATGTTCAACGAATGGAATTATTATGTCAATGTCTGGAAGAACCGACAAAGCGAATACAATGGGCATATTAATTTCTGTTTTTGTTATGTGCGCTGATGTTTTGGCTACGATGTAACCAAACGAGAAATGCCCTACGGCAAACGATTTGGTTTCCTCCGCAGCGACTAAAACAGAAATGAAACTAATAAATTTATACTTGAACTAGACGGGATTGTTGAACATTATAATGTTTTTGTTGTATGCGAAGTTTTGTTGGTATGTTTTTGTTTTGTAGATGTGTTGTTAATGTGAACAGTAATATTTATTAAGACTTAAGATACGCTTTTGTGTGGTGACACACACATGGAAATACAAAAAATCAACGCCGCAACAATCCTAGCCATTACATTCACAGGAATCATCTTAAGCGCTTTGGCTGCTGGCCTACTTATGGCTTATGAGAGAGTCCCAAACTATGGATACTTGAAAGCTGCTGGCGTTGGCGTATACTGGGATGAAGCTTGTAAAAATAACGTAACTTCCATTGACTGGGGATTTTTAAGTCCAGGAACACAAGTCAACCGAGAGGTTTGGATAAGAAATACGGGGAACACCCGAATAAAGCTTAACATGACAATGGAAAACTGGAATCCAGCTCAAGCTGAAAATTACATAACATTAAGTTGGAACTGCGAAGGACAAGTTTTAGATGCAGCAAACTCAATTAAGGCGGTTTTAACTCTATCAGTGTCAACACAAATTGACATTGACGAATTCGCATTTGACATAATCATAACTGGAATAGAATATTATTAGCTAAAATCGAATACACTTAACATTCCAAATGAAGCCAACCTCTGCCGCCTTTCTTCAACTGTTGCTTTTTCTTTTCACCCTCAAAAAACTGTTGAGCTCTCTTTCTATGAGTTTTTTGGCTGATAATCATTGTCCTAATGAATTTTCCCCATCCGCCCACAGACGGGCTCGGCGGAATAAACCTGTCAACATCTACTATTTTGTGCAGTTGCAAAATTTCCCTAAAACTGAGTAACCTAAACTTTCTCGTTGCAAAAATTACTGTTCCCTTCTCAACAAATAACATCGAATAGTCAGCGCTTGCAATCCCTTCAGCTCTGACCTTGTCGTCGATACGTTCCCTCCAGAGACTTTGCCATTCCTTCTTTAACTCTTCAACTAACCCTTTATTTTCGGCAACTTCCATCGGCATTTTCCTCCATGGCAGTCGCAGACAGAACATTTAATGGCATTTTAAATGTTCCTTTCTCGTTTCCCTAATTGTTGGAAATCTAGTATTTAAACGGTTAAGTATGAAAAATCTAGGTTAATTGTCTAGAACAAAACTATAGTCTTCTATAAAATCCGCTTAAGAATGTAAAACATATTTTACTTCTTTAAGTCTTTCCAAAAGAAGCTTACCTTTATCCGTAATATAATACACAACAGAACCGTCATCGCCGCAAACCTTCCTAATTAAATTCTGCTTTAAGGCAGCAGACAAATACCTTCTAAGAGTGGAATAGCTCAGATTAGCCTTATACATAAGGTGGGTTGCCTTTACACCTTTTAGGGATAGGGTTAGAATATCCATCAGAATCTGAATCTCACCCCTCCGATGACGACCCATCCTAAACCCCTTCACACAACAGAAAGGCATATTCACTATTGCTTTAAACCTATTAAAAACTTGCGAAAAACTCCATTAATCACAATACCCTCTGTCCTATCTCTCTTTTCTTCCATAATTCAATACAAAGGCGGGCCCGGTGGGATTTGAACCCACGTTCTCCGGCTCCGAAGGCCGACGCCTTAATCCATGCTGGGCTACGGGCCCTACAGAAAATAGCTTTTAAGCTTTTAAAGGGTTTTAGGTTGTTGTTTTTATTTTGGTTTTGAATGGTTCAGATTTGCGGCAAGAAAAGTTAGTGTTGTGAGTATGATGGCGGTTGCTGTCGCTACTAGAATTATTGGTTCAAATTTGAGTGGTGTTAGGTTTCCTACGAAGAGGAGTAAAACTGAGAGGGTGAAAGATGCTGTGATGATTTTTGTTAGGTTGGTTATGTAGCGTTTTATGGCTTTGGTTGTTGCTGATGTGGGTTTTGGCTCCTTTATTTTTTGGAGGATTCTGTTGAAGTGTATTGTTGAATTCCCAATTTCAATTGCGTATATGAGGAGTGAGAACTGAAGTGTTTGGATTATTTGTGTCGTTAATCCCTTGGATGACGCTGTGACTATTGTTTCAATTAGAATTATCGCTGACATCAATAATGGAAAAATAAAGAGTTTTGGCTTCATGCTTAGGAAACCGACGAGGGAGGTTAGGCATAAGCCCATGCACAAGCCGAGTACTAGTGAGTTTGGCTGTGAAAGGGCTATCCACAGGTTTATTGTTAATACAAGGGCGGATGATGTGGCTTTAAAAAAGTTCAAGTATTTTTTGGGTGTCCAGTTTAGATGCGCCATTTTCTAGCTCCTTTCATAGCTGTTTTAAGGGGGACTTCTGGGTTCCAGTCTACAACCGTGCAGTAACGCCTAAGTTCAGTAATTGTGTTTCTGCGTTCGAGGGCGAAGATTCTAAATGCAATTTTAGTTTCTTCATCGGCTTGTTTGCTTAGGGTTGCCGAAAGGGATGGCGAAATTACAAGTACGTTATAGCCATCAGATACTATGCTCCTAACATCTTTTACGATGTTTGGCGCCAACAATGGAGAAACCAATATTACTTGTGGTTTAGACTCGAAAATGCAGTCTAAGCCAAAGCCTATGGGAAGGGGAGTCTCTCCAGCTTCCACATCCGCCAAATGGTCTAAAACGTTTCGCAAGTGCCTTTTGCCGAAGCCTCCTGGAAGCCAAATTCTGCTTGTACAGTGGCTTATAACGCTCACTTGATTTCCGAGGCTTAATAGAAGCGAAGCCAAAGACCCGACAGCCCTAATGCAGTATTCCAAAAGCGTTTCTGAATTGTCGCCTAAACTTAAGTCGCTGGTGGCGTCAAGAATTATGACGATGTCTGTGCTTCTTTCACTTTCATTTTCAATTGTAACAAGCTTTCCCATTCTCGCCGACGCTTTCCATCCAATCCTTCGAAGGTCATCCCCTGGAAAGTAGTCACGCAACCCATAAAACTCCATTCCAGCGCCCTTTCGGCTTGAATGGATTACTCCGGGCCATTGACCAGTTCTTTTGAAGGGCAAGTCGCCAGACTTTAGTTTTTCAATTTTGGGCAGAACATGAAGCCTAAAAGTTGTGGGTTGTGTGTTTTCATTGAAGCTGAAGCCTAAAGGGTCGCGTGTCCTTAAAAATGTGGGGCCAATTTCATGCATTCCTCTTTTATTGCAGAGGATTTCATAAATTAATTCCATTTTTTCTTTAGCATCAAGAGAAATAATGAGGTGATTTGCGCCTTTTGTTAGGCATAATTCCGCTGGAAGCATGTCATATACTTCCAAGAAATCAATTTTTTCTTCGCTTTTGTTTGTTACTTCAAGTTTTACAGTGACGGTTTCGCCTGTCATAACGATTTCCTGCGTCAGTTTTCTTTTAACTTCCACGTTCAATTCGCTTTTCGGCGACAAAAACTGCGTAAGCATAATTAGGGTGGTTATTGGAAGTATCAATGTTGAGGGGCACCAGTCTTTTAGGGCTATGCTCACAAGTACGAGAACTGCTGAAAAAGCTGTTAACAGTGGCACTCGTCGGCTAAGCATTCTTATCCAACTTTGGAACTGGAACTTCAGACAAAACCTGTTCTATAACGGATTCTGGCGTTACACCCCTAAACCAGTATTCAGTTTTGAAAATTATTCTGTGACAAAGCGCTGGAACAGCAACGCTTTTAACGTCGTCTGGCGTCACATAATCCCTCAAATTATAAAATGCATTAGCCCTAGCAAGCTTTAGAATCGCCAGCGAACCCCGTGGGCTGGCTCCAATCTCCACTTTTGGATGGCGCCTTGTAGCATGAACTATCTCTGATATATAACGCATTATGTCACCGTCAACATAAACTTGCTCAACAGCTTTTTGCATTCGAACGACCGTGCTTGGGTCAGCAACTTGTTTTAGGTCTATGCTGTCGCTTTTTCTAAGCATACGCCTCCGCAATATCTCGGTTTCCTGCTCCACATTCGGATAGCCCACCCTTATCTTCATTATGAACCTGTCCAACTGAGCCTCGGGCAAAGGATATGTACCCTCAAGCTCAATCGGGTTCTGCGTTGCAATAACTATGAAAGGCTCTTTTAAACTATGGGTTTTCCCATCAAGCGTAACTTGTCTTTCCTGCATCGCCTCCAAAAGCGCAGACTGCGTCTTTGGAGGAGCACGGTTTATTTCATCAGCCAAAAGAATGTTCGTAAATATTGGGCCTTCTTTAAAGATGAAATCACTCGTTTTTTGGTTGAATACATAAGTTCCAGTTATGTCAGCAGGAAGCAGGTCGGGCGTGAACTGAACACGTTTAAAGTCGCATCCAAGGGCGATGGCGAAGCTTTTGGCAATCATTGTTTTCGCCAAGCCAGGATAATCCTCAAAAAGTATATGCCCATTAGATAAAATGCCAAGCATAACCATTTTCAAAACTTCTTCCTTTCCGACGATTAGCTTGCTTACCTCATCAACAATAGCCGATACAGACTGCTCTTCCATTTTCAATCCTAGTCTTCCTCCAACAGCCTTAAAGCAGCATTTAACAACTTTATCCTCTCACTTTTTGTTTTAGCGAAAAAGTTTTTCTCACTTATAAAGAAAGCTAATTTTTCATAGCCCAAACCCCGAAGCTTTTCAGGATTTTGCAGGAGACTTTCAGCTTCAGCCTCTGTCACATCCAATCTTAAACTTAATCTTTTAACAATTATCTGCCGTAGGCAGCTTAAAAAATGAGTTGGAGATGTTTTCCCAGACAATGCGTTATGAATCGTCGTGGAAAGCTCCTTTCGGTTTTGAACAGGATACCTTATCTCTTTCATGGGTTTGGATTCCATCCACACTTCATAAACCACCAAGGCTGAAAAGAAAAGCGACGCTGAAAAAAAGAGGACATATCCAGCATTTTCATTTATCAAACCAGTGAAAATCGAAACTAAAACGAGCGCTGCGTAGAGAAAAACCGAAACAATTATATTTTTGTTGGAGCCAATCATGGTTTGCCACTGGTTAAATGGTTTTTTATCTCTTCTAAGCACTTCAAAGCTTCGTTTCTCTTCGCCTCATTAATCTCATGCACGCTATATCTTGCCTCTTCAAAAAGATTAGTAAGCGTAGAAAAGGGTTTATCTGGTATGTTGAGAAGTTTAGATGCAGAAACTCTGAATTCTTGAACAGTCTCATGCTTTTGGATTTGGCAATTATGTTGCGCCAGCAGTTCACAAAGCCTCTCATAACACTTGATTATTGCAGCCCTAAAACCTAAATCGCCCTCGTGAACAGTAATTTCTGAAATGGCTTCGCCAATAACATTTAAGGCTTTTTCCTGCAAAACCTCTTCTTCCAAATGCAGAACAGCCAACGCTTCTTCCCGCGCTTCTTTTGCGGCTTGAATAAAAAGCAAACCTCCTGTGAAGACTGCCACAATAAGCAGTACGCCAGACACCAACCAAAGTGTAGGCATCAGCGATTGTGGTTCATAAGTGTTGTTTTGCAAGGTGCTGTTATCACCGATCTGTGATGATTGGTTCCCACCATCTAACGTTGGAATACCTAAATACCATTTACTGCTTGCCGAAAACCAAATAATTGTAAACATGACGCCGAAACCTATGGTAAAAGCGAGGAATCGCTTTAGCGTACTTTGCTTGCTTTCGTCTCGGGGTTGACTGAGTAACCCCTTAAGATACTCAATAAACATTCGCCTGTCAAGAATAATCACCGTCAAAGACCCAGCGGCTATAACGAAAAACACCAGTAAAATTAAATATTCAAAACTTTCAGCCAGCATGTTTGAAGCATCTGGCATGGAAAAAACTGAAAACGTTATTCTTTCAGAAGCTATCAAACCCTCAACAATCCAAACTATCAAACCCAACAAAAACAACGAAACCATTAAGCGTTTAACTCGGCTAACAGTCAATGCCCCCACAAAACATAAACATAAAATGTCAATATTAGTCTTTCCCGCCGAAAACCATTAAAACAGTTTAAATGTTATTTTAATTAATGGCGTTGAGGGCCGGTAGCTCAGCTTGGCTGGAGCGTTCGGCTGATAACCGAAAGGTCGCCGGTTCAAATCCGGCCCGGCCCATTATGGATTGGTGAATGTCCATTCGCATAGGAAGAATGCTGCTATGTTGCGTATGTCTTTCATGTCTATTAGGTTGCCGCCTGTTACGTCGCATGGGAAGTCCCAGTTGAGGTCGCCTGGTTCGG